>MHNO01000015.1 GCA_001819815.1 Candidatus Ryanbacteria bacterium RIFCSPHIGHO2_02_FULL_45_17b | reverse complement strand
ATCTGTCCAGACGGAGCACTCTTTTAACGTGCTTCGTTTGCTTACACCTATTGGCAACGACATTTGACTAAGCAAGAAGTCAGATTGATTTGCCTGTACCTGTTTTCCATCTGTCAGGAACATCTGCCTCTTTCTCGGAAGATATACTACGCCTGCTTTCGTGCGACCGCTCTGCATATAGGCTATAGAGATACCCCAGTTATCATCCTGCCTGAAAAAGTTCCACGAACCATCCAAAGGATCAACTAACCATCCCTTTTTTATATCTTTTAGTTCTCTCTCTTCGGAGGAATAGGAAATAGATGGACAGTTTGTTTCTAGACAATGACGAATTATGGCATCTGAATCAAGATCTGCACTGGTTAAAAAATCCTTGTGAGTTAGCAGATCTCTCGCGTGCTTTTGTGTGTTAAGGAGCACTGCTCCGGATATTCTTGCGGCTGATTCCATGTCATAAAGGAGCTCTTTTGCATTTTTCATGCTTATACCTCCGATGCTGTATTTTCTTCACTTGTAACATTTTGAAGTATATATGGCAATGGCAACTTGATAGGATTATGAAAGTCTGCTAATTTTGAAGCATGGAATTACAGCACTCGAAAATACTTGTTACGGGCGGAGCGGGATTTTTGGGCTCGTTTGTGGTAGAAAATCTTTTGGCTCGCGGTGTACCGAGGGAGAGCATTTCTATTCCGCGACAAAATGAATATGATTTGCGGAAATGGGAGAATTGCCAAAAAGTTGTAGAAGGGCAAGAATTGGTTATTCATTTGGCGGCGAATGTGGGAGGCATCGGCTACAATCGTGAACATCCCGGGGCTCTTTTTTATGACAACATTATGATGGGTACGCAGATGATGGAAGCTTCTCGGCAGGCAGGCGTAAAAAAATTCGTGGCGGTAGGCACGGTATGCGCGTATCCTAAATTTACGCCCGTGCCATTTAAGGAAGACGATCTATGGATTGGGTATCCGGAAGAAACAAACGCGCCTTATGGTCTCGCAAAAAAAATGCTTTTGGTGCAGGCGCAGGGATATCGCACGGAGTACGGCTTTGACGCGATTTATCTTTTACCTGTAAATTTATATGGTCCGCGTGATAATTTTGATCCAAAAAGCTCGCATGTAATCCCCGCGCTTATCAGGAAAGTGAGCGAGGCGAAAAAAGAACATAAGCCCTTTATTGAGGTGTGGGGTACGGGAAGCGCGAGCAGGGAGTTTTTATATGTGGAAGACGCGGCCGAAGCCATTGTGCTTGCCGCCGAAAAATTCGATGGTCCCGAGCCGGTAAATGTGGGGGCGGGCATGGAAATTACTATAAAGGATTTGATAGAGACGATTTGCAAAGTCATGAATTATGAAGGAGAGATTCATTGGGACAGTTCCAAACCCGATGGCCAGCCGCGCCGCATGCTTGATGTATCCCGTGCCGAAACGTTTTTCAGCTTTCGCGCAAAAACAAGTTTTGAGGAAGGATTACAGAAAACAATTGAATGGTATGCTCAACAAGGAACTCATTAACTACTTCGACCAAGAAGCGGAGAAACGTGATGCGTGGAGAGCGCAGAATTGGTATTATCACGCAGTGCTTCTCAAACTGATGCGATTTATTGTGCCCGAAGGAGAAACGGTATTGGAACTCGGATCGGGAACGGGTGATCTTCTCGCTGATATAAAACCTTCTCGTGGTGTGGGTATAGACATGAGCGTTAAGATGGTTGAAGTCGCCGCTCAAAAATATCCTCATTTAGAATGGAAGACCGGAGATGCGGCGGAAGTAGTGCTTGGTGAAAAATTTGATTATGTAATACTATCTGATCTTGTAGGATATCTTGATGATATTGATCGTCTTTTTGCGTCCCTTGAACGTGTGTGTAATGAACACACACGTATTGTGATAACGTATTACAATTATATATGGGAACCATTCCTGCGCCTTGCGGAATTTTTGCGCATAAAATCGCGTCAGCCTCTTCAAAATTGGCTTTCCGCGCGCGATATTGAAAACTTGCTCACGCTTGGTGGTTTTGAGGTGGTAAAACATGGAAAAAAAATGATTTTCCCTTTGTACATTCCACTGTTTTCTACGTTTCTTAATGGGCTTGTGGTGAATTTACCTCTTGTTTCTACGTTAGGGCTTATACAATATGTGGTGGCGCGGCCTGTTTCTCGTGACAAAAAAGAATATTCCGTATCAGTTGTGGTTCCTGCGCGAAATGAACGCGGCAACATCAGAGGAGCGGTGGAGCGCATGCCACAGTTTGGCACCTATCAGGAAATTATTTTTGTGGAAGGTGGATCTGCTGATGGTACTTATGAAGAAATAGAACGCATTGAAAAAGAGTACGCGGGCCGTAAAAATATCCGTTTTGTAAAACAGGATGGCAAAGGAAAAGGGGACGCGGTACGAAAAGGTTTTTCCATGGCGAAGGGTGAAATATTAATGATCCTTGATGCCGACTTGACCGTGCGTCCGGAAGACTTGCCGAAGTTTTACCGCGCGATTGCTTCCAGTAAGGGTGAGTTTATAAACGGCTCGCGGCTTGTCTACCAGCTTGAAGACGATTCAATGCGTTTTTTGAATATTCTCGGCAATAAGTTTTTTAGCATCGCGTTTACCTGGCTTTTGGGACAGCGCTTGAAAGATACGCTCTGTGGCACCAAAGTTCTTTTTAAAAAGGACTACGAAAAAATTGCAAAAGGCAGAGCGTATTTCGGTGATTTTGATCCATTTGGCGATTTTGATTTACTGTTTGGAGCGGCAAAACTCAATTTGAAAATCGTGGAAATTCCCGTGCGGTATCAGGCACGTACGTATGGTTATACGAATATCCAGCGATGGAAGCATGGCTGGATATTACTTAAAATGACCTTGTTTGCCATGTGGAAGATAAAATTTATATAATGGCAGATATGAAACTCATTATCCCGCCGCGGCATTTAATGACAAAAACGAACGATGAGGATCCGGTATTTTTTCATTATTATCCGATTGCGCGCATTGTGTATCGGAAGCGTTTGAAAAACACTCTCTCCCTTATTCCAGAAGGAAAAAAATACAAGAATGTCCTTGAAATCGGATACGGCTCTGGTATCTTTTTGCCTACACTTGCAGAACTTGCTGAAACCGTCACTGCCCTGGACATTCATCCGGAAACGGAAGCGGTGGGGAAACTTCTTGATTTTTATCACATACGCAATCGTGTCAAGTTGATTTCCGGTGATATTATGAACATGCCGTTTGAAGATAGTGTGTTTGACTGTTGTGTGATAGTGAGTACGCTAGAAAATATTGAAAATTCAGAACAGGCAGTTTCGGAAATCGCGCGCGTGGTAAAACCCGGCGGTGATATTATTATTTCGTTTCCGGTTGAAAATTTTATAACAGATGCGCTCTTTCGCATCGCGGGGGAAGATCCGCGAAAAATTCATCCATCAAACCATCGCTATATTTTGGAATATCTCAAAAAGAATTTTACCGTGACGCGCAGCATTCATTTTCCATCCTTTGTTCCCTTGAACATGTCCTTGTATGTCTCGTTACATTGCCGGAATGATGTGTTGAAATAAACTGGCGATGGGTCAAAGGAAAGTCGTTTTCCAAAAAGACCACCCCCTCTCCGCAGCTCCTGTTCGGAAATCGCTTTCCTTTAGCTACCACTTGATACCCATCATTGAATTATGATGAAAACGGAAAAAATTCTCCTCTTGTCTATCATAAGCATAAAAATACTACTGGTGCTTACTGTGTTTTTTTTGTTTGGCATGGATCGTTTTGTGTGGGCCGACACTCAGCACTATGCAAGCATGGGACGAAATATATTTCTTGGTCATGGGTTCGGGTTTATGGGTGAAGATGGTTTGACGTTTGAACAAACAACGGCATTTATGCCGCTGTATCCGGTCGTTCTTGGTTTCTTTTCTTTGTATGTGCCCTATGGCTTTGTGATGGTGGCGCTTTTGCAGGCTGTCGTGGGGGGGTTGAGTGCTCTTTTTGCATATCGCATTGGAGCATTCTTTCTTTCTCAAAAAGCGGCTGTGGTAGTCGCGGTTCTCTTTGTGTTTGAACCGCTTATTTCCGCTATTCATATTCTCATGATGCCGGAGACATTTTTTGTGCTTTTTGTTCTTGCCTTTTGTTACTATCTCCTTCGCGCCCAACAGGACGCAAACACCCATGATATATATACGGCGGCTGGTTTTTTTGCGCTTGCAGTCTATACCAAACCGGCGGGACTCTTTTTGGTGTTGCCTGCGTTGTTGTTTATGGTTATCGCAAAAATCGGACTTCGGAATATACTGGTGTTCTGTTCTGTGATTATCATCGCGTTAGCTCCGTGGGTCGCGCGAAATTATACCGTATCCGGCCGGTACGTGGTTACTACCAACACTGAGAAAAACGCATGTCGTTGGGGCATATCCAGTATTTTGGCAATAAAGAATAGGGTTGATGTAAGTGATTGGAATACCACGGTACATCTTCCGGAGTATGTGGATGCCGTTTCGCGTTGTGGGGGCGCGCCGGATGCGCTTCGGATATTTATCTTAGAGTACCCGGCAGAATTTTCAAAACTCATCGCCATTAGTACGCTATCCATGCTTACCAATGACGGCTATACGGTTCTTTTTGAAAGACCCACTGATGAGCAGATAAAAGCTCACCATAATTATCTTACGCCGGCGGTTTTGGTTAATGATGATTGGCAGGCAAAAGTGCGTGCCGCGTTACGTGAATACAATACTCTAGAATTGTTTGTGATAGGGTTGGGGAGACTATTCTGGCTTTTGGTAAGCGTAGGCGCGCTCGCGGGTGCCGTGATATCTCTCCGCCGAAAAGAAACACGGAGACAGGCATTTTTTCTGGTTTTGGTAATAGGATATTTTATAGCGGCGAGTGTGCTTGCCACGGGTCTTTCCGCCGGCGCACGCTTCCGATATCAAATCGATGCGTTTCTTTTGATATTTGCCATGGTAAGCGTATGCGCGATATCTCCCAAAAAACTGCTTGGGCTTCCGGATGTGCGGGATATTACAGACGTGGATGATCCTGAAACAACAGTGGTGTATGGTCGTATCATAAGAAAAAAACCATTCTTAAAACGCCTCTATACGGATTTTTATCTGGAATTAAAAAAAATGCTTCCGCAAAAAAACAGCGCTCCCGTGTATGTGGAGCTGGGGAGTGGTTGCGGTTTTATCAAGGACGTTATTCCTCAAGTAACCACATCCGATGTTCTTCCTCTTCCCGGGGTTGATAAACAGTTTTCCGTAGTACACATGCCGTATGCTGATAATTCTGTGGACGCCTTTATTATGCTGGATGTTTTGCATCACATTGGAGATACTCGTGCGTTTTTTAAAGAACTCACAAGATGTCTCATTGTAGGCGGGAAAATAATTATGATTGAGCCCGCAAATACTTTTTGGAGCAGGTTTTTATACAAGCACTTTCATCAGGAGCCGTTTGATATTTCGGCGGGGTGGGAGTTTCCTTCAACCGGTCCTCTTTCTTCCGCAAACAGCGCTCTCCCGTGGATTTTGTTTTATCGCGACAGACCGCAGTTTGAAAAGGAATTTCCGGCTCTCAAAATTCGCACACGGCGGTCGCATACACCGCTTCGGTATCTTGTAAGCGGAGGAGTTACCATGCGCCAACTTTTGCCATCGTTTACGTATCCGGTTATAAAAGCACTTGAGTTTACGCTTGCGCCCTTCAATAGATACATAGGCATGTTTTTGACGGTGGAAATTGAGAAAAGCGGTTAACGTTTTAACCTGTGCATAGTCTGTGTTGAATATCATAAGTGGGATGAGTTATTGTAAAGTTACTATTAATAGGTAAAATCATGAATATGTATTTATTGAGTAGTATTTTAGCGTCAACTCAAAAACATGTATTTATGAAATGGAGAAGGCTTCTTATGGTCTTCTTTTTTGTTTTCGTCTTTATGCTTGGTGCTGCTGCGTCTGTTTTTGCGGTTGTCAGCACGCAAGGGGGCGATATCCATCATGAGGACGATTTAGTTTCATTGTCGCGCATACTATCTCTTGGTGCGGGTGAGTTTGCTGGTGATTTCAGTTATTCTTATCTGCTTTCAATTCCCCCAGGAAGAAATGGACTTCAACCTACAGTAAGTCTTTTATATTCCAGCAACCACGCGGACATGATGAGCCCTGTTGGCTATGGCTGGTCAATATCTATTCCATATATAGAACGCATTAATCGGGAAGGTGTTGAAAATCTTTATAACAAAACATATTTTTCATCTTCTCTTGATGGGGAACTTGCTTCAACCACAGGAAGTTATTACGGCCCAAAAATAGAAAACGGAAGTTTCCGGCGGTATGAATTTTCAACATCTACTTCCGGTTGGACTGTAACCGACAAATCAGGAACCGTGTATACGTTTGGTTCTTCCGCGGCTGCCCGCATGGATGATCCTGATAACTCTTACAAGGTGTACCGATGGTACTTGGAAGAAGTACGGGATGCTAATGATAATTATGTTTCCTATTCATTTTTTAAGGATAATAGCCAAGTATATATTGCCACAAGTACCTATACGGGGCATGGTAGCACAGACGGTCCGTTTAAGGTTGAGTTTTATCATGAGCGAAGAAATGATATTGCATCTTCCTCCGAATTTGGTTTTTTTGCAGGCTCGCGTTTTAGAATCAATCAAATTCAGGCAACAATTGATGGTTCTTGGGTACGAAAATATGATTTTGGGTATACCACAGGGGATAATGGGGTTAGGTCTCTGTTGGATACCATAACCGAAACAGGTAAGGATGAGTCAGGGAATACTGTTGTATTGCCTGCAATTGATTTTAATTACCAGGGCACAAAAGGAACTTGGACAAATAATTCGGCATGGGAAAATAATGGCCTTCCGTGTTTCTATTGCTCCAGTACTTATTACGGCATTATGTCAGGAGATGTAAACGGAGATGGTTTTGCAGACTTGGTTAAGCGGCAAGATGGAGATGCGTTTGCTTATTTATTCATAAACAAAGGTACTAACACAGGTTGGTATGAGTGGCAGGATAGTCCCATAGCAACGACATCAATTCCTATTATTTCTGATGCAACGGGGCGTGATTGGGGTACGCGCATGCTTGATTTAAATGCGGACGGTTTTGTTGATTTTCTCTATGGGCATGGAAGCACGACAGCAGCATATATAAATAACACAGATGGTAGCGGTTGGACGGAGGATATCGATTGGACGCCGCCATATTATTTTGTGGATAATGATTTTTCTGATTCCGGTCTTCGTGTTGCTGAAGTAAATGGCGATGGGCTGCCAGATCTTGTCGTTTCAAATACTAGCCCCACTTCAACCATATACATCAATAATGGAAATGGATGGACGGAAGACTCAAGTTGGACTCTACCAGCGTTTCCATTCGTAGATTGGGATGCTACTGATTTGGGTGTGCGCGTGCTTGACATAAATGGTGATGGACTCACGGATATTATTCGAACTTCCGAGGATGATGCGGAATCTAATAGTGTGTATTTGAATACGGGCAAAAAAACATGGCTAGAAAATACGGCTTGGGTGGTACCGGAAGCTTTTGTTGGTTCAGATGGAGAGGCATATGGCATACGGCTTGTAGATGTAAACGGGGACAATCTTGTGGATATTTTGAGGTCGGATAACCAGCCGGGTCCTGCCACGGTAGAAAAAGTCTATCTTAATCGTGGGGACGGAACTGGTTGGGTAGAAGATACCAGTTGGAGCATTGACTTACAGTTTGTAGACAGTAACGGCGCTGATCAGGGGGTACGCCTTGAGGATGTAAATGCCGATGGATTACCGGATTTTATTCAATCTGTACCTGATCAAAAGCATGTATATCTTCATAATGGAAAAAGATCTGATATTCTTTCAAAAATAATACACAGTGAAGGGGGTCGCACGATAATTAATTATAAACCCGCACAGCATTACACAAGCGATGGTAAGGGCATGAACCCTAATTTGCCCTATACTGCTTATACCGTGGAAGGCACGGAGTTTCATGATGGTATTTCCGCCACAACATCCACAAAACAGTACAGCTACAGCGGGGGTGATTTGTATTATGCGTTTTCACGCAACCGCAAATTTGCGGGGTTTGGCACTACTACGGTTATTGATGGATTGGGAAATACGAAAATGAGTTATTTTCATCAGGGGAATAGCACAAATTCGGCGAAAGGGGAATATACGGATAATGAGTCAAAGATAAACAAGCTTTATCGGGTAGAAACATACGACAATTTAAACCATCTTTATACTAAATCAATCAACAAATGGGAAAACTTTGATTTGGGCTACAAACGCGATTTTACAAAGCTAACCCGCACCACTTCTTTCTCCTATGATGGCGACAGCGACCACAAAGAAAAAACCGAAGAATACACCCACAACGACTCTACGGGAAACCTCACCCAGCGCATTGAATGGGGCGAAGTTGCAGGCAGTGATGATGGTTCCTTTATTGATACTGGTAGTGATAAATTCATTACCGATATCATCTATGCGGCTAGCTCCACGCCGTATATTGTAGGTCTTCCATCCCAAGAGATAACAAAGAATGCCGCAACTACCACCGTAAAAGATACCAAGTTCTACTACGATAATCTTACCAACGGCAGTGTAGACAAGGGCAACGAAACTAAACGAGAACTCTGGAAAGTAAGTTCTACCCATGCTTCTACCACAAACGCGTATAACTCCTACGGCTTGGTAACAGAAACCACGGATGCTTTGGGACACGAAACCACTTTTACTTACGATGCACGTAACCTTTATGTTTCCACTTCTACCAACCCGCTGGGTCATGTAACGGGCTACGCATATGATTATTCAAACGGCAAACCAAAACGCATTACCAACCCCAACGGCTTCATTTTTGAAACAGTCTTTGACGGGCTTGATAGGGTAACTGCGGAAAAACAGCCGGATCTTACCACTCCTACTACCCGCGTAACAAAAACTTCCTACACCTATACCGATTCACAACCAAGAAGTGTGTTGGAAACACGCAATCTTGATGGCGTCACTTCGTTCTCTGTGTACAAGTACTTTGATGGTTTCAATCGCATAATCCAAGATCGCAAAGAAGCGGAAGATTCTTGGTATGCAGTGAAAGATTATTCCTATGATCCGAATGGACTTTTGCAAACTGAATCATTACCATATTTCAGCTCTGGCACTTCCAAAACAACCGCTACTTCAACCACCGTGCTCTTTACTACCTATATCTATGATCCCCTTGGCCGTATACGAACGGTTATAAACGCGGCAGGAGAAACTATATACGAGTACGACGACTGGGGAACAACTATCATGGATGTCAATGCGAACATCAAAGATCTCATCTACAATTCTTACGGCCGTCTTACGAATGTTTTGGAACATAATGATGATACCGCAACCACCACGTATGAATACAACTATCTAGGAAATCTCACCAAAATCACCGATGCGGCTGCCAATGTCCGCAACTTCACCTATGACGGCCTCGGAAGAAGATTAACCGCTGAAGACCTGCACGATACGGGAGATGGCACCTATGGCACCTGGACTTACACCTATGACGACGCAGGAAATCTCACAAGCCAAGTAGACCCTGATTCCCATACCGTAAATTTTACGTATGATGATGCCAACCGTGTGCTTACGGAAAACTTCACGGGTGGCAGCGGCATGGAACTGGAATATGACTACGATGGCTGTACTAATGGCACAGGCTTCTTGTGTTCCGCTACCACCACAGATGCGGTAACCAATTATCGGTACAATGCACTTGGTAGTACGGCTACCTCTACCATAACAGTAGCAAACACTGATTATACTACGGGCTTTATGTATGACCGGCAGGGGAACCAGACGTATCTTATGTACCCCGACAGCTCAAAAGTAACTTATGCTTACAACACCGCAGGGCTTTTGGAAAAAGTACTTCGAAAGGAAAAAAACGATGTGGGATATACAAATGTCATCACTGATTTTGACTATGCGCCGACAGAACAAATAACACGCATTGCCTATGCAAATGATGTTGTAACAACACGCACGTATGACAAACTACAACTCTATCGGCTGATACATCTCGAAACTTCCGTATCAGGTGGTATGGGCGGCGCGGGTCTCAATGAAGATGCTGGATATTTTATTGATCCAATTCTTGATTTGGCCGATCGGGTATCACCTCCCGGATTGTCTGGTGAAGTCAACACGGAAGAACCTGTTGAAGAAATAGAGAGGGGGGAAGAATCACCGACAGAGCCAGCAGGGGAAAATCCGATAGCCGAAGAACCAGCAGAGGAACTGCCATTGGAAACAGTACCTGATGAAGAAATTTCTGCGGGTAATGATGCTATGGAAGAAACTCCCACCGAAGAATCTCCTGATGAAGCAGTGGAAAACCCCGCGGTGGAAAAACCAGTGGCGGATATCCCTGAGGTGTTACCTGAACAGGTGCTATCCTCTGAAATATCTCTACATACGGTGGGTGAGGACGAAGCTCTTTTGCGGAAAGAAAGCACCAAAACACGGGGACGTGGTGACAAGAAAAAGACCCTTGTGGTTAATTCGGAAAATACCGATGTCCTTTCAAAATTGGGCATTGCCGTATCACCAACAGATGCGGAACAAAAAAATGTTCCTTTACCAAAAGAGCTTCAAAGCGAGCTTGAAACGCGCACATGGAATCGCATATCTGTGCCACTGGAAGCACGGGTAGTGCAACGTGAGGTATGGGCGGCTGATGGCACGGTTGCAAAGGTTATTACAACCAAATTTGAATCCGAATTCCACAATAAATGGATAAATTATCTTGCAAAGGATGGCTGGAAATCCATAGACACTGCAATCAAACTTGCGTCAGATAATTCTGCGTTTGTAATGACGGAAGCGCCATTTCAGGCGTTGTTCCCGCTTCGCTCAACGGGGACTGCCACCATTGTAAACAATAATCGGTGGGATATTTTTCAAGAAAAAGAAATACCAACACCGTCTTTGACTATGCAAATTACCGCAGTTGATGTAGCTGACGTTCCGGGACATATAACAGTTGGAGATCTCTATACCCCGACAGGGCTTCATAAAAATGTTACCCACATAGTGTATGAACATGCGTATCCGGAAGGTGATCTCATCTACTACATTGACTATGGTCGCGCGCCCCGTCTTTCAAAATTGGTACGCATCAACTCCACTCCCACTAAACTCTCTTATGAGTTTGATATTAAGATCACTGGTCCCCATACCGTAGATCGAAATGAAAACGGAAAACCAAGAAGTATCAAAGTAGACAACAAACGCGGGTTTGGGTTCAAACAATTTTCTTTATGGGATTCTTCAATTCGGGGCGGCTTGGGTACGGACAACACAAAAGATATCAATGTAGTTTTTGATGAAGTGTCCCCCAATTCATATCGCCTTACAAAGAATCTTTCGGCAGAATATTTTGATGCCGAGCCTGCCTACCCGGTTTACACTGACACAACCTCCACGTTTTATCCGGATCCAAATATAGAAAGTACATCTATGGACGGGTATGTATGGCGTGCGGCTGTAGGCGAGGGATGGTCAACCATACATGACGCATCCAGTGGCACAGCCTTTTCAGATTCTGCTTCAGCACTTAATGTTTCATTGGTTGCGCACGCAAGCAATCCGTCTTCCTGGGCGCAGATGGGGCGGGGAATTATGCTTTTTGATACATCTTCCATTCCGGATACCGACGCGGTATATTCGGCAACGCTTTCTCTGGATGGAGATGGAGGAGATAATTCCAATTTCAATCAATCGGGATGCGTGGTGCCCGCAACGCCTGCTTCCGAAACGAGCATCTCAATTAGCGATTATGACCAATTAGGAACAACTCTTTATGCGGATTGTCTTGATCTCGCTTCCTGGAGCACTTCATCTTACAATGACTTTACTTTCAATGCGACAGGGCGCGCCGCCGTGGCAATAACAGGTATCACAAAGCTTGGCTGGCGCCTATCATCAGACCGAGAAAATTCTGAGCCAACATGGGTCGCATCGGGTGTTGCGGATGCTTCTCCTCATTCTGCCGATGTCGCCGGCACTTCCGTGGATCCGAAGCTTGTTATTACGCACGGTCCCCCCAATGAATCGCCCTCTGTTCCTATAGGTCTTGAAGTGGAAGGAGGAACAAATCCAAGTTCCGTATCCGATCCAACGCCTGAATTCTCTGCTCTTTATAACGATCCTGATGAGGGGGATCAAGCTGTTTGGTATCGTATTCAAGTGTCTACTTCGTCGCTGGGCGCGTGGGTGGATTCTTACTGGGATTCTGGATCTACCACCATGGCAACCACCATGGAAGGGAACCGGAGTCCCGAACTCTCATATGCAGGCTCAGCGCTTGCTTCCAGCACCACTTACTACTGGCGTATTCGCTTTTCCGATGATGATGGGCGTACCGGCTTTTGGAGTACGGCAACCAGCACGTTTGTACTTGCCGGAAGTGGCCCCGCATCATATAGCTCCGGCAATATTCAAAACCTTACCTATTCCTATGATGCTGTGGGGAACATAACCCAAATTCAAGATCAATCAGACACCGATACCAAAAAGACCATGAACTACGGGTACGACAAACTCTATCGTTTAAAATCCGCTACCAGCACCATGGCAACCACCACCCAATCTGACTATACCCAAACCTACGGCTACAGCTCCATTGGAAACATAACCAGTAAATCTGATGTAGGGACGTATACGTATACAGAAACTGGGTATACCAATCCGCATGCAGCTACCAGCATCAATGGAGCAACCCAGACATATGGCAAAAGCGGTAACCTTCTTTCCAATGGTACTTGGAACTTCCGATGGGACTATAAAGGACAATTAGCGAAAGCGAGTACCACATCTGCGGTAACCAACTTTGGGTATGATCATGCAGGTACGCGCGTCTATCTTAAAGAAAGCAACACAGCCACAACGACCTACGCAAACAAATTCTATTCTGTAAGCTCTGCGACGACTACCAAGCACATAATTACTCCCAGCGGTCTCTTGGTTGCAACGGTCGAGCATACAAGCGATAGCGGAGGTGGAGGAATACCCGGAGACACTGGTTTCAAAACCACCGGCACCGTGGAAGTCAACACTGGCTGGGGCAATATGACTACCACTCGTATCAATACCTCTAACAACTCTGACGCCGCTTGTAGTGCCACCTGTGACAATACTGATGATGCTCAACTGTCCGACTACTCTTTTGGGATTCCATCCGGCGCAACCATCAACGGCATTGAAGTGGTAGCCGAGATGGCTGAAGGCGGGTCTGCCGACAATATTCCGGTAGGCTTCTCCCTCTCCTGGAACGATGGATTAAGCTGGACATCCGTTAAAACCGCGACCGTAGACGGCACAACCGACACTGATTACACTCTGGGAGACTCATCAGATACCTGGGGCAGATCATGGATAGACACAGAGTTTGCCGACGGAACATTCCGCATGAGACTCGACAAGAACCCGACTGTTGACAATCTCTTCGTTGATTACCTAAGACTTAAAGTCTTCTACACCACAGACGGAGGAGAATCCTCAACCACCACAGTTGCCTACATACACCCTGATCACTTGGGAGGAACAAACGCGATAACTGATGATGTTGGAGAGCTTGTGCAGACACTGGATTATTATCCGTTTGGGGCGTTAAGAGTTGATAATCAGGAAAGTGATTTCAATGAGAAGCGGAAGTTCATCGGGCAGTACTATGACGAAGATACGGAATTGTCCTATTTGAACGCTCGCTATTACGACGGCTCACGTGGGCAGTTTACGAGCCAGGATCCGGTATTCTGGGAAGATCCACTGAGACAAAATCTCAAAAATCCGCAGAGTCTAAACTCGTATTCGTATGCGGAAAATAATCCAATTGTAAAAAGCGATCCGACAGGAAGATGTGTTGGACCACTTGTTGCGGTATGTATCGGAGGTGGGGTGGGAGCAATTGGTGGAATTGCAAATCAAGCATTCAACGACTATCTCACTGGAGAGTTTGGTGAACGTTCGTGGCGGGAAAATCTTGGAACCTACGCTGTTGCCGCTGGTCAAGGTGCAATTGTTGGTGCTGGAGCAGTAACGGCAGGTCTTGTTGCTCCGGCGATAGGTTTGGGAGCGGGTGCAACCGCGGTTGCGGTCGGTGGTACATCCGGTATATTAACGCTTGGTACCACTTACGGT
>MHNO01000014.1:13778-71879 GCA_001819815.1 Candidatus Ryanbacteria bacterium RIFCSPHIGHO2_02_FULL_45_17b | reverse complement strand
TAATTGCTTATATGTTTTAGTGCGCATATACTTTAAGCATAGTGCTTAAAGTTGCACTTCTAAATTGATTTTACGTTATCCAATTCCATAAAGAACTATATATTCTAGATGATACCTATGGATTGGGATCAATTTAATAATAAACTCATAACCCTCGGGTATTCCGAAAATGACCGCTTGCAGATTGAGAAGGCTTTTTCCTTTGCCTCACAGGCGCATGAGGGGCAAAAACGCGCGTCCGGCGAACCCTATGTTACACACGCTGTTGCGGTTGCCACCGAATGCGCGGACTTGCAACTTGACGCTGTTGCTCTTATGGCATCGCTCTTGCATGACACCATAGAAGATTGCGGTATTACCCGTAAAGAAATTGCAAAACAGTTTGGCGAAGATGTCGCGTTCCTGGTGGAGGGAGTCTCAAAACTTGGATCTATACGATATAATGACGCACAACGGAAAATAGAATCACTCCGTAAAATGTTCCTCGCATCCGCAAAAGATATCCGCGTGGTGCTTATTAAGCTGGCAGACCGCTTGCACAACATGCGGACAATCCGATTTGTGCGCCCCGAAAAACAAAAACGCATAGCCGAAGAAACTCTCGAAATATACGCGCCTATTGCATATCGCCTGGGTATAGGTTCGGTCAAAGGTGAATTGGAAGATCTTGCGTTTCCCCTGGTCTACCCAAATGAATACGCGTGGGTAAAAAAAGAAGTGGATAAGCGCGTTCCGGAAGGAGAACAGTATTTGCGAGAAGAAGTAAAGCACGTTCTTGAACGAGCGTTCGTAGCCGAACACATAGAACCCATAGCCATAGATTACCGAAAAAAACATCTCTATAGTTTGTGGAAAAAATTATTACGATACGACATGGACATGGCGCGCGTAACGGATCTTCTCGCTATGCGCATCGTCGTAAAAAATATAGAAGATTGTTACCGCGTGCTTGGTATAATGCATCAGCTTTGGAAACCGCTCCCCGGACGCATTAAAGACTATATCGCCCTCCCAAAACAAAACGGGTATCGTAGCATTCACACAACTGTTTTTTGTGTGCGAAATAAAATAACAGAGTTCCAAATTCGAACGCGCGAGATGCACAAAGAAGCAGAGCATGGAGTTGCGGCTCACTGGGCATATATCGAGGGAGAAAAGCCAAAACAGGGCGGTGAAGTCGCCGGGCGCATGCAATGGGTACAAAAACTCTCCGATTGGCAAAAAGAAATCGGCACGCCGGAAGGCAGTGAAGAATTTTTAGAATCGCTGAAAATCGACTTTTTTAACGATCGTGTTTTTGTGCTTACTCCCAAAGGCGAAGTTATTGATCTGCCTATGGATGCAACGCCGGTTGATTTTGCATACGCCGTTCATACAGACATTGGCAACCATATGATAGGCGCAAAAGTAAACGGCAAAATGGCGCCATTCGACCGTCCTCTTTCTTCGGGAGAAACTATAGAAATTCTTACGCAAAAAAACAGAAAACCGAATCTCGAATGGCTCTCTTTTGTAAAGTCGTCCATTGCTAAAAACCGTATCCGCGCGGCTCTGCGCAAAGAATCATCGGTTACTCCCTTGCCTGCCTACGCGCAACAACAAAAGCGCGGAACATATCAATTTACCCTTACCATACAAGATCGCGTGGGTCTTTTAAAAGATATCTCCGCTGTCTTTTCAGCATTCCGCATCAACATACAACATATAACGTTTAATAACACAAAAAATAAATCTTATCCTGAAATTGTACTATCTGCTCAACTCCGCGACACCAAACAAGCAGAACGTATCGCCACGCGCTTAAAGAACATTCGCGATGTGGAAGAAGTTTCCTATGCCATATAAAGAGAGATCCTAGACCGTAAACGTAGAAAAATCTTCCGATTGCTTCGGTGGATGTATCACTACCGTGCTCCCGTCCTCTAAAGGATGTATACCATCGTCGTCCATTGGCTGATCCTTCCCTCCTTCCTGAAGTGCCGCCATACGGGCAAGTAAGTTTTGTAATTCTTCATTTGAAAAAAATTCGATAGAAATTTTACCTTTTCCATCCTGCGTCCGCTTAACAGAAACACGGGTCCCCAATACATCAGCGAGTTTTGTTTCATAGAGACGAGTAGCGGCATCGTGCGTGCCTTTGTCCACCTTTCGTGGAGGACGTACCGCGATACCCACCTTCACCGCTATCTGCCGCGCGGCTTGTTCAATCTCACGAGCTCCAAGACCATCTCTTACAACGCGCTCAAAAAGCAGACGTTGTTCTTCCGGACTATGCACAAGCGAAATAAGAGGCCTCGCTTGCCCTTCCGTAACATGACCTACCACAAGCGCCTGCTGTATATATTCCGGCAACATCAATAAGCGCATCGTATTTGCAACCGCTTCTCTGCTTTTTCCTACCCGAAAGCCAACATCTGCCGCGGTTAAGCCGAACTCTTTCACCAACCGTTTATATGCGTGCGCTTTTTCGAGCGGCTGCAAGTCCTCGCGTTGCAGATTTTCAATAAGCGCCAATTCCAGTTTTATGCGCTCGGAATCCTCACGACGAATAACAGCTGGCATATGCGCCAACCCAATCATATGCGCCGCGCGATATCTTCGCTCGCCCGCAACTATCTGATACTCCACTTCTGTACCTGTCGGCACATCAATCTCGCGCTTTGAAACCACAATTGGCTGAAGAATGCCATATTGGCGGATTGACTCTGCCAACGCGCGAATCTTTGTCTCATCAAACATTGTGCGCGGCTGTTCAGGATTTGGTCTGATTTTTGATGTTTCGATCCAAAACACACTTTCTTTAGGCCGCCCACCCATGAAAGGGACATCAGCGCCATTTGTGGAGAGAGGCGAGGTTAAAGAAATTGCTGTATCGGAAGATTGCTCTTGAAGAGTTTGTATCCCCTCCGGTGCCGGAGAAACCACTTCTTCTTTCTTTTCCACTTCCGTATCTTCACTGTCCCTCCCCAAAAAAGCGTCAAAATGATCTACTATGTTTACCATATCACTATGGTACCAAACTATTTATACGCAGACAATCAAACACGTTTTTCTTCTTGAAAAAGATGCTAAAATAACATAGACTATATCCAATGCCGCGGTGCCCGCCCAAAGGCGGGTAAAGCGGAACAAGCTGGCAGATTTAGTCGCCTTTGGCGACCGCACACGACCCGCCAGAGGCGGACAGGCTCAAAATATCATGATATATGTTTATACCATAAAAAGCGTAGCGAAAAAGTTTCGGTACGTTGGTATTACAAATGACCCAGAAAGAAGATTATGGCAACATAATAAAGGTTACGGCATCAGCGCTAAAAACTTTTTACCATTTAAGCTTGTTTTGAAAGAACAGTATAATGATTATGGAGAAGCAAGAAAACGAGAACGGTTTCTGAAAAGTGGTTTTAGGAGAAAATTTTTAGATTCTTTAGAAACATTATAAAGACTATGCCGCGGTGGCGGAACTGGCAGACGCACAGGACTCAAAATCCTGCGAGGGCAACCTCATGAGAGTTCAACTCTCTCCCGCGGCACCATGTAGGAAAAGCCTAGCAATCAGCATTGGCATCGGGATTCTCTCGATTGGCGTCATTGCCATCGTGAGCATCGTCGCGGTCATCCTCACCTACTTCCTGTGGAACTGGTTGATGCCCGAGATCTTCGCGGTCAAGGTCATCACTTTTTGGCAGGCGTGGGGCATCAGCTTCCTGGCAGGGATTCTGTTCAAGAATCCCCCGTCCTTGAAGTCATCCAGCCGCGACTAACAAGCAGGCACCATGTTCTGAGTTCACATCCGAGGCCCCTGTGGAGATTATCTCTGCTTGGGCCTCGTACTTTTTCTAAAATTGAAATTTTTATAAAAATCTTTTTTTAAGGACATTTATAAACAGGATCACGGCTAAAATGGCCATAGCGAACAAGATAATATGGGGCGGGCTCCAAAAGCCGTAATTACCAAAGAGAAAGCAAGGGCATATATGGTAAAAATTTTATTTGCAGTTTTCACGAGAGGAAATTTTAGATAATGAATGCGATTATAGCGACCGCTAAGCCAATAAGAACGGAATAAATAACAATCTGCCATGCTTTCTTTTTGTCTTTGGCGCGAAATTCCGCTTGCCCGACAGAGTCGGTTTTACCGACATCGCCGAAATTAAAGAGCGACGCGAAACCAAAGTACGCGCAGAAGTGCATATATGCCTGCAGAAAACCGGTTGCCGACATCATAGCGGGGAAGAAAAGCGTGAGTCGCCATATTTGCGGGGTATTGAACCAAATGAAAAGCCCCCAAAGAATTATCGTGGCAATTAAACCGCCCCAGCCGGCTCGTTTTCTCATTTTGATTTCTTCGTCGCCAATGTTGCAGACCCCGGGGATATATTTGTTTTGTATTGTTTCCATAGTTATATATTTGTTTTATCGCTGATAAAGCTTTGGAGCGAGACGCCGAACATAATGATTACAAGCCAGAATCCAACAAGAAGAAAGACAAGATCATATCGCTCTGGCGATTGTACGGATAACCTCCACCACACAAGCACGGTCGCGAGAATGAAGTTAAACAAGCCCCATCTGACATTCATGCGAGGACTTGATTCTTTGCCGAAAGGTGTTCTGAATATCTTTCCGGCGGAGCCGAAAAGGAAATGGGGCATGCCATTGCCAAGCAGAAATCCTATCAGGAGATACCAAAGTGATGTATATATCATGTGGTTAATACTTACCATTAATTTGCAACCAATACCATTTTACGAAGATTGGCATCGGACCGCAATTGCTTAAGCATAAAATCAGCTACATCAGCCCGCGCAATCAGGGATCGCGCGTAAGAGCAGTAATCTCGTGCCCTTGCTCTAAGGCTTGGTTGACAAGCTCCTTCCCCGTACCTCCCGTGGCTCCCAAAATTGCAATTTTCATAGTTGAGTTAAATAATATTACGCGCTTTTTGTTCGCGCAGCTTTGAGAGCTTTCGCCCACCAGAGCAGGTCGTCAAAGAATATTTGCACGCGATCTCCCATCATGCCCTCGCGAACTGGTTTGAACATTTCAGGTCCTGTCGGCCCCTTGCCCATCATCGCCGCGAAGAATATATCAACAGGAATGTGAATGGAATTTCTGATAGGCGCCATTTGAAGTTCGACCGCAACTTGGCGAAGCTGTTCCACTGCGCGCGCGCCGACCGCGCTTCCGTAACTGACAAAACCAACCGGCTTTCTGTTCCATTCGGGATAAATGACATCCAAAGCGTTTTTAAGCACGGCGGAATAGCCGTGGTTGTATTCCGGCGTGACAATGATAAACGCATCGCCGTCATTTATTTTTTCCGCCCATTTCTTGACTATCTCATTTGAGTACTGCCCTTTCGCCATTGAGGGCGGCATGGGGTCGTCAATAAACGGCATCGGGTAGTCGCGCAAATCAAGAAGCTCGGCTTCCACGCCTTCCAGCTTCTTTGTCTCCTCAAAAATCCACCCAGCCGGCTTTTCACTGAAACGATTTTGTCTTGTGCTGCCAACAATTATTTTAATACGAAGTAATGTATTGTTTGCCATAGGTTTGTAATAAATTAATTTGATAAATAAACAACCTTATGTCTTTCGTTTTTTCTTTGGCTTGAGCTCCTCCGAAAGACGTTTGAGGAGACGAATGGTGTGCTCGGTGTTGAGTGTGTAGAGCACCTCCTGCCCTCGTCGTTCGTCTTGCACCAGTCCAGTTTCCTTAAGAACTCGCAAATGTTGAGACACAAGGGGCTGGGACTGTTTTGTTTTCTCTGCCAGCTCGCCGACTGTTTTTGGACCGGAAAACAACGCCTCCACGATACGATAACGAGGGACACTCCCGATACCCTTGCCAAACTTATTCATTGCTTCGCATAAATCAGTCATATAAAGATATTAGCATATTCTAATAAATAAACGCAAGTGCCTTTATTTAAGAAGTAAAATGTTGGAATAATTAGAGGATTTAAAATTAGCCCACTCACCAAAAAAATCAGAAAGAAGCCCGCACGGATTCATTCCCCAAACCCTTTTCTGCGGGCGGGGAAAATTAGTCTCGGTTTTGCGAAATCCTTTTCCCTAGAAAATAGTTTTCGCAAAACCAAGTCCGTATTGAAGCCCCGCCACACTGCCCGAATACTTGGAGGGCTTTCCCGGAGCGCACGATTCAATTCAGAGCCACCACGCGCTCCGCGCATGCGAGACATCAGCGATTTTGAAAATAAGTGCGAGCTTGGTAAAATAGAGACACAAAATGAACTCAAGTATACTAAAATATATTTTCCCATGGGCTTTTGGTATCTTTCTTATGTTTTTACTGTACTTTAGGGGAAATCCATTCGGTATTTATGATGATATCATAATTATTGGCGGACTTTGTATGTACTCATGGTACAAATCAAATCACATATAAACTCATCCGCGTAGTTCAATGCTGGTGTACCGTTGGAAAATATGTGATAACATACCCTCGCTGTTCCCGCCAAAGAAGGACTGCCTCTGGCGGACACTGAAATGTCTCCATAGCTCAACGGATAGAGCGCAGGCCTCCGA
The DNA here is from genome assembly GCA_001819815.1 of Candidatus Ryanbacteria bacterium RIFCSPHIGHO2_02_FULL_45_17b. Lineage (GTDB taxonomy): Bacteria > Patescibacteriota > Minisyncoccia > Ryanbacterales > 2-02-FULL-48-12 > 02-FULL-45-17b. Next base: position 65,328 of record MHNO01000014.1, on the reverse strand, counting down.
AGCCTGAAATCGAGGTTCGAGTCCCCGTGGAGACACACGTATTTTTTATACATGATAAAAAATAAATAGCATTATTTGACCCCCGCAATCCGCGCTACATTCCTAAAAAGCATAGTTACCGAAAGCGGACCCATGCCGCCCGGCACGGGGGTAAGCAACCGCGCCTTATCGGCAACTGCGGTATCCACATCTCCGCAAATAATGCCGTTTGTTTTTGAAAACCCGAAGTCAAAAATAACCACATCTTCTTTTACCATATCGGCCGTAATCAAACCGGATTTCCCCACACCCGAGACAATAATATCGGCTCGTTTGGTGTAATGCGAAACATCGCTTCCTTCCCGTAAAGCATGCAATTCGCGTGCGCCGTTCCTGCTTGCCCACCTGTTCACTTGCTTTCCAATCACAAGCCCCTGCCCCACCGCAACAACCACCTTTGTATCAAGATGATCTAAAACATCCGGCGCCTCCCGGCGTAAAATTTCTTCAAGCGCGCCGATAACAGGAGGAACTAAGGCTGTTTCACTTCCTGCTTCATACCTGCCGAAAGATTCAGCATGCAACACATCAGCATCTTTTTTAGGCGGAATACTATTTAATACTGCCTGCGTATGAACAGAAACCTGTTCTCCATTTGGTCGCATGATGGGCGGCAGCGGGAGTTGCACGATAACCGCGTCATTTTCTTTTATGCGCGCAATCGCGGATACGCGCTTTTCCAGTACATGTTGAGATGTTAAAAATTCACTCACATCATATTCTCTCACATCAATACCAACTGCTTTTCCGCATATCCGCTTTTGTTTTAAAAATGCCTCTGTTTCTGCGTCTTTTGCCGCATCATAATGAGAAGCTTTTATAATAGCGAGGCGGATTTTTTTACGCGACCTGAAAACTGCCGCCTGAATCAACACGCGCACATCATCTGAAATCTTTCTACAATCTACGATCATGTGTTTTTTTCTCCGTTCTTGATAGACATACTTCATCCAAAATGGCGTGCATGCGATCCGCAATGCGCTTCATATCTTTTTCTTTCATGCCTTGCGTGGTTACTGCCGCGGTGCCAATCCGAATACCCGACGGATCCATGGGCTTGCGTTCATCAAACGGAATCGTGTTCTTGTTTACAACAATACCATGCTTTTCTAAAGCATCGCTTGCCTCGGCCCCTGTAACTCCACGCGCCCACGTGTCTAGTAACAGTACATGGTTATCCGTGCCCCCCGACACCACGCGCCACCCCTTCTTTGAAAGTTCATCCCCTAACACCCGCGCGTTTTTTACAATTTGCGCGGCATATGTTTTAAACTCCGGCTGACTAGCTTCATAAAGCGCTGTGGCAATTCCCGCAATCTGGTTTACATGCGGACCGCCCTGCATGCCCGGGAACACCGCCTTATCTATTGCAAGCGCGTACTCCAGACGGGAAAAAATCATGGCAGACCGCGGCCCGCGCAACGTTTTATGAACGGTAGTAGTAACCACATCCGCATACGGAAATGGTGAGGGATGCGCACCGCCCGCTACCAGCCCCGCGATATGCGACATATCTACCATCAAAATGGCACCGCAAGAATCGGCAACGCGCCGAAACGATGCCCAATCAATGCGCCGCGGATATGCCGTAAAGCCCGCTACAATAAGTTTCGGTTTTTCTTTTTTTGCGATTGCTTCCAGTTCTCTATAATCAAGCCGTTCAGTTTTTTTGTTCACACCGTATGGCACCTGCTCCCATATCTTACCCGACGCGCTCACTTTGTGTCCGTGAGTTAAGTGCCCGCCCATATCAAGCCGCATGCCCATAATCTTTTCATGAAGCGGCACTAATGCCATATATACCGCAAGGTTCGCGGGGGAACCTGAATAGGGTTGAACATTGACCGCCCATTTTTTGGGTGAGAGCTTGAACAGTTTCAGAGCACGTTCTTTTGCTAAATTTTCCACTTCATCTACTACCGTGTTTCCACCATAGTAGCGTTTGCCCGGATATCCTTCGGCGTATTTATTGGTGAATACGGAACCAAGCGCTTCTAACACCGCTTGGGAAACATAATTTTCAGAAGCAATTAAATTGATAACGCTCTTTTGCCGCTTTGTTTCTTTTTGTATGAGTTTTGAAATCTGAATATCTTTTTTCATGTTATGTACATATCAACTAATAACAATTATAGCGTCTTGCGATAACCAAAACATGAATTGGGTCATCACAAGACGCTATATTGGTATGATAATGTGTTACAACATTCTTCTACTCTACCTTAAAACACAGTGCCACCATAGGACCTGACATTATAATATTACTCACTAATTTGACTCCCCAACAAATCCATCAAAACTTCCTTTGGCAACATGCCGGTTCGCAAAATCATGGGCGGCTTTTTTGTAAAATCAATTACAGCTGAGACCGGATTTTGTGGAAGGTTCCCCGCATCTATAATCACATCAGGTTCAATACCCCCTTCAAACTCATCTATGACATCATGGATTTTGTTATAAGGACCCCTGCCTGAAATATTCGCGCTGGTAGCAGTTATAGGTCCGCCAAAAGCTTTTATAAGCCGCTCCACAAAAGGATACGTGGAAACACGAACGCCGATTGAGAGCTTGCCGCCGCGAAGCGAAAGCGGCACCCAGCCGCGCGCGGGAAGCACAGCAGTGATAGAGCCGCATTTTTGTATGTATTCTTTCAACTCATGGCTCGCAACCGCAACCTTATCGAGCATTTCAAAATCGGATACAAACACAGGGAGTGCGTGATCAGCACCTCGCATTTTTATGGAGAACACTTTTTGTACCGCTTTTTCATTCATGGCATCTGCCGCTAATCCATATGCGGTATCGGTGGGAATCACCACTACCTCACCTAATTTCAACGATCGCACCGCTTCCAGCGTTGCGCCCACTCCGTGATCTGTGCCTAATGGAACTATGCGCATATAAGAACAGCGTATCAAAATTTTAATAATTTGACAACAAATAATTTATATGCTATCTATGTGTCAGTTTGGAAAAGGAAAGGAGATTGACATGATACAACGGTCAAGTCTTGGCGAATTGCCCGGGAAGATTTGTCCTTCCGGAGCTGGAGACACCATCTTCGCAGAACGTCTCGTTCTCGGAAAAGATGTTTATATTGGCCCAAACATGCAACTAATTGGAACCGTGTATCTAAGAGATGGTGTGCATATTATGGGCAACACGGTTTTTGATGGGACCGATGGCCCTATCTATATTGAGAGTCGGACAAAGGTTGAACCTGGTGTGTTTATCGTCGGACCCGCAACAATCGGCGAGGACTCAAAACTTCGGGCGAAACTCAATTTTCGTAAATCAACCTGTGGAAACAATTGTGACCTAAGGGGAGAAATTGGATCCTCCATGCTTGGGAACAATATTGAAACGTATGCAAGCTGCATAATACATGATTCCTCATGCGGCGACCATTGCAAACTCGGTGCACACATCAACCGTACAACAATGGGACACCGGGTCAGCGCCAAGTACGGCGACAGTAACCTGTTGGACGGCGAAATGGGAGACGATATCAACGTATCCGCTGGGACCACTTTTTACAACTTTAACGGTACATCAAAGAAAAAAACAGTGGTAAACAGTGGATCCTTTATTGGGGGAAAAATCGTAGCTCCCTGCCGTATCGGAAAAAACGTGTATATGGTTGCAGGGCTCACCATCCGGCAAGATATACCTGATGATACATATGTTGACCCGAAAGGAAACTTCCGCCCCAACGTGATGCAAAACGACGGTAACGGCCACTGGATGCGGATAAAGTCCTGAAAAACAAAATTTCCTTCTATGTCATTGCTTCGCTATGCTCGCAATGACAACACACAACACTCCTAGACAGCGACCCGCGCTGTCTTTTTTATTTTTGAGGACAAAGTATCGCTTCCGCTTTTTCCAGATCTTGCGGATACCCAATAGGAATCCATCGCGTGGAGCGCTCGGTATAGAATTCGTACCCCTCTTTCATCATACTTTCCACGCGATCAGGGATATGTTCTTCCCCATTTTCATGCGCGGGAGTTTTATAATCAAGTATTTCAATAGGCAACACAAAAAATCCGCTTGAGACCAGGTGTGATTTTGGATTCTCCGGCTTTTCCTCAAACGAAGTTATTTTTCCCTTCTCGTCAGTCATGATAACGCCAAATTTACGCGGGTCTTCCACTTCCGCAATCACAAAACAAGGACGACGCTGTGCTACGCATTTCGCAACACCTTCGGCGCCATGAATATCATCAGCGTAACAAGCGAGGAAAAACGTTTCGCCTGCCAATAAATCTTTTGCAAGCGATATGGCATGCGCGGTTCCTTGCGGCTTCTCCTGCCATACATAGTGTACTTTTTTTCCATGCCACTCGTTCCCTAAAAATGTTTGGATGTCAGCGCCCTTGTACCCAACCACCATAATTATTTCTGAAATTTCTGGCGGCAAAACTTCCAGCACATACTCAAGAAGCGTTTTACCGCACACGCGTAAAAGTTGTTTTGGTGTTGTATAGGTAAGCGGGCGCATGCGCGTACCCTCACCTGCCGCAATGATTACTGCTTTCATGTTAAAAATGTATACAATTGGTTAAGATTTGTAATTTCATAATCTATCCCTCTCCCGCTTGATGTATCTGCATACTTCCCATGTCCCCGCCGCATACGCACCGTTGTAATATGGGGTACATGTATTTTTACCGCTTCTAACGCATGGGGATTATCTTCCACAAATAGCGCGGGTTCGCCGTTACTGAGCAAATTTGCATCCGTGTCCTTCCGTATATTCTGTGTAACTATAATATACTGAAAAAAACGAGAAATACCAGCCCCCTCGATTTTCATGCGCTGGAACTTATCATCCCCAAATGAAAGGATAGAAAGCGAGTGATCCAAATGTACACTCTGTAAAAACGGGTATACATCATGATATAAAAAGATATGCGCACTGGCAATAATGGCTTCAAGCGCATTATTGAGTTTGTTAATTGAAAGACCGCATCGATCAGCTACTATATTCATATGCTGAAACTGTCGCCACACCTCCCCTTCATAAGCTTGGACAGCTGCTTCTGTAAACACATCACCGGGTACTCCACAGGCACCAAAATCTTGACGCATGCCTTCCACAAACGGTTCTTCATGAAATAATGTGTTGTCAAAATCAAAAATTATTTTCATGAATGTAGAATTTTCATTAAGGCTTTCGCAAGTTTTACGGGATCATGCAAAAAAGGATTCCGCATTATATGGAGCGGATCGTTCATGGAAAGACCTTTTTTTGGAAACGAGCTTGCCAGTGAACGGCCTACCATTCTGGCATCGGCGCGTGTTTGGGAAGAGATAGAAATTTCTTCACCAACAATATCATTACGGTGTTGGTTTATAAAAGAAACAGGCAAACGTTTCGTATTGTAGATAATATGCGTGAACACATCTCCTCCCATATATCTCTCTAATACATGCAGATAGTCTTTTACTCCAAACCCCGGCGTGTGTCCTGATTGTGTAAATAAATTTGCCACATATATTTTTTTTCCGTAGGCGATACGCATCGCATGTGTAATTTCAGGAAGAAGCAGTACGGGAATGATACTTGCATACAAATTGCCTGGTCCCACAATTATAGCATCGGCCTCCAGCAACACTTGTACTGCGCGTGGGTTTGCATGCGCTGTTTTGGGAGATAAAGAAAGTTTTTTTAACTTTTTATGAATATCACGCGACCGCGTAATACGCGATTCTCCTACAAGTATCTTCCCATTTGTAAGATGCGCTGAAAGCGTAACAGGACGCAATGTCATGGGTATAAGCGACCCTTCCGCCCCTACCAAAAGCAATAATTCGTCAATTGCCTGCTGAAAATCTTTGTTGTGCTGGGAAAAAAGGGTAATCAAAAGATTACCAAGAGTGTGCCCCTGCAAAAAACCCTTTTGAAACCGTTCATTAAGATACCCGAAATCTTTTGCGGCAAGCGCGACAAGACATTGCCGAATGTCTCCGGGTGGCACCATATCAAACTCCTTACGCAACACACCCGAAGAACTCCCGTCATCCGCCGTTGTAATGATGGCCGAAAGATCCACCGGATATTTCTTTAATCCTTGCAGAACCACAGAAGTGCCTGTTCCCCCCCCGATAACAACAACTTTTTTCTTTTTCATAAAACCTTATCTACTCAACGGTTACACTTTTAGCCAAATTACGAGGTTTGTCAATATCACATCCGCGTTTCTTCGCGATGAAGTATGCAAACAACTGGAGAGGAATGACCGTAAGAATAGGGGAAAGAATTTCGAGCGTCTGTGGAATATGCGCCACATCGTCCGCAATTTTTGCAATTTCGGTGTTCCCTTCAGTTGCCACCGCAAGAACTTTGCCGCCGCGCGCTTTCAATTCATGAATAGTTGAAACAGATTTTTCATACACGCTATCCGATGGCGCCAGTACCACAGAAGGAAAACCGGACGTAATAAGCGCGATGGGCCCATGCTTCATCTCACCCGATGCATACCCTTCCGCGTGCGCATATGATATTTCTTTTAATTTCAGCGCGCCCTCCAACGCGACAGGCCAATTATATTTTCTTCCCAAAAAGAAAAAATGTTCGTGCGAAGCATATCCGTCAGCGAGCGTATGTATGCGTGAAGCCATAGAAAGGACTTTTTCAGCTTTATGCGGCAACTGCTGGAGTTCTTCCAAAATTTCTCTTCCGCGCGATACGGATAAATTTCGCTGACGGCCAAACCAAACCGCCACAAGCGAGAGAACGGCCAATTGAGAAATAAACGCTTTTGTGGACGCAACACCTATTTCCGGCCCCGCGTAATTGTAAATCCCCATACCAGCTTCGCGTGCGATGCTTGACCCAACCACATTCACAATGGCAAGCGTGGGAACATGATGTCGCTTTGCCTCACGAATCGCCTCAAGCGTGTCTGCTGTTTCTCCCGATTGAGAAATTGCTACCACAAGCGTTTGTTCATTCAACGGCGGCGGTGCGTAGCGAAATTCAGACGCATATACCACTTCCGCGGGAATTCCTGCAAGTTCTTCTATCATATATTTTCCCACAAGACCCGCGTAGTATGACGTGCCCTGCGACAAAAAAATAATATGGTTTATCTGTGAGAGTTTTTCTACTGAAGCATCAAGCGCGCTTAATTTTGCGGTTCCTTCCGCGTGAAGCACACGGCCGCGGATGGCATTCCGAAGCACTTCCGGCGCTTCATGAATTTCTTTTTCCATAAAGTGATCATGCCCGTTTTTTTCTATGTCTGCAGGGGATCCGGTAAGCAATTCTACCTGCTTTGTTACGGGCTTGCGTCGGATGTTACGCACTTCATACCCCTTAGGTGTCAAAACAGCAAGCTCGTTATCATCCAAATACACGATACGGCGGGTATGCCGCAAAAGAGCGGAGCTGTCAGATGCCGCAAAAAACTCACCATCTCCTATTCCCAATAATAACGGCGAACTCCTTCGCGCAACAACCAGTTTTTCCGGATGTCTACTGCTTACCACCGCAATCCCATACGTGCCTTGCACATGTCGCAGAGCTTCGGATACGGCATCGTCCAAAGTTCCTGCGCTTCCCACCAAAACCAGAGCGCGTTCGATCAAATGCGCCAAAACCTCACTGTCAGTCTCAGACGCAAATTTATGCCCTTCGCGCTCTAATGCGGCGCGAAGATGGGCATAATTTTCTATAATACCGTTGTGTGCCACAAATACGCTATTTTTGCAATCAGCGTGGGGATGCGCGTTTGCCACGGAAGGCGCGCCATGCGTCGCCCAGCGCGTATGCGCAATACCAAAAGAGCCCTGTATCGGATGCTCCGCAAGTAAAGAGGCCAATTCATCCACACGGCCTGTGGTACGTATATGCCCCACATTTCCATCATGGTTAACAACAGCGACACCCGCGGAATCGTACCCGCGATACTCAAGCCGATACAGCCCATCTAACAAAATAGGTAATGCTTCTCGTTTTCCAATATATGAAATAATACCGCACATATTACTATAACGCATATCGTAGAGATTTTGGACAAAAAAAGAACCCAAAAAGGGTTCATGTCTATACTACATGGACAAGGGAATGGAATAAACTCCTTACAGGAATTCTAATAGACGCCTTGCCCATGTTTCTTTCCAAAAAGAGTAAACTACAGATCGCCTTGATGGCTCTAACTTCAAGAAACTAGGTCACCATATTAATAAGTCTGCCTGGTACAAAAATAACTTTTTTGACTGGTATATTTCCAAGCGCTTGCTTAATATGATCTCTAGAAAACGCAAGCATCTCTATCTCTTTTTGGGTAGCATGTTGTAGCACTTCAAATGAGTCTCGCACCTTCCCATTTATCTGCACCACAAGAGTAAATGTTGTATCAATAATTTTTCGTTTATCATATTTTGGCCAAGATTCAAGATGAACGCTCCGCCATTTGGCGGATTTTTCACCCAATAATTGCCAAAGTTCTTCCGTAATATGCGGGGCAAACGGCGAGAGTACCAATAAAAACTTTTTCACTGTTGCGCCAGTGCATTGTTCTCTATTCTTCTCCATTTCATTTAAAAGAATCATCAAAGAACTTACAGCCGTATTCATGCGCAGATGTTCGATATCTTCCGAAACCTTTTTAATGGTTTGGTGAAGAAGCCTCTCTGTATGTTCAGATGGTTTTTTTGTTCCCTGCTGCGTATTATATGTTGCATGACAGAATTTCCACACGCGCTCCAAGAAACGCTCCATGCCGACAATACCTCTCGGGTCCCACGCGACCGGCTGGTTGAACGGCCCCAAAAACATTTCATAGAGTCGCAGTGCGTCTGCGCCAAATTCTTTCACTACCGAGTCGGGGTTGACAACATTGCCCTTTGATTTTGACATTTTGATACCGCCCTCACCCATGATAAGGCCATGGGATGTTCGTTTTTTATACGGCTCGCGCGTGGGCACCAGTTTTTGATCAAATAAAAATTGGTTCCAGAAACGAGAATACAAAAGATGCAATACGGTGTGCTCCATGCCCCCGTTGTACCAGTCTACTGCTGTCCAATGCTTGAGTTTTTTAGCATCGGCAAATGCTTTTTTATTTTTTGGATCTGTGTAGCGCAAAAAGTACCACGACGAGCCAGCCCAGTTGGGCATCACGTCCGTCTCCCTTTGCGCTTCCCCTTTGCAACGAGGACACCTCACGTTCACCCAACTTTTTATAGTAGCCAGTGGAGATTCGCCAGTATCGGTCGGCAGATACTTTTTGACATTGGGGAGTTCTACCGGAAGATGGTTTTCAAGTACCGGAATCCAACCCGGATTGATCTTCTCTCCCAGGCTTTTGAATTTTTGTTCTTTCGCGCAATGTTCACAATACACCAACGGTATAGGCTCACCCCAGTAGCGTTGACGAGAGAAAACCCAGTCGCGGAGTTTGTATTGGGTGGTGATGTTGCCGCCAATAAATTTTACAATTTCTGATTTTGCTTTTTGAGAATGCGTTCCATTAAACTTACCAGAATTAATCAATCTCCCCTCACCCGTGTAGCAACTATCCCCGATACTCATCTCTCCTTCAATAACTGGAATAATTGGCAGATTAAACTTTTTGGCAAACGCAAAATCGCGGTCATCGTGCGCGGGAACCGCCATGATAGCGCCGGTGCCATATCCGGCGAGCACATAATCTGAAATCCACACCGGAATTTCTTTTTTGTTGGCAGGGTTAATGGCTTTAATGCCTTTGAGTTCAACTCCCGTTTTTTCCTTGCTCTCCGATGTGCGCTCTATGTCTGTCTTCTTCTTCGCTTCAGCAATATATTTTTTTACTTCTTCATAATTTGTGATTCTTGATTCATAATTTTTTATGAATTCATGCTCGGGTGCGAGCACCACATACGTCGCGCCGAAAAGTGTGTCTGCGCGCGTGGTGAAAATTTCTACAAAATTTTCATGGTGAGCTTGTCGAACCATTTCTGATTTCATATCTCGAATTTCGAATCTAAGCTCCGCCCCTTCCGACTTCCCGATCCAATGCTCCTGCTGGGTTTTGGCTTCGGGAATATAATCAACCGTCTCAAGCCCACTCAACAGTTTTTCCGCGTACGCCGTAATGCGCAACATCCATTGTTCTTTCTCGCGCTTCTCTACCTGCGTGCCGCACCGTTCGCATGCGCCGCCCACGACTTCTTCGTTGGCAAGGCCGATTTTATCTTTGGGGCACCAATTGATAGTGGTTTTTGCTTTGTAGGCCAGCCCCGCTTCGAATAGCTTTAAAAATATCCATTGAGTCCACTTGTAATATGCAGGGTCGGTGGTATTAATTTCTCGATCCCAATCAAACGAAAACCCAAGCGATTTCAATTGCCGCCGAAAGATGTCGGTGTTGCGTTTGGTTACAATACGCGGGTGGATTTTAGTTTTTATCGCATAATTTTCGGTAGGCAGACCAAACGCGTCCCAACCGATCGGGTAGAGTGTGTTGTATCCTTCCATGCGACGTTTGCGGGCAACAATATCCATGGCGGTGTAGCTCCGGACATGCCCCACATGAAGCCCGTCACCCGAAGGATATGGAAACTCAACCATCGCGTAGTACTTTTTCTTTTTCGAGCTATCAAGCGCGCGGTATATCCTTTTCTTCTCCCAGACAGCCTGCCACTTCTTCTCAATTTTTTGATGGTTATAGCGAGGCATGACTTAAGAATATCCTAAAATAAGGTTTTTGAGGACTTGACTTTATGTTACTTTGGTGCTTTACTTGCAAGTAGGAGGAAATATTATGTTGGATGGAATTCTGCTTTCTTTGAAAAATAACCCTAAAATCAGCCTTCCAGAATTTTTTTGGGTACTTATCGGATTTTCTCTTAAACTCGGTGAACCCGTTGAGCTGTTGGGTATCTACCCAACAGAAGAAGAAGCCAACAATACAGCCCGCAAAAAGGCTATATCTCAGAGTGATTGCGGTAAAATAATAGAACACAAACCAGGTGATGAATCTACTATTTTCATCCCACTAAACGAGATGGATCTGTGGTTCACCACGATTCAACAACAACTGGAGTTTTATACCGATGGGATTGGAAGACTCTTTCCAATGAGACATTTCCGAACACGGAAAGTCACCGGAGATTATCTTGGCCTCCAAGAGCTTATCCGGAGAACTATAACCTAAACAATTTCCTCGTATTCCCCACCAACTGCTCGAAGACTTCGGTCTCGGGCAGATTTTTTATTTCAGCTATTTTTTGGGCGACGTATTCCACATACAAGGGCTCGTTGCGCTTGCCCCGATGCGGCACGGGCGTTACATACGGCGCGTCGGTTTCTATCATTACGCGATCCATTGGCACATTTTTTAATACTTCATCATAATCGCGCGCAAACGTAACCACTCCGGTAAACGATAGATAAAAACCTAAATCCAAAAATTGTTTTGCTACATCCCACGAACCCGCAAAAAAATGAATGTCGCCCCCGATTTCTTGGGCATGTTCTTCTTTGAGTATTTGAATCAAATCTTCATAAGCATTTCGGCAATGGATCATGAGCGGTTTTTTTACTTCCCGCGCAAGCGCAATTTGCTGGCGAAACGTATCCGCCTGCAGTTTTTTAATTTGCTCCATGTTATGTGTTCCATGCTCTGTAGTTCTGTAATAATCAAGCCCGCACTCACCTATCGCAACTGTTTTTAGGTGTTGGGCAAGTTCTTTGTATACCTCATACGAAAATGACTCAACGCGCGTTTTAAAACCCAGGACGCCTTCTTCGGAAATTTCCTTTGCGTCTACATACGCTTCTGTTAAGTGAATAGGGTGTAAACCCACTGCGGCATATACTCCTTCCGGATATTTCTCGGCATACTCCACTGCGCGGCGCGAGGTATCGATTTGTGAGCCCACCAAAATCATCCAGATATTGTTCTCGAGCGTGCGTTTTACCACCTCGTCGCCATCATCTTTGAACGCGTTGAAATTGACGTGCGTATGAATATCAATCAGTTTGGGAATTGACATACTTGTTGCTTATGTTAACCATTATCGCACGAGCCGTGTTACCACATACACACTCACAAAAACAAACAATGAAGGTATGAGCCAATCTATGACTGTTATGTATCGGGCGGCGGCGGAAGGATTTATAAACACCCAGTAAAACAATCCGAGTATAAGCAATATCCCTGTTACCACAATCGCAAAAACACCCGCAGAATAGGTAACTCCCGCTCTTCGCAAAACTACGCTAAGAATCACAAAAAAGATTATATGCAAGAGATAATAAAAAGGAACAGACGCAACACGCGGAAAAACACGAAAAAGGTACAGCGCGCCCAGTAACCCTGCCCATCCAAGCGCCGTACCGCTTATAATAAAAATGAGTTGCATATGACCTTTATGCTTGAGAAAGAATTTCTTGTATTTTTTTGCCTATATCTTCAAGCGAATAATTTGCTTTGGTAAGATATCCTATGGCTCCTGCGCTGAGCGCCTCGGCAATTTGATCTTCACTATCAAGATTTGAAAAAATGAATACCGGAATGGATGAAGTGGCGGGATCTTGTTTCAAACCCCGCAACACATCAAGCCCGTTTGCATTCGGCATTATGATATCCAGAAGGATAAGGTCTGGTTTCCATCCGGCTAATGTTTTAGGAATATCACCTGGATCAGGAATACCCCTTACATCATAACCGCTTTGTTGAAAATAGGTTAAAGCCAAATTCAACAGTGCGGGTTCATCGTCTACGATAAGAAGTTTTGTGGGTATGTCTGCCATATATTCCATGATACCACGCTCTCAAAACGAAAGAAAAGCAAATGGAATTGAGCTAAAGAGCTTCACAATAAAGATATGGTAGCTAATAAGCGCATACGCAACAGCACCCGCCACGATGCCAGCGCTCGTCCACACCATACCAATCAAGCCTGCAAAAAACCCAAAAAGCATGGTAAGTGGCATAAACGACAATATCAATATGTTTGTAAACGGGCTTACCAAAGATACCCCGCCAAAATAATATAACAGAAGCGGTAATACCATGATTTGAGCCGCAAGAGTGGTTACCATGTTAGTTCGGAAACCAAAAAATTCCGGCAGAAAATGGAATGTAGGCCCTAAGCGCGGCGCGACAAACAATAACCCTGCGGTGGCCAAAAAGGAAAGTTGAAACGCAACATCAAACCGCAAAATGGCCGGATTATGCAGAACCATAAGAGCGCCCACGAATACAAGCGCGTTCGGACCCTGATAACGCCTTCCCTCTTTTGCGGCAAGAAGCACCAGTATACCCATAAGCGAGGCGCGCACTATCGAAGAAGAAGCGCCTACCATTAGGGTAAATAACGTAATCACAAAAAGGGATATCCAAAACGTCCCCCGCGGGCTTACGTAAAAACGTCTTAAGACCCGTGAAATAGTATCAGCAATAATGCTTATATTAAAACCCGAAAGCGCAATAATATGCGTAACACCTGTGGCTTGAAATGCGTCTAGAAGCCAAGAAGGAATACTCGAACGCGAACCTAACAATATGCCTTTTAAGAATGCGGCATGGGGCTCGGGAAAAATACGTTCCAAACTTTGTTCAAATGTTTGTTTCAAAGAAAATAAGACACTTCGTATTCTGTTCCCCTTATCGGAAGAAACAAGCTCGACATCCGGATAATACATGAGCGCATATATTTGATCTTTCGCAAGATAACTCGGATAGTCAAATCCGGAAAATGATTCAGGAAGCTCTACTGTTCCGCGAACCTGTATTTCATCCCCGTATTGAAACACGGGATATCGATTCGCAAACAATAGCACATTCCCTTCCACCGGATGCGGTGTTTCGTTTTCACCTGGTATTACTTCTGTCGCACGAATCTTGAGACGCGTATTTTTTTCGCGTATATCCGGCGCGTCTTCTACCACCCCGCGGATGATAAGCGCATTCCCGTTTGCGTACGCAAGAACTGTTGCCTCTTTCCGCGCCGCCTCATGCCAGGAAAAACGCACAATCCCAAACGCAAAAACTATAAGAAGCATGCCTGCAATCCCCCAATATGTTTTGCTTCGATCTAAAAAATAATACACAAGAAAAAAGCTCCCTCCAGCCGCGAGTACCATAATAAAACGCACGTCCACCTCAAAAAATGAGCGTGCGCCAACGCCCGCGATAAACGCGAGAAGAGCTAAGAGAAAAACATTCGACGTATGCATACAACGAGATCCTATCTCTAAAACAATCCTTTCTGCTCCGCATCCAGCGCCTCATTTACCATGCGATCCGCCTCTTTATTTTGTTCGCGCGGGATATGCGTAAACGAAACGTTCCCGCCAAGCTCCACGCGCAAATTCCACATTTCAATAAATAACGGCTGCAATTTTTCATTCTCAATTTTATACACACCGGATAATTGCCGCACCGCAAGCTCCGAATCCATGCGCACTTCAATATGTGTCCGCTTCAGGTTTTCTTTTCCCAACAATTGTTTTGCTTTTCTCAACGCGGCGATAACCGCTTGATATTCCGCTTCATTGTTCGTGGCTTTGCCAATTGTTTCTCCATGCTCTTTCAATACATGCCCATCTGCATTTTTTATGACATATCCAAAAGCCGCCGGCCCTGGATTCCCCCGCGAACCTCCATCGGTGTAGATGATCAATCTTTCCATGTATCAATAATACGAACTCGCAAAACAGATAACTACTTGACAAAATATATAGTCTATGATAAGTTGGCGGATGAAAGGGGGGAGGACACTATGAAACATGAGACCATTAAAGCCCTTCGCAATGGCGAAACCCTAAACTTTAACGGCATTAGCTTGCTGCTGGATGAAGGAATCATCCAGCCAGGTGATCTTTACATTGCGGAAAGTAATACGGGTCCGAAACTCCTCACGGCAAAAAAAGTCGTGATGACAGAGAATGGGCTTTGTATCAACTATATCCATGCGACTACTCCCGATTATAGCTTCGACGGCTGCGCATGCGTAAAAGTCCGTGAAGCGTAACCTAGCTAGCCTAATTTGAACAACTTGTCCAGTTGGAAACTAAAAACTTCTGACTGGACATCGCAACCCATCCGCTTTGCACTTTGAAGGCGGATATTTTTAATTATAAGTATCCCACCTGCCGAAGCCACCAACTGTGTTCCCATTCCCAGAGAGTTTTAGCGGCAAGAAATGCTTTTATATCGCCATAATAATACGGAAACTCGCGTAGCTCTACATCACCCTCGGACTCACCCCAATCATGTGCGTCTTCGGCGCAGACATTTTTGGGTATCCGATTGCTCCGTACCTTGGAGCGACCTCCTTTCTCGCGTAGAGTCGCCCGACATTTGAGGCACACCCGATGCTGGTTGATACGCAAAATCCAACGGGTTTCGATTTCGCGCGGCAAAGAAAGAAGTTGTTTTGATTCATATTCCTGCAACGCAAGCACGTACGCCGCCGTCTGTAAATTATATTCCCGAAAAAACCCGGTTGATGTTTTTATGTCCAATACACCGAACTTGCCGTCAATTTCCGCAAGCGCGTCTACGGTACCCGTGTATTTATTTTTTAACGAAGTAACAGGACGTTCAATATAGTCAGGGTGCAGTTGAATGCCACGCTTTTCAGAAAATACTTGGAATGTTTCTACCGCCGGACGAATAGATTCCGGAATATCAACCGGCGTGCCCACAGCAACCTTCTGTACGACTTCATGTACCAAACTTCCTTCTTCCGCCGATTTGTTTTTTACTTCTTCCGCGGACTCATAGTTCCCCATTTCACGAAAAAACGCATCAAGCCCCGGCTTTGACTTAACGTCAAGAATCTTGGTCACGCGCGGAAACCACACCCCATCGCGGTTGTGGCCCATTTCTGCCATAAATTCTGATGTGTCCTTAAACCACATGCCGTGCAGTATAGCATGTGAATTTGGAAAAAAGAAAAAACACAACAATAACCCGTGAAGTATCAGATACGCTGATTGCCTGCAAGAATGGCATCAATTCCTGGCAATGTGCCTTTTGCCAAAAAATCCAGCATAGCGCCGCCGCCGGTGGATAGATAGTAAAAATCTTTTTCAATTTTTTGTTTACGGATAAAACCAATGGTATCTCCTCCGCCGATAACAACTTTTGCGGAACAGTTTGCCAACACGGTAATCAGGTCAATCGTCCCTTGGGTGTATCCTTCTTCCACAAGCCCCAAAGGCCCGTTCCAAAGAATCATCCGCATGTCTCGGATTTTCTCTATGAGCGACAGTATGGTTTTTGGTCCTGCGTCATAAATAAAATCTTCTTTTTGAATTTCGTCCACACGCCGCACCTCATTGCCTTCCACCAGAACATCTTCTGGCAATATAAGATTTTCACGGTCCTGAAATATATCCCGAACACGCGGCATCATGTCTTCCTCTGTGGAGGATGTACCTACTTCGATGCCTCGTGCCGCCAAAAATGTATTCGCTAACGCCCCGCAGACAAAAACGACATCAGCGGACGTCATGAAATGTTCAAGCACTCCCATTTTTGTTGTAAACTTCACACCTCCGAGAATAAGCATAAAAGGATGCTCTGGTTCAAAAACCTCTTGCAACTTGGAAACTTCTTCGTAAAAAAGCGGCCCCACAAAAGACGGCAATAATTGTGGCAACCCCACCACACTCGCGTACGGCCGATGAGACTGCGAAAAACCTTCGTTTATAAATATATCGCCCAAAGAAGCAAGTTCTTTTGCAAACTCGGGAGAATTTTCTTCTTCACCCCGAAATACCCGCAAATTTTCCAACAACACTACCCGAGAAACACTATTTCGCGCGTCTTGTATGGAATAAGCAAGCTCAAGAGGAAGGCCTATGTTCTCTTGTAGCCCCTCCAGCAGGGGTTTAAAACTCCGATGCGTCTTTTTCTCTGTGAGGTGACTAAGAAGAACCAGTCGAGCGCCTGCGTCAGAAAGACGTTTCAAAAGCGGCACTGTTTTTATAAGACGATAATCGTCCGTGATTCTCCCTCCCTCCTCTTCCACGGGAACATTAAAATCAACGCGCACAATAACACGCTTACCGGTAATGTTTGCAAAATCATTAAAAACAGGAAGATTTTTAGAAAACATACTAGATTTTATTTGTCTATTATTACTCCTTACTCTCCAAAATCTTCTAGCTTGATCTCATTAAAACTTCTAATTACTTTATCAATGTTGAGTTTTTTGGCGGTTTCTTGATTATCATCATTCATTATAAAAATAATTTTACCAGCACCGGCTTTTTTTGCGGACTCAATCCCTGATTTCGCATCCTCAATCACCACGCAATTTTTTATATCAACATGTATATTCTTAGCCGCTTTTACATAAATATCAGGTGCTGGTTTTCCTGGAAATGTACCGTCATCAAAAACAATATCTTGGAATGGAAACCATCTTCCCAAATCGAGATGTTGATAATAAAATTTAACATTAACCAAAGGAGAGGAGGTTGCGATGGTTTTTCGAATGTCATGTTCGTCAAGTAGTTTAAATAATTCTTTTGCATAAGGCGTTAATTGAAATTCATCTCCACTGCTTAATGCTATTTTTTGGTACAAGCTTTCTTTATTGTCTAAATAATCTTTTAATTCTTTTGGTGAAGCGGGGTGGCCAAGAAGATACGCGAGGGTATCTTTTGGAGTTCTTCCATGGACATAGTGTTCAAACTCATCTTGATCTAATTCTTTGTCCCTGAGGAATTTCGATAACTCATTCCAAGCTTTTTCATGCCATTTTCTGTCTTGTAGTAAGACACCGTTAAAATCAAAGATAACTGCTTCTATCATAAAGGCCAATCCTTTTAGAATTCATTTGCTATTTGTACAATTTTCCCAAATTCTTTTGCCTGCAGACTCGCACGTCCTACTAGTAATCCATCCACTCCTCCGTCGCGCAAAAACGCGCGCGCGTTTCCTGCATTCGCTGACCCTCCATAAAGCACAGGAAATGTTTGGGCAACAGTTCGATCATAGAGATCCGCAATAGTTTTTCGGATATAAAGCGCCATCTCAAGTGTTCGTTCGGGTGTGTCCGCCTCATCGGAGCCTACGGCCCAAATAGGCTCGTATGCAATTATAACGTTTCCAAGAGACTGTTTTGTAACACCTCGAAGCCCCACAGAAACTTCCTCTTTCACAAAACCGGCATATGCCGCGGCGTCCCCATCGCGGCTTTTTTCCCCCACGCAAAGCACCACTCGAAGCCCCGCCGCAAGAGCCGCTTTCACTTTTGCCTGCACCATTTCATTTGTTTCCCCCATGTGCTCTCTCCGCTCTGAGTGCCCGATGATTGCGTATGATGCTCCAACACTGCGCGCCATACGGGAACCGATAGCACCCGTATAGGCACCCGTATTTTCCCAAAACACATCCTGAACTCCCAACTTTCCGCCAACAGCGGAGAAACGCGAAAGAAAAACAGCCGGCGGACAGATAACCACATCTATATTATTATACCGCGGTACTGTTTTTTTTATTGCCGCAAACAAACGTTGTGCTTCCGGTAAGGTAGCGGGATTACATTTCCAGTTGGCAACAAGGAGAATTTTTCTTTTTTGGGATGTCATACCAGCCACCGTACCACAATAAACCCGCCAATCAAAAGCATGGCGGCGGCAATGGTAAGCATGTCAAAATATGTTTCAATAAATTCTTTGACAGGCTCTCCAAATTTACCCACCAACCATGCTACCGCAAAAAACCGCAACCCACGCCCTGTAATGGAAGCAAAAATAAGTGTCACAAGTGAAATATGGAACAGGCCCGCGGAAATGGTAAATACTTTATAAGGAATGGGTGTAAGAGCGGCAGTAAAAATAGCGGCAAACGCGTTCGCTTCATACTTCATCTGTACGAGTGCCATTGCGTCACTTAAACCATAAAACGCGATTACTGCCCGCCCGGCCGTTTCCCACAGCCAATAGCCGATATAATATCCGGCTATGCCACCAAGCACCGAAGCCACTGTGGTAATAAGAGCGAACCTGAACCATTTTTTCGGTTCCGCAATTATCATAGGAATCATAAGTACATCCGGCGGAATAAGAAAAACAGAGCTCTCAATAAAAGAAATAAAAAACAGCATTCGCGAGGCGTGCGGATGTGCTGCCCATTTGAGAGTCCAGTGGTATAAACTGTGCAGTAAGGTAAAACGATATTTCATGGTATGAAGTAAATTGTAAACATGTAGCTTCTGTGAATTATGAAACTCTATATCTCCGTTGCATATAAGAAAAATATTCTACCTTGCCTACCGGCAGGCAGGCGATGGCCTTCTAAATATAAATACCTGTTGGCCATAAAGAACATTTTTCTTATATGCAACGGAGGAACATATACTCAGCGTAATAAAGAAGGTACCTCTTCCGGTTTTATTACCGTTACATCTATTCCCGCGCCCAGCTCCAAACCCGCCGGCACCGATATTTTCGGAAGTATCTCCATGTGCCAATGGTAATGCTCCATGTGATTACTAGTCGGCGTTGTATGTATGAAAAAGTTATACGCAGGATCTTTGAGTGCGCTACCTAATTTACGAAGCGCGGTCGTAAGCGCGTCTGCCGCAGTTTCAATCCTTTCTTCCGGCAACAGATCAAAATGCGGATCATGTATTTTTGGATACATACGCAACTCAAACGAAATCCGCGACGCATAAGGCGCTATCACCAAAAAATCCTTGTTCTCATACACTATCCGCCTTTTGTCTTCCAATTCCCAGCTGATCATACGACAGTGAATACAGGCCGCGTGCGCCTCATAAAACTTCTTAGACCCATGCACGCTTCGCTGAACATCGGGCGAGACAATCGGCAACGCAATAAGTTGGGAATGGGGGTGGTTTATAGACGCGCCAGCCTCACGCCCATGATTGTGGAATATGAGAATATATTTAATGCACGGATCTTTTTTGAGAGCGGCAAAACGTTCCCGATACGCACGAACCACAAGAGACGCTTCTTCAACAGTCATTTGACCGAGACTCCGTTCATGCGGCCGCGTAATAATCACTTCATGATATCCTACCCCGTCTATACGCTCATACGGACCGTCATCTCCCGCAACGGCGCACGTTCTATCCGCGTGAGGCATAACCGCGGGGTATTTGTTCGTAATAACCTGAACGAACCAGTCTTCCAGCACGTCTTTTTTTAGACTAGATGGATGCGGATACCACAACAACGGCATGGAACCATTGATGCGTTCTCCTTCAAACGGACAATCATCCATAGGTGAGGTTTTCTCACCTTTTCGCCGAAACGCATGCGGGCGTTTTGCCCTACCAGACGCAACCAAAATCCATTCACCGGAGACCGCATCTTTCCGCATTTCAGAAAACAGTTCTTCCTCTTTCTTTTTTTTAGAAAACATATTTCCCTCTTACGAGATTCCACCGTACCTGCACGGTCTCCCACAAAACGCCAAAATAATTCCAAATGCGTACGTGGCTCTCTTCGTCGTTCATCCAATGCGCGGGCACAATGCCAATTCGCATGCCCATAGCGCGCGCGAGCGCCAAAATTTCGATATCAAACCCCCAACCATAGATAGTGAGTTGCGGAAAAATACGCTCCGCTGCTTCGGCGCGAAACGCCTTAAATCCGTTTTGTGTATCCCAAATGCCCCAAACCGCGACAATCTGAATAAATATATTTCCTGCCATGCCCATAATACGCTTGTGCCAATGCTGGGAAATTTTCTGCCCAGCACCCGCGGCGTCCCAAGGATTTCGCGAAGTGATAACCACATCGTGCCCCGCGTCAAACAATGGTTTCATTTTTTCAAAATGGGAAATATCCGTTGAGTTATCCGCATCAGTAAACAAACGGATATCACCTTTTGCTTCTGTCATGCCGCGCGTCACCGATCCTCCTTTTCCAAAATTTACATCCCGCCACAACAACCGCATGTGAGGAATAACCGACTCAAGCCCGCGCGCTATGTCTGCTGTTTTATCCGTTGCGTTGTCCACCACCACAAGAATTTCGTATGTATATGACTGTTGCCGTACATATTCGTCAACGCGGCGCAATGTACGCTCTATGCGCTTTTCCTCATTATAGGCAGGGATGATAACGGAAAGATAGATGCTATTTGTATCCATGCCAATATCCTATCACAATTCATTATTTCACACTATCCAAATAACTTTGCAAAATAAGCGCGGCGCTCGCGGCATCTGTTTTATCCTTTGAGACTGTGCCTTGCTGAATAGCTTTCGTCGAAAAAATCTCGTTTTGGAATAGCACTTCCACGCCGAATTTTTCTGTAACTTCTTTTGCAAATGCGCGAATATCGGGGGTAAGCCTCCCCTCTTCTCCGCTATGGCGCACGGGAATACCCATAACAACTTTCTGTGCGCCTTCGTAGTCTATCATGCGGTCTACATAATCAAGCGCCTTTACATGCCCTTCCACTACATCACGCGGGAACGCAATTTTTTGGTCGGTGTCTCCCATCGCAAACCCGATTCGTTTGGTGCCATAATCTATGCCGAGAAGTTTCATACACAAAGAATAGTGAATAATGAATAGGTAATCAAGCAATAAAAAAAAACCGCTCTTGGAAACGCCAAGAACGGCCAAATTAATTTTCTTACTGAAACTCTATGGTAGCCGGTGGTTTACTCGTTACGTCAATAAACATGCGAACAATATCCGGATGCCGTGTAAGCGCGCTTTCTGCTTCTCTCCATACTTCCAGTGGCACCGGATAGGGCTCGGCCGTCATAAAATCAGGAGTACTCACCGCACGCACAATGATGGAGTTTGTGTATACACGATTGTCTCCTTTCACCCCCACAGTGGGAACTACAAATAATGCGACAACAGTTTGGGAAATTTTATCCCAGAGTTGATTTTTTCTGAGAACTTCTCGCACGCGCGCATCAGCCCACCTCACCAATTGCATACGTTCCCGCGTAATGGGTCCTAATATTCGAATAAAGAGTCCGGGGCCCGGAAATGGCTGACGTTCTGTAATTTTAGATGGCAGACCTAGCCGACGCCCAATCTCACGCACTTCATGCTTAAACAATCCTCGTAGGGGGTGAATATAATAAGAATCAATATTGTGATGCGTTTTAATCAATGCGCCCGCCTCTTTGGTTTCTATAAAATCAGGACCTATACTTCCTTTCACCACGCAATCAGCACCCCGCTGTTGCTCCTCTCTTAAAAAAAGTTGCTTATACATGTTAGCAAATGCCAGCCGTTTTTCTTCTGCATCTTCCAGCCCAGAAAGCGCGTCTAGAAACACATCTGCTGTATCAACAATTTTCAAAGAGAGTCCTATAGAGTCTGCATTTCGTTTTATTTCTTCCAACTCTCCTTCCCGAAGACCGCCAGTATCTATACAAACCCCAACTATACTTTTCGCCGATTGCTTTACTAAAGCCACAGCCACCGAAGAATCAACGCCACCACTATACCCCACGAGAACATTCCTGCCTTCCACCAAGCTTTTCACATGATCCTGTGTATAGATATAAATCTCATCCTGCGAAATGTCTTGCTTGCATTTTGCGGTTTCAAACAAAAATCGCATCAAGAACTGCTTTCCATAAACCGTATGCATAGCTTCCGGGTGATACTGCACACCCCATATACGGCGAACGGGATCTACCATCGCTGCAAGACCACCGTGGGGAAACACAGCAGCCTTCTTGAACCCCACAGGTAATTCACACACAGAATCACCATGACTCGCAAACACTGTCTCACCTTCATACGACCGATCATTGCCACCAACCATCTCGCGAAAAAAAGTAACATGCGCCCTTCCATAATCCCTGTTACCGCCCGCCGACTCCACCCTGCCACCAAAATGTTCTGCAAGAACTTGCATGCCATAGCAAATCCCCAAAATAGGCACACCCATTTCATACACAATCCCGGGAGGCTTTAGCGCGCCTGCGTCATATACGCTCGCGGGTCCACCGGAAAAAATAATACACTGCGGTTTACTCTCAGAAAGCCAATGCTCCACTCCGTCCGGCTTATGAATTGTTGACCGCACTCCCAATTCCCGTATAGCTCGTTGGATAACCTGCGTGAGTTGCGAACCAAAATCAACGATCAAGACCTGCGAACCTTCCAGCATATAAAATCCTCCTGCCGTGGTTTTCAGAAATGGTAGCATACATAAATCAAAAGAAAAAGCCGTCCGCGGTAACACCATGACGGCTGTTTATATTTTTTCTATTTTGCTTTAGCACCCAGGGATGCTTTAACAAAAAATTTTTCATCTCATGAGCCCTCCATATTCTTGGCTGGACAATTTGTTTTGTGGCTTTCTATCCAGCCGATGCGTACGCGTCTCTCACAACGAGAGCATCGGGAGCAACAAGGCCTTTTGTGTTTGATAGATGAACCAGGCTCGTGACATTTACAATTACATTCATCAATTTCCGGTAATACGCATCCTCCTAAAAAAAGTTCTTCAACTCTCATTTTTCACCCTCTCCTTTCTTTTCCTTCGGAAAGATTTCAAACTCCACCACGATGCCAGAATCATATATTTTCTGCAATACTCGTTCATAGTTTTCACGATCAAAGCGGTATGGCGCACCTACCTTCTCACCAAAACAAAGCCGAGCATGAAGAGCATCACAAACCACAGCAATTTCACCAAGAGTAAGTTTCATCTGTTCCTCCATCCAGGGTATTTCCTTAAAGAATACAGTATTCTTACACTATCGTCAACACCCGTACCCCATCCTTCGTTACCACCACCGTGTGTTCAAAATGCGCCGCGCGAGAACCGTCTTTTGTTTTCCATGTCCATTCATCTTTCGCGAGTAGTACGCGCGGGCTACGGGCCGTTACCATAGGTTCAAGCGCAAGCACCATTCCCTCTTCAAGTTTCAAACCCTGTCCTTTTTTTCCAAAATTCGGCACTTCGGGTTCTTCATGTACCGCGTGTCCCACACCATGCCCCACCAACTCTCGCACCACGCCAAACCCATTGCTCTCTACAAACACCTGCACAGCTTCTCCAATATCTCCAATGCGTGCTCCCGGATGAACTTCCGCAATTCCCTTCTCTAATGACTCGTGCGTTACATCTATCAACTTCTGGGAATCGGCATCAATGCGCCCCACCCCAACCGTAACGGCCATGTCCGTAAACAATCCTTGGTATTTCATGCCGATATCCAACCCAATGATATCTCCTTCTTTGAGCACTCGTTTTTCAGATGGAATACCATGCACAACTTCGTCGTTGATGGACGTGCACAAAGACGCGGGATATGCGTTTCGCGCCCCGAACGCGCTGTAGCCCTTGAATGACGGCGTGCCGCCGCATGCAGTAATCAACTTTTCCGCAAGTTCATCAAGCTCTTTGGTGGTTACCCCGGGCCGCACCAATTCCACCACGCTCTGCAGAACATCAGCAAGTTTCTTCCCACCCTCCAGAAGCGCTTGTATTTCTTTTTGAGATTTTATGAGAGACATAAACAATAAATGACATTTTATATTCCAAGCGCTTTGACAATATCAGCATGAACTTTTTTCACATCTTGCTCGCCGTCTATTTTCATCAAACGTCCTTCTGCTTTGTAGTAGTCGATAACTGGCAAAACACGCTCGCGAAAATAGCTAATTCTGCCCATAATAGCTTGTTCGGTATCGTCTGCCCGTCCACGGGCAAGCATTCTCTTTTGCACCGCTTCTTCAGATGTCGTAAGATATATCACACGAGTTCGCTCAATACGCTCTAAGTAAGTTAAAAACCTGTCAAGATTCTGTGCTTCCGGAACCCTACGAGGAAAACCGTCGCAAAGAATACCCTCGTTCTCTTTTACCGTATAGGCAATCTTATACATCCATCCAGTGGTAGCAAGGTCATCAAACGGCAATCCACCTTCTTCCTGTATTTTTTTTATACGCCTCCCCACATCAGTATCTTGTTTTGCAAGATCACGAAAAAAATCACCCGTTACAATTATCTGCATGGGCCAATAGTCTTCGAGTTTTTCTTTGAGCAACCCAACCTGCGTTCCCTTTCCGGAACCGGACAACCCGAGAAAAATTATATTGAGTGGCTTTTCCATGCTCCTATTTTATACAAAATATTCGCCAAAGGCGAATACCGAAATTTTGCACTTTGTTTTTTACATTTTGCATTTTATTCATATTCTCTCATAACCAACTTCCCTTCCATCTGTTTCATGAATTCAAGCACTACAGACACCACGATCAAAAGCGCCGTGCCACCTAAAGAAAGTGTTACAATGCCGGTTGCCGCCTGCACCGCGAATGGCAACACCGCTATAAGACCAAGAAACCCGGCACCAACCAACGTAATACGGGTAATAACATGGCTCAAAAAATCAGCCGTGGGACGCCCCGGACGAATGCCGGGCACAAACCCGCCGCTCTTTTGTAAATTATTGGAAATGGTATCAGGATCAAATGTAACTGCGGTATAAAAATACGTAAAGAAAAAAACCAGAATAAAATATGCTGCGCCGTAGAGCAACATATTTTGGGAAAAGCGTAAAAAGATATCTCCCGCACTCTGTAAAAAGGCGTTTGATGAGGTCGCCAAAAATCCTGCGAACATTTGTGGAAACAACAAAATAGAAAGCGCGAAAATAATGGGGATAACGCCTGCTTGGTTTACCCGCAAAGGAAGATAGGTAGAAAAACCGCCATACATACGCATGCCGCGCACGCGCTTGGTATACGAAACCGGAACAGGACGTTCTCCTTCGGTAATAAAAACCACCGCGGCGATAACCGCGACCCCCAACACCGCAAAGAGAGCAAATAATGGAATCTGCGTGGCGTCAAACGAGACAAGCGTCTGTTGAATACTGGTGGGAACACCCGCCACGATACCCGCAAAAATCATAACAGAAACACCGTTTCCAATACCATATTCTGAAATAAGCTCGCCCAGCCACATAAGAAACAACGCGCCGGCGGTCACGATAATAATATTTGTTGCCATTTCAAACGCTGAAATATCACCCAAAATCCCTTGCCGTGAAAGAAGTGTCAATAACCCATACCCCTGCAATATGGCAAGCGGCACCGTAAGTAAACGAGAATACTGGTTAAATTTTTGACGCCCTGCTTCCCCTGCTTCCTGGTACATTTCTTTCAATTGCGGGAATACAATCGTCATTAATTGCATAATAATAGAACCGGTAATATAAGGGCCCAACCCCAACATGGCGATGGAAAGATTATCCAGCGCACCGCCGGAAAATATATTCAATAATCCCAAAAGTTGGTTTCCAGACAAAAACCTCTGGAGCTGAACTATGTCTACGCCGGGAATAGGCACAACTGCTATCAAACGAGAAACCGCCAAAATACCGCACATAAACAAAATGCGATTACGAAGATCGGGGTCTTTGAAAATTTGAAGAATTTTATTCATTTTTCTTTTACAAGACCTCCCGCCTTCTCGATTTTCTCTTTCGCAGACACCGACACCTCGCATCCTTCTATCGTTACACTTTTTGTAATGCTACCGGTAGCAAGAATTTTGACCTTGATGCCCGCGCGGCTTTTTTTTGAAAGGATGCCTTTTGCTATAAGCGTTTGCGGGGAAACAGTTTCTCCCTGCTTAAACATACGCTCTACCAACGCCACATTAAACACAAGAGGACGGATGCGAAACGCCTTAAAACGATATCCGCGCTTTTTGGGAATTTTAGCAAGAACATCGCGCAACTGCGGACGAATTCTCCGCCCCGCGCGGGCCTTCTGTCCCTTAGTACCGCGACCTGAAAACGTGCCGCGTTTGCCGCCGCGACCTACGCGCTTTGTTTTTTTATTCCCACCAGCTTGTAGCGTATGTAGCTGCATAGAGTTACATGTTTAATTTTTGTAACGCTTTCATTGTTGCCAGCGCGTTATTCAACTTGTTGGTCGAACGCGATACGATCTTACCCGTAATATCTTGAATTCCCGCCAAATCGCATATTACCCGTATAGGTCCGCCCGCCATAACCCCGCGGCCTTTACGAGCTGGTTTCAACAACAACTGAGATCCCGCGTGTTTTGCAAATACTTCATGGGGAATAGTACCTTCCTTAGTAAGAGGCACGCGCATCATATGTTTTCGGGCTTGCTTGAACGCCTTTTCGATCGCGAGAGCAGTATCAACTCCTTTTGCAGAAGCAAACCCCACATCCCCTTTTCGGTTCCCAATGACCAAAGAAGCGCGAAAACTAAAACGGCGCCCGCCTGCCATCACGCGGGCAACTCGCCGAAGATCAATCAACTTCTGCTCATATTCAGGTTTTTCTCTTTTTTGTTTTTGCGTTTGAGAACGCTTTCGCATGTATGCCATTTCCTTATCCTTCCTTAAAGTAACTTAAAATTCAAGACCTCCCTCCCGCGCGCCCTGGGCAAGAGCGCGAACACGCCCTTGATATCGATACCCGCCGCGATCAAAAATTATCTGCTTTATGTCTTTTTCCAAGGCTCTCCGTGCCAATTCCTGCCCTACAAGACGAGCCGTATCGCTCTTTGAAACCGATTTTTTTGCTCCGACGGCACCAGAAACCGCCTTGCTATGCACACTCAATAATGTTCGCCCTGCCACATCATCAATGACTTGACCATACACAAAACGGTTGGAACGAAAAACCGAAAGCCGCGGACGACTCGGAGTACCAAGCGCCTTACTGCGAACTTTCTTGTGTCGCCGAAGTCTTTTTATCTTTTTTTGATGCAACTGTTTCATTGGTTATGAATTTATGCTCCCACTCCTGCTTTCTTTCCAGCCTTACGGATAATATGTTCTCCCTTGTAATGAATACCCTTTCCTTTATACGGCTCCGGTTTGCGGTACTCGCGAATTACCGCCGCGACCTGACCGACCATTTCTTTATCTATTCCGGATACCCGAATTTCGTTCTTTTCCACAGCAATATCTATACCGGAAGGAGCTGTGTATCGGATGGGATGAGAAAAACCAAGGGAAAGCAGTAAATCTTTTCCTTCTACCGATGCGCGATATCCTATTCCTTCCAATTCCAACACCTTTATGAAACCTACTGAGACACCTAAAATCATATTCCGCGCGTGCGCATAAAACGAACCAACCAAATGATTGACATCTTTGGCGTTCGGCGCCGGAGTTACATTAAGAGCACGGCCGTCTTCGGACATCTCTAAAACCACCTCCCGAGAAAGAACGCGCGAAACAGTTCCTTTGGATCCGGCCACCGTAAAAACATTATCCGCGACTGAAACGGTTACTCCTGCTGGTACTCCTATAGGTTTTGATGAAAGACGTGTCATAGAAATCAGATATGTAGGCTTTAGGCACGGGGACTTAGAATAAAATCCTACTGCCTAGAGCCTAACGTACTAGCGCCTAGATTACCATACTTCACATAAAACTTCTCCCCCCACATGCGCCATGCGGGCCGCCGGCGAAGACATAACGCCGCGCGACGTAGAGACAATAAACATGCCGCCTACTCCCTTTCGCGAATCACGCAAATCGCGCGATCGTGCGTACGCGCGTTGGCTCTGTTTGCTGATCCTTCGAAACCCATGCATACGCGCATTGCCGTCTTTATCATACGCAATGATAATATCAAGCACCCGACGATTGCGCCTCCCTCGTTTTATCACATCATCAACGAATCCCGCTTCTTTGAGTACGCGGACTATTTCGTCTTTTATTGCCGAATAAGGAACAACAACGCTATGCTTCCGCACCGCTTGCGCATTCGATATTCGTATAATCATGTCTGATATGGGATCCATAATAAATTTAAACATTTACCACGACGACTTCTTTATGCCTGGCAATTCTCCGCGAACAGCCAACTCTCGAAAACAAATTCTGCACAAATCAAACGGCCGCATATATCCGCGTTTGCGCCCACACCGAAAACATCTGCGCACCACACGCGTTGTGAATTTTGGTTTCTTTTTCGACCTTGCGTTTGTAGATGTTTTTGCCATAGTACTCTCTAATAATCCGAATAAGAACGAATAATGCGAATTGAAATTTTATATAACATGTGTTTGTATATTCGCATTATTCGCGACTACTCTTTCTTAAGCGGAAACCCCAATAAACGAAACAATGCAAGAGCTTCCTCGCGTGTCTTTGCGTTCGTATTCACCGTGGTTTCCAATCCAAACACAAAACGCGTATCTTCTCCTATGGTTTCAGGAAAAATAGTATGCTCACGAATGCCAATAGTCAAGGCGCCTCCTTGATCAACCGCTTTCGGGTCAAGTCCTCGAAAATCGCGCGTGCGCGGTATCGCAGCGGCCACCAACCGTTCCAGAAAATCATACATGCGCTTGCCGCGCAATGTAACTTTGTGGCCTATCACTTGTCCTTGGCGCGTTTTAAAGGAAGCGACAGAAGTACGCGCGACACAAGGAAGCGGACGCTGTCCGGTAATAGCAGAAAGATATTTTACCACCTCCTCATCGCCTCCTTTGTCACGCCCCACGCGCCCGGTGCCCACATTCACCACCACTTTCATAATACGTGGCACTGCCATCGCATGAGAATATCCAAAACGTTTCCGCATAGCGGGAGTAACTTCTTCTTTATATTTTTCCTGTACCGTTTTCATAAACAATAATGTTATATAGCGCTTCCACATTTTTTACAAACCCGGATCTTTTTCTCGCCTTCCAACCGGTATCCTGCACGCGTTGCCTTGCCGCATGATCCGCATACAAGCTCCACATTAGAAACATGCACCGATGAAGCAAATTGAATCACCTCCCCCTTTTGTCCTTGGCGGCGCGGGCGGACATGGCGTTTCAACATATTTACTCCATCTACCACAACCCGCTCACGGACACGGAGC
The DNA here is from genome assembly GCA_001819815.1 of Candidatus Ryanbacteria bacterium RIFCSPHIGHO2_02_FULL_45_17b. GTDB lineage: Bacteria > Patescibacteriota > Minisyncoccia > Ryanbacterales > 2-02-FULL-48-12 > 02-FULL-45-17b. The sequence goes on along the minus strand of MHNO01000014.1, from coordinate 35,499 downwards.
ACGCGCAAAATTTTTCCGGTACGTCCCCGATCTTTTCCCGCAATCATTTTTACGTTGTCTCCTTTCTTTATTTTCATACCACTTCTTCCGCCAATGAAATAATCTTGGTAAATCCACGTTCCCGCAACTCGCGCGGTATAGGGCCAAACATACGCCCGCCACGGGGTTCAAGCCCATCCACAAGCACGCCCGCATTATCGTCGAACCGAATATACGACCCGTCCTGCCGACGAAACGGCTGGGATTGACGCACAATAACCACACGCACAATATCCTTTTTCTTTACCGTTTTTTTAGGCTCGGCAACTTTCACGGACGCAACTACCACATCTCCGATGCGCGCGTAGCGGCGCCTGGTACCGCCCAAAACCTTAAAAACCTGGACAATCTTTGCGCCCGTATTATCCGCCACTTTTAATCTTGTCTGTGGTTGAATCATATATACATTATATTTTGCTAACTATCTTCCATCTCTTATCCTTCGATAACGGCCGCGTTTCTTGTATCACTACCGTATCACCGACTTTATATTCGTTGTTTTCATCGTGCGCTTTAAACTTTTTACTTACCTTGTAATATTTTTTATACTTCGGATATTTTTGCAATCGTGTAACCAAAACGACTGCCGTACGCATCATACGATCGGATACTACAACCCCTTTTAGTTTTTTCGGATATACCTGTTCCATATAATGAATGCCGCTACCGCGCCTTGCGTTCGTGTATTACCGTCTTTATCTGCGCAATAGTACGCCGTAACGACCCTGCTTCCTTTACATTTTTTACGCGGCCTGCCGCAAGACTAAACCGCGCGTCACTTAACTGTCTCTCAACAGTAGGCAACATCTGCAAAAGCTCTTCGATTGTTTTTTCTTTTATATCGCGTATGTTCATACAATCATTTTGACAACGTTTCGTTGCGGCTTACGACTTTTACTTTCATGGGCAATTTGGCACCTGCTCTGCGAAGCGCCTCGCGTGCAATCTCATCCGTAACGCCATCCATTTCGAAAAGAATGCGGCCGGGACGAACGGGAAACACATAATGATCCGGGGCTCCCTTTCCTCCCCCCAACGTGGTTTCCGGAGGGCGTTTTGTTATGGGCTTATCAGGGAAAATCCTAATCCAAATCTTTCCTCCGCGCTGAACATAACGGGTCATAGCTCTGCGCGCAGCCTCAATTTGGCGTGAATTAATCCAGCGCGCTTCCAATGCCTTTAAACCAAATGACCCGAATGCCAAGGTAACGCCGCGCGTTTCCATACCACGGCTTCTGCCTCGCTGCCATTTTCTATGTTTTACCTTCTTTGGAACTAACATGATCGCTTTGGGTTTTACTTTTTATCAAATACTTCACCTTTATATATCCAAACCTTCACGCCTATGGTGCCATACGGTAACCGGGCTTCTTGTAAAGCATAATCAATATTCGCTCGCAGGGTTTGCAAGGGAATACGGCCTTTCCGCAACCATTCATACCGCCCCATCTCGGATCCGTCAAGTCTTCCTTTCAATGCGACTTTTACGCCTAACACTTCTTTGTTTGCGTTCGTTTTTTCAATGGTATTTTTGAGCACGCGGCGAAATGGCAACCGGCGTTCAAGATCTTGTACCATCATTTGAGCCACGATATTGGCATAGGTTTCCGGCATGCGCACCTCTTCAATCGTGAGACGCACTTCCAAACGTCCCCGGCCTTCCACGCCTCCTTCTGGCGCACGGACACCTGCCGTACCCGGCTGGTGTTCTACTTTGGAAATAAATGCCTGTATCTTTGTTTTTAATTTTTCCGCGCCTTCCCCGCCGCGTCCGATAAGAATACCGGGTTGACTTGTTTTTATAATAATCGTAAGAGCCCGGGGAGATCGCTCAATTTCGATGCTTTCTATCAAGATGCCATGCAATTCCCGCCAAAGATATTCGCGTAGTAATGTGTCTATTTTCAACACCTGCCGATACCCACGCGTATCAAACCACCGTGAACGCCACGGTTTTAATATTCCTAATCGTATACCGTATGGATGTGCTGTGTGAGTCATATGTTGTCAGGTTCTCCCACTACTAATGTAATATGGCTTGTCCGTTTGCGAATGGGAGTTGCGCGGCCATGCGCGCGCGGCATAGAACGCTTAAACATCGGTCCCGCGTTCACCAAAAGCGAACAGACAACTAAATTATGTTCCGCCAATCCTTTCTGTTTTGCGTTATCTACCGCCGATGCGAGTAACGTCTGTAATAGTGGCGCTGGCCGCTGGGGAAGCAATGAAAGTTGCACACGAGCAGCGCTGACCGGCAAGCCGCGAATAACATCGGCAACACGCCGCACCTTCTGAGGGGACGTACGCGCATAGTTTAATTGTGCTTTTGCGGTTACCATGCTATTTTTTTACCGATGGAGCTATCGTTGCGGCAGTTTTTGCTTTTTGTTCTTGTTCTTTTTGCATTTTCCCTCCATGGCGTACAAACTTGCGCGTGGGGCTGAACTCACCAAGTCTATGCCCAATCATATCTTCACTGATAATCACCACAATATGTTCTTTGCCATTATGCACGCCAATCGTATAGCCAAGCATCTCAGGACTGATCATAGAACTTCTCGCCCATGTTTTTATCACGGCTTTCGAACCCGGCGTTGCTTTAGAAAGCTTCTTCAAAAGCTTTTCATCTACATACGGACCTTTTTTAGAACTGCGTGACATTATCTTAATTTTATGCTGATTACTATTGATACCATGCGTTGCGTGATTTTTCAACCCCGCGGATATTCTACTTCTTCCGTCGTTCCTCTATAAAATTATTTGAATATTTCTTGCTCCGACGCGTTTTCACGCCGCGCGTACCCTTCCCCCACATATTCTTGGGGCGGCGCGTGCCGCGCAATGCTCTTCCCTCACCACCTCCATACGGGTGATCCACTGGGTTCATGGCAGATCCGCGAACAGTAGGCCGGATCCCCATCCAACGAGACCTGCCCGCCTTTCCATACACGACAAACCGATGTTCTTCAGCGCCCAACCTTCCGATGGATCCCCAACAGCGTTCATGCACGCGACGAATTTCTTTGGACGGCAAACGTAAAAGCATATAAGACGCGTCATGCGCCAGCACTTCAGCGCCCACGCCGGCAGAACGAACAAGCTTACCCCCTCCTCCCGGTTGCATTTCAACATTGTATACAAATGTTCCCACAGGAACACGCCCCAAAGGCAACCGATTCCCCGGCTCCAGGGGCGCAGTTTCAGAGACAATAATCTCCGCCCCAATAGCCATGCCTTGGGGAAGCAACACATACCGCTTTTCACCATCACGGTATACTATAAGGGCGATGTGCGAGGTGCGATTAGGATCATATTCGTAAGAAAGCACGCGGGCAGGAACATTTTGTTTTTCCTGGCGAAAATCCACCAACCGATACAAGCGCTTGTGTCCGCCACCCTTGTGGCGTGTGGTTATACGTCCGGCATTATTACGACCTACCGCGCGTTTTCGGCCATAAGAAAGACTCTTTTCCGGGCCTCCCCGAACAAGAGATGAACGGGAACTCACCGTCATGCCACGCCTTCCAGGAGTTGTTGGTTTTAAGTGACGCATATGCTGAATTTAAGCAAGTTCAATTTTTTGATCCGGGCGTATGGTTACAAACGCTTTTTTATACCCGCCATTCCAGCCAGTAAGACGACCCCGCCGCACTTTTTTATACGGCGTGCAAACCACGCGCACGTTTAGCACTTCAACACTAAAACGCGCCGCAACTGCGCGCCGGATCATGATTTTGTTCGCCCGTTCCGACACAAAAAACGTATAGGTTCCTGTTTCACTGAGCCTGGTTGCTTTTTCGCTTATAACCGGACGCCGAAGAATTATTCCGTCTTTAGTGTCCGCAGAAATTGTTTTTTGTTGAGCCATACTATTGTCCCAGTTTTGCTAAAGATTCTAAAACCAACAGGGATGACTTTGGGACCATCACATATTTTACTCCTAGCACACTCTCCACAGTAACATTTCGGGCTTCACATGATTGCACGCGCGGTAAATTGCGAAGCGCCCGCGCCGTAGACGCATCGTGCGTGGGAAGCGCCACAAGTGTCGTTGCTTTGTTTCCACCAATATCGGCAATTCCCCCTTTCATCACCAGCGCGCAAAACAGAGAATGCGCCTCACGCGCGCGTCCACTGGGAAATGAAAGATCCTCCATCACCACTATCTCGCCACTCTTTGCTTTTCCCGAAAGAGAGACCAACAACGCTTTACGGCGCATGCGTTTGTTTATTTTTTGGTCATATACGCGTTCCGTGCGCGGTCCATGCGTAACCCCTCCGCCAATCCACAAAGGCGATCGAATGGACCCATGCTGCGCTCTTCCTGTGCCCTTTTGTTTCCATGGCTTTTTACCGCCTCCGGAAACTTCCCCCCGATCCTTCGTATGAGCCGTATTCGCCCGTTTATTCGCGCGCCCGGCTTCTACCACTTGTTTTACTAGTGCGGCATTCCATGGCAACCCAAAAACACTATCGGGCAGTTGCACCATTCCGGTCTTTTCTCCGCTCGCATTGTACACATTCGTTTCCATAGTTAAGCGCTTATTTCCACCAAACTTCCGCGATGTCCGGGAATGCCGCCTTTTAATGCAATAATATTTTGATCAGGATATATGTTTACTACACGTACGCCTCGCATAGATACTCGTTCCCCCCCCATACGGCCTGCCATACGCTGACCTTTCAGAACACGTTGCACGCCACCCGCCCCGATGGAACCCGGCTGACGATGCGCGTGTTTTACTCCGTGCGTGCTGGAAGCGCCATGGAACCCATGACGTTTTACGCCACCCTGAAATCCTTTACTCTTTGAGACACTTGCAATGGTCACCCGATCACCCACGGCAAACTGCGAAACAGTAAGCGTCGCGCCAAGCTCATGGATACCCGTCGCGTCTTTAGTATGCAGGCTTTTCAAACGAACCTCCCGCCGCATATTATTGCGCCTCACCTGCAAAGCAGTATATCCATCTTTCTCATTCGTCCGTATTAAAGAAACCTCCACAGGCGCCGCCAACACCAATGTCACGGGTTCAGCTTTGCCGTCTTCCCGAAACATTTGCGTCATTTCTTGTTTTTTTCCTACTATGAATTTCATGATTCTTTTTTATGTTTTGCACAGGGACTCTATTTGAAAAATACCGGAGCGATGTCCGGTATTTTCGCTTCTAAACTGTTCCGGCACTATCCCATCTTTATCTCTATATCGACACCCGCGGGTAATGTAAGATTTGTAAGGGCATCAATAATTTTAGGCACCGGATTCAAAATATCAATCAACCGTTTGTGCACGCGCATTTCAAACTGCTCCCGCGCGTTTTTGTGAACAAATGTAGACCGGTTTACCGTATATTTACGTATCTCTGTTGGCAACGGCAGAGGTCCCACGACTTCCGCGCCATAGCGTGTTACCGTTTCTACAATCTGACGCACACTTGAATCAATGATCTTATGGTCGTACCCACGAATGCGAATACGCAATTTTTGTTTTTCTTCTTCCTTCTTTTGAGCCATATCTGATCTATTTTACAATCTTGGTCACCACGCCGGCACCCACCGTGTGTCCGCCTTCACGAATAGCAAACCGCTGACGCTCTTCCAAGGCAATCGGAGAAATCAGTTTTACCTGGAACGTAATGGTATCTCCAGGCATAACCATTTCCGTTCCCTGCGGAAGTGTTACATCTCCGGTTACATCTGTGGTGCGAATGTAGAATTGCGGTTTATATCCGCTAAAAAAGGGCGTGTGGCGGCCTCCTTCTTCTTTTGTCAAAATATACACCTCCGCTTCAAACTCCGTATGCGGCGTAATGGACCCGGGTTTTGCCACAACCTGTCCGCGCTCTACATCTTCTTTCTTGAGTCCTCGCAACAGCAAACCCGCGTTGTCTCCGGCTATGCCTTCGTCCAAAGACTTGTTGAACATTTCAATACCTGTAACAACAGACTTTTGCGTATCGCGAAGCCCTATAATTTCAACTTCCTCGTTTACTTTTACCAATCCCCGTTCAATGCGACCCGTTATAACTGTGCCTCGGCCTTCAATGGAAAACACGTCCTCCACGGGCATAAGAAACGGCTTGTCTTTTTCACGAACAGGCTCGGGAACATATTCATCCAATGTTTTGATAAGTTCAACAACTTTCTTTACGTTTTCATCGTCCGCGGAAGTCGCTTCCAACGCTTTTAAAGCAGACCCGCGTATAATCGGCGTGGTATCTCCGGGAAACTCATACTTGGAAAGAAGTTCGCGAATTTCCGCTTCCACCAAATCAATAAGCTCAAGATCGGAAACCATATCGACTTTATTGAGAAACACCACAACCGCAGGCACGCCGACCTGGCGCGCAAGAAGAATGTGTTCACGCGTCTGCGGCATGGGACCATCCACCGCGGAAACCACTAATATAGCGCCGTCCATCTGAGCGGCGCCCGTAATCATGTTCTTGATATAATCAGCGTGCCCGGGCGCGTCGATATGCGCGTAGTGCCGCTTTTCAGATTCATACTCCGAGTGATGAAGCGCGATAGTAATGCCCCGCTTCCGTTCTTCAGGCGCTTTATCGATATCATCAACTTTCTCAAGGCGCACTTTCATTCCCGCCAAATTCAAAGAATGAAGAATTGCCGCCGTAAGGGTGGTTTTTCCATGGTCCACGTGGCCAATCGTGCCAACGTTTACATGCGGTTTTGTTCGTTCAAATTTTTCTACTGCCATAGGGTGTAAAAATTAAAATTATAATGATTAATTAATGTTTTTATACTCTACCATAGGGAAAGGAAAATCGTCAACCCCACAATCATCCTTTACAAAGGAAGTCTGTCAATATCAAACTCTTCTTCCAACGGCATAGCGGCAAGAGCGGCCGCTGAACCAGCTTCATTTGATACGCGTTCCTTTATTTCCTCCGGCACATGGGGAACACTATCAAACGATTCCATTGTTGGCAAGGTCTCAATATCAATGCCGGTAAGGAGCGAATACTCCTTTGCAGGCAAAACCACAAATTCTTCTCCGCTCGAAGAAACATAGCGCGTGGGACGCTGTATGTTGTACTCATCCAAGTAATCACCAAGTTTTGCAAACATTATTGTAGGATACGAAACAACAAACCAATTGACAAGTCGCAACCTGTGTGTATAGATGAAATAAATACAAGAAAGGAGGTGTGTTATGAACACATCAGAAAGAATCATCGTTGGCAACCTTGAGTCTTCATATCTCTCCCTGTTGGACAGAATGTTCTTAGAAAAATATGCCAAGGAAAATCCTACACCAAAAGACGACCCGGGCACCGCTGTTTATTTTCGGCATGGTAACGACTTCATTTTCCTTACAGATGCTCTCGTACCGACAAAAAAAAGCCGTTCTTTTTGTAAAGACGCGCCTCATGGATTCTACCTAGGTGGTACTAATGGTTTCATTCGCACCGCGAATGAACTTCTGGCAATTTCCGATGAGCGGCTGAAATTTTTCAAACCATTCCCATCTGGTCGGGCACATCGCGATGAAGGTGGAAATCTAAGGCTTGTTTTCGAGCGTGAATTCCTGGAAGAAGTCTTTGTATTTGCTCTAGATCATAGTGCTTACTATGTTCCCAACGGAATTCCAAATGGATCCGAGACAAGGTTAAACGGGGAAGTAATTGGAATCAAGATCAAGAGTGAAGAACCGACCAAATTGGGGGAGCTCCACGAGCTCGGGTACTTCGTAAATGAACCAGAAAAACTTCTCGAACTCCATGTAGAATGGAACATATCCGGTCTTTCCGTCCCCTATTCAGTGCTCTACACCGAAGACTGGTTCCGAGGCGGTTGGCCGGGAATTCCCGTCTCCGTCCTTTCGCTCGAGACCGGGAAAATGGTCGGCGTATTTGCGGGCCAACAAGGGTTTGTTCCCATTGACTGGGTTCATCACCCTTCGGTAGAAAACTACCTCGGTCCAAAGCGTTACCTGTAAAAAATTATCTAACCTCAAACAAAAACCCGGTCCCGCCTCCCAAAAGAACTGTTCTTATGGGTTGGCGAGATCGGGTATTTTTTTACTAAAAACTTGAAATTTACTTTCGCCCCTCCACAATCTGAGTTGCCACATGCTGGGGCATTTCTTCGTAACTGGAAAACTCCATCGTGTAACTTGCCCTGCCTTCGGACATGGAACGAAGATTTGTTACATACCCGAACATTTCGGCAAGCGGCACTTTCGCGTCTATAACTTTTACGTTCATGCGGTCGCTCATTTCTTCAATGCGTCCGCGCTTGGAATTAATATCTCCGGTAACATCCCCCATGAATTTATCGGGTGTTATTACTTCCACTTTCATAATCGGCTCCAGTAAAATGGGTGAAGCGCGTTTTACCACTTCTTGAAACGCCATGGAACCGGCAATTTTAAACGCACCCTCCGACGAGTCCACTTCATGATACGAGCCGTCGTACAAGGTAACCTTCGCGTCAATAAGCGGAAAACCCGCGTATACGCCTTTATCCGCCGCCTCACGCACACCCTTTTCAACCGCCGGAATATACTCGCGCGGAATAACCCCTCCTTTTATTTTTTCTTCAAATTGAAGTCCCGCGCCCCGTTCCAACGGCTCAATTTTCAACCACACATGCCCGTACTGCCCGCGACCGCCCGATTGACGAATATATTTTCCTTCTGCCTCGGCTGTCTTTTTTATCGTCTCTTTATAAGCAACTTGGGGGCGACCCACGTTTGCTTCCACCTTAAATTCGCGCTTCATGCGGTCTACCAAAATTTCCAAATGCAATTCGCCCATACCCGCGATAATGGTTTCTAATGTTTCAGGATCGGACTTAATACGAAACGTTGGATCTTCATCAGACAAACGTTTCAATGCAAGCCCCATTTTTTCCTGGTCGGCTTTTGTTTTTGGTTCAATGCGCATGGCAACCACCGGTTCAGGGAAAGTAATTTTTTCCAAAATAACCGCGTGATCGGGATCACAGAGCGTATCTCCGGTAAATGTGCTCTTCATGCCCACCAAAGCGCCAATCTCGCCCGCGAAAATTTCTTTTACTTCCTCGCGATCATTCGCGTGCATGCGCAAAATGCGACCCACGCGTTCTTTCTCACCCTTGGTCGCGTTTAATACATACGAGCCCGCCGCGAGCATGCCGGAATACACACGGAAAAACGTGAGCTGACCTACATACGGATCGGTTTGTAATTTGAACGCAAGCGCGGAAAACGGGGCGTCGTCTTTTGCTTCCCGCACAAGTTCCGCGTCTGTTTTTGGATCATGCCCTTTTACCGCGGGAACATCGGTAGGAGCCGGCAAATAATCAATCACGCCATCAAGCAACACTTGAACGCCTTTGTTTTTGAGCGCGGAACCGCAAAACACGGGCACCAGTTGATAGGCGAGCGTTGCTTTGCGTAACGCCGCGCGTAATTCCTGTTCAGAAATATCCCCTCCTTCAAGAAAACGCTCGGTAAGCGCATCGTCCGTCTCGGCTACTTTTTCGAGTAATACGGCGTGCCACTTCTCCGCTTCCTCTTTCTGATCTTCCGCAATATCACCCTCGCCCACTTTCTCACCCCGTTCCCCGTCAAACGTGATTGTCTTCATTCGCACTAAATCAATGATGCCCGCAAAATCGGATTCAAGGCCTATGGGAAGCGTAACCGCGACCGCGTTTGGCGTAAGCCGTTGCAGAATAGAGTCAAAACTTTTTTCAAAACTCGCGCCCATGCGATCAAGTTTATTGATAAAACAAATGCGCGGCACTTTGTATTTATCAGCCTGGCGCCATACGGTTTCCGATTGCGGCTCCACGCCCGCCACGCCGTCAAACACCACCACGCCTCCATCGAGCACGCGAAGCGAGCGCTCTACTTCGGCGGTAAAATCGACATGTCCCGGGGTATCAATTATATTAAAACGATATTCTCCTCCGTCGGGCGCGTAGGTGCGTTTCCAAAAACAGGTGGTAGCGGCGGCGGTAATAGTAATGCCGCGTTCACGCTCCTGTTCCATCCAATCCATAACCGCCTCTCCTTCATGCACTTCGCCGATTTTATGGGATACGCCCGTGTAAAACAACACACGCTCGGAAACAGTTGTTTTACCGGCGTCGATGTGGGCTATGATCCCGAAATCTCGGGTTTGTTCTATGGGGTATTGTCGGGGCATAGCGCTATGTTTAACGTCGAAACTTTTTACTTCCTATAAATCTCATGCATACCGATATCCACATACACTACCGTGTGATCATTTACAAAATAAAAGTGTACTCGATATTCCCGATTCACCGAGTACGCCCAATCGTTTTTTAGTTTACCTCCAAGCTTATGTGTCTCAAGTGAAGGATGAAATGCGTTTTCTCGAAAAATCTTATCTTTCTTTCGCGCAAGCTGTTGAATTCTCTTTGGGAGCCAAAAGAAACTTTTTTCAAACCGCATAGAACTATCAATGCGAGAAACAGGACGAGACATCATGGCGGGTTACATCAATTCTTTCAAATCCTTTATCTGTCTTGTCTTACCTTGCTTCCACTCTCTGCGCGCAAGCCGCGACGCCTCCTTGGCATCCTCCATCTCCCAGTGACGCCTTGCTTCTTGTGTAAGCTCTTTTGGTTCAACCAAAACTAGCCGTCTCGTTCCATAACGACTCGATAACATCTTTTTGGGAATTGTTATAGTAATTGTTTCCATGAAAATAATTATGCCACAAATCTACTACCACGCAAAATGGGCAAATGCCTTATTCGCCTCTGCCATGCGGTGCGTATCTAACTTCTTTTTGATCGCCGCACCTTCGTTTTTTGTTGCCGCAATCAACTCTTCCGCCAAACGCTCGGCCATGGAACCTCCCTTGCGACTGCGCGCCGCCTGCACCAACCAGCGCATGGTAAGCGTCATGCGTCGAGGTCCGCGCACCTCCACAGGCACCTGATAGTTAGCGCCTCCGACTCGGCGGGAACGCACTTCCACCGCGGGCGCGATGTTATCAAGCGCAAGATCAAACACGGGTACCGGATTTTCCACGCTTGCCTTTTTGCCAATCAATTCAAGAGCATCATACACTACGCGTTCTGCCACGGACTTTTTTCCATCGTACATAATCACATTAATAAACTTGGCAATCCGCGGAGATTCCCATTTGTAGTCCGATTTGATTATTCTTTTTATATTTCGTTTGCGTCTCATAAGAGTATTCGCATTATTCGTGTTTATTCGCGTTGTTCGTGATTACTATTTTGGTCGCTTCGCCCCATATTTACTGCGCCCCTGTCTGCGAGCCTCTACTCCGGTAGTATCCAACTTACCGCGCACAATGTGATAGCGCACCCCCGGCAAGTCTTTTACGCGCCCCCCGCGGATAACTACCACCGAGTGCTCCTGCAAATTGTGCCCCTCTCCCGGAATGTACGCCGTAACCTCCATACCGTTCGTCAACCGCACGCGAGCGATTTTCCGAAGGGCGGAGTTTGGTTTTTTAGGTGTAGTGGTACGCACCGCCACACATACCCCGCGCTTAAACGGCGACGGATAATACACGGTGCGATTTTGTACCGTGTTTAAACCGCGCCGGAGCGCCGGTGTTTTTGCTTTTGCCCGGACGATCTTCCGCGGTTTACGCACAAGTTGGTTTATAGTAGGCATTACTCTAGAAGCTAGATAAATGATAATAGAGTCTAAACTATCAAACAAAGGGTGCAACGTCAAGCACATACTCATCCAATGGCCGCCACGCGAATTGCAGAAGAATTACATAACGTCTTGCGATGACCCCATATTGAGCTCTTTATTAATATTTTTCATATTTTGGTCATCGCAAGACGTTATATTGCAAAGGTCATCGGATGAGAGAAATACACCCTGTGCTATAAAGCAACTCCTGTAAATAATCGGAACAAAATAGTAACTATCGGAAAAATCACGCTGGAAAAAAAGAAAATAAAAACGAGAAGCAGAATAAATCCATACTGTTCCAAAAATTGTCGCACATGATCCATTCGGTAGGGAAGCAGAGTAAGTAATATCTGTGAACCATCAAGTGGCGGAATAGGCACTAAATTAAACACCGCAAGCGCAATATTTAAAAGAACGACAGATACCGTTATTTCAATAAACGCGTCCGGGATCGCAAATGGGAAAAACCCCCCAAATCTAATTATGAGTCCAAAAAAGAGCGCCACAAAGAGATTTGAGAATGGTCCTACCACCGCCACAAGACTCGGACCCCATTTCTGATTCCGAAGATTGTACGGATTATAGGGTACGGGCTTAGCCCAACCAAAAATAATACTTCCCGGAAGCAACGAAAGTAAAAACGGAAGAATAATAGAGCCAAACGGATCTACATGCGGAATGGGGTTTAAGGTAAGCCGCCCCGCGTATTTTGCGGTAGGGTCGCCCAATGCGTACGCCATAAACCCATGAGAAACTTCATGAATAACTACAGACATTACCAAAATGGCTATCTGAAATATAAAACCGACGACAGACTGATCCATTCACCTTTTATAGCACTGTTGCGTATAAAATAAAAATCTGCTATAAATTCTTCATGGCAAAAATATGCCCCACGTGCAATAAAACATCCCGAATGGGCGGTGAGCGCTCGCTTTTGCGCGCGCACTATAACCCCGTTCAATGGAAACGGCATTATCCAAACCTGCAATGGGCGACATTGCCAACCGGTAAGCGCATTAAAATATGCACCCGATGTCTCAAAAGCAACAAACATCTCGAAACCAACGCAAAAAAATGATACTCTGGGACTACCAGAGTAATTTTTTATACGGGGTGTAGTATACCGGCAGTACGCATGCATGGGGTGCATGTAGACCGGGTTCGATTCCCGGCACCCCGACCAACATAGACATTTTGAAAATTCAGAGGCGGTTCATTCTAATTTTTTCCGCCAATCAACAACTTTTTGCGAAAAAGGTCTGGGCCAAAGAAATCTTTGGCTCGCACCTGCTTCTTGGCGAAAAAAAAGTCCGTCCCGCCGAAGGCGGGACTCCGAATTCGTTTGGAAAAATGGGGGGAAATCAGTGGGACGCGCTTCGCGCGTCCCACCTTCTGGCTTTGAAAAAACCGCTAAGTTCCATTTTGGTGCGCGGGAGAGGATTTGAACCTCCACGTCCTTGCGGACACCAGCCCCTCAAGCTGGCGTGTATACCGTTTCACCACCCGCGCATATTAAGAATGACTTTTATTATACAAAAACCACTGAATTTCTCAATGGTTTATGTTTCATTCTTCGATGATGTCTCCTCTGATTTTTCTTCCTGTCCATCCACAATTTCAGTACTTTTAGAAGAGGGTGGATCAAACCCAATGCGAGTTTTTCCTTTCAAGGAAATTTGTTTCTCACGTTTGCGAAGTTCTTTTACCGCCTTTTCACGCACATAGTACAGTTTAGCGCGACGGGTTTTAGACCGTTTCATGATCTCTATTTTTTCAATAACAGGTGAATAGAGCGGAAAAATACGTTCAACACCCACTCCAGAAACTATCTTTCGGGCTGTAAATGTGGCCCCCGCTTCGTGGCCGTGTTTTCGCGCAATTACAAGCCCCTCAAACACTTGGAGGCGTGTTTTATCTCCTTCTTTGATGCGCTGATGAACGCGAATAGTATCCCCCGACCGCAGATCAAGGTTTTTACGTTCTTCCACGTTTACCGGTGTTTGAATAATGGCTGATTGCATGTCTTGTACTTATAACAAAAAGGCGGCTATTTTGCAACAGTCCGCCCCCTTCATATAGATAGAACATCCTCTTCAAACTCCCGCCGTTCCTGCACTGTAAGACGAGATTCTCCTTTTTGATATCGCCGCGCGTTGCCCCAACAAGGACAGAGAAGATCATTGTAATGCTGATTTCGATCCTCTTTCAATCTGCGACGCATATGGCGCAAAACTTGGTAACGCCGCCACGCACGATTACGAATCATGTTCATACGTACCTCCAAGAAAATTGTAGCATGAACGTATACCAATGTGGTATGGTTCCTATATGAAACCTGGCAGAGAATACATACCGGAAGTTGGCTCAGTGAGCGAGACACGACTCCTTTCCCCTGAACAAGAACATAGTAAAAATCTGGCCGATGGTGTCGAACGTTACACCGAATTTATAGACTCTTTCCGGCCCACCGTTCATAGAGATGGTTTTGGCACAGATATCACCTATCGCAAACGAGTTGCCGAACAATTGGGAGCATCTTCGGAAGAACGTTTGCGTTCTTTTCCAGATGGGACTAAGCAACTGAAGAAAAACACGCAGGTATTTTTTGACAGTAACGCAATTGTGCGCTCAAAAATCCTCCAAGAAAACCGAGATGCAGGACGTGTCCCTGACGAGGATTTTTTTTCGAGCCTATATAACACCGTACAATTCCAGCAAGAAATGAGCCGGCTTATTCTCCAACACCGATTTGTTCCCACTATCGATACCTCTATGCAAAAATTCTGGGGGGTGTTTGAAAAAGCCTCCTCGCCCATTATCTCAGACCCAAACTTTGCGCGTGAACAACAACACGGAATTGAACACGCGGTTACCGCGTCTCATCTTCTGGAAACACGTGGATGGCGCATACATAAACCGCGGGTGAAAAGTGACATACAAGAAGGAATCGACGGATTTGCCACTGGCACAACTCTCGAAGGAAAAGAAATTATTCTTGCGCTTCAGTTTAAATCAACCCCCGCCACCGCTCCCCCTCTCGTCGATGTAAAAGTTCTCTATCCATTCCCCAATCAAGCTGACATAGAAGAAGATGCCTGGAACCTTGTAGAGAGTGTAAAAAAATATCGCCTCAAAAACCCTAATCTTCCTCTCTTTCCAGTGATCATGCGCATTCCGCCTGCGGAAAAAACCCCTCATATTCGCCGTGGAACAGGCCTTCTGGCGTCTTTAGGCGCGGCAGATGCTCTTCTTGACGAAACGGGTAAAAAAGCGTTAGAATATGCGGAGACGCTTGTTGATGTAAAAATAGAAAAACAAAAACCTAAAAAGAAGGTGATATATGTCCCTCAGGGAAAATAAAGACAAAACTCCTGAAGAAAGAGCGAGAGAAACCGCGCTCGCTGAGAAATTGCTTGGAATCGAGCTTGAGTCTTTCGATGCCATTTATACTGATCCGATGGTACAGCCCATTCCATCGCCTGATGAAAATGAAGATGGTGAAAAGGAACACCCAACCAAATAACAAAGGCCTGCGTATTCGCAAGCCTTTTTTCTTTTTCACTCCAATTCCAAATTACTAAGACTTAGCATCTGACTCTTGTTGTTAGAGAATTTCACGTTCGCCCAAAACGGGTGATATTTATCTCCTTCTTGAGCATCCCGTAATATCTGTATAGATTGAATATCCCGAGCTCCTAGATAGGTCACCACACCATCATCACCCTTCGCGAAGCTCGCGAGAGCTCTCACCGTCTTACCTATCCATTTTTTCTGGTAGGAGATAGTGAGCGCTATTCTCGCGCTCTCGTTGTCGCCCACCGTGCCATTACCTTGTTTTATATAACTGATCAAGAGGTTGCATGCCCCTTTGGTCGGAGGGAATACAATGCCGCGATTCTTTAAAAAAGAAATTTGTGCTTCAGTTGGCTTTATGTTAGCCATGAAATCATCCTTTTCAATACTTTTTCCATTTTTTGCAAAAGAACTCAACCCATGCTCGGTATTTAAAGACAATCCCTTAAACATCGATATAAAAAGAGGAGGTTTGTTTAGGCCTCCTCGGCATATGTGAGCTATTCACCTCCTTTCAAGTAGCGAGAAAATTCCCTTTCGCACTGCGTAGAGCAATATTCTTGCTCCCCATAGTGCTCCCTATCGCAATTGCGACAGGTCTTTTTTTGAGGAGTCTCCTCCTCAGGATAATAAAATGGCTTTGTCTCCATTTTCGTTTCCTCCTTTTCAAAGAATTTTTTATTTTTTTGGATTATACTCCCATCAAAATCTTCAATAGCTCAAAAACTTTGATGGAAGGATGGCTGGGAAGAATCCAGCATTTCAGATTGAAGGACCACTTCTGGGCGTATCCAAATCCGAACGGGTTCAACTTCCCTTGACTCATTGCTTGTTAACCAACAATGAGCAAAGCACACCATCAAGCGCTTTCTCCCTTCCCATAAAAGGAGACAATTAAACGTCTCCTTTTTGTTTTCCACTCACTAAAGCCTCGAGATTCTCAAGAACTTAGTAAGGGTGGGGAGAACGATCTTTGTTTGTTCTCCCCGATGGTGGATTATATGTGGAGTTTTTATTTTTCTCCGAGAGGATTACACACCGTCCCCTCTTATTCTTGCCGGAAGTTCATCGCGCTCACCTCACGTACCCAGTCGATACGCTACGCCGTGATTGCTAGAACCTCCCAAAAAATAAAAATAAGAACGCGGTTATTTTTTCCAATCTTTCTTTTAGACTGGAAAAAACATAAATTCTACTTCATGATACTCTTTCCCTCCTTTCGATCAAAGAACTATTTCGGGAAGCATGCAAAATAATATTGGTAAAGTGATGCTTTCCGAAATCGATCTTCGATATGTTTTCAAAATCCCTCATTAAAGCTTTCCGAGAGCTACCCTATGTAATATATAAAAGGGTTCTGGAAAGCTTTAATGAGGGGGCAGACGAAACTTGTGAATCTTGTTCGTCTGCCAAAAAATCAACCACGCCGACCATAAGTTCGCTCGGCTTCAAGCCGAGTGGCCCCATTTGAGTAGACGATTCCACGATCGTCTACATCGAAGCGCCGGGCAAGGGCCGGCGAGGAGACTATCATCTTCAATCGCTCCTCGAGCGACTTTTTTGGGGCCTTTTTTTCCTTTTCCTGCATAATACATCCACTCCTTTTCTTTAAACTTGGATACATTCTAGCATTAAAATACACAAAAGTCAATAGCTTGTGAAAAAAGCCTTATTTTATAAGCGTTTTTATACTTTATAATAAAGATCTTAGTGCCTTTTTGAGATCACTTGGAAGCTCAAGTTCCAAGCGAACACGCTTGCCATCGTTAGCCACAAACTCAAGCCCGGAGGCATGCAAAAATTGCCTCCCCAGCCCTTTGGGGCATGTGTAGTTCTTGCCGCCGTAGAGTGTATCGCAGGCAACCGGATACCCGATGCTCGCCAAGTGTGAACGAATTTGATGCGTGCGGCCTGTTTTTGGATGTACTTCCAATAAGGTATATTCTTTATATCTTTTAATAACGTTGTAATGTGTCTCTGCCGCGCGCGCGCCTTCCACCACGCGCGGAGTTGCAACACGCTTTCGAAAATCTTTTTTGGAACGCGCGATGGCAAGTGAAACTACGCCTTCATCTTTTGAAACAACGCCGCTTACTAACGTGATATATGTTTTTGTAATTTTCCGGTCTTTAAATAACTGGCTAAAATACTCATGGGCAGGAAGATTTTTTGCAACCAAAAGAAGGCCTGACGTATCTTTATCCAAACGATGCACGAGTGCCGCCTTCGGATATATTTTCTTTATTTCATCAAGAATAGTGTCGTCTGCTGAACGCGCGTCAACTTCGACCGGCACTCCCGCCGGCTTATCGATCACGAGAACATCGTTGTCTTCATGTATAACCGGATACATATATTGAACATCTTATCATTTCCTGTTATTCTATTTACATATTTTGGCCTTATCGTCTATCGGTTAGGACGCTAGGTTTTCATCCTGGAAAGCGGGGTTCGACTCCCCGTAAGGCCGCCTGAGTTCTATTATGCCAGCAATAAGAAATGACTACAAACAAGCACTTGAAATGAGACTACAAGGAAAAACGTATGGCGAAATACGTTTACTTCTGGGAGTCCCTAAATCCACACAAAGCTCATAGTTTAAACATCTTACGTTACCGCTCAAGGCAGAAACAACTCTTAAACAAAAACAAGGCAATAACTTAAGGTTTTTTGAACAGTTTAACAAAACAAGAACTATTGGCATAAAGAATGAAAATGAAGTAGCAAGAAAAGTATACCAAGGAAAAATTAGAAAAATAAGTGACAGAGAGTTAATGTTTATTGGCGCTGCACTTTATTGGGGAGAGGGCCAGAAAGTTTTCACCGACAAAAGAGGAAGCTATCCACATCTCTGTTTTTCGAATTCTGACCCACAGATACTCTTGGTATTTTTACAATTTCTCGAAAGATTATTACATGTTTCAAGAAGGCAAGTACGAGCTGAAATACATATACAACCTAACTTGTCTGCTTTACAATCATTATCTTATTGGCATAAAGTAACTGGTATACCTAGAGAACGCTTGAGAATTTATAAAGTGATTAGTCGCTCTAGTAATCACAAACGGCCAAAAAATATTCTTCCTTATGGCACGATGCATATAAGAGTTAATGGGAGAAAAGAGTTTTTCAAAGTGAAAGGTATCATTGATGGAATTGCAATGACCTACAACATTACTTTATAAAAAAGTTACCACATCAGAGCGATGTGGTAATGCTTGCTTGCAAAAAATCCATTGTGGATGAGAATGTGGTAAAGAAGGAAACGAGCGCTCCTTCAAATGAACGAAACACATCCCACATCAAGATGAACTTTAGCAATACTATAGCAAGCGCGAGGCCTACAACACGGAGAATTTTCATATCTCCTGAAAGTCTTATGAGAGGGATGGATAATGCCTCTCGACTTAGGCACTCGCTTGCTATGTGCAAGCCTCCCTCTTTTCCAAAAGCCGCATATGGGCATCCAGAAAAGAGAGAGGCTTACGTGTAACTTCAAAGTGCATTGCAAAATCTTTATCTTTGCCCCACTATATTACATAAGAAGCAAAAAGTCAAGCGCGGTTAGCTCAGTGGTAGAGCGTTTGCTCGACACGCAAAAGGCCATAGGTTCGATCCCTATACCGCGCACCAAATTGATAACAACAACAGATAATAGTGTCAGGTATGCTCTGTATCCACTATATTCATTTCGTTTGTTGCAGAAATTCTTGTAAATTTCTTTTTAGCCATTTCACTCTCAATGTTGCTCTTTACAAATAGAGAACAAAGTTATACTTTTGGTACTTAGAAATCAGCCCTTTCCTAACTACATGCGCAGGAGGTAAATCTTGAAAACCGCAGGTGTTGTCGCATTTGCTTTCGGAATACCGGAAACGATTTTGGCCAACCAACATATCGCCGAAATTGCATCGAAGAAGGCGCGAGAATTGAATGGCAGTATCTACACCCAGCTCGACATCCGTGTCGAGGATGGTATTCCGGTGGAGCACACCGAGGAAGAGCCCGGCAGCCCGCCGCCGACTCTGCGCATCGCGCGAGGAGCCGTCCGGTGGGCGATACGACTCGGACTCACTGAATTGTGGATCGTGGCCGCCAAGCCGCACCTCTGGCGCGCTCTGCGAGACATTCATCAAGCCGTTCGCGAAGCCGGAGCGCGGGTTGAAATTTATGTCTGTAAGGAAATCGAGCAGTATCCGGAGGATTCTTGGTTCTGTCCCGACTCCGCGCAAGAGCGAGTTCGATCTCGCAAAGCATGGGACAAACAAGAAAACATCCTCAAGCTCATGCCCTTCTTCGTCTACAAGCGCGTCGCAAGTTAGAGCGATGAGCCACCAACCGAGCCCCTCGTAGTAACAACCACTGGGGGCTCATTTTTTATATTTATCGAATTAACTTTGAATTACGAAACACACCCTCATCCGATGACCGCCACGCGAATTGATAATGAGTTGAACAAGATGTGTAACGTCTTGCGATGACCAAAATATGAAAAATAATAATAAAGAATTCAATATTGGGTCATCGCAAGACGTTATATTGTACTTGTGTATGCAAATTGATGGGAGGTCATCAGATGAGAGGAATACATGTGTTTCGTAAAAGAATTTGCCGCCAAAAAACTCCCCTTCAGCACAAGAAGGGGAGTTTTGTTCGTAACTGCTTCCTATTATCGCGCCTCTGAAATTGAAGCTTCTAATTCCATTTCAATATCGGCAAATTCTTGATCCAAGTTATCTAAATCCGTATCGACAAGCTCTTGTTCCAACACGCCTACAGACGCATCATCACTCAATGGTTCACTTCCGGTTTGTTCATTTTCTGACAACGTTGAATAGTAATACACGACGCCCAACATAAGGAGCGCAACTACGATAAAGATGAGAAAATTTTTGTTTATCATAAGAATATTATTCGTTATCCGGAACCAATTGCCCTTTTTTTATCTCAACAACAATTTCCACAAGAGCAACGTGTGCTTCACGCAGAGCCGCCTTTACATCTTCCAGCATTGCGCGCGCCTTACCAAACGCATCCGCAGGATTATCACTATCAGACGCCGCGCGCAATTCCACGCTAGCTGTACCCAGCGCGCTGTCCGCCTCGACAATGGCGGAACGCGCCTCTTGGAGAAGCGATCTCAATGCTGTTACATCAGCGCCGTCTTTCTCTAGGCGAGAAATCCTATCTTCAATCTTATCTGCCATGCTTCCCAGCCGTTCTATGGCTTGCTCCATCCGCTGCAGCATGCGTTCAACATGATTCTTGATATTCTCTTTGCGTTTATCGGAAAGATTCGCATGGCGATTTTGCCATTCTTGGGATAATTCATTGTGTCTTACTTTCATGGACTCACGCGCCTCTTCCTTGCGGATGAGTACCGCGCTACGACGATCCTCAAAGCGCGCGCGCATTTCTTGATACCGCTCTTCCATATCCTCGCGTTGCTTCATCATGCGAACATCACCGTCATCTCCGCGATTTTCCATGCGCTCTTCACGCGCCTCCATGCGTTCTTCCATCCGCAATCGTCCTTCATTGGGTAACGGAACATCCTGCGCAAACGTAATACCAGCCCCCATACTTACCAATAAAATAAACATATTTGTTGCGTGTAAAAATAAAAATTTCTTCATGGGTATAGTAATTAGGTTAGTATTATGATATACGACCTTCATAAGGAACTATATAATACATCATACTATCATTACAAAATTGCCGTCAATGAACAAAATTATGCGCATTCTTGCTATCGAAACTTCGTGTGATGAGACGGCTATCGCCATCATCGACGGCGGAGATGACAAAAAACACCCCCAGTTTTTGGTGCGATCAAGTATCGTCTCATCCCAAGTTGCCATTCACGCGGCTTGGGGCGGGGTGGTACCCAATATCGCCAAGCGGGAACATCAGAAAAATCTGGTGCCCGTTTTACTCCAAGCATTAGGAGAAGCAGATTTTTTAGCATCTAGAAACAAGAGGCAAGAGGCAAGGAAAAAATCGGGCGTCGTTCTTAATTCAATCTTGGAACGCGAGCCCGAACTTCTCGAACAATTCAAAAAAAACATAGCACCACTTTCTACTCCCAATATCGACGCTATCGCCGTTACGCAAGGCCCCGGGCTCGAACCCGCGCTTTGGGTGGGCGTAAATTTTGCGCGTGCCTTGAGTTATATATGGGCAAAACCGCTCGTCGGCATCAACCACATGGAAGGACATGTGGCCGTCGCTCTCTTACATGCAAAAATAAAAAATAAAAAACCTCTACCGCCTATAGCCTATAGCCTTGAGCTTATACGCTACCCTGCCATTGCATTGCTAGTTTCGGGTGGGCATACCGAGCTCGTACTCGTGCAAAAACCATTTCATTATAAAGTAGTCGGCGAGACGCGGGATGACGCGGCCGGAGAGGCGTTCGACAAAGTAGCCAAAATACTCGGCCTGCCC
>MHNO01000014.1:0-13719 GCA_001819815.1 Candidatus Ryanbacteria bacterium RIFCSPHIGHO2_02_FULL_45_17b | reverse complement strand
ATCTTGATTTTAGCTTCTCGGGGCTTAAAACCTCCGTGCTCTACAGTGTGCAAAAACTCAAAGAAACAAAATTGCTCACCGCCAAAACAAAACGCGATATCGCGGCGAGCTTCCAGGAAGCGGTGGTAGAGACACTCACGCGCAAAACTCTCAAAGCCATACAGGCCACCAAGGCAAAAACATTCATTCTTGGAGGTGGCGTCGCGGCCAATACGGAACTTCGTGGCCGCCTCAAAAAAACAATTTCCGAAACAAACCCCACCATGCAAATCTATCTCCCCGCCACATCTCTGACCGGAGACAACGCACTTATGATAGCCACAGCCGCCTACGCAAAACTTCTCAACAATAAAAACATACTGACCAAAAAGTCTTCGCGCATTCTCTGGAAAATCATGCGCCCCGAGGCACATTTAAGAATCGGTGAATAAAAGGTATTGACCCAAGCCAAGAGATTGCTCTGTAGTAACTCTGATGGGATGGCGCGTTAGAGAAATGCAGTCACTCATCACCCACCCCCATCGTGCTAAATCTGTCTGCAATTGCTTGTGCCGTAATACGCATGGGATCAATAAACAAAAGAGTGTCTTTGTATTCATCAGAGAGTTCATCAAAAAAGAGTGAGAGCTCCGTGCACCCTAACATGACCGCATCTATACCTGGCGCATACAGAAGCCTCAAAAGCTCCCGCATTCTTGTTATTGCTTTTTCGCGTTCACCCTTTTTCACCGCATAGATACTACGCATAACTTCCCGTTGATCTGCGACGCTCGGCATAACCAAACATACTCCACAACGAGAAGAGCTGTCCTCAAATATATTCTCGCGAATAGCTCCGTCGGTTGCCAGCACAAGTACGTTTCGTATACCAGTCCGTGAACGAATGAAACGCTCGGTCTCTGCGACCAAACTCACTATGGGCACATGAACCATACTGGCTATTTCGGAAAAACGCGCGTGCGCAGTGATACAAGGCATGACTAACACGCTCGCTCCCGCTTTTTCCAACACGCGCCCTGCTCGCACAATTTCTGCCATGTATGACACCCCGCCGTCCACCGCAAGAGATGCGGTCCTGTCTGGAATTTGAGGGTTGGTAAAACAGATCACAGGCATGTGATCTTGATCCTTCCGAGCATTGACAGCTTCAATGAGAAGTTTTTGGAAATGTACGCCCGCAAGGGGCCCCATTCCCCCAATAATACCTAACGCAAACTTTTTATTCACTATTTCAAGCATGATTTTGAAAATGCCTCTCTAAATACCTACTCACATTTCCATAGAAGATACGCTCTCTATCGCCGTTTGAAACACCGACCTCCGCAAGCTTGCGCGCAAGATCATTCATGCGATCAACATGCTCAAGCCCGCTTACAAGCCCGCTCGTGATTCCGCCGAAATCGCTACCAATAGCAACGGTATCGACCCCGGCAACTTCAACGATGTGCAATATATGCCTTACCACATCATCAATGGTCGGGCTACCAGATGGATTGATATATTTACCAGAAAAAAATACGCCGACAATGCCGCCTGCATCCCGAAGGGCAACGAGTTGCTCATCTGTAAAGTTCCGTGGGTGTGGTGCGAGAACGTATGAGTTCCCATGCGTAACAATCGGCGGCACGGTAGATATTTCCAGAACATCATAAAACCCGCGTTCATTTATGTGCGCCAAATCTATTATCACGTGGAGATTGTTTAGTTTTTGCACGATCTGTTTCCCGAAATCAGAGAGTCCTATTCGCTCCTTGAAAGATGCGGCTGAAGTTGCAAGTGCGTTATCTGCGTTCCATACAAGCCCCAAAGAGCGGAGCCCGAGATTTGCCCACTCTTCCAAATAGTTTTCCGTCTGCGGAGTAAGAGCATCGGCCCCTTCCACGTGCAAAATAAATCCGGTCTTTTGAGAGGCCTGCATATCAACCAAATCTGTTTTGGTAGAAATGGTCACAAACGCACTTTTTTCTAAACCCCGATACCAAGCTATGTCTGTCTTTATACATTCATGAATCTTGGCAGGCACAGAGGCTCTTTTAGGATCAATAAAAACAGAAGCAAAAAACAGCCGGTTATTTTTCCTCACCGCCTCCATATTGGTTTGGCTTGCATCGCCATCGCGTACATGTGAGACAAGATCCACATGTAAATCAATGAATTTTTTATGTTCCATACGATCAAAATTATATAGTAAGGCTAGAGCAGGCGTATCTGCTCTAGCTGGTTTCTTTTTCTTCATTTCGTGAGGAGATTTTTTAATCTATTGAAGCGTATCCCCATATCACGGAATGTCATAGACATATATGCGTCCGGCACCTTGAGCTTGGCGCCGGCAAGGGTCAGATCATGTTGAGTAAAAAAGTCCGCGCGTGCGATATCATACGCGATATCACACGGAAGTCCTGGGAGCGACTCTCGCACTTCTTGTAAACGAGTGTTTATCTCTCCCGCTATACGTTTGCGTTCCGCATGATCAACTTGCGACATGCCTTGTTCATGAGGCAACGGCAGAGAATTCCGTTTACGATCCTGGAGACAGAATAGCTCCTCAACTGCGTCAAGAAATGTCGGTTTCTCCGCCACAAGACCGCCGAACCGAAAATCCGCTGTAGGCACAACTTCGAATGTGAGACCCGGCACATTTTTTGCAATCGGAGCTTTCATTGCGCGCGCCCACATATTTTTCAAATCCCACAAAAAGTCTCCTCCGAATGTGTAGCGCACCATATCCGGCCCCGAAAGATCAAACACGTGGTCGTGATCCGTCATCCAAAAGCTCGTCATGAGCTGTATGACGAACAGAAGCGACAAACGAGGGACCGCCCCACCATGCTTTTTCGTCACACTCCCCTCTCTAGTAACCAACTGCACCAGTTCCTCCAAAAGCTGTACGGCTCGCCCTCCTAAATCTGCGGTTGAGAAAACCACCTTCGGCGAATGCTGGCACCCATGCGCCAAACATACCGCCCCGTCGATGTATAATGTCACCATACATCCACACGGCAAAACATATCGATCGAATGAGGCGGGATATTTGCTCGCGATGAACTCTATCAGCTTTTCCACTCTATCTCGCGCCGTTCCGAGCAAACACTCCGAATCAGTATAAACCAAAGTGGGGAACAGACTCTTGAAAACCTGGTAATGATGTTGGGCAGGAGTCTTTTCACCATAAGAAGTCCCGTAAGGCACTAAGAGCCCATCTTGTCCATCGTCTAGAATTCTTTTTTGCCATCCCCCTTGTATTTCTACTGCGGGATGATAATTCGAATCTTTAGCGAACACGGTGCGATCAAACTGAGCCACTGGGATACCAATAGCCGCAAGAAACAAATTAGAGGGGTACTGATTTCCTACATGCGCCGTGCGAAACACCGCGAACCCACGCTCCTTGAATTCCAAAAGATCCAATGGAGTAACATCATCGCATACTCTTGCCTTCATAACAGATTCTCCTTCCGTGGTTGTGATTTCAGTTACGTCTGACCCTATGACAAAGAACTAAAAGCCCCCGGTGATTCCGGGGGCTTGTCTTAATTCTCCGTTTTAAGGTTACCTATGCTCTCATAAAACCGTCTGAAGAACTCAAACAAACTCCCGGCTGTGTGCCGGTCTTAGTCGTCCATTTCATATGACGATTTGTTTGAGCTACAAAATTCATACTATGTACTATACCAAAATCAGTGTACCAATGTCAAATTTGTAATTCGTATAACTGGAAAACCCTGCGCCCCGAGGCACATTTAAGAATCGGTGAATAAATTAGGACTTGAACCGCTGAGTTAAAAACGAAGACAATTTGGTCGGGTGACTATGAATTACGAAACACACCATCATCCGATGACCGCCACGCGAATTGATAATAAGTTGAACAAGATGTGTAACGTCTTGCGATGACCCAATTTGGTCATCGCAAGACGTTATATTGTACTTGCATATGCAAATCGATGGGAGGTCATCAGATGAGAGGAATACATGTGTTTCGTAATTTAAAGACGGGTTGTTTTTTCGTCTTAGACAAAAAGAAAAAGCACCACGTCTGCGTGATGCTTTAAGTGTACGGGGAGGCGAGGGCGCAACCCTCCAATTGGATAGACCATATAGTCACTTGCACCCTCGCCCCTTTTGGGTAGCCATGACCCACGATTGATTTAATCACGCATCATCTTGGCTACCACAAAGAACAGGAGTATGGCGGAGGACATCACAATGATTGGTTTGTTCAACATCATTATTGTCCTCCGCCCGGGGTTGCCATTGTCTCAATTGGGTTTATCAACAGCAGCGTTGGCAACCTTCAAAAGATAAAAGGGGAGACCCAGGCAACATCTTTTTTGGATTAACCACCTGTAACATTGCCTAGGCATTGTTGAGCGACTATTACGAAGATTGGTTCTCTCACCAACATGTTTAGTCGCTCAAAACTCTATTTCTTCTTCGGATTCCTCCTCGGGCTCGCCCCTGCGCCGCTTGGGAATTTCTTCCTCAAGGTACGCCCGTAACCCACCCACGAGCTCACTATCCACCCGAACCATGTATTCAGGCCAGCGCGAGGAAACGTACCAACCCTCTGCGTCTCTTCCCGCCTCGAGCGCTGTCCAAAGGTCCCAAATGTAATTGAACAGCTGGGATCCTGTCCAGCGTTTCGCCCGACTATCCAGATGTTTGAGGGTAAAATCGTACATCGTGCGATCCCTCCCTTTCCTATCTTTGATGATGCGCGCCACGACATCAGGATGAGCCTGAAGTTCCCGTGCCTTTTTCCAATAGTACAGATCGCGCCACACATGTTCGTAGCGCGCCACCTGATCGGTTGACCAAAACCACATGGCTTGGTACAGGTGGAGATTACACGAGAGTTCTTCCCCCGCTTTGCGCTTAGGAAAGAATCCATCCTTAAGACCGAACCGCGCATAGGAGCGAAGATCACTGGCCGAAGGAAAACGTCGAATATCCCCAATTTCGCCAATAATTACTCCTCCGAGTGCTGGACCTAGACCCTTCACCCCGGGTAGCTTGGAATTGCCGTTTGCATGCAACGTCTTCCAAATAGGAAGGTCGCCGATGAGTTCAAGGATATACTTTTCAAGCTTTTCTTCCTCTTCCTTTGCCGCAACGATGAATCGCGGTTGGGCATAGTGCCCCATAACTCCTTGCAACCTTTGCTGAAAGGAAGAAGGGAGCAATGCACGGAGGCTTTCCAATGCGCCAGCGATCTGCTCTACTAACTTCCTGTTATGAAAGAGGTCCTTTACAGCCTTTTTGATGAGGCTAATAAGACCCTCTGACTCCACTGGTAAGATATACTGCGCATCCCTTAGCCCCGCATGGAAACGCAGCTGCATGGGTTTACGCAAGTCCTGAATTCCCAGTCGCTCGCGTGCAAGTCCCCGTGCTAACAGAATGGAAGGATCAATGGGCGCTAAAGGGTAAAATGCACTCTCATCTTGGCCCCAAGCGTTTGTGATAGCTTCACACCGTTCCCCAGGTGAAGATTTCGGCTCAACCTGGGTTAACGCATAAAGCCGACTAATGGGGATTCGTCGGACATCCAATCCCAAATCCGCCGCCCGCATAAACAAAGCCTGGCCGCTTCCTCCCATGATGCCGAAGATGAGCGTCTTGTTACCTTCAAGTTGATGAAAAAATTCGAGCCGCTTTTCAACGGCACTTCGCTTCTTTTCATCAATCCCCGCAAGCCATTCGTCGATATTTCGGCCTGCGATAATTTCAAGCCCCTTTGCCGCTAAGGCAGGCGACGAGAAGCAACGCAACTCACCTCCTGCGAATACAAACACTTCGTTCTTTTTTGAAGGAACGATACTGACGATACACTGGTGCTCCATTTCTTGCCTCCTTAATCAGCATATTGGTTCCAGGTAGCATGAATTTATCACAAAAATAAAAATTTGTAAAGACCAAAAGAAAAACCCTCGCAATAAGGAGAGTTTAAGGAAGGCGAGGGCAGCGCAGTGCTTGGATAAACCATTAGGGTTTTTGCACCCTCGCCTCTTTTGGGTAGCCAATAGTAGCATTGGCTTGATCAATCCTTTATTTGGCTACCACAAAGAACAGAGCGGGGGCAAAGGACACTGTAACGATTGGTTTCATCAAGCGAGCAATTGTCCTTCGCCTTGTTGAGCGGCTACGATCTTAGTTGGTTTTCTTAATATCTCCGTTAGCCGCCCAATGTGAATTTAACTACTACCAAAATCATAAAATGATGTCAACAAATTGTTTGTATAACTGGAAAACTCTACGCCCCGAGGCACATATGAGAATTGATCAATAAAAGGTATTGACCCAAGCCAAGAGATTGCTCTGTGTTAACTCTGATGGGGGCTAGCATGCCGAAAGTTGCGCAGAGCAGCTCAATAAAATTTTTATGTATTCTAAATACGGAAACGATCGTTTTTCCCTGTTCTCCTATGCGCAGAAGTTTCTTGTTTGGGTAACCTCAACAGTGTTTCGTCATCATCGTATTGTACCTGAGAACTACCCCGTACATCCGACATACTGTATTCATACTCTTTGTCCATTTGCCTATGCTTCATTCGCATGGCCACCCGCGGCCAGTACCGCAATGCGTGATGCTCTAAATAGGCCACTGTTTCTTCGGCAGGTGATAACTTATATTTTTCCTTTGATCCTTTCTGTGCGGCTATTTCGCGGGAGCTTCTTATCTCTTCACTAACAGTTTTAAATGCCTCAATTCCCTTTTTTAGTAACCTTATATACTCTTCAGAAAAAACCTTAGATTCTATCTCCGGAAGGATCTTTTGATACTCAAAATCCCATTGCCCTCCTTCAGCTTTAGACTCTAGTTCCAACTGTGTGCTTCGCAAATAGTCATAGAGGCCTCCTTCCGATTGAGGTTTAAGAAGAGTAGCAAGTGTATCACTGTATGGATTACCCGTTTTTAAAAAAGCAAGTAGCTCATCTTTTGCCCTTACCTCCGCAATGATACGGCGTGTTCGTAAATAGTGTGTGAGGTTTTCTCTGGCTACCATCTCATTTTCCGGAGGTGTATGGAAATCATAATACTCCAAGGGCGCATACCCCTCCTTATTGTATTGTCGAAAGATCTTATGTATCGCGTGCTGTTCTTCATGAATCAAAATCGATTTAGCAGAAGAATACTTAATATCTTCAATATTCCGCAGTTTGCCATCTTTCCGATTGCTACTGAATAGACCCTTACTTGCGATAAGGGTTCCGCGCAATTCATACTGACGTGCCAGTGGGATACTTACTCCGCCGGAACTATCTGCTTCTGCAATTTCCTCTTCTCGAGGCAACATTCCATTTACAAATGACTGAGAATATATGAGAGCATAATCCCGTAAATCTTCACATGAAAAGAAAAGCGTCATGGGACCTGGGATAACTTCTACCCTACCAAGCGGCTCCTTGCCAAACACGTATGTAAAAAGATCGGAGGGTTCTGGATATTGCTCTATCGCACTAGCAACAGCAGTATGTTTTTTCCGATATTCCGCAAGAGCATACTCTACAAGCGTTATCTGCTGATCATTGAGGCGATGCTCTGACGTAAAATCTGCAATCATTTTCTTTATCACATCCTCAGAAATATTTGGACGCTGGCGGATCTCATGCTCCAGAGCTAATTGAAGACCAGCCGCGCCCTCTTGCTGATATGCCAATGTTTCTTTGAACCGCTCAAGCTCTTCTCTTTTGAGAGCAGCGTCGGGAATTGACTTAATACGATCCAGTTCAGTCTTAGGATAAAAAGGGGCAGTGTTCTTTTGAAACCCTTGGTCAGCAGGAAGCTCCTCATTTTCGTCAATGGGATATTGCTCATCAACCTCAACATCTAATTGCGGAGATCCATCAGCAGACATCTCTTCAAAGTTTTTCATGTGCTCAGTATATCACAGAAAACCCGCGCTCAATGCACGGGGTCAACCTCAAGCAACGAGAGCGGGTTATGCCAACGACATGGTTTGTTTGTGTTGATAAACACAATTGCAGGTTTTTTTACATTTTATACAATGAAGATTATGAATGCCTTAAAAGATATAATGACAAAAGAAGTAGTATCAGTTTTTGTTGATACACCTCTCATGGAGAGCGCGCGGATACTTGCCGAGCATAGTTTTGATGGTGTGCCGGTTATAGATCAGGATAAGAAGCTGGTAGGAATTCTTACCGAGTATGATCTAATAAGCAAAGGAACATCGGTGCATTTGCCAACGTTGCAAATTGTTCTGCAAGACATCAAGGTATACGACAAAGATAAATCAGCATTCAAAGAGACATTTGAAGAAATAGCATCTCTGCAGACACATGATGTTATGAACCCTGATCCCCTTACCCTTGAGGAGGATGCCACCTTTGAAGAAGCGGTTATTGCTTTTCGAGATCACCACAGAGTAAACCCCATTCCTGTCATCAACAAGAAAAGAGAGGTCGTTGGCGTAGTAAGCCGATACGATGTTGTAAAATCATTGTATGTGCCGAAAACATGAACAATACACGCATGTCGGAACCAATAACAAGAACAACAAAAAGCATACGCGGGCGAACTTCCTCTCTCCTTACCAAAGACCGCGTGGAAATGTTAAGCGACGGCTTGTTCGCTATTGTAATGACTATTCTCATGTTCGACATCAAAGTGCCTCTCTCTTTTTTTCCTCTTTCAGACTCAAGTCTTTATTACAGCTTACAAAGTCTGTGGCCCCTTTTTAGCGGTTATGTTGTAAGTTTTTTAGTGCTCTCCATGTTTTGGATGAGCCACCATGTGTTATTCCATGCCGTTTCCAAAAACGTGAACCGCCAGTTGATAACCCTCAATATGTTCTTTCTTATGTTTGTAGCGCTTATTCCATTTTCTACACACTTGTTGGGCGTGTATCATGAGTATAAAACCGCAGTGCTTGTGTATGGTTTGAATGTCATCATTATCGGTACGATGCTTCTTTCCATGTTTTGGTATGCTCTTTACTCGCGTGAAATTAAAAATGGCAGGCTCGCCGAACACACCATCCGCAGAATTAAAATACGTATCATGCTTCCTCCCTTGTTTGCGGCACTCGCCATTCTTGCTTCTTACTACTCTCTTTCCATAAGCCTTTTTCTATTCGCGTTTCCAATTATGTTTAACGTAATACCGGGGTCTCTTACTTTTTTTGAGCGGATATTTCAAAACCCGATTTCGTCATAAACTATCGGAACAAAACCTTTTTACAACAAGTGGGTTTTGCAGTACATTAGAAAAACCATGTCTGATTTCTCGAAACCCTACAACGCCAAAGACCACGAAGAACGGATGTACGCAAAATGGCTCGAATCCGGCTATTTTACGCCGGAAAACTTGCCGAATGCCGATAAGCGCGAGCCCTACACCATCATTATGCCTCCGCCCAATGTCACGGGCGTACTTCATATGGGGCACGCGCTCATGCTCACGCTCCAGGACATTATGATCCGCTATCAGCGTATGCGGGGCAAGCGTGCTCTCTGGCTCCCGGGGACGGATCATGCCGCCATCGCCACGCAAGCCCGCGTGGAAAAAGATTTGGTCAAGGAGGGCACCTCGCGCCATGATCTTGGTCGAGAAGAATTTTTGCGGCGCGTGGAGGCGTTTGCCAAAAAAAGTCACGACACCATCATCTCACAGGTCAAAACCATGGGAGCGTCCTGCGACTGGACGCGTGAGGCATATACACTCGATGAGGATCGCTCGCTTGCGGTGCGCACCATGTTTAAAAAAATGTATGACGATGGCCTGATTTACCGCGGTAACCGTATTGTAAACTGGGACCCCAAAGGTCAAACCACCATATCCGATGATGAGATAGTATATGAAGAACGCGCGGCCAAACTCTATACGTTTCGCTACAGCAAGGACTTTCCTATACCCATTGCTACCACTCGACCAGAAACCAAGATTGGCGATACTGGAGTCGCGGTACACCCGGATGATGTCCGTTACCAAGAATTTATTGGCAAAGAGTATGATCTTGAGTTTTACGGCGTGCCACTACACATAAAGGTTGTAGCGGACAAAGAGGTTGATCCGGCATTTGGCACGGGAGCGGTAGGGGTGACCCCCGCACATAGCCACACCGACTGGGAGATTGCCGAGCGGCACGGCCTCGGAGTCACGCAAGTCATAGATGAACAAGCACGCATGATGGTGGGCGATAATCCATTAACTGGTCAGAAGGTTGCTGATGCGCGTGCCACAATCGTGGAGTGGCTTGGCAGTGAAAACCTATTAGAGAAAGAGGAGGATATCAAACAAAACATCGCCACAGCCGAGCGCACGGGCGGGGTCATCGAGCCCATGCCCAAGCTCCAATGGTTTGTCGCGGTCAACAAAGAGTTTTCCCTCCCCCACTCATCTATAGAAGGTATTGCATCCGGAGCAAAAACTACACTCAAAGAGATTATGCGCCGCACTGTTGAGTCGGGACAAA
Source organism: Candidatus Ryanbacteria bacterium RIFCSPHIGHO2_02_FULL_45_17b (assembly GCA_001819815.1). Classification (GTDB taxonomy): domain Bacteria; phylum Patescibacteriota; class Minisyncoccia; order Ryanbacterales; family 2-02-FULL-48-12; genus 02-FULL-45-17b. Next base: position 3,280 of record MHNO01000014.1, on the reverse strand, counting down.
TAAAAATCATCCCGGAGCATTTTGAAAAAACCTATTTTCACTGGATAGAAAATTTGCGCGACTGGTGTATTTCGCGCCAGATTTGGTACGGACATAGGATACCGGTGTGGTATTGTCTCCCCTGTGCTGAGTTAGACACTCTAGGATATAAACCTGGAACTGGCGAAACTGTTGTGCCTAGGAGTGAAAAGTTAATTCCAATATCTGGGACTGAAACACCTACGACTTGTCCTAAATGCCATTCGACATCATTATCCCAAGACCCCGATACCCTCGATACTTGGTTTTCCTCCGGGATGTGGACATTCTCCACACTCGGCTGGCCTGAAAATACCCAAGACCTCAAACTCTACCACCCTACTAATGTACTGGAAACCGGCTACGAAATATTATTCTTCTGGGTAGCGCGGATGATCTTGATGACCGGCTACGGGCTGGGGGAGATTCCTTTTCGCACGGTATATTTGCACGGCACTGTTAGAGACGCCAAAGGACGCAAGATGTCAAAATCCTTAGGCAATGGCATAGACCCAGTTGATATTGCCAAAACATTTGGCGCCGATGCTGGACGCATGGCGCTCATAGTTGGCAATACTCCCGGCACCGACATGGCGCTTTCGGAAGATAAAATAAAAGGCTACAAACATTTTGCCAACAAAATCTGGAACGCAAGCCGATTTGTTTTGACGAGCATCGAGAATGCCGATCTCTCGCATGAGCCGAAACTCACCCCATCTGACACCGCGGCACTTGCAGAACTCCGCAGGGTTGCCAAAGAAGTTACCGATGATATGGAACAATTTCGATTTTATCTGGCGGCGGAAAAAATATATCACTACTTTTGGCACACATTTGCTGATACCATACTAGAAGAGGCAAAACTAACATTGCGAGGCGAGAGTGTAGAGGAACAGTTGTCCGCCAAGTGGACACTTCACACCATTCTCACCACCTCTCTCAAACTGCTTCACCCCTTTATGCCGTTTATAACCGAAACGGTATGGGAACAAGTGCCACAAAAAAATAAAACGATCCTTGTGGTAGAACCATGGCCTCATTCATAATGCAATAACATTTGTGGAAATAGGTTTTGCTACCCAACTTCTCTACGCATTCCTTGGCGGTCTTCTCCCCGCTTTGATTTGGCTGTGGTTTTGGTTGCGAGAAGACTTACATCCGGAACCAAAACGCCTTCTTCTGAAAGCATTCGCGGCGGGAGCTATTGCTATCCCTTTTGTGCTTCTTGCAGAAGCCATGATTTCATGTGCGGTAACCTATCTCTTTTCTCCAACGGCATCATTTGGATTTTGCGCAAGCTCCTCTACTCCACTCCGCGCTTTCTCCCCGCTTGCGGGACCTCTCCTTCTTATTGGTTTTGCGGCAACCGAAGAAATCATAAAATATATGAGCGCGCGGCAATTTGTTCTTAAAGGAAAAGACTTTGACGAGCCCGTGGACGCAATGGTATATTTAATAACAACCGCTTTAGGATTTGCCGCTTTCGAAAATATATTCTTTCTCATCCCTGCGTTCGCAAACACCTTGTTTGAGGGATTCATTGTATCTCACCTGCGGTTTCTCGGCGCAACCCTTCTCCATGCCGTAAGTTCCGGCATTGTAGGATATGTAATCGCCATTTCTTTTTACAAGGAATATATGCGCACGCGCTACCTCATGGCTGGTATTTTCTTTGCGACAACACTCCATGCCATCTTCAACATGTTAGTTGGAAATGCTGAAACGGGTGGCCTCAGCGAAGCGTTCGGTGTTCTTACCCTCACAAGTTTATTCCTTATTTTCGCATTTGACCGCGCAAAAAAAATAAAACATGCTTCTCGTTATCAGCAAATATCTCTGCCTCCTTCATCACAAAACATATGACAAACGAAAGACAATCGTTTTTTGAAAAACTCACTGGTGCTGTCTCCTATGATGACACGCCCGCAGAACACCTGTCTTCTGAAAACAATACTGCGCCTTCAGAAGAAACCGAAGAAATGCCTTCCGCCGATGCCAGAACCGCATCAGACGAAAGAACTACGGAAGAATGGCTTGATGAGATACATAATCATGAGGGCCAGCTTACGATAGATGTGTATCAAACACCCACACATGTTGTGGTGCAGGCTCCTATGGCAGGCGTAAGACCGGAAGATGTTGATGTGTCCATAAACAATGACATGATAACCATCCGTGGAAAACGCAATCAAAAAAATGAAGTTGGCGATGGTAACTATTATTACCGTGAGCTCTTTTGGGGACCTTTTTCCCGATCCGTCCTCATGCCTGATGAAATAGACTCCAACCGTACGGAAGCGGCGTTCAAAAACGGTCTTCTTACGGTCAAAATGCCGAAAGTGAACAAAGATGGCGTACGGCAGGTAAAAATCCAAGCGAAGGAAATTTGAAAACGCTTGTACGTAGTAACTTTTAAATTCATGCTTTACAATAAAAAACACCCTTGGGAGTGTTTTTTATTGTAAAGCCAATCCTTCAATCCAACCCATAATTTTATGAAAAAGATTGGTATCATTAACCCGAATAGCTAGCGTCCCATATTGTAATCTATTAAAAGGGCGCTTGTGTTGACTTGATTTGCTCACGCCATAATATGTTTTCTGAAATTTTTTCAATGATACGCTTGTTATTTTGTGCCAAAACTTTAAAAGCTCTTCTTCATTCATATGCTCGTATATTCGGATACTGGCAACAATTCTATTTTCCTCGACTTTACATATGTCTCGAAGAAAACGTAAAAACAAAGCAATAAGCGCTGGATCACTGTTCACAAAAGAAACAGGATGATTTGTAACTTCTCTTCCATTTACTTTCTTTGTCATTTTATATCCCTCTGCCCAATAAAGAGCGATCCCAATTAGTTTTAATTCTGACAGAGAGAGATTTATAATTTCTTTGCGGGCTACTGAACGAATTTTTTGCATACGTTGCACAGCGATGTGTGTTTGACGCTTGTTGTGTCGAATGAGGGCGGAGATAGATTTAACATAAGTCATCTTTCTTAATCGATTTCTTGCTTTGTTGGATAGTTCTGTAACAGAAAACCATCCAGAAAGCGTGCTCTTAGGAACGCCAAGTTGTTTTTTAATTTCACTATAACTCCGACCAGATAACCGCAGTTTTAGTGCCTGCTCATAATCATTTCGTACTCTCGAGACCATGTTCTTATTATACACATAGTTCGGTTTGCCTCAAAATTTATTATTGTGTATAATCTTAATCATGCCGCGGTAGCTCATTGGTAGAGCGCAGCCCTGAATCT
>MHNO01000013.1:37960-38102 GCA_001819815.1 Candidatus Ryanbacteria bacterium RIFCSPHIGHO2_02_FULL_45_17b | reverse complement strand
TTATTCCTACTTTTTTGCGACACCAGATCAAAACGGAGTTGGGAATGTTGTACTCTATAAACAAAAAGACGCCGCATGTGAATCTATTCCAGCTCTGACATCTATGCCAGTTTTTGTCGAAGGTGACGCCGATGTCCTTGGC
>MHNO01000013.1:0-37684 GCA_001819815.1 Candidatus Ryanbacteria bacterium RIFCSPHIGHO2_02_FULL_45_17b | reverse complement strand
AATGCAGAAGAAAACTACGCGGTGTATCGAATTATCCAAGGTGTAATAAAAAATGCCCCCGATACTCTTATCAAAGCGGGCGCAAAAATAGAACGAGAAAAGAGATTTTCGTCCTTGTCAAAAACTCTTGGGAGAAAGAGACTTCTCGATCACTTTCTGATTTCAAAAAGTCTTGAGCCTCATTTGGGTAGTGTCCAAATTTTGAATGACGCTATTTTTGAAAACAAAAACATCGCACCAAATCCCGACCTTGTGGGAAGCGATCACGCCCCTATTGTTATTGAATTGAACTAATATTTTTATTAGAATAAGCAAGATATAAGGTTTTGCCAAAGAAAAACTTAAAATCGTCAGTATGCGTAGCGAGGAGCGAATTCCGTTCGAGCTATTTCTAAAATACACCGCCAATAGTTTTAAAAAGTGACAGTTAAAATTCCCTTATTTTAAGCTATCTTTCAAAACTGAAAAGTGTTACAATAGCTTAACCCCAAAGGGATTCGAACTATATGACTTTTTATCTCTTGCGACATGGTGCTTATAATGAAGGCGAAGAAGTGCTTAATCAGCGTGGTCTTAACCAAACAAAAGCTGCACTTGATTACCTGAACGAGAAAGTAACCCGCCCGACAATAATCTCTTCAAAAGGGCCTCGATCTCAACAGACTGCCTCGTTCCTTGCAGAGGAGTTTAGAGGCACAGCTAAGATTGTTAACTGGCTAGATAAACCTAAGGAGAATCAAAATCTTGATATTGACCTTATATTAAATAGAATTAAAAATACAAGCACCAGCACCCCGATTTTAGTTACAAACGGTGAATTCATCTATCAATTTGTAAAGCAGCTTTCAGAAGATAGAGAAACAGAAAACCCTCTCAGTCCTCTCGTTAAGGGAGAAGTGATGCTTTGTGAAGTCTGCGACGAAAGTATACAGGTCGAGTATTTTTAAGAGATCGTATACAGAAGATATATACGAAAGTAAAGACTATGTACGCAAATCAGTAGACTTCCCGAACAAAAGCAGGCACATCGAATGAGCCCGGGTTCCGGGCATCGTCCCTGCCAGTAGTTTTGAAAATGAGCGTCAAAATTCCGGCAATCGCCAAAATTATTCACCCATGAAACACATAAAACCAAGAGAAGGTCTCCCCCCAAACGCAAAACTTGCCTTCAAGGGCGTGATTTTTGAAGTATGGCAGTGGGAGCAAGAAATGTTTGACGGCACCACAGAAACATTTGAACGGATCTGGAGACTTCCCACCGTTGAAATAATCGCCACGGTGGGTGATAAGATATTAATTGAAGAACAAGATCAACCAGACCGAAAAAATAACATTACTCTAGTGGCAGGAAGAGCCGACCATAGCGAAGACATGCTGGCGGAAGCAAAACGCGAGCTTTTGGAAGAAACGGGGCATCAATCAGACGATTGGCAATTACTTTTTACGCACGCCAGTCATGAAAAGATTATCCACGACGCGCATTTTTTTATCGCGCGAAACTGCAAAAAAGTGCAAGAACAACAACTCGACCCGGGTGAAAAAATACAACCAAAGCTCATAGATTTTGAACGTTTTATCATGCTCACCGAAGAACCGCGATTTTGGTGCTCGCCTTATTTTGTTCCCTATCTGTTGCGTCTGCAAATAGACCCAATAAAAAAAGAAGCATTCAGAAAACTTCTTTTTCCTTAAACTCATTAAAGAAATTTACGGAAAAGGCGCAACGCGTATAGTATTGGATAGACTACCGTGAATTACGAAACACGCCCTCATCCGATGACCGCCACGCGAATTAATAACGTCTTGCGATGACCAAAATATGAAAAATAATAATAAAGAATTCAATATTGGGTCATCGCAAGACGTTATATTGTGCTTGCGTATGCAAATCGATGGGAGGTCATCGGATGAGGGCGTGTTTCGTAATTTAAAGGAAACTGCCTTATTTTGTAACTAAAAAATAAACACAAACCTACATGAAAATCATTTCTTGGAATGTAAATGGAATCAGGGCGGTGCATAAAAAAGGAGTTTTTACTCGTTTTGTTCAGAACTATAAGCCGGACATTTTATGCCTGCAGGAAACAAAAGCCCAGCAACATCAAAGCGAAGTAGATTTACCGGAATATGAAGAATACTGGAACTCCGCCTCTCGCGCAGGGTACAGCGGAACAGCCATTTTTACCAAAGAAAAACCGCTGTCAGTTGCGCTTGATCTTCCGCCAAAAATTGCAAAAAAATATACACTTACTGATGGGTACGGAGACACAAATGCCGAGGGGCGTGTCATTACGGCAGAATATAAAAATTTTTATGTGGTTTCAGTCTACACTCCCAACGCAAAAGATGATCTAACCCGTATTCCCTTGCGGCACAAGCAATGGGATCCGGCATTTTTGGTGTACATGAAATTGCTTCAGAAAGAAAAACCTGTTATATTTTGCGGGGACTTAAATGTGGCTCACAAGGAAGATGATCTCGCCCGTCCGAAAGAAAACAAAGGTAAAAAAGGATTTACCGATGAAGAACGTGAGGGTATTGATAAAATTATAAAAGCAGGTTTTGTGGATACATTTCGGATGTTTACCAAAGGGAACGGGCACTATACATGGTGGAGTCATTTCGCAAACGCGCGCGCGCGAAATATCGGCTGGAGAATTGATTATGTTTTTGTAAGTAACGTGTTAGAAAAGAGAGTAAAAAAAGCCCTAATACACAAAGACGTACTAGGATCTGACCACTGTCCCATCGAAATTGAAATAACATAATTGTATGCAATAAAAAAATTATCCACAGGTTTGTGGCATTTATGATTGACGATAATTATAATGGTTGTTACTCTTAAGGAAACTTAGAACTTTGGAAATATCCGAATCGTTTTGTGTAACTATATTGCACCCCATCCCTCCCACCACTAACTCATAACTCTCCCCTCCACGCCCCCTCCCTCATTTCTCCGCAATATTCTTACACAAACCCTTTCTCTTATTTCCTCTTCCTCTCTACAGCACCCGACTTGGGTGCTTTTTTTATTTCATTAATCCTCCTTGTATCTGCCCAATTTTTGCCGCCACGATAAAATCATTTTCTGAAAGCCCGCCAATGGCATGTGTCATAAGTTCAATTTGAACTTTGTTGTAGTGAATGTGGATGTCCGGGTGGTGCCCTTCTGATTCAGCAACATCCGCGACCATATCCACAAACGCCATGGCGCGCAAAAAATCTTTAAACAAAAATTCTTTTACAAGTTTCTTGCCGTCCAAAACCTGCCATTCTTCAGGTAATTCTTTCATATACTCCAGCACTTCGCGTTCTAAAAGCGGGGGTGTGCCGCCTTCGCAGGCTTTACATGTTTTATGTATGAGATCCATATGTGGAGCATACCACATATTCAATAAAAAATGGCCCGTTCAAAACGAGCCAGGCACACAAACGTAAGATATGTCCATTACTCTTTCCCCACTGCCGGTATTGGAATATCATCATTACAAAGCATGTGACATCTAGGACATCTTACCCGCACTTTCTTTCCATAAAATTTGGAAGTAATTCTGATTCTTAACACGGCGGGGCATCCAGAAGTTGGACATTTCTTAATATGAACTTCACGTATGAGTCGCATAAAGATCTCCTTACCGATTGTTTTGATGGCATTGTACAAAGAACACACTCCTCCGTCAATATTTTTTGAAATTCCTCAAACGTCATCATACGACAGGACTTGCAGAATCCCCCCCCTGATCGCCTTTTTTTGGCAGAGAACGCACCGTAAGAAAAAGCAGAACAATCAACACGATACCTGCGCTTCCAATGCCTATCCACGGTATCCATGAATATTTTTCCGTAAATCTACTTTCTTCTTTATCACACACGTCACCCACCAAATCACCATCTGTATCACGCTGATCACTATTGGGGCTATCGGGACAATTATCTTTAGTGTTTAATACGCCATCACGGTCAAAATCATCACAGGCATCCCCGCGTTTGTTATTATCAACATCCACTTGATCTTGATTGGCTAGAGACACACAATTGTCAATTATATTAGGAATGCCATCTCCATCAACATCAGCCGGACGATATAAAGGATTCGCCTCAGAAGGAGATGCGGGAAGACGGATGACTCCCTCATTGAGCGAAAGATTTGCTGACTGTGCCATGCGAGGCCGTATAAGGTTATCAGGATCAAGATACAATCGATATACATGACCCGGTTGGGCAAGAAAACGCACTCCCTGTTTTAATGCCGGTGTCTTATCGTCGAAAATTTGAAGTTCCGTTATCCGAAGAGGCTGCCCATATGAAAATGCAACCATCCATTGAGAGGATGTTACTTGCGGAAAACGAACCGTGGTTTGCGTCATGTTGTTTTCCGCTAAAACGACGCGAGTTTCTCCATCCACCATCGCACGAATTTTTACACTGGTAGGCAATGCCACGTTTCTTTCAAGCGACAAAGCAAGCCCGGAAGAAGTTACCGGACGATTCGTTTGTATAATAAAATTAGCAGACCCGTGTCCTTGTGCAGGCAGCAACAAATCAGCATACGACGTAGTGTTTTTATCCATCATGCGCTCCGGAAAACGGATAAGTCCATCCTGCTCTTCGGATGAAATAGTGAATGTTGCTTGATTGGGTATGGGTTCTGTACGATACATATTAGGTTCAAAAATTCCCTCACCCACGTCATACAAAGCGAACTCCCACGTATCATAGAGATATTCCTCCTCCAAAGGAATTTCGACGACCGTGGGCACCACAATGGAAGAGATGCTTCCCATATCCTTTTGCTTGCGATAAGCCTGAAACACTTCTTCGGCAGAAGGAAATCCTTGCGCAACAATGCTTGTTGCCAGCATGCTGAACAACATAATCTGAAATAGTAGGTACATGCCTATTTTTTTCATAGTGATTTTTTGCGCCACAAAAATGCCGTGCTCATAAGCAACAAGCCAATGATGAAAAATGTAACAATTCTTCCCGCAAGCGCCATATTCCAAACATCCACCATGAGAAGCCGCACCACCACAAGCCCCAATAACACACCGCCATACGCGCGCACATGACTTAACTGATCCGTCTCCTGATAAAAATAACAACCAATACCAACAATAGTATAAACTGCTAATGCAATCATAACCGCCGTATCGTCATTTTGAAGACCTGCATGTAAACTTAACCATAAAAGAGCGTAATAATAGATAGAACCGAAAATAAGCAACAATGTGCTCCCCATGTGATCTGCCACATGTTCTCTGTCTATTCGCTTTCCAAAAAACATGCCAAGCCCACAAAGCACCGATGCAAAAAGCAACAACACAAAGAAGTGCTCATGGAGAACTGTGTAACGCCATTCTCGCGCCGTAATGCTTTCAAGGGAAAGAATTGCCGGCCCCACCAACAGTAGTGTAGAACGAAGCGCGAGTTTTGTATCACGCAAAGCGGCATAGATAACTAATGAAATGCACGCGCTTTCTATAAGGTAGGCAATGGTAAGCCGAGCTCCCTCAAGCTCCACGGCAGTGGCTGAAGCAAGCAATGCAACACTTACTGCCGCGTACGCAAAAAACGGTACGCGTTTTGCCGTTGTTTTGAATATAAAAAACGCGCCACCGCTAAATACAATCATCCACGCAACCAGTATCAAACTTTGCCATTCGGCGGGAGCGGAACTCATAACCCACGCAAGCAAAAACAAACCCACACCAGCCGCCGTAATCGCATCAGTTTGAGGATCTTCTTCGGAAGAACGAATACTGCCCAAAACATTGGTAAGAAAGAATATCGCCGTAAACGCATAGGCAAAAATCAAAAGAATATCGCTGTCTTTCGAAACAAAACCGCTAAAATGCTGCGCGCTGTAAAAAGATACTACCATCAAAGAGGCAGGAGTAAGAATACGCCAACCCGTAAGAGCCACAATCCACGTAGCGCCGATAACAACAACCAAAAGATAGGAAAAAAGTCCAATATAATCTGTTGTCGGCGCGTGTGTTAGTAAAGGCACAACCCCGCACAAAGCTAAACTCACAAGTGAAAGAGAGCGCACACGGAACCGTACGCTTGCAAGCGCCACAAACACAACGCTCAAAAACATAACCACAAGCGCGGAAAGCGGTGTAAAAAAATCATAAAGAAACCTTGCCGTAAATACGGAAAGCAAAACTATACCAGACCCAAGAGCCAAAAATACGCTCCCTTGGCTTATAAATTTCTGTATCCGCCACCAGCCAAGCAATAAAAACAAAACACCACAGGAAATACCAAGTGTGATGCGTCCGGCAGGACCAATCCAATTATTAAGAAACGCATAGCGTACGAGCCACCCAAAACCAATCAAAAGCAATAACGCGCCCAGCTTCATAAGCCAATCTTCTTGTACCCAGCGTCCGAACGCATCAAATAGAGACGGTTTTTCCATGGGGGCAGTTTCCGAAAGAGGCACCCCAATTTCAAAAGGTGCCGGTTGAAACACATCCCCGCGCGAGACTGGTTCAGACGCCATAGATACACCACTCGCAACCTCCTGACGGCTGGCGTGAACAGGTGATTTCGCGAGTTCTTCAAGATGTTCAACACGCTTTTTTAATCCAAGCGCTATAAACAGCGCGACAACGCTTACGATAAAAGATATGCCCTCCATACGAATATGATATCACCCATCAAAAACACAAGCGATGCTGTTTATGCACAGTATTGCGCAAAGGGTTTCGTTGTTTTATAGTGTCACGGTATATTCATTGATAAAAAGGAGGTCAGCTCATGGATGTAAACCAGCTATCGATTAGCCGAGCATGCCAAAAAGTGCTTAGTCATGTTTGGGATCTCTTTAAAAACGGTCAAAAGACACGAGCGCAAAACCTTCTGGCAGAGCATCGTCCAAGGTGGACGCCCGAGGAACGCGTGCAATCGTTCTTGCTCGAAGGAGAATATTTCATTCGTCTTCGGCTTTTGGAAGAAGCTCTTGCCGCCCACAAAACAGCCCTTATCACCACACGAGAAATACGTGCCGCGGCGAAAGATCCACTGCGCCTTGTTATTGCTGAACCATTTCTCATGATAACAATCATTCTGCTCTTCCAGAAAGCAAAACAAGACCGCTTAACACAATTCTTGAAAAGTCTTGCCCGCTCCCCTCTTTTTGGCTTAGATTTCTTGCGCCGCACCGCAGAAGCCACGCGCCGTACAGGATACAGCAAATTAGAAGTGAGGATTTGGGAAACATATCTCAAACATAATCTGCCCAAAAAAGAACAGTGGTCTGCTCTTGTTGAGAAAGGCATTGCGCTTCTCATGTCTCGAAACTATCAGGAAGCAAAACGAGCTTTTCATGTAGCCGCGCGACTCTTCCCCCAAGAGCATCGTCCATACGGACTTCTTACTGCCATTGCTGCTACAGAGGGTAACATTCAAAAAGCTCGTTATTTTTGCAATAGCTCATGGACGTACGGCAACCGCAATGCCCCCTATCTGCGATATCGATTTATTCTTCTCCTTTCTGAAGAACGATTTGATCTTGCTGACGAAACATTTTGCCTGCTGACGCAGAATACTCGAGAGATACTACAAACGTTGTTCAACAATACGTTTCTCGTCATGCACCCATGTATGTTACGTCATTGCGAAATGGCTCTACCGAAATTCAAAACATATCTTACCGAAACACATCGTCGCCTATCCCACAAAATGCAGACATGCATAGGCATAGTAGAAAGTGAATGTTTGAAAGCACGCGGCATATACGACTACAACCACACATTCACGCTTCCATTGGTAAACATGTTTTGGAATATCGATGTTAAACCTCTCTATAATCTTCCTCATGAGGAATGTCTGTATCAGCTTGAACCACACAGTGAACGGGAAGTTGAAACATTCCGAACGCAATATGGAAATATCATTGATAGAACAAGTTTTGAAAAATACGTAGACACTCTGCGCAAACAAAGGCGCGTTGTTGGTCTCACTCTACTAACGGCATCCACGGTAATTGATATGCTCGCGAAAGTGCTGGAAGAGTGCGAGGTCGCATTCCAAGGCGTGGTGCGTTTTGACCCCGGTCAGTCTGCAGCATTTACGTTTCAGCACGGCGAGGGCATTGTGTTTGGAAAACACATCGTAGACCTAGGCGACATGGATGCAATCGAGACCATATTCCGCACCCAGATTACTCAAAGCAAAGGCGCATAACACACTCACCAATCCTGCAGCAAAACATGTGGCAGGATTTTTTATTTTTTGCCCATACTATAGGGTTATTGATTGTTTGGTTTACTCTCTCGTCCAAACGACAAATGTAAACACTTTTTCTTTGCCGCCAAGATTGCGCACAAAGAGAGAATTTTTACCTTGCGCATCTTGTCGAACCGCCTCTCCCCACCCAGACAAATCAGTTAAATCAATATCCTGTCCAACCTCTGCAGGGTTGCCTTTACCATTTCCTCCTCCATCTTCAACAAATGCAAGACTGGTATTCACACTGTCACCATGAGCATAGATTGCTTCTAGTTGGTCATAATCGTGCTGGTTAGGATGCTGATTAGCAGATGGATCATTGGTATAATCCATGCAGGTACCAAGATTCGGATTATTAAATGCCTCATCTTGATGATCCAATCCAAGCGTGTGGCCTACTTCCTGGCACATCACTAAATTTCTCCATGCGGGAGTATTATATGCGCTGGTATTAAAATATGAATCATTCACTTTTACTGCTCCCTTCACAATATGCGTACCGCTTGTCCACACTTGAGCGATACCAAGCCAACCAGTAAAACCATACCGGTCACTGCAAACTTCCACCCGTCCGTTTGTTGCTTTACATGCACGCGGCTTTGTTTTTCCGGCTTTGACAAGTGTATCAAGTACAGAAGAAGCACTCCAATCACTCGCAGTCGTAGCAAGATAACCATCCCACGCCGAAGAAACATTGTCCCCCAATTCTACTGTAAATGGATTTGCGGTACGACCCCAATGGAATCCATTCCACGCATGATTGGCATTTGCTCCAAAAACAAAAGCCCCAAAAAACAAAATAAGACCCGCTCCTATACCTATTCTTTTATACAACATAAAAATAAGATTATCCGATAAGCGATATATGCGCTTCTCTATAATATCATAATAATAAAAGTGGCATTTATCCACAAGCTCCCGACCAATCCATGTTTTCTTGCAACTATTTACTATGCATGCTATGACGTACTACAAATAACATAGTTAAAAGGAGGTAGACACCAATGGACAAGTTACATGTGCAGATCGTTGTCCAAGGCATCCACGGACGTACCGGTCAAGAAGTGCATACCCCGCAAAGGTTTCAAATAGATGTCGAAGCCACTATAGATTTCTCCCGCGCATTCCAAACAGATAAACTGCAAGATACGGTAGACTACTGCGAAATAGAAAAGAAAATCAGAGAAACCGTCGGAAAAGAATCTCATGTGCTCATTGAAACACTAGCTCATCGGATTGCAGAACGTGTAATGGAACATGACTTTGTCTATGCGGTAACGGTTGGTATAACAAAACTGGATGTGTTCGGCGGTGGGCGTCCGTCTGTTTCATTAACACGAGACCGATATGCACTTGATCTCGGTTTGCTTGATATAGATGGCACAGCACTGTTCCGTGAACTTATTCACCATGGTGGCGCATCCGTTCCTATACTGCCGGAACCTAGAAGAGTCGCACTCTTTACAGAAGCAAAAAAACACATGTATATAGAACAACCGGAATACACAGGTTCCCACAGGGTGCGCGAGCAAGTTTCTTCATCGTCCATGTTTCCTTATCAAAGTCCATTTTTGAAATTGAGAGACGATCTGCAAATACTTCTGCATCTCCGTTTCCCTCGTGTGGGAGAAACAGCATGGCGCGGTACCCCGTTCGATTTCACTGATATTGTATTACAGCGGTATCAACAAGGCTCTAGCGGCGTTACGCCGCACGTGGAAGGAAAATCTGTTGTAAACATATTCTGCGTCGTTATCTTAACGGGTGATGGAAAAACTGCGGTATGCGCCGATCGAACAGGACGAAATTCACGTTATCTTGATACAACTCCGGGAAATGTTTTGATATTCCGGGCTCCCGGTTTCATGGGTTCCCATCTCCAACAATTTCATTTTCTGACCGACATCACGTCCGAACGCATAACCTTCTGCCTACGACAGAAACAAAAATAACAAGACACCAACCCACACCGGATTGCTCGCCAAAAAGCACGATCCGGTGTTTTTTATCACACTCAAATAGTAAATCGATATTCCATACCCACCCTATTATTTTTGAAAAACAAAAAGATGTTCGTGCATAATTAGCAAAAAGTTTGATTCTTTCGATTTCGTAACCCAAAAACCTGTTGCCTTGCAATTAAACTGTCGCTTGATTATATCCTCTTTTAAAACAAAACCTACTTTCAAAAATCTTTCCATGACTTTAAACGCAAGAGGTTGATACATTTTGTTTCTGCGCGTATCTCCCAATGAACCTCCGACCAGCAAGCTGAGTCGGAATTATCAAGTTAAATTATAGATATTTTTATTTTGGACTTACTATTTTTAAATAGTTTTGATTTACATACAAAACAACAATTTTCGTCCATTTCTTCAAAAAATGACAAGACTACTGATTCTTTTATTTCATTTTGTGTTTGTATACCAATGCCATGTTTTCTACAAACTTCTATAGGAGTAAAGCGAGTCATGTCCATTAAAATGTCGCTTATTCGATGCTTATTTTCCTTTTTCATATACAAGAGTCAATTATAAAATTACTAATAACTTGATCCTTGATCAAATAAAGAACAAAGTCAACTATTTCAATTTGTACAGTCCTTCTCCTAAAAACTCGAGATAGCCCTTATCTCTCAAAAATTGTAGTTGTTGTCTTATTTTTGGTTTTATATTTTTGTTCTCAGGATGAATAGTGGCTAAATCATTTTCAAAAGCATATACATCTTGTAGTGTAAACTCTTTCTTATGTAAAGCATCGATGCAATTCATAATATCAAAAATCCAACCTCTGGCATCAGATTTTTTGATTTCTTTCAAGAATTCTGTTTTTTGCCATTTTGTAAGTATTTCTTTTTTTGAAAATTCTTTTCCATTTTCAATATAATAAATTTTTCCAGAATCAGGAATTTTTGAAAATAAAATATATGAACCTATCCAGCCTTTTCTTCTCGCATTTTCTGAAAGAGCTTTCCTTTTTTCAATAATCTCAGGAACAAAAAAATACTTTGGAACAACAAAAAAATCATTGACAGAATAATTTTTAATCAGATAGTGCAGAAAAAAGAAATGCGGTTTGCTTTTAGACAAAAGTCTTGCCACTATTGTCTTGTACTCAGAGGAGATAACTTTCCCTTGGAATTTCTTTTGACTTGCTTTTTGCTCATAATTTTCAAAACACTTTTCACACAAAAAATCAGAAACTTTTTTATTGTTTTCAAGATTTTTTATCTTATTCCCACAGTTAGGACAGAAAATATTTTCTCCCGTCCACAACTCAGAAATAACCCTAATTTTTTGAGAATTATTAGTGTATGATTTTAGTAAATTTTGGTTTAAAAGCAAATTCATTTTCAAAAATTTCATATTTTTAGGGATGGAGAAATCCCACTCCGCTCATCAATTGAGCTGCTACTTTATTTTTGGCGTTTGAATATGATGATACCGAGACTTGTTATAAAAAATATGCCGGCTAACAGCCACGTCATAAATTCTTTATCAAAGCCGAGAATACTTGAATCAACCGCGGGAGAGAGAAAAATGATCCCCGCCGCGATTGGAAGGTAGTATTTTGAAAAGCGGAGCCAAGAGTAAAATTTTTGTTCGTGGACAAATAAAAGTATAAAAGATAAAACAAACACTGCACTTCCAAAAAGAATCAAAAAGACAGCAAAACTCTCATTAACTCCTGGTCCACACAATGATCTAAATCCCCCGTAACACGTACTCAAAACTGTTATTGTGACGAGTAAAGATAGAAATAAAATTAATCTTATTTTCTGTTTTGTGCTCATATTTCTACTCTACCACAGCCACTTTAATCTGCTCAATAATATGCAAAAGTTCCTGCGCATCTTCTTTTGAGAGATATCCTTTCTTAACAAATTTCTCGATTTTCTCTTTAAGTTTTTCAAATGCCTCCCCCGTTTTCATTTTTTCTTTCTTTTCCTTTTTGAATTCTTTTTCAAGAACCTTTTCAAGTTTTTCTATTCTCTTAAGCAGTTTCTTTTCTTGTTTGTCGGCAAGGTCTAATGAACGCACCATGCCGCGAAGAATGCCAATTAATTCTTCCGTGCTTATGCCCTCGCCCGGTTCTATTACCGCATCAACAATACCGTCTGCATCCATATCAAGCGCAAGAACGGTTGATGAAGCTACACGTTGAACATCCATGGTAACCCGCGCGCCTTCAATAACCGGAATGCCCGAAAACGATGTGGTTGAGACAAGCTCATCACCAAGCACTTCATCAATTTCAAAGGTGAATGTTCCCGCGCTCTGCCCCACAAGAACAACAGTGGTTGTGGCAAAGGTATCTACGCCCGCGTATTTTGTCTCGCCAAACTCCAAATAATAACTATTGGGGATTTGTTGCTCAATATGTTGCAGATCGGAATCGGGGTCTGTGTTTGGAACTAAACCCGTGTGATTGCCTTCACTATATAAATCAAGAGAAACCGGTGAGTGGATGCGGAAACGAAGTTTTTTGTCTTCATCTTTTGGTATTGGCTTGGTATCAGTTATAAACACTGATTCAGTAAATTCTTCTCTTTTAATAAGCTCCATCAATAATCCATTCATATACTCCACTTCAAGAATATCAGCATGATCTCTATTTCGTTTCAACAAAAAATTATTCTCGAGTAAATTCACATAATACGTCTCCACCCCTTCCATGGCCACCGCGCTGGGAATAACCACCGTGCCATCGCCATCGTGGACAAGTAACAACTCCCTGTCCAAGTGATTCAACGTATCCGGACAAAATGGAATGTCGCAATCGTCGTATCTTATGCCGCGAATAGTGTCTAGACCCCAGCCCGCGATTTGGATAATTTTTACACCCACAGGTGCCACCCACGCGTCTAGTTTCTCTTGCGTGCTAGTGGCTTTTCGCAACAAGTTTGCGCTAAGCACATTTGGTTCATCGGTATTTTCATGTACCGGTTCTGTACGCACATTCTCCCCTGCTAAAAACAAATCAAGCTCTTGCCGTGTATCTATTGAACCAACATATAGCGCGGGAAAATCGTAAATCTCGGACACATCCGGATCAAATTCAATTACCGAGTCAAACACGTCTGAAAAGTATTTTTTTGATGGAAGCAGTGTGTAAGCCGATGGCATGTGTTCGGCAAGACTTCGCGCAACGCGCTTTGGAAGAATAAATCCAATCTTTGAAGGAATAGTCTGATCATCTCCGTGAAGCATGCCCGCTAGCGCTTTGGGTGTTCCTAATTGCGGAGCTGCCACCATAATCAGTTGATCAATCAACCCGCCATGCCCTTGTGCTTCTAATGTTGAAATCAACGCTTTGGCAACCAGCCCACCGTTTGAGTGTGTAATAATTGTTACTTTTCCGGTGGGAGAATTTTCGGCAAGGCGTATAATTTCATCTGCCATAGAATAGGTATCTCCATATTGGAGAAGGATATCGCTTTCTGCAATATCTTCCGGATTAAACCGCCAGTCGTATGGAAACATCATCCATTCCTTAATAATACCCGCGCCCACCATATCGGTATTCATGAATTCAATAAACTTTTTGTAAATGTTGAACCCGAATGCCTCATCCATAACACCATCGGTCGCGATGCCAGAAATTTCCGGATGACCGAATTCATCTAAATATAATTGCGGCGTATCCAAAGGACTATTCGGCTCCCATAAACGATTGCCGGCTAAATCCAGCCGTGTTGCCTGCAGGCCCGGAAGAAATGCCACGTTTGAACAACACGCAGGTTTTGGCGGTACAGGCGGCTCATCGCTTGGCTCTTCCAAAAGCCACGGATCAAAAAGCGCGTTTCCATAAACTTCGTCTCCAAGCCCGGTTGGATTTTGCGCCGCGTGATACGGCCCCGACGCGTCGCCCCACCAGTTACCGCGTACATCCACGTTCTCTGAACTTTCATAAACTCCATACCGCACATTATCCGCAATAATGCTGTCTGTAAGCACAATCTTGCCGCTCGCGTAAATACCAATGCCATTTCCGCGAATTGTGTTTCCGGAACCAATGACTTCACTTCTATAAAACTCAATGCCGTAATCCTCACAATTTTCCACGGTGGTATCCGTGAGTGTCATAAAAGAAGCGCCATAGAGTTCAATGCAAATTTCAGCTTCACTTACAAACCCTTGCTGGATTTCCGCCACGCTTGCGTCATATAAAGCAATCGCCGTTCCAAAAGCGAGATCCCTGACCGATGAATTCTTAACAGAAAGAGCCGACCTGCTGTAAAGCCCTATCCCGTCGCTATGATGAACATCTTCCACGGATGAATCTTCCAGTGATACATTTGAAGCGCTGAATGAAAGAGCGCCGTCTTTCATATCAGAAACACGCGTACGAAGAAGAGAAATAACACTACCGCTTCCAAACATGCCATAACTGCCATGCGCGAGCGTAACATCTTCAAAAGCAACTGATGAATTTTTTATGAATATGCCGTCTGAAAATTGGATGGCGGTAAACACCACCGACGACGGATCCGCGAAAGAAAAATTGATGCCCCAGTCGTCAAACACCGAGGGCGCCGTATCTTCGCCGTCACCCTCGGTATCCCCGCCTATGGTGTCATCATGAATGGATGTAACGGAAACAGGATTACCGGACATGCCGTTCATTTTTAATCCGCCGAATATGGTAAGAAGCGCGTCATCGGCAAACTTAATTATCGCTCCCGGTTCCACGGTAAGTGTTGCGCCGTCAAGAACATACGCCTTACCTCTTACGATGTAAGGACTGCCCGCAACATTCCATGTTGTATCTGACGAAATATCGCCGGATACGTCCGTGGAGGCGAACACAACCATAGGTGCCGTTAAAAAAAGAAACGCGAAGCAACTACCTATCCGAGCGTAAAAGAAAAATGATCTTGGCATACAGAATTTGTAACACGCAAATCAAGCTCTATGCAAACTCTTGTTCTTGTATGCTAAACTTGCTAGTATGTCTTACGTTCTAAACAATCAAAACAAGTCGGAGCAAACAGAACCTGAAAAGGACACCGCTCTTCAAAATCAGACCGTCGCGTCCCTTTCATGGCAAGCGCCGGAGTATGTTTATACCAAAAAATCGCCCGATTGGTATTGGGCGGTAGGAATTGTTACCATGGGGATTTTTGTGGTCGCGATTATATTTGATAATTTTCTTTTTGGCGCATTCGTGCTTTTAGGCGGATTTACCATCGCCCTCTACGGCGCGCGGCCGCCCCGAATTATTACCTTCACCCTATCAATAGAAGGAATACGCATTGAAAACCGGGTGTACCCCTACGAATCATTGAGATCATTTTGGATTTTTTACCGCCCGCCCGAAATAAAAGAGTTGAGCATCGAATCACAGAAAATGATTATGCCTCAAATAAAAATCCCGCTAGGCGACACAAACCCCGCGGAAGTGCGCGCGTACCTTGTGCAATTCATGCCCGAACGCCAGCAGGAAGAATCGCTTATTGATACCGCCGTACGATTTATAGGGTTTTAAAAAGGCATAGTAATTAATTGACCTCGTCGTTCAATGGATAGGACACCAGCTTGCGGAGCTGGTAATAGGGGTTCGAATCCTCTCGAGGTCACAAATTCATAACTTGGTCAGGAAATTGCAAGCGGTTTCGTTTGAGGGAAGAAAATTTTTTAATCCAACTTATGACAAAGACCAAAACTTTCTTAATAGGTTCAATTATACTTAACTTGGTGTTAATCGCATCGGCGTCTTTTCTATACTTCAAATTACCTCCGATTAAATATTGGAATAAACAACCTACTAATTTTACAGAGTGTGTAGAAGTAAGTCGCGGGTCTATCATTAAAACCCTACCCGCGCAGTGCGAGTTCCGAGGACAACGATTTGCTGACGAGTCAAAAGGTAAAACAGGTATTCTTAATCATCCTGAAACCGGTCCAGAATCTCCAGAAATTAAAGTGAGCGGTGATATAACCACATTCATTAAAAGTTTTCTCGAACCCGCCCCGATTGGATATGAATGGAAATACAGTTTGGATTGGGATAAAAGCGTCATCAATAAATGTTTGGTAAATGTGGTAGAAAAAGATGGCCCTATCAGCGATAGTACGTACCAAGAAATAAAGCTCGCGGGACAACCGAGGGGGTATTGGTGGACAACTGAGCAAAAATTACCGCCAACACCGGGGCCGAACATAAACATTAAACTATGTTTATCGCGCCTAGAATGTCCGTATGGGAAAATCCCTAATAGTAAAGAATGCATTGTGCCGAGATGATCATTTTCCATTTTTTTAATTGATTTTAGTTTTAAGGATTTGCCACCAAAGAAAAATTAAAAATTGAGCGGGGGGGATTTTTTCGGAAAAATGCGTTCGGACTATCTTTAGAATACTGCACCACGTAGGAAAAGTCAAAGAGTTTTGGTTCGCCTCGCTTCGCTCGGCGACTAATTTGTGTTCAATTTTGGGAGTAAAAACGAATTGGCGGTTTCGCAAAAGCGGGAATTTCTTTTTGCCACGAAAAATCCGTATGATTTGGTCGCCGAGACCCGCCGAAGGCGGGGCGATAAAAACCTCGACAAACTGACACAAATTTGCTATAAAGTCGATGTAACATTAATGTAGTTTTAGATAATTTTTTGCTTTTGTTTTTTGAAAATTTGCGAGCGAATTTCCTTGAGATTTTGAAATGAGCAGCGCATTGAGTGACTGAAATACCGCTTGTTGCGCTAACAGATATTCAATGCGCTGCTCATAACGAGTTAGACCTCGTCGCGTAGGACACGCGATTCAAAATCTCAAACCAAAAGGAGGACGCGGTGAAAGAGATACTCTCTATTCTCGCTGGTCTGCTGTTCGTTGTCGCTTTCGTCCCCTACATCCGCGCCATCCTGCGGAAAGAGACGAAGCCGGCGAAAACATCGTGGCTCATCTGGGCGAGCTTGGACACCATCACTCTTGCCGGAATGTTCTTCAAGGATACGGTCAATGGCCAAATCCTTGGTGCCGTTCTCGGTGCGTGGGTGGTCGCTGTGCTTGCTCTGAAGTACGGGACACCATGCTGGACGAAGCTCGACAATTTCTGTCTCGGTGGTGCCGTTCTCGGAATCGTGCTCTGGCAAGTCTTCAGCGATCCGATCTTCGGAATCGTGACGAGCTTGAGCGTAGTGTTCCTCGGCTCCATTCCGACTTTCACGTCGGCGTGGAAAGACCCAAGTCGCGAGAACAAGTTGGCGTGGACAACCTTCTGGGTTTCGTGCGTGTGCGCGGTCATTGCAATCCCACACTGGACTCTGGCGGACGCCACTCAACCAATCACGTTCTTCGCGATCGAGACGATCATGATGTACATTCTGTTCGTTCGCCCTCGCTCGCTGGCCAACGGCAAAGCGACAACGGAAGCGCGCAACATTGCTTCCTGAAATCGCCAAGCTCGTTTGGCTCTCAACTCAAAGCCCCCGTGGTAACAACATCACCACGCGGGGCCTTTTTCATTTTTACAACGAACAAAGAATTTGCCGCCAAGACTGAAATTCGTTAGAATTTCAGTGAATCCGAATCCGCCAAAGAAAAACTTGTCATACCAGAGGCAGATCCGCGTCAGACGGAAAATTACCAGCGGTGCGGCTCCCCGCCTGCGCCGAAATGCGTTCGGACTAATTCAAGAATACTGCACCAGAAAGGAAAAATTATGTTATACTAAATATAGTCACCAAAACCGCAAAAGAACCCGGAGAGAAACATCGGCTCGCCTGCCCGCCTCTGGAGGGAACCATATTTTAATTTTGGAGGAAGAAAATTTTTTAATCATATGCAAATAACATATCTAATTCTTATAGTCATTCCTGTTTATCTTTTTTATTTACTTTACGGTTTAATAAAAAGACTTAACATAACTTCTAAAATTATCGGCCTTATTTTAGGGGCAATTTGGACATACCTGACTTTCATCGCGATATTTGCAACAGAACACACCATAAGTTCTTTAATAACGGGTAAGTATATTTACAGCCTGGGAGGATGGGAGGGTTTGTTTCTAATGTTTATATTGCCGTTTGGGGCGCTGATAGGAATGGGAGAAGTAATTATTTTCTCAAAAAGAAAAAGTGAAATCTTAGCCCCCGTAGCTCAACGTAACTGGTTATCATACGGTTTACTTTTAATACCTGTATTAGGGTTGCTTATTTTTAATTTGATAATTCCGCGAATTTACTTCGGTGATTACTTGAACGATCTTGATACCAGTAAACAACTTTTCCAAGCTGGTGGAGAAGTTAGCGAATGTAACAAGATAACTGATGAGTGGCTAAGAAGTGATTGTGAGTCGAATCTGAAGCCAAAGGATTATGCGGAGCAATACAAGTTATACCAGCAAGGACAATGCGAAAAGATAACCTATCATCCCCTACAATACTTTTGCGCTGGACAGATGGATTTGGTACAGAAAGGAGAATGCAGTGGTGTAATGGAACCCTCCTTGAGAAGTCTCTGTTACACTAGATCGGGAACAACAGGACCTCCTTCGCCTCGATAATTTTAAGTTAGCAAGGACCGTACTTGCTATAACTAAAATTGAGGGTGATTTTCTAACAAGACCGGGAGTTCAAATGATGGCGAAAATCGTTAAGGTATTGAATTCCCTATTGAAGATTTATTATGATTACTGACTCTAAAACTACAGTTGATGGTTTGCAGATTTTTTATCGGATAGGCGGAAATCTCGATAAGCCACCGCTTATTTTTCTGCATGGTTGGGGTTCTCGCATAGATTCTTTTGGTTCTTATGTTGGTATAACCGGAACAGTTGAGGAATTGGCAAAACATTTTTATGTTTTTGCGCCTGAACTTCCCGGACTATTACGCTCTGATGCTCCAAAATCAGTTTGGAATTACGAACAATTTGCAGAAATAATTTTTAAGTTAGCAAATACACTAAACTGGAAACCGTCAGTCGTTATGGGGCAGTCCTTTGGCGGCGGCGTAGCAACCGCATTTGCAAAACTTTATCCCGATTTTACAAAAGCACTAATCATTGTGGATTCTGTAGTGAGTAAACGACCCCAAAATTCCTATATGACATGGCTCTATGCATGGGCAAATTTTCGTAAAAAGATATTCCCTTCTCCTTTCGTTCCAAGATTTTTAAAGAAATTACTCATCAATTTGTACTTTGGAACACCAATGAAGTTTATTGATAACAAGAACATCAAGGATAAAATTATCATGAGCGATATTGATTTGACGAGAAATTTGGTAGTGGACTATAATCGCTTGAAAATGCCTTTAATAATAGTCTGGGGTGATAAAGATACTTGGGTTACACCAATATCTCGTGCGAAAGAAATACATAAGGAAACTCTGGATTCAAAGTTGATTATCGAAAAAGGCGGTCATCCCGTTTTATATAAAAAGCCAAAAATCGTCATTGACGATATTCTTAAAGCATTACCGCAGAATTTATGATTTCTCAAAAACTTAAAACCATATATTGGGGAAAGAAAATTTTTTAATCCTTATGGAACAAAAAGAAACATTAAATTTTGCTGAAAATCCAGAAACCGTTATTTCTGGTAGCTTTCGAAAGCACATGGAACAAATCGGCAAAGCGTTGGAGGGTTTTGAAAAAGCTGATGTAAAAGTTCTTGCACCAACCACGAAAGAAGCTATTAATCCGGATGAAGAGTTTATTATTCTCGCAACTGACGATCCGAACAAACCACCACATAAACTTGAAATGGATTTTATGCGAGAAATACGCAAAGCGGATTTTTTGTATGTGGTTGATGTTGATGGATATGTAGGGCAAAGTGCTGCAACCGAGATGGCGTATGCTCGACTTAAAAATTTACCCATTGTCGTTGCTGAAATAATAAAAACTTTTTCTAGTGAAATTTCCGAAGAAGCGCAAGAAATTTTGAGAAAAACTGCTGCTGGAACTCTTGGAATTTCAGACATATCAAAAGAGAAAATCGCAGAGCTTAAACAAAACTTTTCAAATCTAGAGGCACAAAATTTGACCAAAAAAGAGACCATGGCTTTACAAGCCCTCATTAAGAAATTACTTAAAGATTTAAAATCTCCGCCAAAATGAATAAAAGTAATTTGATTCTCAAAGACAATCCAACTCTCCGCGATTTTCAAAACTATGTTGCGGATTTGGTAAAAGAGCGTGGCTTCGACAAAGAAACTGTTTCGGAAATGTTTATGCTTTTTCTTGAGGAGTGTGGAGAGATGGCGAAAGCCGCGCGCAAAACCCAAAAGATGAAAACTGACAAGAACTCCGAGCAATTTCATTTTGATCACGAAGTTGCCGATGTGTTTATCTACCTTTTGGACATTTGCAACCACTTCGACGTGGATTTGGAAAAAGCATTTCGAGATAAGGAAGAGATTAATAAAAAACGAATTTGGGAGTAGTGTTTTCATAGTTGAATGCCGCCAAAGAAAAACTTGCTTGCCAGAGGCAGATCCGCCTCAGACGGAAAATTGTCATCGGTGTGGTTCCCCACCTGCGCCGAAATGCGTTCGGACTAATTCACCGTGAATTACGAAACACATGTATTCCTCTCATCTGATGACCTCCCATCGATTTGCATGCGCAAGTACCTTTGTTTTTTAACACATCTTGTTCAACTCATTATCAATTCGTGTGGCGGTCATCGGATGAGGGTGTGTTTCGTAATTCAAAGTAACAAGAATACTGCGCCAGAAAGGAATAAAAAAACCGTTTGCGCACACATGCGAAACGGCTTTGTAAACAAAACTGTTACTCCATTAGAGATTTGCATCCCATATACTTATGCTTGTCGGATGCCTATAAACTGAAACGGCAACTGCCGCCCAAATAAGCGAGAAAGTCCCGCCGCCAACAAATATGATCCTGTGATAATCTTGCACTGGAATGGTCATTATGGCGCCAATATGCAAGATCATATCAAGCAACCCGACTGCCGCTATAAGAGAAATGACAGTAATCATTCCCGAGAAACACACCGCCCCTAACACTCTTTTCATGTCCATACCGCATCTCCTTTCAAAAACATACTGAACCCATGCAAGCATAAAAATATATAAAACGCAAGATGTCTTGAAAAAACGTTCACATCTAGCGAACAATGGGCACAACGGGTATCGTGGTAGTATGAACATTTTGGATCAAGAACTCGCGCGCGTGCTTGCGTTAAAATCAAACTACAAACTCGCGCTCAAAATCGCGCGCATCGAAACGGTGCGCGATTTTTTAATGGTGTTTCCTGCTGGCTACATAAACGCGGGCGCGCCCGATACTATTTCCTCGCTCACTCCAGACGCTCAAGCACTCGTATGCGGTACCGTGGAAAAAATCGCGGGCAAGAACATGTTCCCCACGAAAGCCGCGTTCACCGAAGCTATTATTCGCGATGAAACTGGGACACTACGTGTTATTTGGTTTTCGCGCGCGGCATCTTCCCGCATCAAACAAGGCGACCAGGTTACCCTTACCGGCAAAGTGCACAAAAATAAACGCGGCATATTTCTTGCAAACCCCATGATAAGCATCCCGGTAACTGAACATATAATACAAACTGATGAAGCCGCATCAAAAGACGCGCTCACTCCGCTCTATCCGCGCATTCGGGGCGTCTCGCCCTATCTTGCTGAAGAATGGCGAACGCAAATTCTTTCTTCTTTGCCACCTCATTTATCTGATCCTCTGCCGCATGAAATAAGGAAAAAATTTCATTTGCCTTCGTTTGAAAATGCCATCCGCTATGTTCACGCGCCGTCATCTGCCGCATGGGCGGAAGCCGCGCGCAAACGATTTGCGTTTGAGGAAATATTTTTGATCCAACTCTCCCGCGCCCGCGACAAAAAACTTCGCGAGGCCGAGCCGTCTTACATCATTCCACCCGCCCGTGAACGCCTAGACGAGCTCACTGCCAGACTCCCATTCACTCTTACCGGCGCCCAACAAACATCCACCCGCCAAATTTTGGAAGATTTTTCACGACCACACCCCATGGCGCGACTTCTCGAAGGAGATGTCGGGTCAGGTAAAACGCTCGTGGCGGTACTCGCGGCTCTGGCGGTACACAGCGCCGGGTATCAGGTCGCCTACATGGCGCCGACCGAAATTTTAGCCCGCCAGCACTTTGAAGAATTTTGCAAACATCTCAAATATTTTCGCGCGACTATGGGGCTTCTTACCTCGTCTGAATGCCGCAAGTTCCCTTCTAAAGTTGATCCGTCAGGCTCGACGCATATTGCAAAACCACAACTCTTGCGCTGGGTCAAAGACGGCACCATAGACATACTTATCGGCACGCACGCGCTCATCCAAAAATCCGTAGTATGCAAAAATCTCGCGCTTGTGATAGTAGACGAACAACATCGCTTTGGTGTAAAGCAACGATCCCAGCTCGCCCAAAAAGGCAAAACGCCCCACTTTCTCTCCATGACCGCCACTCCTATCCCCCGAACTCTCGCACTTACCATATACGGAGACCTGTCGCTCTCGCTTCTGGACGAGATGCCACCCGGACGTACGCGCCCCATCACCAAAATAGTGCCACCTGCCAAACGCGCTGTTACCTATGAATTTATCCGCACCAACATTGCATCCGGTGGACAAGTTTTCGTGATATGCCCCAAGATCGAGACCAAAGAAGATGATTCCGCGCGCAGTGCCGAGATCAAAGCGGTTAAAGACGAATACCAACGCCTGGCCAAAGATATATTCCCTGAATTTCGGATCGCCATGCTCCACGGCAAAATGAAGCCTGTGGAGAAAGAAAAAATTGTCCAATCGTTTCGAAAAAAAGAAATAGATATTCTGGTGTCTACCTCTGTCATCGAGGTTGGCATCGATATTCCCAATGCTTCGGCCATTATTATTGAAGGCGCGGATCGTTTCGGTCTGGCCTCGTTGCATCAGTTTCGCGGAAGAGTAGGCAGGGGCGGACAAACATCCTATTGTTTTTTGTTTACTGATTCGAAAAATCAAAAAACACTTGAACGCCTAAAAGCGCTTGAGAAGGCGCGCAACGGATTTGAGCTTGCTGAATATGACCTGGCGCTTCGCGGCGCGGGGGAGCTCTCCGGCGGGTCCCAGTGGGGAGTTTCTGATATTGCCATGGATGCGCTTAAAAATCTCAAACTGGTTGAGGCGGCGCGGGAAGAAGCGCGAAATCTTATTGAAGAAGATATTGAGCTAAAAAAATATCCGCTCTTACAAGAACGGATACGGCATATTGAGCAACAGGAGTTGCATTTTGAGTAAAATCAACTCCTTACTGCCTTACCAAGCCAGAGGGTAGTAGGTCCTCGTACACTGACTAATGGATAACCGATATGAATAAGATAAGACCTGAACCGACCTGATTCTTTCTGCTTCCTAATGAGAGATTTAAGAACAGCACCCTTTTCTTTATCATGAGCTACCACTACACCGTTGTGTACAGCAATCCATTCTCCTTTGTACACTTCATCCCATTTAGTCTTGTGACCCTGATACGCCTGTTCCTCTCGCTCTAGCACATTCCGCGGACTGTAAAAGTCTTTATCATGTTCAACCATTGTGCTCTCCTTCTTTGAATTTATCTAAACATACCAAAAATCAGGCACCTAAGCAATCCTAAGCGGTTCAACCGCTAAATAAATGGAGCACCCAAAACCCAGAACAGGATTATGTAAAAAACAATCACGAGTCCTGACTATTGATAATTATGCCAAAGAAAAAGACTGATACCCTTTGCATATCGAAACGAAAACCAACCAGCAAGCACAAACAATATCATTACTGCGCTTACTAGTATGTGATGTCCTCTACCAAAGATCGTCAGTATAATCTCAAGCAAAAAAGTCACTCCCGCCAGCGTAAGAACCAGGACTCCCATGATGCGGAAACACCAACACCACATACAGAAAAGTTGCATACTAACCCCCCTTAGGACTCATTTATGAATTTAAAGGCAGTGTACATCCTCCGAGGAAGATAGTCAAAACCGAGCAGTTCAAACTCTAATTTCGGCCTTACTTCCTAAATTTTGGCGTTACCCAAAACCCGAGCCGCCACTTGCCGCCCAACATGAGGCGAGTTTGGGCTTCTAATCCCGGAATCGCCCCGAACATCACAATAGTAACCGGCACCAACAACCATTGAAATACCATTCCCAAATTACGCTTCCAGCCATAATGCGGCGGACGCGGAGGTAAGAGTGACAAGGAAATAAGCGCGGATCCGATAAGTCCCGACATGGCAATAATCATAAGCGTGCGCGTCATGCGAGGCAGGTTATAAGAAAGGAGTGTCTCATTAAACGCAGTTCCTCCCAGCGCAAGAGGCAACCATCCAAGCATAAAAATCAAAAGCGGGTTTGTGGCTAAACTCCAAAAACCTTCGAGTTGAATAGCGCCGTAATACCATTTCAAGCGCGCAGGCATCGTGTTGTTTTTCATAAAACCAAACAAGAGGTATGGTATATTTTCCACTCCCCACGTCCATCGTCTCTGCTGTTTGTAAACTTGCAGAATAGTCTGCCATGCATTCTTGCCAATATTGGCATCCAGTGAAACCGGATACGACAGCGGAACCACGCGATAATTCCCGCTATAATAGAGCAAGTGATTCCAAAAAATGCGCGAGTCTTCGGATACTATGTTTTTTTGCCAATATCCCACATCCACCAACGACTTTAAGCTCATGGAATGGGAAGAAAATGTGGTAAGGCGTTCCGGGCGTTCCTGTTGCATCATCTGCCAAAACGTGCTGGAAGTTGCTACCACGCGCGAGAGTGCGGGTGCTTCCCAAATGTTGTTGTTATATACAGGAACAGGTTGAAACGATGAACGATGCGGCTCTGCGGCGGTAAGAAAATGATATGTCAAGCACAAAAAATAATCCGGATACACGCGCGTATCTATATCAAACGCGGAAACAAGCACATCCGTGTATGGAATTTTGCGCGTATCGACTACATGCAAAACAGCTTCCCGCGCCGCAAACGCGATGTTTGACCCTTTGCCGGGAAGTTCTCCGGGTATATCAGTCGGATGTGTGACAACCAAAAACCCTCCAAATACCGTCTGAAAATCCTTTTCCAAACGCGTTGCAATTTCCCGCGCATCCTCCCCGGCGCGTTCTTCCCTGCCAAGCACAACAAGCATCCGCTCTTTCGGCCACCGGCTCGCGACAAGCGCTTCCAGTGTTTCCCGAACCACTCCTTCGTTTTCTTTATAAAACGGGAGAATAACAAGCTGATAGATTCCTGAAACGCGATCCGATTCTAATTCAAGTAACTTCTCCTCCCAATCCGTAGCCATATGCTGTTTCAAACGCCTATGGTTTATACGAAGGTGAACCGAAAGAAAAACTGTTTTGATGAGCCAATATAAATCAAACACAATAATAAACACGGCAGCCCACAACGGCTTCTGCCAGCTCAGGAGAACCATCCCTATAAGCGTGCCCCAACTCAGTAAGCCCGGCAGAACCTCAAAAAACCGGTATATCCGCCTATGAGCACCCGTTAATTCAGCAGAACTCCCCACATGAATATATGTTTTTTCTTCTTTATCCACATCCCCGTTGTAGCATTCTTCACTGAAAAAGAAAATCCGCAAGGTTATTACTTGCGGAATTAATTATACACTCACGGTTCTTTGCGGAAATTCAACAGAACCATTTGCTTCAAGCCCATCGGGCAACCGGGTAAGCGGAAATTTGTCATACCAACGAGAATTCCTGCCGCTCAAAAACACTTCAAGGAAAGAAGTGTCCGCAAGACGTAAGTCACGGTAAAAAACAATATCCCGTCTAAAATGATGCTCCAACAAAATCATGGTATCAAGCAGAGATGCGCCGTACCGATAAAAAAGAGTAATCCTACCGGTTGCGTAACCTCCCGTGACACCTGTCCATGTTCCCCATTTATTTTGTGGATCAACAGGCGCTTGTTTTACAAGGTTAACAAGGTGCGGAAACAAAAATTCCAGATGATCTTTCGGTCCTTCTATATACAGACAGGTTTCCTTAGGCGCCTCCACTGGTGAGGTAACAACTAAAGGCGACCTGTAAAAAACCGGTTGTAACACAATTTTCTGCGGATCATCTGCGCCCAAAAACATGCGTTTTTCTTTCATGGTTCACCTCGCTTTCTTTTATAACAAAAACCCGCAAAAAAGAAAATCCGCATGCCAATGGCATACGGACGCGTAAGATTATAATATACTATCTTTCTTTGACGGCAAACCCTTTGTCGCTATAGGCGAGCAGTACTTTTTTACCATTCACTGCCGTTTCTACCATGACCTCGTGCCCCCACAGTCTCTGAATGTACGCCAGCGTGCGTTCGGCATACTCCAACTGCAAGTCGCGTCCGTCGTGGTGGTGCCTCATGTAAAGTACACGATTATGTCCATGGTCGGCGTCTTCGATTTTGATGACTGGTATGGTACCCAGCCCAACGTTTTTGATGAGGGTCTCTTTCACCTCGCGCCAGCCCTCCCGATCCGATACTTTGGACACCACCAGTTCCTCGCCACGCGGCTCATACTGAAACATGTCCATATCGCGCATCAACTCTTCGGTCAGGAAACGACGAAGAAAAGAGGCGTCACGGTCCACTTCGCGCACTTCAAAAATCGCTTGCATACCGGTCTTCGTCGGCTTGCCGTACTTCTCGATTTCTTCCGGCGTCGGATCGTCGTGGCGACGCTTGATGTCGTCCCATAGGCGCAGACCGAGATAATAGGGGTTTAGACCGCGCGGAAATGGCCGGACGACTTGATTGTGCCGCACGAGAAACTCGAGATGCAGCTCTTGCGGCAGATGTAAGCTGTTGAGGATTTCGCGATGCCAGAAGCTCGCCCAGCCTTCGTTCATGATCTTGGTCTCGATTTGCGGCAGGAAATATCGCTCGCGCTCATGAACGATGGTCAACAGATCTTTTTCCCATTCGCTCAGATAGGGGTTGTGATCGCGGACGAAGAGCAGAATATCCTCCTCCGGCGATGGCGGCGTCTTCTGCAGATCCGGCTGAACATAGGTCTGGCGTTTATGCACGTTTTGGAAGGGGTCCGCCAGCGGCTTGGCGACATCGAGCAAACGCAGGCGATCTTCTTCGGTGGACAACTTCTTGATCGCCAGGTTTCTGCGACACTGGATCGCGACCGCATGCGCGGCGTCGAGCAGCTCCTCGACCTTCTCGACACCGATCGAAGGGTCCTCCATATATTTTCGCACCCGGTCGGCGTGGATCTTGAACAGATTCAGCGTCAGCTCGGCCCGCGTACTAGAGAAGGTAAAATTGTTGCAAAAGAAATCGTTGTGACCATAGACATGGGCAATGGTGAGAATTTGCAGGCACAGGGTGTTGTCGCGCATGAGGTACGCCAGTGCCGGACTCGAGTTGATGACCATTTCATACGGCAGTCCGGAGATGCCGTAGTCGTACATGGTCTTCAGCTTTTCGTAGCTTTTCCCGTAGGACCAATGCGGATAATGCGAGGGCATGCCGGAATAGGCCATGGCGCCCAGCATCTGAAAATGGTCGCACACCTCGAACTCTTGTGGGAAACAAGACAATCCGAACTCTTCCACTTTCTCGCGGATTTTCTCGTCCCAATACTCCAGATCTCTGACATCCCAATTTGTATCCATATACAACCTCCTTATGCTAAGGACTTATTTTGTCCCTTGCAAGAAACGCCTTGAAACTCGGCCAAATGTCTTCTTTACGCTCAATCAGTGTGACCTGAAAGTTGTCCGCCTTCATGTCACGGAAGGTGGAAAGCATTGAATTCTCGTAGTGAGGAGAGCCGAGCGGTTTGATTTCGCCATAGCCGAACAAGTTGCAGACGGAACAAAGTTCTTTCGCGGCTTTGAGCGTGGCGGGATTATCCGACTCGAAGTTATCGCCGTCCGAACAGTGAAAGGCATACACGTTCCACAGAGTCGGATGATAGCGCTCCTGGATGATCTCCAAGGTTTTGGTATAACCGGAGGAAATGAACGTGCCGCCGGATTCGCCCTTGTGAAAGAACTCATCCTCAGTCACTTCTTTTGCTGTTGTCTGATGCGCAATAAACACAACTTCAACATGTTCATATTTAGTGCGCACAAACTGATACAGCAAGAAAAAGAAACTCCGCGCCAGATACTTTTTCATCATGTCCATCGAGCCGGAGGTATCCATAATACAGAAGACGACGGCATTTGAATCAGGGCGCGTATTTGGTTCCAAGTGACGGTACGTCATGTCATCATTATGAAACGGGAAGCGTTCCTCTTCGTCCCATTCCTCGCCGACGCCCCGCTGCACTGCCAACTTGCGGCGAATACGTGAAATTGCCGTGCGCTTTTTGTCGAGACGGATACGGATACCAGCTTTGCGATACCCTTTACGTTTGCTGATGCGTTGAGACAAGACTTCACGCAAAGTTTTACGCTCCATGTCCGGCAGTTCGAGATCCTCGAACATAATTTCGATCAGCTCTTCAAGGGTCACATCGGTTTCGTAATAATCAACCCCAGGCTGGTCACCCGCTTTCTTGTCGCCTTGTCCTTGTTGTCGCCCCAACACCTGCCCGGGTTGCGCATTACCGTCGCCCTGCCCCACTCCCGGCGCGTTGTCTCCGTAGATGAACCGGTATTCCTTCACGCCACGAATCGGCACCTTGATAATCTTATCTTTGTCTTTGCCAATGATGGACTCTTCGGCGACGAGATCGGCGATATTGCCGCGAATCGCTTCGCGCACTTTTTGCCGATGGCGCTGACGGTCGCCGGCGCTCCGGTCAGATCGGAGAGCGTCTTGTTGTGAATACGGACGAAAAATAGTAGCAGTGGTTGTAGACATACTACCTCCTTTGTCAATGAAAACAGTCGTTGCTCAAGTCATACCACAAACAAAAAAAACCGTCTAGCAAGGGAGGCTAGACGATTATATGTTTCTTGGACAGAATGTTGCGGCAGCCCAACCGTCATTTTGCGTTTGGGCCGCGCCACTGTTAATCCTTCCAGAGGTTGTTGGCTGCGTACTTCAACACGACATCGACGCAGTACTCGCAATACCCCTGGTCGAGCAAATTTTTCACCATCGAATCATACTTGGACACCTGCTCTTCATCACGAGTGCGCGCTTTCGTAATCACGCGGCTGATATCGCGCACCGAACTCATCAGCTTCTTTTCGATCGCTTCTTTCAGGGGCTCGTAGCTTTGGTACGACACCGTCTCCTTACGACGCGCGGCCGCCCACAAGTAGGCGATGACTTCCTGACGGAACCCATCCGCCGCCGACCCGATGATGGCAATCTGCTCTTCCACCGACTTGAGGAACCCTTCATCGGGATGGAGTTCTTCCCGCGTATTGCGGTCTTTGACCTTAGTTTTGTTCACGTACGCCTCGGCATGGTCCAGATAGTTCTGGAACAGCGCTTCGGCTTGTTCCTGATAGGAGTACACGAACGCCTTGGTGATCTCTTTCTCTAGCAGCTCGAGGTATTCCTTGTGGATCGTGTCTTGGAGAAATTCGAGGTACTGCTTGCGCATGTCGTCGGCGATGTCCTGATCCTTCACCATGCTAATCAGTGCTTCTCTGACGTTGATCGGATTGATGCAGCGGCCGGATTCCGACAGGGCATTATCGAGTGCCTTCATAATGAAACGGGTGGAGATACCACTCAACCCTTCTCGCTTGGTGTCTTCGCGCAGCTCCTGGATGTTGATCTTCTTGGTACGACCCTTCTCCACCACCTCTTCGCCATTGTAGAGGCGGAGCTTAGTCAGTGGGTCACACTTCGCGGTCGGCTCTAACCGAGACAGGATCGCCACCATTGATGCCATTTCCAGGGTATGCGGCGCCACGTGAGCACGAAAGTTTGAATTGCCTAAAATCTTCCGGTAGATCTTCACTTCCTCGGAGAGGCGCAGATTATACGGTACTTTCACCACCACGATCCGGTCAAGAATCGCCTCGTTAGTGTGATCCGCCTTGAACTTCTGCCATTCGGCCTCGTTCGAGTGCGCGACAATCACCGAATCGACATAAATAGTGCCATGGCGACCTGGTGCGGGAACGAATTTCTCCTGCGTGGCGGTAATCATGGCGTGGAGATACTCGGTCTCGTTCTTGAACACCTCGATGAATTCCACCATGCCGCGGTTGCCGACGTTGAAGGCACCATTGAGTTCGAGCACGCGCGGATCGCCTTCCGAGTACATATCGAGCTTCGAGATATCTTCCGAGCCAATGAGTACCGACGTGTCCTGGTTATTGGGATCGACCGGCGGCACCACGCCGATGCCTTTGCGATTGCGCTTGGAGAACGACACCGTCACGATGGGAACGTCTTCGTAATGCGTATTATGGTCCTCTTTCAGACGGAAACGACAGGTCGGGCACAGGTCGCCTTCGATGGAGACACCCAACATTTTCTCGAATTCTTTGCGCAAATGACGAGGAATAAGGTGCAGAGGTTCCTCGAACATCGGACAGCCTTCGATAACATAAATCGGATCAACGCCCTCAAGGCCGCGTTGCAGTTTTTCCACCAGCGAGCTTTTGCCGGAACCGACCGGTCCCATCAAATAGAGCACCTGGCGGCTTTCCTCGCCTTTCAAGGACGCCGAATGAAAATACCGTACGATCTGCGAGACCGTGCGTTCGATGCCAAAGAATTCGTCCTTAAAGAAATTGTAGACTTTAATCGGTTCGTCTTTGTACAAACGCTTAGTCCGCGGATCATCCGAATCGGTGATGTTCGACATTCCCGACATGGTTATCATGTCGTACATACGGGCGTGCGCGAGCTTGGTAAGCAGGGGATTTTCTTTGATTTTCTCTAAGTAGTCCAGAAGCGTACCCCGCCACGCTTTGCTTTCACGGTTAGCACGGTCTTCTCTGATGAGCTTCCCAAAGTCGGAAGTTTCCATAGTAGTCTCCTTTCGAGTGAGTGGTAGGTAGAGATATTGTAAAAAAACTTTGAGCTTGTCTTTGTAGGATATATAACAAAATAACACGGTACGGTCAATACTGCCCGCGTCATTGCTCATCAAAAAAAACATGATATAATTTTTGGAGTAGCGGCCCGTAGCTCAATGGCGGAGCGAGCGTCTTATACACGCTAGGTTGTAGGTTCGAGTCCTACCGGGCCGACCGCAAAAACCTCTCGCATAACCCGCGTCCTTATGCCGCCGCGGAAGCAGATTCCACGCCTCCAAGTCCCATCAATCGGCGAAATGTATCCTGCTCCATTGTTTCGTGTTCAATAAGATATGTAGCAATCTCGGAAAGTTTTTCTTTTTTCTCCCGCACGATGTGTTTTGCGTTCTCAAGCGCCTGTTTCATAAATCGTTCCACTTCCATGTCTACCAAGGAGGCAATTTCTTCCGAGTATTTTTTTTCATGACCTATGTCATGTCCCAAAAATACCAAATCACTTTGATCGTCCCATGCTACCGGACCAATTTTTTCAGACATGCCATAGCGCGTAACCAACCCGCGCGCAAGACTGGTAGCTTTGCGAATATCATCGGAGGATCCTGTTGTTATTTCACCAAATATTGTTTCTTCCGCCGCGTATCCGCCTAAAGAAACCGCAAGCTCGTTCAAAAAATACTCGCGCGTGTACAGATGCCTGTCTTCCGTGGGAAGCTTCATGGTGTATCCGCCGGCGCGTCCACGCGATACGATAGAAATTTTATGCACCGGATCCGCGTTCGGCAAAGATGCCGCCACCAGCGCGTGCCCTGCTTCGTGATACGCCGTAATCTTTTTTTCCTTCTCGGAAAATACTTTACTTTTGCGCTCCGGCCCCAACATTACCTTTTCAATGGAAACGGCCATGTCTTCCTGACTTACGGTTTTTCGACTGCTCCGCGCGGCAAGAATTGCCGCCTCATTCACCAAGTTTGCCAAATCCGCCCCCGAGAACCCGGGCGTTCGTTCAGCAATTTTACGCAAATTTACATCAGGCTCCATCATTTTTTTCGCGGCGTGCACCTGTAAAATAGCGTCCCGTTCGGCAATGTCCGGCAAGTCGAGCACCACCCGCCGGTCAAACCGCCCCGGACGCAACAACGCCGGGTCCAAAACATCAGGACGGTTGGTTGCCGCCATAATGATAACTTGGTCGGAAGTTTCAAACCCGTCCATCTCCGTCAAAATTTGATTCAATGTCTGTTCGCGTTCGTCGTGCCCGCCGCCAAGCCCCGCGCCTCGATGCCGCCCAACGGCATCAATTTCATCTACAAATATAATGGAAGGAGCAGCCTTCTTTGCCATCTTAAACAAGTCGCGCACGCGGCTTGCGCCCACCCCCACGAACATTTCCACGAATTCGGATGCCGACATATGAAAAAACGGAACGCCCGCCTCCCCCGCAACGGCTTTAGCAAGAAGTGTGTTGTGATTAATAAGTCCGTTAGCAACAAAATTATGTAAATGCGGTACAGTAAGATCGTATACCGTTGCTTCGCCTGAAAAGATCTCCTTGATTGAAGTAAAGAAAAATTGACCAGAGGCAAGACGTTTGAGGTACGCAACTTCCGGCATCTGCATAACTACAGGGGTTAACTCTTTCACTCCTGCTATAAATGTAGCAATCCCCCTCTGTGATGGAGAACGTTCGCCTGTTATATACCGCTTTACGTTTTTATAAAGGCTTTCCGCGTAAAATGCCCGATCCAAATACTGCACGGTCCCCGTAATTGCCGCCTGCCAAACTGCCTGTATAGCGGTATTTTGATAAGGAATAGTATTAATGTTCGTATTTCGCTGGCGCGCGCAGACAGTGCTGAGATTTTTTATTTTCCGTGCAATAGTAAAACCAACCTCTTTCTGAAACCGTTCCACAAAATCGCCATAAATAGTTAGATAAAATTGGGATTTACCATTATAGCGCTTTTTGCGCATATATACCCTACTTACAATGCCTAGGTTAAGTAAAGCTGTCGCGGCATCAACAACTAATCGCTCACTGGCACTGGAAAACCCAACTGCTCCTTTGCGCTCGGCATAGCCATCGGTGTCAAAAAGACCCCGCAAAAATTCTACTATAAATTCCTTCGGCGCGAGACGCACCCATTCCGGGATTCGTTTCCCTTCTGCATATGTTTCTTCTAAACCCAATTCGCGCAACTTGGACTTTACCGCAATATTCTGTAATTCATAATCCCATTTTCGGGACGAACTTTTTACAAAACTTACTCCAAAGTGTTGCAAGGTAATATCTTGTATGCGATGAAGCACCTCCGGGTCAGCAGTTGAGAGAATAGTGCGTCCACGTACCGTAAGACACCCATCACCAGTTAATACGCCCAACAGATATGCGATGTCAGGATGCGAAACTTTCGTGTACGAACCAAAAATGTTTTGATCATATACCACTACCACTTTTTCTTCAGGGACAACATCTTCAAGTTTTTTAAATAAGAAATTCCCCGTATCTGAATCAACAACCACGACGGGATGTTCTGGAGTTCCCTCAATAGTTACACCAAGATCCGTCTTTACTTTGATTGTTTTTTGTTTGCCTAAATTATACCAATGAGAAGCTGCCACGCGCTGAAATTCAAGAGTTTTTGGATCCAATGCAACGACATCTAGCCCATCAACAGTAAAATCCTTGCGAACGGTAAAATACTTGGGAACCTCATCAATAGGGATGAGGCCTTTATTAGTCGCGAGGAGAGTCTCACCTGTTACACACTTCCCCGTTCCCGGGGCACCCATCAACAATACGCCTCGCGGAATGCGCGCGCCGATATCAAGAAATCGTTTCGGGTTTTGAAGAAAATCCACAATTTCCAAAAGTTCCTCTTTCGCTTCTTCGGCGCCCGCGACATCTTTGAATGTTACTTTTTCGCGCTGATCTTCCGGATTAATCACCCGCGCCCGCGACTGCCCAAACATAAGCGCCTGCCCGTTTGAACGCTGAACCTGCCGCATGGTAAGCCATATAAACAATCCTATTAACAAGATAGGCAGCAAAAAAGGAAGAACGGCCGAAAGCCAAAACACCGCTCCTGACGGCTGTTTTATTTCAATTGTCACGTTTGCCAAGGCTTCCGAAGAAACTCCATAGTTGATGAGTGTTTCGGAAAGCGCGGCATCTGGCTCTTTTTGACCGGTTTGGATAGTGCCATTCTTGAGAGCAACTTCAAATTTGTTTTCTTCCACGCTAATACGCAACACCTCGCCACTGCGAATTTCTTCCACCAAACGAGAAAGAGAAATGTCCTCGGAAACTTTACGCTCCGCGAATGAAGCATAGAGGGCGGTAATCGCTAAAAAAATAAGAATGGCATATACGATATTTTTTCCAAACATGCCAAGGGGATTTTTTGAAAACCTTTGCTTCTTTTGTTTTGCGCTCATATGATAAAAATAATCTCATATTTTTTTTAAAAAAACAAGCCCCTGTACCTCCATACAAGGGCTTTGTCCAAAAACTAGTTCCAATTCCGCGGATACGGAACGAGCGGCCACTGTTGTTCAGGCGACTCCCACCCGGAATTCGCCAATGCTCTTAATAAAAACTTATAGAACGGGCGGTGGTGGTCACGAATGTGACGTAGTTCTGGATACAGCTTTCCACCCATCCGGTAAACCCTATATCGGAATGTCTGTCCGATATGAGTTACCAGCTCATCGGGTCCATCGCCCGCAGACACTACATCCAAAACTTCAATCGCCTCCTCTTGAACCCGCCGCTCCAATAGCACGGCATAGTTGCGCCGCCCATCGTTGGAAAAAGAGCGGGCCTTTGCCACCGCTATCAAGCAGTCGCCTTCCCTTGCAAACAAGAACTCGCGGACATTATCCACCGTAATCTTTTTTTCCATCTCAGCAATAAGATGGCCAAGGGGGGGGATGGTTCTGTGGAGGTGGTCCTTTACGTCCTGTAGAACTTTTCGCGCGAACGAATTAGTCCTTTCCGCATCATGAAGTGCAAGGAAATAACGTTGCACGAATTCCCCGCCCTCAACATACTCACTCCGAAATAATACGGGAATCATCCGCTGGCAAACCTGCTCATCAGACGGCTGGCTATTTATTTTCTTTTTTCGTTCTTCCGTTATTTTTTTCCCTTCTTCCAGTGCTTCCTCAAAAGCAACACGGGTTATCTCCTCGACACCCGGCACTGTTGCCAAAAAAGCGGCGGCGGCGGCATAATCAGTAATCGTGCGTATCCGCCCTAAAATAATGGAATTTTTCCGATACCCATCAACCCGTTCCATTGGAACCCCCCGCCGCCGGGCTTCATCAACAAGCTCCTCACGAGCAAGGCAAACCAACCTCACCGCCGCCTTATAGACCCGCTCAATCTCTTGGTGCTGATCATTAAGGTCATCCAATATTTTGGCGGCGTCGGCAAGCCAGATGTCCTCCTCCTGTTCGCGCGCACGCAACGCACGAACACGTTGCGCGATATCCACATCGACGATACGCCGCATTACACCTGCCAGATCCCTGGCATCCTTCATGTCCCGCCACGCCTGAATAGAAGAACTTGAACTTGCCATAAAACCTCCTGAAAAACTGTCTTTTGGGTTAATCCAAATCGAGCCTTAAAGAATTCAGACGCACTGTACATGGAAAGAAGACAAAAGTCAAGCCTTCGGTTTTTTTCTTGGCGCAAGAAAACAGGCGACTCAACCGCCAATTTGCGGTCGAGTCGGTAAAAACACGCAAGCATGCTTCCTACAACACCACAACTGTGGATATCTCTCAAGACTTCCGCCATAAATTACTTTACAATATAAGAATGCCGCGAAATAAAAAAAATACATTTGACAATCGCGACGCACTCGAAATTTTGCGCGACGTTTTTGGTGGTGATAACAAGCTTCGCGTGGCAGAATTAGGAACACGTTCTAGTAAGATACGGACAGTTGCCCATGGCCCCTCTAGCGAATCTGTTTTGAATGAGCCACCCATACACGATCAACCAACAAAGAAAAGACCGCCAAAATTTACAAAACAAGGCGTGCGGGATTTATCAAGAATCGGCGACTTGAACTTTACAGACGAAGACGGAGCACCCAATGCCCCATGGGAACAAACTGTAAGAACAGCTGAAGAAAAAGGTCTGCCACGACCATTACCAGAGGGTGCTGAAGATAAAAAACAAAAAAGAGCGCTCGAATTAATAGAGCAAGCAAAAAAAGCCGCACAGACAGAAGCGAAGGGAAAAGGAACGCCCGAAGAACGAATAGCAAAAATCAACCTGCAACGCGACAAGTTGTCACCAGAAGAACGAGCAAAATTTGATGAGATTCGAGCAGAATATAAACGAAAGATTGAAGAAGTTACTGCTCAAAAAGCAAATCAGAAAAGACTTGAACAAGAGGTGGAAGAAAGATACAAAATAGATTCTCTTGATGAAACTAGCGATCCCTTAGCACAAGAATTGAATAAAAACCCATTGGCAGAGGTAAGCAATAGTAACCCTGAAACTTTGGTCACGTCCATCAACGAAGTGAGCGGAGACACTGCTCCAACAAATAAAGATACAGACAATCGGAAAAATGAAGGTGGTTCTATGTTGGAAAAAGAGTTGGAGGTTCCAGAGGAAGAAACCGAAACCAGTTTGGAACTGCTAAATAGATTCGAAATAGAAGCGAACGCGCAGAGAGTGGTAGAACTAATGGCAAATCGTTCCACGCGTGAAAGTAAAATAACAGGAATTGAACTGTGGGCAGTTAACGCAAAAGATCGTGCACAAAATGAGCAAGCAAAACTCCTCATAGAACAAGTGGCACAGCGCGCCATAGAATTGGTAAAATCCGAACCGGAAGTGCCTTCTCCCGTTTCAGAACCATCATCATCAGTAGAACCTGTTCAAGATGATTTCATTCCCTTTGAAGAGAAACCTACCAAAAATGAAAGCCCGGAAGATATCACGCGTGTTGAGCAATCCAAACAGCTTTTTGGGCAAAAAGAAGCAGACGACTACCAAGAACACTATGGGGAAACGGCCCTTGCAGAAATGGAAAAACATCTTGAATATCTAAGCAATAATAAAACAAAAAACGGAAAAACAGATGATGTAGCAATTGAACACTTGCAACGCGGTATAGAAATAGTAAAAGCTCGTAAGATATCACCTACGGAAAAAGAAACACAACCGCCAACCGAGGAAGAAAAGCGTGTAGCCAGTTTTGAAAAACGAATAACTGAATTAGAAACCCACATCAAGGATACGGGCGGAACTCTTGTAGAAAGAGATGAACACTGGGCACTCAAAAAAGCAAAGGAATATCATTATAATGCTTTGGAAATAAGTGCGCGCATTAAAGAATTGGACAAAGAGCCCACCGGCAACGCAATGGAAATAGGAGTACTCGTGAACGCGCTCATATTACTGAACGCGGAATCGACATCTAAAAGAGTACCTTCCGCAGATACACCTCCTTCCGCAGATACACCTCCTTCCGCAGATACACCTCCTTCCGCAGATACACCTCCTTCCGCAGATACACCTCCTTCCGCA
>MHNO01000012.1:17645-17805 GCA_001819815.1 Candidatus Ryanbacteria bacterium RIFCSPHIGHO2_02_FULL_45_17b | reverse complement strand
CATTTGTTTTGAAAATAGGTTCTAACTTGGTACAATAGAGACACCAACCATAAAAACTCGTACGTGTTGTGTACGAGTTTTTATGGTTGGTGGGTGTGGGAGGACTCGAACCTCCGACCTCTTCATTATCAGTGAAGTGCTCTAACCAGCTGAGCTACAC
>MHNO01000012.1:0-17635 GCA_001819815.1 Candidatus Ryanbacteria bacterium RIFCSPHIGHO2_02_FULL_45_17b | reverse complement strand
TTTCCACATTAAACCAAAAATAAGCATAATGCACAAGATAATATATATTCTTTCACAGAACGTTGTATACTATAGATATGAATAATCGATCACTGCGAGTAGGAGTTGTCATGGGCGGGCCGTCAAGTGAACATGATATTTCACTTCTTACCGGACGGAATGTGCTTATAGGGTTAACACAAACGGGACACAACGCCCATCCCGTATATATTGCCGAAAACGGCAACTGGTTTTTGGGTTCAAAACGCGGTGTCGCGTTTGATC
The DNA here is from genome assembly GCA_001819815.1 of Candidatus Ryanbacteria bacterium RIFCSPHIGHO2_02_FULL_45_17b. Classification (GTDB taxonomy): domain Bacteria; phylum Patescibacteriota; class Minisyncoccia; order Ryanbacterales; family 2-02-FULL-48-12; genus 02-FULL-45-17b. The sequence continues at coordinate 17,371 of MHNO01000012.1, read as the reverse complement.
CAATTGACATATGTAGCAAATTTGATGTTATGTTCAATGCCACGCACGGCGAGTATGGCGAGGACGGTCGTCTTTCGCAAGTTTTTGAACATTGTCGTGTTCCATTTACAGGTTCCGGAGTCGCGGCGTCCGCTCTTGCTATGAACAAAATCATAAGCCGTGAAATTTTTATGCAAGCAGGTTTGCGTGTTCCGCGAGCGGTACCAATTCGCGCGGATGAATTCGATCCAAAAAAACATATGTCACAAATTCATAGAATGTCTGCACCCCCATGGGTGGTAAAACCGGCGTCGCGCGGATCTTCGGTGGGTGTTTCTATCGCTCAAACATTCCAACAGCTGGAAGAAGCGATCCACCACGCGTTTTTGTATGATAAACAGATCCTCGTGGAAGAATATATTCAGGGGAAGGAAATTACCTGTGGAGTTTTGGAAAATGTTAACGGTGAGCGTCATCATGCTTTGCACCCGATAGAAATCATACCGCCGGAAGGGCAATTTTTTGACCATCAAGTAAAATATGACGGCTCCACAAAAGAAATGCCCGCGCCTTTTTATGGCGAGATGTTACGCCAAATCCATTCTGCCGCGGTCACCGCGCATACCGCACTTGGATGCAGACACTATTCCCGCACAGATATGATTGTGAAAGGTACAAAGATATATGTTCTGGAACTAAACACCTTACCAGGACTCACATCTGAATCACTCTTTCCAAAAGCGGCTCGTTGGGCAAAGCTTGAACTTCCGGACCTTCTAGATCATTTAATACAACTCGCCGTCCGCACATCATAAGATGATACTAGTTTTGCGTCTCCTGAAACAATTCACCTCGTGATCATTCACCATGCCCACCGCCTGCATGAACGCGTAACATATAGTAGGGCCGATAAATTTAAATCCTCGCTTTAATAACTCCTTACTCATAATACTTGATTCTTCCGTGCTTGCAGGAATATCTTTCAATGACCATATACTGTGTTGTATAGACTTATTGCCTACAAACTGCCATATATAAGAATCAAAAGACCCAAACTCTTTTTGAATTTCTAAAAATTTCTTAGCATTTTCTATGGTTGCGGCAATTTTGAGACGGTTACGGATAATGCCGGGGTTCCCAAGAAGCTGTTTTATGTCTTTTGCTCCAAAACGTGCAATCTTTTTTACATCAAATCCCTTAAATGCTTTGTGATATTCTTCTCGCTTAATCAAAACCGTCTGCCATGAAAGCCCTGCCTGCGCGCCTTCTAACAAAAGGAACTCAAACAGTTTTACGTCATCGTGCACTGGCATACCCCATTCTTTGTCATGATAGCGAATCATGAGTGGATTCTCTCCCACCCAAACACACCGTTTTTTTATGTTTGTAGAGTTTTTCATAATAGATTTTATGTTATGTTGAAAAAAGAGGCGAATGATCCGCCTCTTTTCATTTTTGTTGTTACCTTGAAAATAACCGTAGCACCAAACCCTGCTTGTATTGGAATAAGAAGCGAAGCCAGCTCACCTGCAAATTTTTTTCTGTAATATTCGCCTCTATATCAAGTTGCGGACTCCATCCAAGCGCCTTCCATGACACATCTCCGTCGGCAATAGCAACCCATCCCAACATTTCATCATGATTCAAACCCCATCCTAAAATATCCGGGCGCCCCTCCGTACGACAAAATACATAAAACTCTGCTCCTATCACATTGGTATACTGGTGCTTATAGCGGCGCAAGCATCCAATTTCTACGGAAATATCACGCTTCAAAAAGGGGGCATGGAATTCGTAAAACCATGGAGTGCGCGTGCTTTCAATAGTCCAAGAGCATGTGTCAGTGAAATTAGGAATATCTCTTTCCGGATTAAAATCCCTTGCTATTTCTTGACATGACTTTGCAATTATCTTTGGTTTAGGTTCTTCCCCTTGTACTATAGGCATATCTACGGGAATCATGACAGGCGCGCGGCGTGACACACACCCAGTCGTACCAAGTACAAACAAAAAATATATTCCATAACACATCTGTAAACGTTTCATATACACCCTCCTTTGTAAATAATCTTGCCTACATTCTAGTCATAGTCCACGGAAAAAGCAAACCCGCCCACACACAGTATCAAAATGGAAAGATATGACGTTTTACATTACAGTATGGAAAAAAGCTTTAGATTAAAACTTTTATATTGTGCCGGTTTAGCGCTTTTTTGGGTTGTATTCTTGTGGAATTTCTGGAGTAAAGGCGTATACGCGCTTGGTATGAACGCTTTTATATTTCTTTCATTATTTTTTTGGTTATTTCTGTTGGAGCTTTACAAAAACGGAAGGTACGCCAAAAACGATCTTGCTTGGATTATTCCAACAGTTTTGATAGTTGCAAGTTTTTCACTATACGACAATCCCTTTTTAAAAATAGTGAACTTGCTTGTTCTGCCTGTTATGTTTGTTTTGTTTTACAGCAACGCGTTATTAGCGGAGAAAAAAACAACATACTGGAATGCTGATTTTATTATCAAACTAACCGGCCGCGCCCTGTCCATTCTTGGAGAAATACACAATTCAATAAAAGCATACGGCGCTCTTATAATTCCCGCAAGCAAAACGAACAAACACATTATCATGCGTATCGTAGCGGGCATGGTACTGTTTCTTGCATCCGCGCTCATAGTATTTATTCCGCTTTTATCTTCAGCGGATGCCGTCTTTTCTCAAAAAGTAGAGGTCATAACCATATGGTTTGAGAACATATTTTCAACACCTCTTGTGTACAGAATAGGTGTTTTTATTATTTTATCGGTTGTATTCTTTTCCGCATTCACCGCGTGGAGCAAACCTTTTGACCACCATGAAAAAGAAGAGAACAATAAACAGGTAGACTCTATTATAGTGGGAATTGTCCTCGGCGGAATTCTCTGTGTGTATCTGTTCTTTTTGTGGATACAAGTTAACCGCCTGTGGATTGGTGCCTTGCCGTTTGATTTTAAAGAAACTGAGCAGTTGGTAAAAAGCGGCTTTTGGCAATTACTAGCTCTTTCCCTTATCAACATCTTCATCTACTTTTTTGCCTACAAAAAGACTGTTCCTTTTGTTCAAAAGATTTTGATCGCATTTACCATCGCATCTCTTTTACTACTTGCGTCAGCGGGGCACCGTATGGGGCTTTACGTAATCTATTACGGATTTAGCTACGAAAAATTCTTTGCGTCCTATACGGTACTCTATTGCGCAATTCTCTACTTGTGGCTTATTGCCCAATTATTCCAGAACCAGCGTTCCAACATCGTAAAGTTTTTAATCATGCTTTTTCTTTGGATGTTTGCCGTTGTATCAATATTTCCTATTGAGCAATTCATATTCCGCACCAATATGGCATTACACAATCTCAAAGACTCTCGGATTATATTGAGCGAGATGAGAATGCTTTCTCCCGATGTGCTTCCGTTAGTTAAGAAAAACAAAGAAAAGATGTTACTAGAAGGGGAGGGATATGACTGGAATAAATGGATTGAGGATCAGGAAAAACTGATTTCAGAGAAAGTGTGGTATGAACGAAATGTCATGAATATAGCTTTTCAATAAAAACTCTTCCTATCATAATGAATACATGAAAGCAATAAGATTATTTCTCTTGGTTCTCATTATCGTTGGTCTTGGCTTGCTCGCTACGCAAGGGTTTTGGGTACCAAAATTTGTAGCCGTCATTATAAAATATACGGATGAAGCTGATCCGTCTCAAATAATCATTTTTGAAAAAAGATCATCATGGGGTCCATGTCCTGATGAAGGAGGTTGTTTTGAGTTCGTCCATCTCTATGAATCAGGAAAATTGGTGGTAGAAGATGGAGAAGGGAAACATGAAAGCCAGTTGCCGAAAGATTTTGTAGAGCGTTTTAACAAAACAGTTGAAGAGACAGGTATCATGCAAAAGAAATGCCTGGTATCATCTCCCATACTAGATTATGGAGCATCATATACCATTGTGCACAATGGAAGAGAAAAGAAAATTGAATTCCCGGGATGCGAGGAAGAATTAAAAGTAATCGATGCGTTATTCATGGCACAGGATTAATGAAGATGGAGGAAATAACGAGTCTTAATCTGAAATTGTGGACCCGGGGAGAATCGAACTCCCACACCCCGGATGCAAACCGGGTACACTACCATTATGCTACGGGCCCAATACGCGCAATTCTAACACTGTATCTCCTTGTTTTCAATGTGCTACAATACGGACATGTCAAAAAAGCGGCTTGAAGTATTTTTGGAATTTCTTGTTTTTGGCGTCGTTTTTGGTGTTATAGAAGATATTATCGCTGTTCGTGCCGCAACGGGTACGGCAATAACCGCAGAGACAATTTTTATTGTTATTGGTATTGCTATTCCATTCGCATTTTTGGGTGAAATTTTAGTTGATCAGATAGACTTTGTCGCTATGTGGGAACGCCACCTAGAGCGTAAAAAACAAAAAAAATAAATAATATACCCATGCGCATTTTCAAAAAACTCATACGCGACAACATGCCCGACATTATGGCAAAAAAGGGGACACCTATTCACACGCGCGTTCTGGAAGATGATGGGAAATTCATTGCCGCGCTTGAAAACAAGCTTTTGGAAGAGGTACAAGAGCTCCGCAATAAAGAAAACCCCGCGCTTGTGCAAATTGCCTACATGGAAGAAATTCTTGAAGCACTTACGAAAGTATACGGCATTTCTGTTGAAGATATCACGGCGGAACGAAAACGAAAAAAAGAAGAGCGTGGCGGGTTTGAGAAACGGCTATTTTTGGAAGATGAACAATAGATAAACCCTTAAAAAAGTGTTTTGAAAAAGTCCTCGGTTCTCCTTCGCTATTGCTCGACTAGACTTTTCCAAACCATTTTTTAAGGGTTTATGCGGTATGTGCTTGCCTTTTCTTGACAAGCGAGATATACTAGCTACGCTATATGGCTCGCAAGAAACCCACATCATCGGAAACACCAAGTTCTGCCATTCAGATCCGCGGAGCGCGCGTTCATAATTTAAAAAATATATCTCTTAATATTCCGCGTAATTCACTCGTGGTTATCACTGGCCTTTCAGGATCCGGTAAATCATCGCTTGCGTTTGATACTATTTATGCCGAAGCTGAACGACGGTTTGTGGAATCTCTTTCCGCTTACGCGAGACAATTTTTGGGCGTAAAAGAAAAGCCCGATGTAGATTCGATTGAAGGTCTTTCGCCTGCTATTTCCATTGATCAAAAAAGTGTTTCCAGAAACCCACGGTCAACCGTAGGCACTATCACAGAAATCTACGATTATCTGCGTATTTTGTTCGCGCGGGCGGGCGTTCCCCATTGCCCGCAATGTGGAAAATCCGTAAAGCGGCAAAGCATTGATGAAATAATAGAGCATATACGTTCCTTCAAGGAAGGAACAACACTTTCACTTTTAGCGCCCGTAGTGCGCGGACGCAAAGGAGAACATAAAAGCACACTTGATGAAATAACGCGTAAAGGATTCGCGCGCATACGTATAGACGGCGCCATTATGCGTTTGGAAGAAGTGGATGATATACAACTGGATCCTAAAAAACAGCATTCCATAGAAGTGGTGGTAGATCGCCTTGTTATTGACAGTGACATTGACCGTTCACGTCTCGCGGATTCATTGGAAACGGCTTTAAAAATCGGGAAAGGAATTATAATCGTAGAACACAACGGAGCTGAAACATTATATTCCGAACATTTTGCCTGCCCCACATGCGCTATTTCTTTACCGGAACTTGAACCGCGCCTTTTTTCATTTAACAGCCCCTACGGCGCGTGCTCCACATGTACGGGCATCGGACACACACTGGAAGTTGATTCGGCTTTGGTGTTTTCAAATAAGAATTTAACGCTTGCCGAAGGAGCTATTCAACCGTGGGCGCGAGCATCACATCGCGTAGGCCGGCAATCATGGTATTGGTGGATGTTAGAGGATCTCGCGCACCGACATAAATTTTCACTTAACACGCCTGTATGTGATTTATCAAAAGATATGTTGGATATTATATTACATGGAGAACAAACGGCGCCCTCAGGACAACACCAGCCATTTGAGGGAGTTATTCCAAACCTGAAGCGCAGATGGAAAGAAACCGATTCCGAATGGACTCGCGCGGAAATTGAAAAATATATGCGGCTGGAACAATGTCCCGCGTGCGCGGGCGTGCGTTTGCGACCGGAAGCGCTTGGTGTGTTATTGAAAGGAAAAAACATAGCTGATATTTCCCGCCTGGATATAACATCCGCCCTGGCATTTTTTGAGAGCATGGAAAAATCAGCAACGAAAGAAGAGCGCGCTATAACAGGTCCGCTCATAAAAGAGATCATGAACCGACTATCATTTTTGCTTGATGTGGGACTCAATTATCTGACACTTGAACGTGAATCAACCACGCTTTCGGGGGGGGAAGCGCAACGTGTGCGCTTGGCAACCCAAATTGGCTCGCATCTTACGGGTGTTACTTATGTGCTTGACGAGCCGTCTATCGGACTTCACCCCCGTGATCATCGCCGCCTGATTGAAACACTCAAACACCTGCGCGATCTGGGAAACACCATGCTGGTTGTAGAACACGACCGCGATACCATGAACGAGGCCGATTGGATAGTGGATATGGGTCCGGGCGCGGGAAAACATGGCGGTATGGTTATTTTCCAGGGAACGCCGAAAGAATTACGCACCGCGTCCACTCCCACAGGACATTATATTTCGGGACGCAAAACGATAACAATTCCGAGAAAGCAGAAAAAAAACACCAACAAACGTGAAATGCAAAAAATGCTTCACGTGCGAGGTGCTCAAGGAAACAACCTCAAACATATTGATGTGCAAATTCCTCTTGGCAAGCTTGTGTGTGTGGCAGGGGTATCGGGTTCAGGTAAAAGCACGCTCATAAATGATACGATTGGCCGCGCTTTGATGCGTCATTTTTACAATTCCCGCCAAGAACCATCATCACATAAAAAAATAGATGGACTCCAATATTTGGATAAAGTTGTTATGGTAGATCAGTCACCCATCGGACGTACGCCGCGTTCAAACCCCGCAACCTACACAGGCGCGTTTATATTCATACGGGACATTTTTTCACGTACCAATGAAGCGCGCGCGCGAGGATATAAATCGGGACGGTTCAGTTTTAATGTAAAAGGAGGACGATGCGAAGCATGTGAAGGACAGGGAGTCCGAAAAATTGAAATGTATTTCTTGCCTGATATTTATATCGAATGCGAAGAATGCCGCGGGAAGCGATACAACCAAGAAGCACTCTCTATTCTCTATAACGGACGCACTATCGCGGATGTACTGGATATGCCCGTTGAAGAAGCATGTGATTTTTTCAAAGATATCCCCGCCATAAAAACGCGTTTGGAAACATTAGTGCAAGTTGGGTTAGGATACATACACATGGGACAATCAGCAACCACGCTTTCGGGTGGGGAAGCGCAACGTGTAAAACTCGCGACAGAACTTGCAAAAAAGGCGACGGGGAAGACTATGTATATTCTGGATGAACCAACCACGGGGCTCCACTTTGACGATATACGGCGGCTTTTGGAGGTGCTTGGCGCGCTTGTGGATAAAGGAAATTCGGTGCTGGTTATTGAACACAACACCGATGTACTCAAAAACGCTGATTGGATAGTGGAATTGGGGCCGGAAGGAGGGCCGGAAGGAGGGTTTTTGGTTGCCCAAGGAACACCGGCTGAAATACGAAAAAATAAGGCTTCACCCACAGGTAAATGGTTAGATATTTGACTCCTTTCTTACATTATGGTATTATGTAAAAACTATGGTTTATAATATAAAGACAGCTTCAGAAGCAGTGCTTGCATGTATCCCGAAACGTTCAGCAATTGTGTTGGAAAAACGGTTTGGATTGGGAAAGTCCAACAAGCGATCCACGCTAGAAGCAATTGGAAATTCTTACGGTATCACACGAGAGCGCGTCCGCCAAATTGAATCGGATGCTCTTAATCGTATCCGAAAAGCCGGCGTGTTTGCTCACTTACAGCCTCTCTTTTCAGATTTCACAGAATATATTCAACAGCAAGGCGGAATTGTCGCGGAAAATCAATTGTTTTCTCATTTTAGTAATGAATATGTATCTCCGGAGGCAGTGCGTTTTTTACTTACCCTTCATCCTCAAATAATATATCGAGGAGAGTCCGATATATGGCATTCCCGTTGGGGGCTAGACGGCGTGATGATGGATTCCGTAGAACATGCCCTGCAACGGGTATCCGATACCATAAAATCAAAAACGGAAACCATAGCATATGAAGAGCTTGTGAACATGATACAAAAAGAGCTTGCGGCAGAATCCATAGCTACGCCTTCCCGCGCGGTTTTATCAGCTTATATAGCAAACTCAAAACAAATAGACAAAAATCACTTTAACAAATGGGGACATGCATCTTCTCCATTAATACGCCCGCGTGGCGTTCGAGATCTTGCTTATTTGGTATTTCAGCAAACAGGTACTCCCATGCATTTTTCAACCGCGGCGGATCGTATTCGAGAAATTGCGACTAAACGCCGTGTGCATGCCCAAACGGTGCATAACGAACTTATAAAAGATAATCGCTTTGTGTTAGTAGGCCGGGGCATGTACGGACTCTCGGAATGGGGATATGAGCCCGGCACCGTGCAAGATATCATTGCGCGCGCGCTTTCATCGGGACCGTTGTTAAAAGATGACCTTGTGAAAAAAGTCCTTCACAAACGACAAGTAAAAGAAAACACCATTCTCATTAATTTGCAAAATCGGAAGCATTTCAAAAAGTTCCCTGACGGAACATATGGCAATGTGGTATAATGTGACCTGTGCTTGAATTTAACGAATTTATACAACAACTCGTTCGTGTTGCGAAAGCAACGTGGTTCATCTTTGTGCCTGCCATCGCGGTTTTATTGTTTTTTGAAACATGGATTTCCTACGTGCGAAATCACTACAAATCGGAAACTAAATGGACATTTCTTGAAATAAAAATACCGCGACAGATTCTTCGGGGACCCAAAGCTATGGAGCAGATATTTTCCTCCCTCCATACGTTTATTTCTGGTCCCTCTGTTTGGTATGACTACTACTGGGCTGGAGAAGTAAAACTTTGGTATTCATTTGAAATAGCCTCATTTGGAGGTGATATCCATTTTTATGTTAAAACTCCCACCAAACACAAAAACTATGTGGAAGCAAATATCTACGCGCAATATCCGGATCTTGAAATAGAAGAAATTGATGACTACACTCTTCATATGCCTTCCACCTATGAAGGGTTGCGGAATACCGGCTATGAATTATGGGGAACAGAACTCAAATTAGAAAGAGAAGACGTCTATCCTATCCGATTGTATGAAGAATTTGAAACACCAAGCGAATACAGTACCCTTGATCCCATTTCTTCTCTTATTGAAGTTTTAAACTCGTTGCGTGCCGGAGAGGAAATTTGGTTGCAAATACTCATCTCACCCGCGGATTCTTCATGGCAAGAACGCGGGGCGCGCTTTATTAAAGAATTTCAGAAAAAAACTCGCATTGTAACAGAAAGCGGTGATGGCAAAAAAGTTACAGTCGATAGAAGCCCAGGGGAAGAGCTTGCTTTAAAGGCGATAGAACACAATATTTCCAAACCAGGTTTTCAGACAATGATTCGATATATATATCTTGCCCCATCTGCAATCTATAGCAAACAAACACCGTGGTATGGAGTTCTGGGAGCATTCAACCAATATAGCTCAAAGGCGCATAATTCATTCAAGCACGATAGTATGATTCGCACGGCGGTGCTGTGGTATTATTATCCGTTCTTTTTTCCCACGTGGCGCCAAAAATATCGCCGGGAACAAGTTTACACCAAATTCCGCGAGCGGGAAATGGCAGAAAGTGGTTTTTTCACGCTTCTACGCACCAAATCAACCATATCTTCTTCTCACTTTATTTTAAACACTGAGGAGTTGGCAACTATTTATCACTATCCTTCAAATATTGTGCTTACAGCGCCTTCTATTCAACGAATTGAATCACGCAAGGTAAGCCCGCCAACCGAGCTTCCAGGACAAGAAACAGGGTCGGAACTACCTAAAGGATTTAAAAAGAAATGATTGAAACTCTTACAACGTATGCCCACACAGCGCTAACCGTGCTTAAAGTACTGGCGATTATTGCTACAATTGCTTCAATTGCTGGTATTGTGTATGCGACAAAAAAGAGCCGCGAGATACATCACACAAACAAAGCAAAACACACAAAAGAGGAAGAACAACGAAAAAGTGATCTAGACGCGGGAATATCTTCAATTGCTCTCACGCAATTAAAAGAACATACTACCCAACACTGGCAGAATATTATTGAAAAATTAGCAAGCCAGCAGGGGGGAAAAGATTATAAAACTGTTATTATAGAAGCGGATGGGTTGGTGGATTCAGCTCTTCGTGCCAATCAATTCCCGGGTGATACCATGGGAGATAGATTACGAAATGTTCCTCCGGAGAAAATAGCATCATTGAATGAACTTTGGAAAGCGCATCGCACACGTAATGAAATCGCGCACGACCCTCATTATGTAGTGAGTCCGCGCGAGGGACATGATATGATGAAAGTGTACAAAAAAGTTCTTGAAGAATTAGGAGCGTTATAAAAGCAATGGAATCTGATATCGTTTATTTCGCAAAAACAAACTTTCGCAACCGCGAACGCGTATTCGGTATTAAGCGTACAGATCGCCGTCAGCATGTATACGTGATAGGACAGACAGGGACCGGAAAATCCACATTCTTGAAAAATATAGCTTTGCAGGATGTTAAAAGCGGGCGCGGTGTCTGTATCGTGGATCCGCACGGCGAATTCGTGGAAGAAGTGCTTACCATGATACCGGAAGAGCGCGCAAAAGATGTTATTTATTTTAATCCAGCAGACAGTGAATATCCCATCGGATTCAACGTTCTTGAGGTTCCCGACATAAACAACCCTGAATACAAGCCCATTGCGGCTTCAAGCTTGATGGGAATTTTTACGAAAATATGGGCAAATGTCTGGTCTGCCCGCATGGAGTATATTTTGAATAACGCGATTTTAGCGTTACTTGATAACCCGGGATCCACACTACTCGGCGTACAACGGATTCTAGTTGATAAAGAGTATCGAAAACAAATTCTATCACACGTGAAAGACCCTGTAGTGCTCGCGTTTTGGACGCAGGAATATGAACAATATGAACCACGGTTCCGCAATGAAGCCATCGCACCTATACAAAATAAAGTAGGGCAATTTTTGTCTTCGTCCCTCATCCGAAACATTGTGGGTCAACCGCAAAGTTCTCTTGATTTATATGATGCCATGAACCAGGAAAAAATTATTCTGGTGAATGTATCGAAAGGGCGCATCGGCGAAGATAATTCGCAACTGCTGGGCGCCATGGTTATTACCAAACTGCAGTTAGCGGCCATGGAACGCGTCCGCATTCCCGAGGAAGAACGAAAAGATTTTTATCTGTATGTGGATGAATTCCAAAACTTCGCAACCGATTCATTTGCCTCCATTTTGTCGGAAGCGCGCAAATATCGCCTGAATCTTGTCATCGCGCACCAATATGTGGGGCAGTTAGTAACAGACACCAGCACACGCGTACGAGACGCCGTGTTCGGAAACGTGGGCACGCTTATTGTGTTTCGGGTAGGCGCTACGGACGCGGAATTTCTCGAAAAAGAATTTGAGCCTGAAGTTACCATTGAAGATTTGGTGGGTTTGCCAAACCATCATATCTATTTAAAACTTATGATCAGCCAAGTGCGAAGTCGTCCGTTTTCAGCAAGCACATTACCTCCTCTTATTGTTGAGTCAACAGTTCGTACGGCAAACATTGTAATTGATGCTTCACGAAAAACATACGCGCGGAAACGCGAAGACGTGGAAGAGGAGATGAATCGTTGGAGCGGTTTCGGATCAAAACTGGGAGTCCGCGCGGAAGATAAGCCGCAACCGCAAAAACAAGACCACGTACTTCATGCAAGTCAGTCTTCCGTAAAAAAAGCATACACTCCAATACCCGCCGTCAAACCGAAAGAACACGCGGTTGAATCTCCGCCTAAACCGGTGCCTCCGCCATCTATTACGCTCCCAAAACCGGCGCCGACACCAACAGTATCACCACCGGCGCCAATAGCAGTAACACCACCTCCGATATCACATCAACACCAGCCTACTCCCAAACCTGTCTCACTTTCTTCATTGCGTCCAACACCTCTTGCTCCGCAACCGCACAAGCGCTCTCCGACCGAAAAGAAAATTCCTGAACGCATGTCCGAACTTCGATCCGTACTGCAGGGAGTACTTGCAAAACGTAACATACCTCAAAAGAGAATAGAAACTCCTTTACCGCCTGCAACACATCAAGAAAAACAAAACAGCGGCTCTCTCCAGCCTGGTGAGAGAATTAAACTATAACTACGGATCACTTATTCATCCGTTCTACATATTCTCCAGAATCAGTGTTAATACGAAGAACATCTCCTTCGTTAATAAACATGGGTACGTTTAACGTAAAACCCGTCTCTAGGGTAACTTGTTTTAAACCGCCTTGCGCTGTGTTTCCCCGAACCGCGGGTGCGGCTTCAGTTACTTTAAGATCGACTTTAATAGGAATAAGAATATCTAACAGATCGTCATCTATATAACGAGCGGTAACTTCCGTGTTCGGTTTCAAAAATTGAGTCTTATGTTTTAATTCTTCATTCTCGGGAAGAGTAAACCGTTCGCTTGCTTTTCCCGCAAGGTGAAACGTGCATACACCTCGACCGCAAAATACAAAAACAGCCTGTTTTTTCTCAAACTCTAATTCCTCAAAGGTATCAGATTGCTTGAACGTCTGAAGCGAAATGGCGCCTGTTTTGAGATTCCGGATTTTGGTCTGCGCGCTGGGACGACGCTGTTGCATGCGCACAAAATTATACTCCAAAACTTCGTATGGATCGCCATTCCAGAAAAACAACGTGCCTTTTTTAAGATCATTATAGGAAAGCATGGTATATAAAAAGACAACTTATATCTTATTGATTATACGTATACATTCGTTATAATGCAACCCATGGAGTATGAACTTGTTATTGGGCTTGAGATACACGCGGAACTGAACACTTCAACTAAAATGTTCTGCGGATGCCACAACGATCCATTAGAACATCATCCAAATGTAAACATATGTCCCGTATGCATGGCACATCCGGGCGCATTGCCTGTTATAAACCGTGATGCTGTGGAAAAAGTAATTCGCGTTGGGCTCGCGCTTGGGGGAGACATATCCGCTTATTCACAGTTTGACCGCAAGAACTATTTTTACCCCGATCTCCCTAAAGGGTATCAAATTTCACAATATAAATATCCTATTGTACTGGGCGGTAATCTTCATGGCGTACGCATTACGCGCGTGCATTTAGAGGAAGACACCGGACGCTTACAACACATCGATACCGAAATGGGTCATGAATCAAGTTCATCAGGACAACAAGCTACACTGATAGATTATAATCGGGCGGGCGTGCCCTTGATGGAATTAGTTACCGAGCCCGATATTCGCACAGCGGCTGATGCCCGCGCTTTTGCGGAGGAATTGCACCAGATATTGCGTTATGTGAACGCGTCAGACGCAGATATGGAAAAAGGCCAAATGCGTATTGAGGCAAACATAAGTATCCGCCCTCTTGGTGAGACGACATTTGGCACCAAAGTAGAGGTAAAAAACATAAATTCATTTCGCGCGGTAGAAAAAGCAATCATCTATGAATTGCAACGACAACAAGAAGTACTGGAACAAGGTGAAAAAGTAAAACAAGAAACACGTGGATGGGATGATGTAAACCAGCGCACGGTATCCCAGCGTTCAAAGGAATCTGCCCATGATTATCGCTATTTCCCCGAGCCGGATTTGCCGCCACTCAATCTGACAGCCGGTGGAGGGTTTGACATTGAACACATAAAAAACACCCTACCAGAACTTCCCACAGCAAAACGCGCGCGATTTGAAACACAGTACGCTTTGCCCTCAAAAATAATTTCTTTTCTTGTATCCGATAAACCTTTCGCGGATTATTTTGAACAGGCATCCTCCGAGCTTGCCGCTTGGCTGGGAGAGAGTAAACGATCAGAATTTCAGAAAGCTTCTGCAATTCTCGCTAGCTACATGTCTTCCGATTTACAGTCGCTCTTAGTCGCAAAAGAAGCACATATCACCGATACCCTTATCACGCCAGAAAACTTCGCGGAGCTCGTAAAAATGATTTACACAAACGAACTTTCTTCACGGGCGGCAAAAGACGTGCTCGCGCGGATGTTCGCTGATGGCTCGGATCCATCAACTATTGTGGAAGAAGAAAACTTGCGCCAAGTGAGCAATGCGAGTGCTCTGGATGAAATAGTAAAAAAGATTATACAAGAAAATCAAAAACCCGTAGAAGATTATAGAGCAGGCAAAACAGCGGCATTGCAGATGCTTATTGGAAAAGTCATGAAAGAAACCAAAGGAGCGGCAAATCCGGAAATAGCAAGGGAGGTGTTGATGAAGTTACTAGAAGGGGCACAATAAGGGCGATTGGATGCCTTATTTACTTTCTCGCAAAAACTTTTTCATACTATACAATGCTTTATCATTTTTTTGAATCCACTGTATCCGTGTATCTCGCTTGAACCATGTCATTTGGCGTCTCGTATAGCGCCAGTTTTCTTTTGCAAGCATATCCGCTAACTCTTTTTTTGTCATCCCGTGTTTGCTGTGTGTATCTAAAAATATAAGTCCAAGTTTATATTCAAACCCAAACTCACGAATGCGTTTTTTAGATATGTTCACACTCATAAGTAGTTTTACTTCTTGCAACAATCCAGGAATTTGTTTTTTTGATCGCAACTCTAGCGCGTGTTTCAACTCCGCATCACTTTTTTTTATACCAATGAACAATGTTTGAAATTCACTGTGTGAGTTTAGTTTAGATATTTGTTTTCCTGTTGCTTTACATATCTCAATGGCACGGATAAGCCGTCGAGGGTTTTTTGAATCAATATGTGTGGCACGATCCAGATCAAGTTTTTGCAAAATGCGGAAAAGCTCAGTGGTTGATTTTTTCTCAAGCTCCAAGCGCAATTTTTTGTTTGGTGGCACTTCAGGTAACAGTAATCCATCAGCAATTGCTTGGATGTATAATCCGCTACCACCGACCAAAATAGGTATCATGTTGCGTCTTCGGATGACGCTAATTGCTTTTTCGGCACATATTTTATATTCAGCAACCGTATATATTTTTCGCGGGTGCACAAAATCAATGCAGTGATGGGGGATGGATTTATAGGTAGGTACCTTGTCATTCCGGGCTTGACCCGGAATCCATTTTTTTGTTGTGGATCCCGCATCAAGTGCGGGATGACCCCATCGCAACGGAGTCACTTTATTTGTGCCGACATTAAGATACTTATATACTTGTCGAGAGTCGGCAGAAATTATTTCAGCACCCCCGTACCCGCCAAGTGTGTGTTTTTTAATCTCTCGCGCCAAAAGAACCGCGAGATCCGATTTACCAGATGCGGTAGGGCCGATTACAATGATGAGTTTTTGCATTTCTCTTCAAGAAACATTTCAACGCTGGTGGTACCCACATCTCCCTTTCCACGCTCGCGCACGTTCACTGAATGTGCGCTTTTTTCTTTTTCGCCTATTACAAGCAAGTACGGGATCTTTTGCATTTCTCCCTCGCGAATTTTTTTGCCAAGCGATTCATTGCGACCATCAACTTCCACGCGAACATTGCTTTTCTTGAGTTCCTGTTCCACTTCTTTTGCGTAATCAAGTACTTTGTCGTTGATAGTGAGAATTCGTGCTTGCATAGGGGAAAGCCAAAAGGGAAGCGCCCCGTTAAAATGTTCCAAGAGTATGCCGATAAATCGTTCAAACGAACCAAACACGGCGCGATGAATTACCCATGGCATTTGTTTTTTACCGTTTTCATCAACGTAAGAAAGATTAAACTGTTTGGGGAGCATTACAAGATCAAGTTGCGCGGTGCCCATTTGCCAATCGCGGCCTTGGGAATCTTCCATGTGTACTTCAATTTTGGGACCGTAAAACGCGCCTTCACCTTTGTCTATAGTGTAAGCTGTATGTTGTTTTTTGAGCGCTTCTTCAAGTGCGTGTTCCGCCATGTCCCAAACTTTTTTGGTGCCAAGGGCTTTCTTGGGTCGGGTAGCGAGCACATAGCGCGGTTTAAAACCAAACGAACCATAGAATTCTTCTATTATCTTTATGACCGCGGCTACTTCTTCTTCCACTTGGTCGGGACATACGAATATGTGCGCGTCGTCCATGGTAATTTGCCGTACACGGAACAGACCACCCAGCGTGCCGGAAAGTTCATTGCGATTTAAGCGACCAATCTCCGCAAGGCGCAGAGGAAGATCGTTGTAGCTTCTTATGGTGGAATTATATACATAAGTAGATTCGGGACAATTCATGGGTTTAACTACCAGCGTTTCTTTTTTGTCGCGCGGGTTCGTAAACCAGAACATATTGTCGCGGTAAAAATCCCAATGGCCTGATTTTTCAAAAACTTCTTTTTTTACTAGAATAGGCGTCGAAATTTCTTGATACCCATTTTCATCATTCACTTTTCGGGCATATCGTTCCAGTTCCCGAAATATAACCATTCCTTTATTGTGCCAAAAAGGCGCGCCTGGCGCGATTTCATGGAACGAAAACAAATCCAAAGCCTGCCCTAAAGCGCGGTGGTCATTGGGAGGAAGCTCTTTTGGTGGTTCGATTGCTTTCTTTACAACTTTTTTCTTTGTTGTTGATTTCTTTTTCATATTCATCTGTTAATCTTAGCAAAAATTAGGTATAAGTGAGAAGAGTTGACAAATTATAATAATAATTCTATAACGTATGTAAGATTTCATCCCTACCGCCAGTGCGCATAATACAGAAAAGGAGGCTTTAGTATGAAAAAGGTAACCTCAAAAAGTGCGTTTGTATTTAAGGGGATTAAGTTGGTTACAGGCGATCATATTGCTTTCACATCGAAGACAGTACCACCGATTGAAGCGGCGTTTACGGATGTTGACGAGGGAGGGAATATGAATGTATTTAGCTCGTTTCTCGTGCCATTTAGACATAATGGCAGATTTTCTCCAGATGATGTCTGTAGAATCAAAGTACTCCGACATGGGGGGGAGGCTGTCGCGATGGAAGCACGTAACCCAAAACTACACCATGGACAGAAAGTGAAGGTATAGACCAACTGCCTAAAGATTTATGCACCCTCGCCATTACCCTATCCCATGAAAGGATCAAGCTCTTGCGAGATTGCGCAAACCACAG
>MHNO01000011.1:5459-8667 GCA_001819815.1 Candidatus Ryanbacteria bacterium RIFCSPHIGHO2_02_FULL_45_17b | reverse complement strand
TCCTCTCCCAGCTATACCGGGATTGGAAGGGACTTGTTCTTTCGTTTGGTTCTGTGCCGTAGGCACATACGCTTTCCCGCGCATATTTGGCAGGTCTTCCCCAGCTTGTTCACGGTAGGGATCAGCGCCTTTATAGCCCGATTTTGCCTGGGTTATTGGTTTTTGGGTTGGAACAGATTCTTTAACCACACTCAAGGGTTGAATTCCCTTTTCTTCCACAAGCGCCCGTTCCAGTTCCGCTTCAAGATCCTCTAAGGAAGCAGGGCTTCCCTCCTGAAGCTTGGAACCTGAAATTTGAAGCGGAGAGGGAATTTCGGAAGTGAGTCTTCCGGTTTTTGGAAGTCTCTCTTCCGAAATTGTGCTTGGAGAAATTTTGGAGGTGAGTCCTCCGCTTGGAGGTTTCTCCTCCGAAATTTCTTTTTGCGACGCCACACCAAATTGTGAACGCAAGTGTTCGCGCACGGGAGCAAAAATTTCACGGTTGATATCATCCGCGATTTTACTCGCTTTTTGGCGATCCACTTGCAAGCGTTCGGCAAGGTTGCCCACAAATTCATCGGGGTGCGTAACGCCAAGCATCAAGAGACCTGTTTGGGCGGCGAGTTCTCCGGTTTTGTCCATAAGAAGGCCGTGTTTTTTCCCAATTTCAAAAATAGCATCCGCATTTGCTGACGAACTTATGGCTTTACGTAATTCTGGCGGTATTTTTCTAAATCGTTCCGCCAATTGTTCTTGAGATGGTTTATGGATCATTTGTATTTTATTGTTTTATATTTCTATTTTACGCGCTCCTTTGCGAGCTTGAGCTTCCTCTACCGCAGATGGCGCGCCGCCTCCACGCCTTGCTTCACGAGCCACCAATGCGTCTACTGCTTCTTGTTCCGCCGCATCGTTCATGACTTTTACGCCGGTTCTGATGGTATCCGCCAAATTCAGCATTCCTGGCGCCGCCGGTTCCATGTTAATTGTTTGGCTGCGGTTTACAAATTTAAGAACATCCGGATTTTCTTTGTTTAGTTGTTTGATAGCTTCATCGTAAGCGTTTCGATTGTCATCCGCTGTTGCGGTGGCACGCGTTCTTCCGGTGCCTTCTAGTATCTTATCAAGGTTTTTCTCTCGTAAGCGTTCAAAGGCGCCCCGCAACGCCGGAGCAAGCCGTTCGCCAGATGTTTCAGCAACTGCTTCCAGTTTTTGCATGCCATATTTAAGGATCATTGCATCTGCGACAAGCTCGTTTTCAACCGCATTCGCATTTTGTTTAGTTCGGATATCATCAGCGGAAGTTCCTTCAACAGCGCGTGAAACAGCTGCTGCCTGCTGGGCTGGTGTTTCTTCGCCTTCTGCTGCCAAACTGGGGTCAACCGCATAAATTTTACGGAGTTTTCCAAGATCCACTTCGCGCTTAAAGTATTGTACGAGATTCCGAAGATCTCCTTGAGGTATAATACGCGCTTGCCCTTTATCAATAATTGCCTCTTCTGCCGCTCTTCGAGCTCCGGGGGCGGTTAGAGTGCGAAGAGTTGCTTGATTGGCAGATGCAGACTCACCAACTCGTTTTTTAATATCTTCATACCCCTTTTCTCGGACTCCAGCTCCTGCACGCTGCATGGCGGCAAACGGTTTTGCTAGGAGGCGGACAGGTGCTCCAACAAATGGTATACGCCCAAATTGTTGTAGAGGCCATCCTACAAGAGCACCCGCAGGCCCCACACCATAGCGCAAGCTTTGTCTCCCCGCATACCCCCGCACGCTTTTTGCAATACCCAACCCAATGTCGATTGCCGCGGCCGCTCCCACAATGCCCATTTGTTTTGCCACAATCAGCGAGCCGATAAGAATGGCAACCGTCGCGAAATAATTAAAGAGCATACCCATGTTGACCACCTGGTTTCCTTGGAAGTATTGCGACATCTGCGCGCCGTAAGCTACCGCCAAGTAAATCATGAAGGCGGACGCAGGAAAGAAAAATGACCACTGAAATAGTTTATGCCACCACTGGTTGGCGTATCCTCGGGTAGCCGGAAGAATTGCCGCTAAAAACCCCAGAGGGGCGAGCACAAAAATAATAATCAATGCCACACTCCGCACCAAGAGCATCACACTTAGCGCCACGAACACAAATATAAGGGTAAGTTGCAAAATAAGAATAGTTGCCTGCCAGAAGAATTGTATCACTTGTTCACTTGGTTTGTTTTGCAACACAGGTGTTGCGTTCATAACTTCTTCGTCGGTGGTAAATTTTTGGTTAATTTTAATAAGACCATTGCCCCATCCACCGGAAGCTACGGTTTGCCAGTCGATGTCTTCGGCGCTTGGCGTTACGCTATTCTCACTAGTATCAGTAATTTTGTTTATTTGGAGAATTTTGGCAAGTTTATCGGGTACGGGCGTGATGCGGCTAATGAATGTAAGGGCTAAGATGTTAGACGCGTCTACAATAGTGGTGGCTATCACCAAACTGAAATTAATAAGGAGCGCTACGATAATAAGTTTTGGCAGAAGCTGTTTTGCGCCGTATGATTCAAGCCGCAAGATGGTGGCGATCGCGATGATAAGAAGAATAAAAATGAAGAAGATGTTCGCGACATCTCGCGTAATGCCCCAGCCGATGGTGATTGCGTCTATGCCGCTTAAACCCGCGAGCGACATTAGAACAGCGGAGTCTAGGAGCCGCGCGACCCAGCCGACAAGCAACCGGAGCATGTTGTTGATGAATTCTAGAATCCAGATGAGAGCATCGAGAAGCCCTTCCATTACCACGCCGCCGATTGTCAACCCTTTATCATTTCCTTCTTTATCCTTAAATCCTGTGCCAGGGCCGATTGTATCTCCACATGCCACATCTGCTGGTGGTGATATACACGTTGCTGTAGTAACCCCTGGAACGCTTTTACACTTCTCTTTACAAGAAGCAATATCTGAATAAGGCTTTCCAGTAATTGCGTCACATTGGTATTCTATGTCTCCTGTTGAAAGTAATAATTCTCTACACATAAACTGTGCTCCCGCGTTTTGTGAAAAAACCGGAGAAAATACAGCAAACGCCACAACACAAAACACTGCCGCGAGGAGGAGTGGTTTTAGTATGGTGTTTGTAGTTGTGGTATGGCGCGGCATTATATGATTTATTTTAGTTAAAGTGATGGGGCGTTTAGCTCAGTGGTGTCAGTTGGGCCGGTGCATCCCGGATCGGCAAGGTCTATGAGGC
>MHNO01000011.1:0-5342 GCA_001819815.1 Candidatus Ryanbacteria bacterium RIFCSPHIGHO2_02_FULL_45_17b | reverse complement strand
TTAATTTAGTATCAAGCAGACCCCCCCCTCCGCTTCCGCCGCCGATAAGCCATGCCATAAGACCGGAGAAAAGGTGCCCAATTATTTCATTTATTTCATCGGCCGCTTCCAGTTTACGTATTTCTTCGCCCAAAGAATCGGCAAGCTGGTCCTCAATTGCTTTGCCGGGAGTTTGAGTAAGATATTTATCACAACGGACAAGATTTGTATCGTCTGGATCAGTGGGGTTGATTAGAGGGCCCCCGTCAACGGTGATTCCTTTCACGCATTTACGCATGCCGGGAAACCCTAATCCCGCAAGAAAATCATTTTCATTTGCGCGTACAGCCCGTGTTTCCCGTTCACGCGAGTCTTCTTCAGCAAGTGTTAATAAACCCCATGCCGTGTTTTCATAGCGCGCGGTTTGCATCCAGGCGGCCCACCCGCCATTTTCAAAATCCTCGTAAAAATCTTCCAGGTTTTCCACAATATCCGTTATGCTACAGCGCGCTTTTGGTCCGAAACTGCCGTACCCGCGGCCATAGCTTTGGCTTAAGCTCAAACCAACCGGTAAGCGAAATGGGGAGCATAATTTGTCCCATGAAGGGCCGAAGTAATCCCGCAACATGATGCTTGCCTGATTGTCCGCCGCGTCCAGTAAAAATTCATCAATGTTTGTTACAAAAAGAGATCCTTCCGTGCCGCCGGAAAAGAATGGGTCTTGGCCCGTTTGAATCCACAATACTATTTTTTCTGTAAATTGCTGGAGAACAAATCGCGCAAGTTCCCAAGCGATAAGATCCCAACTTATAGAGAATGCCGCCGCGGCTTCCGATCCCACTTCGTTGCTTGCAGAGAATGGCAGGCCTCCTAACCCAAATTCTTTATTTACAAACCAGCCCTGCACAACGGAACCTTTAGGACCAGAAAGTGCTACGTCCCACGTGTCACAAATCGTAGGACAGTGCACGGGCACAACCGCTTGCGCTGGTTTTACAGGAACAACCAAACTTCCAATCAAGACAAAAACGACGCAGAGGAATATGTTTGCAACTTGTTTTTTTTCTGTCTTCATTGGAGTGCGGAAAGATATTTATTGAACATGGCCCCTGGTTCTGATTCCTGGAACGCAATGTTTCTTGTTTTGACTTCACGCATAATAATTTCAAGCGGAGCGGCTGATTCTTGCGCTTCGGAAACGTATTGATTAAGCGCGGCAAAACCAGATATCGGGTCGGCATTAAATTGCGACACCGTATTCAAAATGGCGCTCAAGCGGAGAAAAGAGTTAGCCATATTTTTATGCGCTTCAAGAAGAAGCCGCGGCACATCAATGGTGTACAGGGTGTTTGCAAGCGATTTGTAATAAGTACTGTTTTCTTCCAATTGTCCCAAACTGCTGAATGTCCGATTCGCAAAGACAGCATTTATGATCTCGAGTTCGTGTTTTTGCGGAGATGATTGTTCTTGCAGTGTTTTGGCAAGAATATTAACGTATGCGCGGACATCTGCATCGTTGTTTGAGTCTTTGATATGAAATGAAGAGTCGGTGGCAGCTTGAAATAAGTCGGGGAAAGAATATGCGCCCATGGAATTTGTGATATCGGAAAATACTTGGTTCGTAAGGGTATCTTTGTCTATGAAAGCGTTTCCTTCAGACGCGTTTGCTATTTTCCTGCTAAAATAGGCGGTGGCAAAATTTTGCGCCAGTTTAGCGGTAAGATTTTCTTCATCACTTGCCATTGCCGTGGCAGTTCCATCTGTTGCGCCAGGAGAAGGCAGGGTCATTTCATCATCCGGGCCTGGCTTACGAGGGTCGCGTTTTGCCAGTATTTCATGGTTGTCGGTTGTTCCATCCCCGTCGGTATCCGGATTATGCGCGTCTGTTTTCCATAAGGCCTCTTCCCAATCCTTAAGGCCGTCGTTATCGGAGTCCTGCGAGAGTGTTCCCCCTGCATTATTGTCGGCCGCGGCAATTCGGTTTTCCGCGGGAACTTGTTTTTGTTTGTTCGCAAAAAACCACCATGCTCCCGCAGTGAGTGAAATACATATCAAAGGGATGATAATTTTTCTGCTTGGCATATACCTTAAAAACAGTGGATCGCGCTACATTATATACTTCCATGAATTACGAAATGTCATCCCGCACTTGATGCGGGATCCATTTCTATAAAGAAATATATGGATTTTTTAATGATACTGGATGCCGGATCAAGTCCGGCATGACAAAAAAGTGTATTTCGTAATTCACAGTATATTTGTAATTATACACGTACTGGCGCGTTATTTTTCTTTATTTTTTCCTCTTTGTGTGGATAAGTTTTTGTGTGATACACTGAAAACATGTATTCGCAGTTCGTAAAGATTATAGGTAGCACGATCGGGGTGGGTATAATTGTGCTGTTGGGTTATTTTATGTTTTTTCGAAACAAAGATGTTCCCGGAAACAGCAGTGTGCCAGAAGAGTTTTCGCAGACAAAGAGCATTGAACGGCGTTCAGCCGAAAACAAAGGTATTTTACTTGCCGGAAATGCCGGTTCTCCGCAAAAAACCGGCTTTCAATATCTTTTTCAACCAATAACGCGGCCTTTGGAGCCCGCCGTTTCTTATATTACCGGCGTTTTTTCTAGCGGAAGCGGGGAGAACAACAATAGCACAGGAGATAGTAAATCATTTGGCGCTGAATCTGAATTTGAACATGGTTTTGCTTCCCAGCCTGCTTTATCGGAAGAGCAGATTTTTGACATTTTATGGCCGGAATCATATAGAGATGCTTTGGTAATGCTTCAAGACTTAATGATCAAAGATAATTTTATTACCACATCAGAAAAAAATACCATCTTTGCCACTGATGACCAAATATATGCGGTTCTGTTTAAAATAGCCGAATATGCAAAAAAACAGGGGTGGGTGGGGCCTGCAGATGCCACACAGCTTCAAAAAGGTATTCAAGAACTTGAACGTCTTATATCCATGGAGCGCGCGAATTTGCGTACGACCGGAAAAATCTCTAGTGGTTTATTGTTGCCGGGAGGACAGCGCATTGATAAAACACCCATGGCAAAACAGGATTTTTTTTCCATGATCGTAGATGGGCTTAAATATAGTTTGACTACCAATTCAGCAAACGCGGAAATTCCTGGTGGTGGGAATTGGGTTACAAGTCCTGATTGTTATAAGGATCTTGCTCCATCTAATCCGGTACCAGGTGCAAATTTATGGGTTTTCTGTTGTAATTGTGGACTCTATTGTGTTGGCTACTATTGCGAATTTATCGATGATTGTGGTCCCTATTCTACGCAATGCAACGTTCCACTTGGATGCCTTAATCTTATATGTGGCGCATGGCCGAACGCAATTTGGGATCCCGAGACAGGCATTTGTGGCTGTGGTTGACAAATGTTATTGTATAAGATATACTATAGTCAATGTGTAGAGAGGGGTTAGTTTTTTATAAATAACCTTAAGAAAGGAGGAATAGTATGATACGCCGAGTCTGTATGGTCATGCTGGCCATTACTACGGTGGCTTGTGGCGGTATACCGATGTACGGAATCGGTATGGTGCCGGGCATGATTGCGGGGGAAGCAACACATCGATTAACGGGGCATCTGATGGATTCCCTGATCCCCCGCCCACCGTCGCAAGTGTATTATCAACCCGTACCACAACAGGTACAGGAGGATAACAGAGGCTGTTTCCAGATAAATGGCAAGGAATATTGTCAAAAAGTAGTGGTGGCAACTGAAAAAATAAAGGATGGAAAGGGGTGCGAATGGACGGCAAAAGATGGCGGGACATGGAATTGCCCGAAAAAAGAAAGCGACAGGTAAAGTTAGGCCCCTCAAAATATATTTTATATATCTTGAGGGGCTTTTTGTTGTGCGCAAACTTTAAGCAGTTTAGTTTGTTTTTGTTCAAAGCTAAGCTTTGAACATTATAGCCCAATCTTCCAGTGAAAGCTCCTGCGGCCGTTTTTTGAGAAGATGTTCAATATGCGGAAGTCGGACTTCCGCAATATGGCTGGAAAGGGATGCGCGGAGCATTTTACGCTTTTGGGAAAACGCTTTTTTGGGAAGTTCGAAGAATTCTTTAGGTGATATATGGTGTTTTTTGAAGAAAGCGTCTGAAATGTCTTCAATAGCGATAACAGCGGAGTCAACTTCTGGTGGTGGTAGAAAGCTTCCTCGGGAGACCTTAAAGAGTATGTGGGGTGTACCAAACGCTTGCACGGAAAGCGCAAGTAGATTCATGCTCGGCGGTTTTGCGCATATCCGCTCGGCGACTTCTTTTTGGATCATTAGTGTCATGGATTGCGGCTTATTCGGCAGTTCTTCAAGGAACAAGCGCAGAAACCGCGATGTTATGTAATAAGGCAAATTTGCTACTATTTTATATTTTTTAGGAGTTATAAATGTCATCCCGCACTTGATGCGGGATCCATTTCCTTGAAAATATATGGATTTTTTAATGATACTGGATGCCGGATCAAGTCCGGCATGACAAAGTAAAATATCCCCTTCCACAACTTCCAGATTTTTCGCATTTTTATATTTTTCTCGGAGATATGGAACAAATTGCCGGTCTTTTTCTACGGCAATTACTTTTTTTGCTTTTTCAACCAAAAACTGGGTAAGCATTCCTCTCCCTGGCCCCACTTCCAAAACAACATCCGTTGGCTGAATGTTAGCAGACTCAACCATACGCTTTGCTATAGCGGCTGAAGTGAGAAAATGCTGGCCAAGTTTTTTACCCATGGTTATTTTAATTTACTTTGAATTACGAAACGTAGATTTGTCATTGCGAGCGTAGCGAAGCAATCTCATGAATACATTGAAAATTATGGGATTGCCACGTCGCTTCGCTCCTCGCAATGACAACATTTTGATGTTTCGTAATTCACCGCAATTTAATCATATTTCACCGCATGTTCGTCAAAATCAAGGTAGTTCGTTTCCGTTGGTTGTGTTAGTTGCCTAAGACGTTCTGGTATATCTTGTAAAAACCGCGACGGTTCATTCCATTGCACTTCTCCGTAGATGGTGCGGGTTTGCGCTGTGCTTATATATAGGCGCGTGCGGGCGCGCGTGAGCGCGACATAGCAAAGCCGTCGTTCTTCTTCCATTTGGGCGGGGTCGTGCATGCTTAAAGCATGCGGGAACATACCCTCTTCAAGGCCTGTTAGGAACACCGTATCGAATTCAAGTCCCTTTGCCGCATGAATTGTCATGATATGAACAGCGTCCGCGGACTTATCAACCAAATCGGCGTCGGATAGGAGCGCAGCGTTTTCAAGGAACGCATCAGTTCCCTGCGGCGGATCAAGGTGGTCATAAGCGCTGGTAACGGAGAAAAGCTCTTCT
>MHNO01000010.1:126857-136444 GCA_001819815.1 Candidatus Ryanbacteria bacterium RIFCSPHIGHO2_02_FULL_45_17b | reverse complement strand
TTTTTGGTCTTTGGGTGTGCCGTGTTCCCTTCTCCACAGACTGGACCATTTCCAGTTTTCTGCCTTTACTAATAATGGGGACTGACCCCATTATCCATTATATCCATTATCACTTTTAATGGATTCCTTCAATTCATTTTCGAGTTGAGAAAACTTTTTATCCATATATGAGAGAAACTTCCAGTAAAATATCACCAGTAAAAGTGCCATGGCAAATGAATTCCAGTTGGGTTGGTCTTGGAAAAATAATAAAAGTAACACAATAACTATCCAAAGCCCATTCCAGAAGAGCGCGGATTACTTGTTTTGGTTTAAGTGAGGGAAATTTCGGCATTACACAAATACCTCAATGGGAGCTATAACAACGCCCTTTTCTTCTTTTGGAATTTCCTGTTTCTTGCTTTGCATAACTTCAAGATATAAACTTGCCGCCTCTTGAACATTTTGTAATGCTTTTTCAAATGTGTCGCCTTCGGAAATACAACCCGGCAATGATGGGATAGTATTTGTCGTCTTAGCGTCTTTTAAAGAGGTTTTTTATATGAATTTTTGTTTCGCTAATCTTAATTATTCTAGTCATAATTTTTGATTTCCATTTCATCCATTTCTCTTATGGACAACATGCTAAAAAGCAAAAATCATTGGAACGTTCTACGGATAATTTCTTTTAGGGAAGATGAGATAGCAGATTTCTCTTCAATTTCTTTTTTTAGATTTTCAACGTCCTCACTATTTAACTCGCCAATCAATTCTGGGTGGACATCAGTGTCGTACTGTGAATTATGGAGCGACGCCGCTTGTTCATGAAAATTGTCTGTTGAAAGAATTACGAAACAAAAGATTGTACTGTCATCTATCGGCCGTTTTATATGTTTATTTTCACTATTCTTATCTAATCTTTGCAATTCTTTAGTTTGATCTCTATTAAGTATCCGCGCAGCATATATAATATCCTCCGTTTGCCCTAGATAGACATAATAATTTTCGTTGTATCTAAAAATGCTTCCAAATTTTATCATGGCCTATCAGTTAAATACTCCTAAAACAAACTCTATTTCTTCTTTACTTACATGACAGTCTGGATCTTCAGTCGCAAGTGTGTAAGGTATGCTCTCTAGCTCTTTTGTCTTGCTCCAAGCGGCCTCCTCGTGAGATTTATCCTCAATAAACTTGCCAGTTTTACCAGCGAACCTATCACAAACACTCTTTAACACCTTAAGTTCGCTTGGTGTGAAGTACTTTTCGTCTTTACTTGTAAACTCTCTTGTAGGAACTACTCTTTTTTGATTCGAACCATCTCTAGTTTTGATAGAAAATGAATCCGCAAGAATCGCATTGTCTGTATCATCTTCTACTGCGTCTACTAAATTAAGAATTGTGGAAGGAATTGGCCCATGCTCTAGACGAACATAGTTGTCAAAGGTGATAGGCGAAGCATAGTTTTTTACATGGGTAAAATCAACAAAGTAAAATAGCTTCATCAACTTCACTTTCCCCAACAATCTTGGATCAGTAAAAGTAGCGAAGTAAAGAATCATTGCCTTAAGTTTTGGTATTGGTATTCTCATGAGTTCTTCTTACTACCATAATTATACAGGATTTGTCAAAAGGTAGATACAAGGCAAATATCCTGCGCATGTGAATAAACAAAACTCTCACATCCTACCCCTCAACTCACTATTATTTGTACCCTCGGCAGGATTTGAACCCGCACCTTCCTCATTAGAACAGAGGCATCCTATCCATTAGACTACGAGGGCATGGTGGGATAGGCGGAATTTGAATCCGCTCTGCCAGCGCCACAAGCTGGAGTGCTACCAATTACACTACTATCCCCATGGTTGGTCTGGAGGAACACACCAAGTCTCCTCATATGGAACCTCAAAGGGCAACCTTTGGAGCAGTATATACCGCCCTATCAGCATATGAAGTAATTTTGCTGAAACGCCCGGATTCCGGGGTGCGATTTTCCGGACTGTCAGACCAAACAAAAAAGCCACCAAAAACAACTGCGAGAATGTGCAGTCAATCGGTGGCTATCTATGTCTTTTTGAGAATTTCATTTCTTTTCTTTTTTTATTGTTTTACCAATTGTGAATCCTGTGAAAATGGTACTGATTGATTTTGGGGTAATTCTTTTTTGCTCAATTCAAGTTCTTCCTGCAACGCCTCTACAATCAATTTCTACAACTCCTCTTTTGATATTGTTTTCATACCGTGGTACGCCAATATACATCTTGACGTTGGAGGGACGGCACACCGTCACAAAAACGGTTATTCCCTCATCGTTCCGCCCGGTTTTTGACACCGGACGCTTGGCAGCGAGCCTTTCTGCTCTTCAGCGTCAAGAGGTTCATAGTAGCAAACTGATTGCAGTAGTCAATCACACTGGCAGATTTTGTTTATTACTCTTTTTTTAATCCACATCACAATAATCAATGATTGTGCCTGTTTGGATAAATATTTTCCGTGAATCACTATCCTTTATATCTTTAGCATTGTATTCCTTTAGAATATTTTTTGCTCGCGCCACAGCCATCTTTGCATTGTCTTGTGTAATGCTCTCCATTTCTTCCATAAGCCCATTTTCTGTCCCCCACTTTCTCATTTCTCTGACAAAGCACTCTTCGGGTGATTCATAGAAAGCAATGTACCAAGCAATTCCAGCTCCACATACAAAAATAAATACGGAGATAATAAACGGCTTTTTGTAATTTCTTATAGTGTTTTTATTTTTCGAATCAACCCAAACATATTCTAACTTTTTATCTTGCTTGTCATTCAAACTGTTTTTTTGCTTTCTGTCTGATAATACATCCCTCCACCAAAGAAGGAATATGGCTACACATATTGCCAAGATTATAGCTGATTTAGCAACCCACGATAATGACCAAAACATGTGAAGAAAATCTATCAAAATTCGAGTGACCAAACTCATTTGAATATTTTAAAATCCTACTATTTTAAGCGGCCAAGCAAGCGGTTCGGTAAACGGTAGCACAACTTGTTTTAGTGTGTTTGTTAAAACAGATTGCGATCCAAGATCTTTACAATTTCCATTTGCTTCACGACGTGATTTGATTGTCCGCTGTGTTGGTGATTCAAACGTCCACATAATATAGCCAAGACCATATTCCCCTGCATCATCACGGTACAACACCTGTGGTGCCATGTCGCCAGTAGTTAATGCCTGCCCAGTACAATCAGAGTTTGTGTATTGGATGCTTTTACCAGGAAGATTCATAACTGCTGTCATGTTCGCTGGATTTTGATGACTTGCTACTAATACACCAATATCAGGTAAATAGGTTTGATAATTCATATCACTGGATCCTGTTGCATCTAACAGTATCCCCAAATCTTGACTATCAGCATCAAACAAATGCAACTCCATTCCATCTTTTCCATTCACCCCCAGATCACCTTTTTCTCCCTTTTCGCCAGGATCTCCTTTATCGCCTTTGATATGCCAACTTAATAAGGTATCCTTCTTACGACATTCATCTCGCATATAGTCATCTCCAACAAGATACATAGCGCCATTTCTCCGCACGCACACAGTAATGTTTTCCGAATCATTTGCAGAAACAAAATACCATCCTGTAATAAGTATAGCAATTGACACAATAAAAATTATACCTCTGCTAGCAATTACCCTGGTCATAACATTACGTTAGCTGATAACTTTTAATATGGAATATGAGGTCAGTCCCCATACTTTTTGTGTAGGTGTACCTAATTTGTACTTAGCGAAATTTTCTTCGAAAACTTGTTGCGGAAGCCGGAATTGCACCGGCGCCTTCAGGTTATGAGCCTGACGAGGTACTGCTCCTCCATCCCGCGCTTTTAATATAGCACAATAACACAGAACTACAAGCACAACGGCATAAAATAGCGATATTGTAAAGATATCAAAGAGACGGTATACTCGTCGTATGAATCAAAAACGTTTTGCGATAACCCTTCTCATGCTTGGCGATATCACGGCACTCTATGCGGCGCTTGGTATAACATTACTCGTTCGCTATGGCACCAATCTTACAGAACCATGGGAAATTCATCGTGTTCCGTTTGCGATTGTCTTTTTTATTTGGATCATGCTTTTTTTTATCGCCGGGCTCTATGAACAAGAAGCGTGGAACGCAAACCGTATTATAAAAGAAAGAATTCTTCGCACTATTGCGGCGGCGAGTGTCGTTGCTGTCCTGTTGTTTTATCTCATACCAGCATTTGTTATCACGCCAAAAACAAACCTCCTCACACAGATTATGCTTTCTATCGGGCTCATTGTGGGCTGGCGGATGCTCGCAAGCGTGCTTATTCGAAACACATCAAAAACACATGTGCTATTTTTCGGTTTATCTGACGAGAGTATATCGCTTGGGCGCAAGCTTATAGAACATCCGCACTTGGGATTCTCTGTTATTGCGCTCGTGCACACGGAAAATACCCCCTTGCCATTCCCATCAACCGGCGACATGCCCATCATATCGCTTAATGAAAACCTACTTGAATTTATAAAAGAAAAAAAGGTGTCCCTTGCAATCGTATCTGCAGAACTGCATTCAAATATGGAATTAGTCCGCATACTTTACAGCGTGCTTCTCTCGGGTGTGCGGTTTATGGATTTTCCCACCTACTACGAAAACCTAACGGGAAAAATTCCCATTTCTCGCATATCGGAAGTGTGGTTTCTTGAAAACTTGGCGGGCTCCCGCAAACGTGTTTATGAATTTTCGAAACGCTTATTTGATATAGTGCTCGCGCTTTTAGCTGGTGGTATAACAATAATTTTATTTCCATTCATTGTGCTTGGTATCATTCTTTCTACCCCGCGCGATGTATGGCATGTACGGGAAAAGCGGGCGCGTCCAGGCGACGGTATTATTTTTTTTCGGCAACAGCGCATAGGTAAAAACGGGAAACCTTTTTATTTCATAAAATTCAGAAGCCAACTCTTGGGAGCAGAACATATGGGAAATACCAAAGAAATGAAAGATGATCCGCGACAATACGCTTTTGGCACATTCCTTCGAACTTTTTATCTAGACGAACTTCCGCAGATGTGGAATGTATTAAAAGGTGAAATGTCTCTCATAGGCCCGCGGCCTGAACGACCGAAGTACGTGGCGCAACTTGCTGAATCAATTCCATTTTATAGCATACGACTTTTGGTGCCACCTGGCATTACCGGCTGGGCGCAAATCAACATGAAAAATGACGCGTCCGTGGAAGACGCGCCTGAAAAACTTCAATATGATCTTTATTACATTAAAAACCGTTCGCTCGTGCTTGATTTAAATATAGCGCTTAAAACAATTTGGGTAATACTTTCCCGGGAAGGAAGATAATAAGGAAAATCATTATTCTTTACCTATTCAACCAGCGCAACACCGGCTTTTTCTGCAATCTGTCAGATCCATTTTTCATGTTTGCCCAGCTAATGAACTACCAAAGAATACTCTTGTTTGAGATCCTACACACTTTTTACAAGATTATCAATGGAAACCGAAAGCATTTGGACTGGATAACGGGATAACGGGGTCATGCAATAACGTTGAATAACGGGGTCAGGGACGCTTTTTGGGACGCCAAGGATCACGGATCGTTGATTCGAGATTGAATCTGTCAATGATGCGGCTTGTCCATTGTTTTCTGCCATAGGGTTTGCCTCTGTTTACACTATAGCGAAGTTCTTCCAGTTCGTCATCTTGTTCCGGTTCGTTTACATAGGAAATGTAGTCATCGGGAATATCGGTAGACCATCTGGAAAGGAGTTTCTTTTGTTCTGGAGAGCCGTGTTCCCTTCTCCACAAGCTGGACCACTTCCAGTTTTCTGCTCGTTTGACCAGTTTTGCGCGTAAAGCGTTGCGTTCCACGTACTTGCAGAGTTGGATGAAATATTCGTTTGATTGAACAGGAAATGATTTATACCTTCCCTGATAGAGATGCCCCGATCCAATCGTTTTATGCGCTACATGCCATCGGCGCGTATGGGTAAGCGTGAGCCATCCCATGAATTTCTGCATGTCGTTGTCTTTCTTCGGATATATCACTAGATGCCAATGGTTGGGCATTATGCAATACGAAAGGATACGCATATTCACGTGTTCTTTTGTTTCGGCAAGGGTTGTTTCAAAAAGACGGTAATCTTTATTGGTATCAAATATCCGCATCCGCCCGTTGGCGCGATTTATGATATGGTACACGATTCCTCCTACGTCGGTGCGTTGAGTGCGGGGCATATAAACATGATATCATGAGAGAGAATCGCGTCAATAAGCGTCCCTGACCCCGTTTCCCGTTTCCGTGCTGAAACGCTCCTAGGTTTT
Organism: Candidatus Ryanbacteria bacterium RIFCSPHIGHO2_02_FULL_45_17b; assembly: GCA_001819815.1. Taxonomy (GTDB): domain Bacteria; phylum Patescibacteriota; class Minisyncoccia; order Ryanbacterales; family 2-02-FULL-48-12; genus 02-FULL-45-17b. Next base: position 130,112 of record MHNO01000010.1, on the reverse strand, counting down.
CTCTGCCAGCCATTTGGGAGTGAACTGGATCCCACTTTGAAGACGGTAAGGAAATTAACAGACGTACCCGCTCAAAAACTCTGTATCTCGATGGAAACTATGAAAGTTCTGGAGAGAGATGCAGAGTTTTTGTTTTCTGGAGTTGTCTACAGGTTTGTAAGATTTTGCTGGACTTAGCTGTCCAGTCCGGCATTGTTGTGTTGTATGAGTAGGATACGCCATTTATTCGGAAGCGGAATCCATAAGCTTTTGGGAATACTTATTAAGCTCGATTCTCGGATTAATCGCCTTCAAATCTTTAATGAGTCTGCCTAGCGTTTTTTCAGGAAAGATGGTAATACGAAGCTCAATCCATTTCGTGTCGCCGTTCTTATCCGTATAGAAAACATACAGCGAGCGAAATTGGCTTTTGGCGACCTTAAATGTTGGCTGGTCGTTTATTTCTGTAATCGAATTGATATCTATTGTTCTGCGAGAAAAAAACAGCCATACATACTTCAGTGTGTTGCCAGATATAGATGCGTAAGAATATACGGTCATAAGCAGAATACCGAATCCAACAAATACAAACCAAGCAACAAGACCAATAATCACCTTCAAAAGTGGCAGTGTTGGATTTTTATTCCAATAGAAAGTAACGGCATTGAATATGGCAATTATCGCAAAAATTGTAATAGTTCCCTTCCAATCTGTAGTGTACTTTTTCATACGTTGTATGAATTAACGATATTATTGCTTACCCAAATTATTATTGTACTCGTTAATTGCACCCAACGACGATGTAAATCCTGGATCGCTCAAATCGGCTCCCGGAGTATTCGCATAGTTAATAACTGCTTGCGAAACTTGGTTGATGCCTGTATTCCCAGCGTTAAAGCCACCGCTCGATTGTTGAGATTGAGATTGATAGGAATTAATAAACCCTTGTGTTACATTCTGGATATTTTTAAAGTACACATCAGTGCTAAGCCCGAACATCGCTTCCCATGCGTATCTTGCTCCGTGTGCTCCGGTAAAGTAATTGCCTCCGAAAATCCTGGATGCTTGTGGTCCAGAAACACCGGGCAATCCTTTTACGAAACCAGCCGTGAGACCAGTTACTGTTCCTTCTGCCAGCGCACTTACAGCGTTATCTGCTGTAATTCCTTCTCCAAAATAGTTAGAAGCGAAAGAATAACCAATCGACGCAATTGTTGCCGGGATCGCTCCGTAAACTGCGGCAGCTCCTACGGTCGCGCCTTTGCCGAAACTACTTGCATAAGTTTTTAAACTGAATGGTGTTCCTTTCTGATAGTCTGAGTATGCTTGTAACGCTACATTCGATACTCCTCCATACAATGCACCGAGTGCCACCGCCTGCGGAACAAATTCTCCATTCGGATCTCGTTTAATTATTGGGTTGTTTTCTGCGTAGCTGTATGAGTTTAATGCCTGCGGATTTTGTAAAAACTTTTCCGGATTGCCTCGTGAGGCTGGATCTTGTGAAATCCATCTCCCATCTGTTGGATTTTGATATCTAACACCTGCGTAATTCAACCCCGTACTGTCATCATGTTCATATCCGGTGAATTTTCTTTTTTCGTTGAAGTTCGCTGCTTGATTATTAACCCTCAAGCTCCCATAAGGATAATAGTCCGCTGTCTGCACCAGCTCTCCATTGCTGTCTGTGATAGCGTGTGTTCCTCCTAAGTGGTCTTGGTGAATGTAGGCTATGGTGGTGGTTGAGGATCCTCCCCCTCCACCTGTAGTGTAATACACTTTGACTCGAAGGTAATCAACGAAGAGGTTATCTACAGACGGATTCTTGTCAAGACGCAGGCGGAAGGTGCCATTGGCAAACTCGGTGTCTGTCCATGATCTGCCCCAGGTGTCTGATGAGCCTCCTACGGTGTAATCGGTGTCGGTGGTGCCGTCTACGGTCGCGGTTTTAACGGATGTCCAGCTTGTTCCATCGTTCCAGGAGAGTGAGAAGTCTACAAGGATGGTGTCAGCAGAGGCTCCTTCTGCCATTTCGGTAACCACTTCGATGCCGTCAATGGTGGCTCCACTTGGTATACCGAAGGAGTAGTCGGAGAGTTGGGCGTCATCCGAGTTGTCGCAGGTGGCGCTGCAGGCGGCATCAGAGTTGTTGGAGGTATTGATGCGGGTGGTGGTCATATTGCCCCAGCCGGTGTTGACTTCTACGGTGCCGGTTGTTTTGAAACCGGTGTCTCCGGGTGTGCCTCCACCTCCTCCGCTTGTATGCTCGACCGTGGCAACCAGCATGCCGTTAGCGAATATGTGCTTGGTGGTAGTGGCTCCTTGGATGGAGTAGAGCTTGTTTGCGTAGGTGGTGGTTGCGGTTACGCCTTCTTTGAGGTACACACGAGTACCCGTGTGATCATAGCCGAATTGTGATGTTTGAGCTGTGGTGGTTGCTTTGGTGAGTTGACCCTTGTAGTCATAGCGGTAGTTCCATGTGCCATTAGAGAGGAGGTTGCCGGAACGAGAATAGGTTTGCGTGGCTCCGTTTATATCCGTAGCCGCGTGCGGGTTTGCATAGTTTGTTTCCGCGTATGTATAACTGCCGACATCGCTTTTGTTTGTGATGTTGCCAATGCTGTTGTAGCTGTATGTTTGCTTGTAGTTGCTTTGAGTGGTGGTAGCAAGCGTGGTAGACGCGCTTAGAAGACGGTAGAGGTCATCATATGTATAGGCAATGGTCTTTTGCGTGTCCGTTTCCGAGAGGTCAACGATTTTAGTTATGTTGCCCACTGCATCGTAGGTGTATGTAAAGTTTTGGATGCCGTTGGTTGTGGTGGATGCCACGCTTTCGGCAAGCTTAAAAGTACTTGTTGCCATACTCCATGCGCCCTCTCTACCATCATCATCGGAGAAGCGGATACGCCAGTAATAGATGGTGCTGGAAGCAAGCGCGGATCCTGCATAACTAATATCAGGACTCCTATTACCCTGCGTGGTAGTAGCCATGGTAGATGTTCCCGAATCCCAATACGCATGCGCCCAAGCGCCAATGGAACTGGTTGAAACTTGGATACGGTAATAGGGTGCGAGGTCGCCACTATCGGGGTCGTTGTAAATGGCGGAGAATTCGGGAGTGGGGTCGGATATATCGGTGGGGTTTATCTGACTCTCGGTAGTAAGTGTTGTGGGAAATGTTGGTGCGCGATTTGTAAACCACTCAACCGTTAAGACTGGCTCGTTACCGCCGCCGGCATCAGCAGTATCAAAGTTGCACCTTATTATTGTTTCAGG
>MHNO01000010.1:67846-126811 GCA_001819815.1 Candidatus Ryanbacteria bacterium RIFCSPHIGHO2_02_FULL_45_17b | reverse complement strand
CATCGTAATCGGCATCTAATCGCAGAGCCATACGGGTCGGCTCTGCGTCTCCCGCATCTTTGATCCAGGAGAGGCCAGCAGAGTTAAGAACAAATTGTTCATCTACATTCCGCTCACCAACGGACATACCGGATATAGGAAGCCGTGTAGCTATTTCGGTGGTCTGAATGGCATCATAGTCACCCGCGACAAGCCCACTATCAGTGCCGTCTACCAGAGCGCTGGATTCGTCGAGGACACATTCATGCCCACCCTCTGGGTCGCCCACTAACCGCGCCGTCAGCTGCAAATCGCCGTATGTTACTGCGGCACCAGATGTTATGACGTCGTCTGTTTCAAAAACCACTATGCCTCGTGACAATATCCAGCCAGGGGGAAACGTTCCTACATGAACTTGAAAAGTTGTCATATCATCAAATGCCCTATCACCTGCCTGATTCACAGCTCCAGAAAATGTGGAGTCTGCGGCATCAGTAAAGCCATCCACGCTTCCAGATTCGGCATTCGCATCGGGAGAGAAGGTATCGGTATCGTCGGCATAGACGGGATAGACCGTGTCCTTGGTAAAGAAAGAAGCGGGAACTGTTTTACACAACGCATAGGTATTACCATGTTTTTCAATTTCTACATCAATGGATTGTTTCTTTTCCGTTTCTTCGTTTGAATCCCACATAAAGAAGGGGTATGTGCTAATGCCGCGACGGGTATCTTCCACATGCACTTGCAAGCTGTCTTTGGTGCGCAGTTTATGTGCTTTATCCCATTCGTTTCCGTTTTGCTTTATCTTTACGTCTTTATCGTATGACATTTCAAAACAATACGTTGTATCCTCCGTAAGAGGTTCGTCGAAGCGAAGCAATTGCTGACGCGCGGGAAGCACACCATCTCGTGTAGTATACAATAAATCTGCATCGGGAAATGCACCCGCGTATTCAACATAAGAAATCCATCCAATGTTGAGCAGTGATTCTTCTTTTTGGATGCCCACCACATCAACTGCGTCAATTGCGCGTGTAGTCTTCGTAAGCGGTGGCTCATTCAAGTCGGTTTTGTTTTTGTAATCCCAATGAGAGTTTGCGGTGAATGTTGCATCCCCCGTGGAAGTTTTTGGAAACGTAACACTAAACGGCGCTTTGTCCATTTCAAATTGCGTTCCCGTATCTCGAAGATGGAGATTCTGGTCTTGCCATGCGCCGGACGCGTCTTTGTAATGGATTACTTTCGGGTGGATTTCTGAAATAGATGTACTGCCGGTATTAAAAGTCTTGGAGTTCCATGTTCGCTTCTCTCTGATTTCAGGCAAGCCATCTGTTATTGGCGGCACCATAGCTATTTCGGGCGCTTTTTCATGCTCAACCGACACGTCTTCTGCAGGAGTTTCTTCCGTAACAGTTTCTTCCTCATCAACAATATCATCTTCTACTGTTTCTTCAGGTGATGTTGGTTCCTCCGCCTCTTCATCTGTTGCTGGTTCTTCTGCGGGCGCTTCTTCGGGAGCAGTGGTATCTTCAGGATCAATATCAATTATATCTTCCTCTTCGGTTGGTGTTTCATTCGGAGCAATTACCGGTTCTTCTTCGATTGGTTCCTGAAATAGTTCGGGTGCCGTTGTTGCTGAACTTGGCGCCGCATCACGCACCTGTGGACGCAAATCGTATTCGGGCACTTCTACCAGATAGCCGATGTCTTCATTCAAGCCCGCGCCACCCGCGCCCGAAAATTCGGTCTTTAACTGCCGCAGGCGGTATAGTTCTGATCTATCATAGGAACGTGTTGTTTGGGCGCCGTTATGATATGCCATGAGTGTTACTTGTTCCGTTGGCGCGTAATCAAAATCAGATATTACGGTGGTATATCCCGCATCAGCGGGTTCGCTGCGCGAAACGACTTCCAATAATCCTGCAGTGTTATAAGTATATGCCACTTTAGAACTGTCGGGGTATAAGATATATGCCTGATTCCCTTGGCGATCGTAATTAAAACCGGTGGCATAGTCTATGCTATTGATTGTTACGGTCGAAGTAGCTATTCCCCCCAGCGCATTATACCGGTAATTTGTTACCGCGTCCGTTGAGGTAGCCGAGCACAAGAAGCCCGCGCCATTCGGACAGCCATCATATCCGTATTCGATTTCCGTACCCGCTGATCCTGTATAGTTTTCTGTGAGAACACGGTTTGTGTCATCGTACGTAAAATCAACTTCCTTGCTGTCAGGATCGGTTTGAGTTGAGAGATTACCCACATCGTCATAGGTGTAGGTCCATGTGCCATACGTGGCGTCTCCGGTGTCATGCAAGTCCTGGGCGGTTAATCGTCTTCCTAAACCATCATATGTGAAATTGCGGACGTTAGCCGCCGGATCCGTTATTTTGGTAAGATTGCCGAGATAATTATATTCGTATGAGGTGGTGGTGGCAGAACCTTCAGTATATTCAGCTACCTGCTCAAGGCGGCCATAGGCATCTTTGGTTAATCTTTTTGTATTCGATTCAGCATCCGTAACAGTTGTTTTCCAATCATCGTACGCATACGACGTTACCCCAACGGCATTGCTGATAGTGCTCGGCCGTTGCAGAGCATCATAGGCATATGTGATAAAAAGCGCGGATGAAGTAGTAGCAGTCGCCTTCGATGGACCGGAACCAAAATAGGGCAGTGATTCTATGTTTAAGAGACCGCGGTTGTTGTAGGTGTAATCATGTACCGAGTATGTATTTGTATCTTCCGCCTCCTTACGTTCCTGTACAATGCGCCCAAAACCGTCAAAATATTTATACACAAGAAATGATGTTGAGCCGTCAAGATTATGTGTTTCTTGTACGCTGGGAGGTTGGGCGTCGGTGTATATGTAAGTCGTTTTACTTACACGTGTGGTTGGTGTAGCAAGATCCGGTTGTTTTTCTTCGGTTGTGCGATCAAGCCCATCAAAGGTTGTCTCAAAAATGAACCCGTTGGGATTGGTGATGCGCTTTGGTTTGCCATTGGTATAATCGTAGGCATACCCGGTAACTTGGCTTATGGGATTTGTGGAAGTAGCCGCGTATAGATTACGCGCGTCATAGGTAAAAGTTGTCTCATGACCAAGACCATCCGTTTCTTCTGTTACAAGACCATACGTGTTATATGCGCGTGTGGTAGAGGCATACGTTGAACTGGTTTTCCAACGTTCTCGTTTTGTTTCGTTACCTTTGTCCACACTGCCGTTTGCGAGGTCGTCATAGTAGAATTTTGTTTCTTTTACTTTTACCGCACTTTGGTCTGTTACTGTTTCTACTGACGGGCGCGCCATAATATACGGCGTGGAACTTGCCGCGTAGGATATGCTCGAGGTAAATTTGTCCGTGCTCGTATCTGTAAATGTGCCATCATCATTACCACTTACTTTTCCGTACTCAACTTTCTCAGTGAGATTTCCCGTTGAATTGCTATAGGTGTATTCTTCCGCTTTTTCCGCATGATCCAAATCGCCATCGTAAGAAAAACTTGTTGTGCGGGTAAGTTTTACAAAATCACGCTTATAGCCTAAATCGTAGTTTTCCCATTTGTTGATGGTTTTTGCATAGAGATTACTGGGACCATCATATTGTTCTATACGATACGGCTTGCCAATCTTTGAAATATCATCAGAATACTCACCTTTGGCAGAATCGGTGTCATTGCCCTGCTGGAAATATGTTTTTGTTACATTGCCTGCCGCATCCGTTACGGTGGTAGTGCCAAAACCGGCAAACTTGCGATCTCGCGCAAAACCATAATAGAAATCACCACCACGATAATTATATGTCATATTGGAAGTTGTTGCAGAAAGACCATCATGTTCTTCAATGTTCTCTACCGTGTAGACAACAAAGGGCACGTGGGGGTTAAGTAATGTACCGCCACTGGTATATTGCTGGGCAGGTTTGTAACTTATGACTGTATGCCCTCCTTCGCTGTGGGTTATTTTTGTGAGAAGATCCGCTTTTTTACCGTTGGTCAAATGAATTCGTATGAAATCATTGGAACGGAGGAGGTCTGCAATCCCATCGCCATTTACATCTTCAATACGAGTGCCTTGATTGACACCATTACTATCAACAAATCCAATGGGGATACTCCACTGGGTATCTTGCGTCCAACCTGTGCCATCACCGCGATTGAGATACACTTTCTGCACCGTGCTTCCACCAGAACCTTGATCGTCAGACCGAACAAAATCTACCAAGTTATCGCCATTCACATCAACAAGCCGTACACCCAATGCTTCACCAGTGGATTCTTCAAATGCTTCCGGTACTACCCATTTTGTATCTTCTTCCCACGATTTCCTGCCCGTGTTGAGAAAAACGCTATTTGCTTGGGCATCATCATCAGATGCACGGATCAAATCGGATAATCCGTCTCCGTTGATATCCAGCAAACGTACGGCCAAATCTTTGGTTGTCGATCCTATAAACGCAATTGGTACGGTCCACCCTGTGTCTTGAGACCACCCGTGCCCCGTATTGATATACACAGCAGAAGATGTGGCAGAGTACACCAGATCGGGTAACCCGTCGCCATTTACTTCGCCGATGCGGAGACCGGAATCAGCTTGAGACGAGTTTACAAAATTTTTAGGCGGAGCCCACGTCGCATTTAGCGTCCAGCCGGAATAGTCACCGTTGTTTATGTATGCTTTGGTAGAACTTCCTTGGCCATATAAAATATCAGCAAAACCATCGCCATTTACATCAATGAATCGGGTGCCGCAGTCTCGAACATCTCCCGCCGCGTATATGGAAGATATGCACGGGATGCTAGAGGTGCTTTGCGGGCTGTCTGACCAATTATACCAGCCTGTATTGTCACCCTTATTGATATATAACTTAGCTGGATTAGTGCCGCGTTTCTCCACCATGTCGGCAAGACCATCTCCGTTAACATCCGCGATTGTAACACCATGATCTGTTGTTAAATTAAACTGCGGAACACCGGAAGCTTCCCATGTAGTATTACGCGTCCAACTATTGTCGTTACTTTGATAGTTGAAATTTACCGCAGGGAGCGTTACCACAACACCAGCTTCATCCTTGCCCGACTCAGTAATGGTATCAAGCATGGAACGGACATCATTATCTCCCGTAGTATAGCCGAGTGCGTATGTACGCACCCAGGAGCCATCGATGGCGACTTGTATTTCATTGATGCGATAGGCAGAAACTGACCAAAATCCAAATTCGGACGATGAAGCGATGTCATTTCTTGGTTCATGGTAAAACTCTACCGTAAACGGACCCGCTGTGTTGTTGTACCCGGTGTATGTGGAGGTTGCAATGTATACTTGGCCGCGATCTTTGAAATATGAATAAGAAATATAGTTATCGTTTGTATCCCGCACCTCATCAAGATACCATCGGTATACTTTATATCCGTTGTCGGGGTCATCCATCCGTGTGGATGTTGCGGCGCCAAATGTATATACGGTGCCATTTTTATCAGTTACCGTCCAACCAGATGTAGAAGTAGACATTTCATATTTGCGAAAACTCCCATTTTCTACCTTTGCGCCGTATTGCGTGCTTGTGGTAGATGCCAATTCACCATCGAGGGATGAGTAAAAATAAGTCCTGCTGTATAGAGTTTCTACTCCCTCACGATTAATACGTTCAATGTAGGGCACGGAAACAGACCAGCCGTAACCGAACGAACTTTGTTGATCTGCTGAGTTGCTTGAATAGGAAAGACTTATCGTTGGTTGTAAACCATTTCTCCCGGCTGGAATTGCTATAGGATAGGAATATGAAAAATCGCCGTAAAATTCACCCGTTCCTGCGGAGATGCGGCGAGAATTAGATATTTTTTCATCTTCTTGATAAAAATCGCCTCCTTGTTGGCTACTAGCGGCATAGGCAGAAGTCACTATCCCTAAAACAGTAACTGCAACAAAAAAGAAGACTGCAATATACCTTCCCCATTTCCTGAATGCACAAGCGTTAATCGCAACTAAAAGATGATGTAATGAATATGCTTTTATAGCCATATATGTGTTTCTTGGTAATGGTTTCACCATACCTCACCACGCTCGCCGTGTTCAATGTAGGTTATACACAGACATCTGGAACGTTCCGAATACGTCGTCAAGCTTGTCAAAATCCATGTCCCCTACCTTACTTATGATTGTGCTTCTTGATAGGTAAGCCCACATATTCAACATCTTCGGAATCAAGACGGCGATATGGTTTTTCATTTTGATACTCTTCCTCAATGTGCGCAATAAGCCCCGGCAAACGGCCCAGAATGAAAAAAGGTTTGCCAAGCCGCCAACCAAACCCGAGTTCTGACATCACAGCAGCCACCGCCCCATCGATATTCAGCGGAATGCCATTGCCGCTCGCGCGCTTGAGTTCCCGTTCTATTGCGCGAGCCCGCATTATATATGTTTGAGGTAATTTTAGTTCCCGCGCCTTTTCAAAAAGAGCGTGCGTCCGCGGATCTTCGGTTTTGTACACCTTGTGGCCAAATCCAGGCAAGTGTTCCTTGTTTTTGAGCGCTTGAGCGACAATACCGCGCGGCGTTTCTTTCGACTGCAAATACCGGGCGGCTCCCTCTATTGCGCCTCCATGAAAATCTCCCATCGCGAGAACTCCCGCGGCGATCGCCGCGTTTGCAGAATTTCCCGTTGAGGCAACGCTTCTGGCAACAAAAGCGGAGGGCACTTCAATACCATGCTCAATCAGGGATACAAAAACGGCATCCAGCATTTTTGTCTCGTTTTTTTTGGGAAATCGCCCTTGCAATGCGAGAAAAATAGCTTCTACAAAACTCGCTTTCCCGATGAGATCAACCAAACGAACACCCCGCATATACAGCTCTCCATCTTTTTGTACACTAATTGCCGTTCTCCATTTCATGATGCTATCTTGCCACGGAGCTTTTTTTTGAGCAATAGAGGAATATCTTCAAGAGTGTTTGCAATGAAAACACCAGCTTGCCGGAGAGCTTCCACTTTTGATTCATACCCCCCGCGGCCCTTCATAACTATGGCGCCGGCATGGCCAAGCACCGTACCTGGCGGAAGCAGAGCGGTAAATTTTCCTGCCACGATAGCTATAATCGGTTTTTTTAATTTTTCTTTTTGCACGAATTCTGCAAGTTGTTCTTCATAGGTGCCACCCACTTCCCCAAAAACAACAATAGCGCGCGTTTCCGAATCCTTTTCAAAAAGTTTTACGATATCAACAAAGTCCGATCCGACAATTTGATCTCCTCCAATACCAAGGACTGTGCTCTGGCCAAGTCCAAACCGGTTCAATATAACCGCAATTTCCGCGGTCATGCCTCCACTCTTTGAAATTACGCCAATCGGTCCCGGATGAAACAAATGCGTGGGATCTTCACCGCCAATACTGCCGATTTTTCCTTCCCCCGGAGAAATAATACCAACAGACGATGGGCCAATAATTCTAATTCCCCGCTTTCTGGCTAATGCCAAAAGTTCTGCGGAATCACGAACCGGAACATGTTCGGTCAAGATAGTAAGAAGAGGAATTTTTTGCCGAATTGCTTCAAGCGCCGCATTTTTTACCGCCGGCGCGGGCGCTACAATAAGCGATGCGTTAATAGAAGGATGCCGATGGATTGCCTCTTTCACGGTGTTGTAAACCGGCACACCATCCGCGTTTTGGCCTCCCTTACCGGGCGTCACGCCAGCCAAAACTTTTGTACCGCACGCGCGCATGCCTTCGAGCGCCCGCAATCCTTCTTTTCCGGTAATTCCCTGTATAAGAGCTCTGGTCTTTTTAGTAACAAGAATAGACATGCTTATTTTTTGTATGCCAAATCTACCATAATTTTTGCGGATTCGGACATTGAGAGATCCCTCCCGAAAACATGGAAGTTATATCCTTCTTCTGCTGCAATCTCTTTGAGCATGGCGGCCGCTTCGCGAAAGCGCGGACCATCTCTTCGAATTACAAACGGATAACGCGGCTTTGGCTTTATTTCACGCAAGCCGTCCAAAAAACCCCGCATGGTCTCGTATATATCGGTAAAGTTTGCCGTACCGCCTATCACCCAGCAGCCTTTCAAATTTTTTTGCGCGAGAACCTTTTTTGTCAGATCCATAACAATTTCGGCGGGAGGGTTACCCGAATACTCCGCGTAATTTGCGGGTCTTCCTCCATAGGATATAAGACTGTCTATGTTGAGAAGCGAAGCGCCGCCACCCGAGGCAAGAATGGCGATATCTCCTTTCAGGTCAAAAAATCGCCGCTCATTCGGCTTTACTTTCTCATCATCCAAAATTATTTTTGCGTCCCCTGCAACAAATCGTTTTGCGGATGTCTTTAAAATGGGGTTGATTTCGGCCAGTAACGCGTATTCATTTAAAAATAACTGACAGAGGCGTGAAATAAAGATAGTTAACGGCGCTATATCCCCCGCCGGAAAGCCGCTTTTGCGAAGCGCGTTCCGAAAGCGCAAGTTGCGGGACGATTCCTGAAGCGTAAGGTCAACAGGAAATATTGCCGCTTCCGCCATGCCAGACCCTCCACGCGGCGAAAGCATGAGAACCGGCCCGCGAGAAACGGTATCATAGCTAAACGAAGCATAATATTCATCCGCCGATTGAATGCATTCTTCTACCAGCACGCTTGCGACATTCTCACCCCGAAGATTGCCGCCCAACAAAGCGCGTATCTGTTTTTTTGCCGCGCTTGCCGTGGAAGCAAAAAGAATTCCGCCGGCTTTTTTTCGGCCGCCAAAAAGAACTTGCGCCTTGATTACATACGGCCCGGGAAAAAAAATTTTATCCGCAGCGCCATTTGCCATCATGCGCCGCGGCGTGGGAATGCGGTAGGCATCAAACAATTCCTTTCCTTGAAATTCATAGAGGTTCATAGAAATATATGAAAACAAAAATCATTCATCCAAATCTTCGCGCGATATTTTTGAAATAATGCTTTTATAGTATGCAACCATCTCTGTAATTGCCATTTCATATGACGTAAACGCCATATTCTTGATTTCCGCTTTAAGCCGGCTTGCGTCACAACTGTATTCATTGCCGTACCCCGGCTGTTCTATTTCAATCTCCAAATCGCTGTTTGCCACTTGTTTTACCATTTGCGCGAGTTCCACAAGCTCAATGGGTTTTCCAAAACCGGCATTGTAAAACTTTACACTTGGCTGATTGATGATAAAATATTCTATTATGCCTACCAAGTCCGGCGCGTACAGATAATCAAATTTTACATTCTGATGCATGACAATGGGCAAACCAAACAATGAACGGCATATGGCATTCGAAATAAAACGAACCGAATAATCCTCATACGTTCCGAACACCCCAAAACAACGCAGATTGAGTATGTGTTCGTGCTCACGAATATATTCCGATGCGGCATATTTTGCTCTGCCATACTCATCAAGAGGCTGAACTTTGCCAAAATCTTCTTCTCGCACCATACTAATTGCCCCCTGTTTTCCATATTCCGCTCCGGAACCGAGAAAAATCATACGACCAAATAGATTGCTGTTTTCTGCTAAATTCAAAAACATCCGGCGATTCGTTTCATATACTCCCGTAAGCGCGCCCTGATTGCGCTTACCTCCCACATTCGCCGCGTGAATGACAATGTCAAATTTTCCCGCCTGTAAAAATGTTCTCACAGCATCCAAATCTAAAATATCCAGCTCCCGATGCGACGGCGCTGTGATAGTATATTTCTTGCCTAGTAATTCGATAATATGTTTTCCAATAAAACCGGAACCGCCGGTAAGTAATATGTTCATAGCGCACGCATTAAAATTCTTCGGGTAATTCCGCAACCATTTGCCGTTTTAATTCTTCACGATCCAAAAACGGATACATGTCTTCATACGGCCGGGCAACCAGCCTGCCATCGGGCAGCTTGTCGGACATGGTGCGCGGCGCCAATATCTGCCACTCGGGCATCATCACGTCACAAATCACCGGTCCTGGGCAATCAAGGGCTTCCGTAATTTTTTCTTCAATGCCTTCAACTGAATCGATCCGTATCCCGCGTATACCATACGTATCGGCAATTTTGAGCGCATCGGGACACCACAAACCGGTTGCCGGGCTTTCACCCATAAAACGCTTATCCATAAAATTACTTTGCATAAGCCGCATAAGCAAGTAGCCGTTGTTGTTAAATATAAAGATTTTAAGGGGCAAGTTGTTTTGTTTCACCGTCGCGAGCTCTTGAAGGTTCATTTGCAAACTCCCGTCTCCTGTGATAACGATTATCCGTTTCCGATCACGCGCCATGCACGCGCCAATCCCCGCGGCCCAATATCCCATGGTGGAAATTCCACCGGTTGTTAAAAATCTCTGGCCGGTTTTTATTTTCCAAGTCTGGCAGGCAACATGAAAACAAGATCCCGTATCAACCAAAACCCAATCATCGTTCGTGGCAACCGCAGAAAGCCGGTCGGTAAAATAATATGAGCTTACCGGCTTCTCCTCCTTATACGAAGGCAGTACCACCGGATACGCCCGCTTCCACCCGTTGCACACGGCTATCCATTTTTCCCAATCGGGCATTTTTGCGTGTTCGCCTTCTTTCAGCGCCGCTTGGAAAAAATTCTTTGTGGTGCTATGTATGACAACCGCAATTTTTTCCAGTCCCGGTTTATCCAATTCCTTCTGGTCTATATCCACCAATATCTTTTTTGCATTTCTTCCGAAATCTTTCGCGTCATGCCCAATCAAAGACGTGCCCAAGCGGCATCCTACGGACAAAATTAGATCAGCGTTTTGAACCGCAAAATTTGCCGATCGCTCTCCATAGGTGCCGGGCCGACCCACATACAACGGGTGGTCGCTATGTATAAGGTCTATTGCCAGACGCGCGGTAAGAACCGGCATGCGAAATTTTTCCACAAATTCCCTAAAACCCTCTACCGCGCTGCCAAGCCGCACTCCCTGCCCCGCAAGAAGAATGGGCCGCTTTGCCTGAAGCAATAGCCGCATAGTTTCCTGTACTTCCGCATGAATATCCTTTGGCGACTCTTGAACCGCATATTCCGTAAATTCCCGCAGGGGACCGTCCGGAACAGCCATTCCTTGGATATTCAGCGGTACATCCAGCCACACAGGACCCGGCCTTCCGGTTGTGCTAAGATAATACGCTTTTTGCAAATAATACAAAATATTCTTTGGGTCATCGATGGTAATAAAAAATTTAACTACTTTTTCCGCCAATTGCCCAATGTTAATGCCTTGCACGCCGAACTGCCGAATGCCCGTTTTTTCTTGATACTCGACAAATGATAAATTCGTTTGTCCTGATATCACTATCATGGGAGAAGAATCAACCCAACCTCCCACAACTCCATTCAACACGTTTACACCGGCAGGTCCGGCGGTAACCAAAGCAACCGCGGGTGTATTTTTCAGCCGGCCATAGGCTTCGGCCGCCATGCCGGCCGCCTGCTCATGGTGCGTAAAAATAGGCGTAAAATTCTTATTCCTATAAACCGCGTCATCCAAAAACATCGCCTGGCCGCCAACTACCATAAACACGTTCCGTATTCCTTTTTCTTCAAAAAATTTAAAGATGTAATCCGCAACTATCATACGTTTTGAGTTTGCCTTTTTGCCAATTCCACGGCAACATCAACAATAATATCTTCTTGGCCCGCGACTACATTCCGTCTGCCCAATTCCATAAAAATATCCCGGGGATCTACCCCAAATTCTTCGGCCGCCCGTTTTACATGCGGCGCGAAACCGGAAAACACGCCAGCCAAACCGCTTACGATGCTTACCGGATCTATTCCCTGCGGTTTTGTCATAATCGGCTTCAGCACTTTTTCGCCCGCGTCTAAAAGCTTATACAATTCCACACCGGCGTCTATCCCATTTTTTTGCAACAGCGCAACCACCGCTTCAAGCTGGCAATTACCCGCGCCCGCGCCAAAACCGCGCGTGGTGCCGTCAATAATTGTTGCGCCCGACTCAAGGGCAACAAACGAATTTGCCACCGCCATGCTTAAATTATTATGAGCATGAAAACCGACCGGAATTTGTAAATGGCGAACAAGGTATTCAACCGTTTGCCTCACCATATCTACGGTAGAGGAACCAGCTGAATCCATAAGAATCACCGCGCGCGCGCCGTAACTTTGCATTTTTTTCGCTTCCTCAAGCAACCGCTCTTTGGGTGCCCGGTGATACATCATGAGCACGCCAATAGCTTCTTTCCCCCTGCCCGTCACATATTCAATGTACTGCTGTGTTACATCGGCTTCGGTGCAATGCACACCCACGCAAACCAAATCAACTCCGGCATCCAAAGCGGGAGCAAGATCGTCTTTTATGGTGCCAAAGCCGGGAAGCATAAAAGCCCCGAGTTTTGTCTCATGAAGAGCCGCGCGCGCTGCTGATATCATCTCCAAATCTGAATGCAGAGAACGGCCAACTTGCAACGTGGAAGCGCCAAGGCCGTTGCCATGTCCTACAATAACCGCATACACGCCGGATCCGTCAATCATTTTGCAATACTCTGTAATCGTCTCAATGCTAATCTGATGCCGCACCACATGAGATCCGTCTCGCAATGTCGAATCGAAAAAAATTGGTTTATTCATATTTTTTTCTCGCGTATTCTTCGGCAACCCGAACTGCCGCAGAAGTAATAATATCTAAATTTCCGGAATACGCGGGCAAATAATCTCCCTGGCCCTCGACTTCTACCATGATAGTCAGGCGGCCATTCTCATAGGTTGGCTCCAAAGCAAGCGTATATCCCGGCACATATTTTTTTATATGAGCGGCAACCTCCGCAACCTTTCTTATAATTTCTTCCAGCTTGGGATTAGTAATTTCGGCATACATGGTATTATGCATGCGAATGGGAGGTTCCGCGGGATTTAAAATGATGAGCGCTTTTGCGCGAGGCACCCCTGAATAATATTCAATAGCATCTTTTGTTGTCTGCGTGTATTCATCAATGTTTGCGCGCGTGCCGGAACCGGCCGATTTGGAAGAAATTGCCGCAACAAGTTCTATATATTCTATTTCAGGATGAATTTCCATGAGCGCCTTTGCCAAAGGCGCTATTGCCTGGCCGCCGCACGTAACCATGTTGATATTTTCGGAATGCAAGCCATCTTCAAGATCAATAACAGGAACGCACATTTTGCCGAATCGGGAAGGAGTTAAATCAATTACAAACTTGCCCAATTTCTTTAAGATGGGCGCGTGTATGGCGTGCGCTTTTGCTGATGTTGTATCAAAAACAATTTCGCAGATATCCGGCTCATCAAGAATGGCCTGGATTGAATTAACAGACGTTCTGATGCCTATTTCTTTCGCTTTCTGGATCCCTTTTGATTCCGGATCGCGCCCCGTAAATATACTGCATGCCAGCAATTCTGACCGCCGCACCTTAAACAACAGGTCCATACCGATATTGCCTGTTCCAATAATGCCACATTGTATCTTTTTTCGGTTCATGCCATGCAATACTATGAAAGACAAACAAGCACTTCTTTCACCAAAAGAGTACCATTTTTTACCTCAATTGGCAAATTCTTGTATCCGTCCGCCACATATGGCACTCTGCTACTGGTAATGTAGCTATCATAAAACGAAGGGGAGAAATTTGTCCAAGCGCATATATGCATGTGAACTTATGCAACTTCTATTACTTTGAATTACGAAACACATGTATTCCTCTCATCTGATGACCTCCCATCGATTTACATACGTAAGCACAATATAACGTCTTGCGATGACTAAATTGGGTCATCGCAAGACGTTACACATCTTGTTTAACTCATTATCAATTCGTGTGGTGGTCATCAGATGATGGCGTGTTTCGTAATTCATGGTATTAGAAAAACTACTCTGCGCCAAGAACGCAGGGCGTGAAGGTAATCCCTCAGCTACGCTCGGAATGATTTTCTCTTCTAAGAGAAATCAAAAATTTATTTTTTCCTCGATCACATACTTGGGGCGCTGTTTTACCTCATCAAATATAATACTGATTGATTCGCCTAAAAAGGATAAGGCGGTAGTCTGAAGCACCAAAATACACGCGGCGGCAGCCGACACAAGGGCGGCAAACCATGAAATAGTTTTAAGATACGCAAGCATAAGCAATGCGGCAATCACAAAAGGTAAAAGAACGACGAGCCACACCGCAACACGCGTTATAAACGCAAAGGGAGCTTCTGAGAATGAAAAAATAAATTTTTTCGCCCACCAAAAATTCTTGGAAAAACTTGAGTTTGAAGTTGCGCCGCGCCTGCGCTCTTTGCGCTCATAGGGAATGCCGGTATGCCGAAACCCCAGCCACGCGCGCATACCGCGCACCAGCCGCACCCGCTCCGGCATGGCATTAAACGCAGTGACTACCTTACGGTCCAAGAGAGAGAAATCTCCCGCGTCAAACGGAATATCAAGATAAGAAAGCTTATGAAACGATCGGTAAAATAATTTCCGGAAAAATCGGGATAGTAGTGTTCCTGTCAAACGCGCCCGCACGCCGTATACCACGTCATACCCCTCCTGCCACTTTTTTACAAATTCGGCAATAATCTCGGGTGAGTCTTGTAAATCAGCTTCCATCCAAATCACCGCCTCCCCCGATGCATATTCCGTTCCGGCTGATATGCCATGCTGAGAAATACCATAATTCCTCGCAAATAGAATCACCTTTACACAATTGTCTTTTTGCGCCAATTCCCGCAAGATGCCGCGTGTGTTATCATGGCTGTTATTGTCAACAAATATGAATTCATATTGCGGAGTAATTTCCTGAAACGCTTTTGAAAGCCGCGCGTATAATTCCAGAATGTTTGATTCCTCGTTGTAACATGGGATGACGACAGATAATTTTTTCTCGACAAGATAGGGCATTATGAATATTTTTTCAGAAACTTCCTAAACACTTCTTCCATATAATCCAACTGCCCTTTCGTAAGCCCTTGATGGCACCCCACCACAAACCCGCCGCGCATGACATGTTCCGTTGCCGGATACTCCTGTACCGCTTTCCGGTGCATAATGGTCCGAAACGCGGGTTGACGGAGAATGTTTCCGGTAAAAACAGGGCGGGTCTGAATTTCATTTTTTTCCAGATAGGAAGCAATTTCCTGCCGCGAAAATGGAGCGCCATCATGGATCGTAAGCGGAAACGCGAGCCAATTTGTCGAAACGCCCGGCGTAGTTTCGGGAAGCACAAAAAATTTCTGATACTGGTCAAAAAATGAATAAAGCCGCTTAAAATTTTTACCGCGCGTCTCCGTAAACTTCGGCAGGCGGCCAAGCTGTACAAGCCCGAATGCCGCGCTTAATTCAAGCGGCAAAAAATTATATCCCATTTCACTGAACACAAACTTTGCGTCATACGGAACGCCGTCCACGTTTGTTTGGAACCGTTTTACTAAATTCTCTGACGCTTTTGATTCACCCAAAAGAGACGATGCCCGCCCCCATCCGCGTAATACCTGCGCGCGGCCAGCCATGTGCTTGTCATGCACCATTATCATACCGCCGCCGCCCGCGCCGTTAATAATATGCGAGCCGTAAAAACTTGTGGTGGTAATATCGGAGTATTTTCCCGTTGGCTTCCCGCCTATAGTAGCGCCCAATGTGTCACAAGAATCTTCCACAAGAATCAGCTTGTGGGCATCCGCAATCCGCCGCAAACGCATAAGATCGGGGACATTTCCAAGAAGCGAGGGCACCATGAGCGCCCGTGTTTTTTTTGTAATAGCTTTTTCCACTTGGTCTATATCCAAAAGATACGTGCCCGGCACAACGTCCACAAAGACGGGCATCAGGCGTTTTTGGACAAGCGGTCCCACTACCGTGCTAAACGTAAGAAGCGGCGTTATGACTTCGGACCATTCCGGCAAATTCATCAATTCCACGGCAAGCATGTTCGCTGATGAACCGGAGTTGACCATAATGCCATACTTTTTGCCGAACAAGCGCGCAATGCGCCGCTCAAACTCCGCAGTATGAGCTCCCACGGCCGTATTACCGCGAAGCACCTCAATAACCGCGTTTATTTCTTTTTTGCCATGAACTGATTGTGCGTAAGGTATTCGCATGTGCTGATTTTAATATTTTTAAAATTTATAAAATAATTTTACGCGTGACGATCATTAAGAATTTCCCGAATAATATATTTGGGCCGTTGTTTTACTTCTTCGAATACGCGCCCCAGGTATTCTCCCAAAATCGCAAGAATAAAAAATTGCACACTGCCCAAACACAGCATAACGACAATGATCGTTAGAAACCCGCGCGGGGCCGGAAAAAATATCGCAAGCGCGGGAAACGCCACTATGGCAATAAGAGACAGTACCATGGCGATTAACGCAATATTGGAAATAAGCGCGAGCGGCGCGTATGAGAACGAGATAATACCCTTTTTTGCCGCATAAAAATATTTGCCAAAATTCTGCGTAGTCCGGCCTCCCTTGCGTTCTTCCCGCACATATTCTATGCCAGTTTGGCGAAAGCCCGCCCATGCGCGAAGCCCCCGCAAAAAACGGTCACGCTCGGGAAATGTATTCAATATATTAACAACTTTCCTGTCAATAAGGCAAAAATCTCCCGCGTACAGAGGCATGCGAATATAGGAATACCGGTTGAATAATTTATAGAACGTATTGTAAGCCCAGCCAAGCAAAAGCCCCACTTTCCGCTTGCTCCGCACGCCATATACCACATCATATCCTTCCTGCCATTTTTTTACAAATTCTAAAATGAGATCGGGCGGGTCTTGAATATCGCCATCTATCCATACCACCGCGTCCCCTGATGCGTATTCCGTACCCGCGGTATAAGAAGTATCGGAATTGCCGAAGTTCCGAGACATTAGAATAGCAGATACAGTATGATCCTTTTGGCAAAGTTGTTTATACAAAGCTTCTGAGTTATCCGTGCTCGCGTTATCAACATAAATTATTTCTCGTTCCGGCGTTATGCGCTCCAGCACCTTCGTAAGGCGTTCGTGCATTACCAGAATATTCTCCGCTTCATTATAACACGGGATGACAACTGATATGCGTTTATTTGTAAGATGGCTGTTCATGGATATAATGCGTGATATTTCTTAAACCATCGGATGGTTTTCAGTAACCCGTCTTCCAGCGTGTGCGAGGGACGCCAACCCAACAGCCGTTTCGCTTTTGATATATCATAGGTATGCTTCTGCGGGGAATCCCACGGACGCCCTTCAAGCAATCCCCACTGAAGCGGAACGGAAACCTTTGTACAATGCTGAATCGCAGAAACAACTTCTTGAATTGAGTATTCTTTACCCAAGCCGATGTTAAATATCTCGCCCGGCGCAATATCGCGCCGAACCGCCAATTCGAACGCATCGAGCGCATCTTCGATGAAAAGAAAATCTTTTCGCGGTTTTGGGGAAGAAAGCTTAAGAGGAACGACGCGCAATTGCGCTAAAATAGACGCGGGTACCAAACGCCGCGCTTCCTCGTACGGGCCATATATGAGAGTCGGCCGCATGATCACAATAGGCATCTTGTAACAACGTGCATAGTACTGTGCGAAAAAACTCTGTGATGCCTTTGACGCACCATATGCATTTGACGGACACAACGGGGAATTCTCGCTGATATAAAGTTCGTCCGGATTATATTCCGCAAAACTTCCTATGTTTACAATACGCCGCACTGTTCCCGTGTGATGGAGCGCCTCTAAAAGATTTACTGTTCCCAAAACATTCGACGCCGCCATTTGCTCGGCTTCTTCCTGCTTAAGAAAAAGACCATGCGCGGCGGCATGATACACAACGTCAGGCCGCACATTCCGCACAACACGCTTCACCGCGCGCGCGTCCGCGAGATCCGCCTTGTGCACGGCTAAACGCCCCAAAACCCCCTTAAGACGCCACATGTCAGACTTTGGCCGGACCATACAATATACGTCGGCCTTTTTTGCCACAAGCCGATGTACTAAATTAGCGCCAACAAATCCTGTTGCTCCTGTTACTAAAATTTTAGTCATATTTCAGATTTCATTTTTTCCCAAAAAAATCTTTGTACCATGCTATCGTTTTTCCAAGGCCTTCATCCAACGTAAAACGCGGCTGCCACCCGAGCATCTCGCGCGCCTTTGCGGCTGAAAGATATTGGTGAGGAATCTCATGCACTGCGGTTGCAAGAATTTGCGGCTGTAAATTACTGCCCATGGCGGCCAATATTTTTTGCGTCAATTCCAATACGGTAACTTGATTTTCATTGCTAAAATTAAACGCGTGCCCATGAATACGCTCATCATCCATATTTTCAGCAAGCGCAAGATACGCATGCGCGGCATCTTCAATATAAAAATAATCGCGGATCATGGAGCCATCCGAACGCAACACCGGCGGCGTTCCCTGCAGTACGGAACGAATCGTGCCCGGCACAATGCGGTTGAAATTCAGATCCCCCCCGCCATAAAAATTACCGCACCGTGTTATCGCCACCGGTAATTTGTAAGTATTGAAATAGGTATGCGCAATCAAATCAGCCGCGCTTTTTGAAACATCATACGGGTGGTTGCCCCGCAAAGACGCTTCTTCACTGTACGGCAATTCCGCATGGATGCCATAAGCTTTGTCGGATGAAGCAGTAATAACTTTGCGTACGAGCGGACTATGGCGCGCGGCCTCCAGCACATTCCATGTGCCTTTTATATTTGACTCAAACGTAGACAAAGGGTTTCGATTCGCAATTTCTACGATAGTTTGCGCGCCTAAGTGAAACACGGTGTCAATTTCATATTCTCCCAGCGCGCGTTCAAGGGTTGTGTAATCTTCAAGTCCTCCGCGCACCATATTTACTTTACTGATATATCCGGAATGATATAGGTTTGACTTGGGAACAATGTCGCGAACAAGCACTGTTACGTTTGCTTCCGCGTCTACCAAAAACTTAACGAGCCACGAACCCAAAAGCCCCGTGGCACCTGTTACAAATATATTTTTATGTTTCCAATATACCGGATTCATGCGAAATTATTGTACGATAATTTATCCATTTTCGCAAGTGCGCTAACCCATATGACGCCGCAATAAACATAAACGGACTTACACTTAAACGATACCGCGCGTTTGCGTTCGGACCCGCGGCAACCAACATGGTGATGAATACAATACCAATACATGTATATAACGTGCGTTTGCCCGCGATTGGCAACACTCTGCCAGCTACTACCGCTCCAAGCATGCCTAACGTAATCAAACTCCAAAACATAACTCCCACCGCCAAAAGAACCGCGGCGCGCATATGCTCCGAGAAAAACACAATAACACCACGAATGTTGCCAGTAAGAATCAAACTGCCGATATCTGGCTGTTCCCCCACAAGCGCCATACGACGGGCAATATCACGCAAGCCATCAGATACAAAAAAGGGAGCCGATTTTACCACATGGAACCACGCGTATCCGAATGGGTCTTTCCGCAAATATTCAAACGCGACTTCCCGCATGTACGGCGCGTTACGCAACGTGCCTTGGTCGCTTTGATAGGGATTTATTTCATACAGGCGCCTGCGAAATACTTCAAGCGCTTCGCTGTGCGTACCGCCATGGGTATATGCATAATACAGCGGTGCATTATACATGTACCATTGTATAGTAGCTACTGCCGTAAGATCCCATGTGTCAAAAAGAATTTTATTACGAAGCATCCACGGAAACACAATCAAAAAAGCCGTTGCCCCAAGCGCGACAGCGCGTAAAATTGTCTGCCGCCATGTCCATAAGGAATTTTTCCACACAAGCATTATACCCATAAACACCGCTGGAAACACAATGGCATTCGGTCGAATGTAAACCAAAAGTCCCAACAAAAACCCGACAACGACCATTTCCCACCACGCGCTTTTGTGCGCACGAAGAAACAAGTATACACACAGAAGCGTAAAAAAAATAAAAAAAGTCTCCGTAAGAATAGTGGTCGCATAAAAAATTGAAATAGGATCAAGCACATATATCCACGCGGCAATAAAACCAATCTTCGGCGCAATAAATGCTCCTATGCGAAAAATAAGCACTGCGGAAAATCCCGCCAACACCGCCTGCAATACTATCACACTTGGTAAACCGCCACCGAGAAAAAAAATAAACGCGAGTAGCAACGGATACCCGGGCATCAAATAACTTTGCGGATCCGATTCGCCAGGGGAAGCAAACCTGCCTTCTTCCAATAGCACATGCGCGGTACCGATGTATCCGCCAGAATCAGCGCCAATGTTTGGGTACATATGGGTGGCTGAAGAAAAAAGAAATCCGGATGACGAAGAAGCAAGAGAGAACAACAATAGAAACGCCCCCACGCGCAAAAGAACTGCCGCAGAAAATAATATTGTTTCCATTTTGTGCTTTTGAAAAAATATGAAAAGATTCTTCATACTCATTAAACGTTACAACAAAAAAGGCGGTTTTTCAATCTGTGTTTGGCGACCTGACCGCCCATTGGCAGTCGGGTCGCCTGCTCCTTACATAGGTAATAAAAAACGGAACCGCGAGTGGTTCCGTGCTACGTTTTATTTAGTAGCCTGACTGCACTATCTCATGACCAAGATCGTCATACAATACTGCCAATCCGGTGGTTTGTCTATGAAGATCTACCTGAGCAAGAGCTTTGTCCAAAGTATCAAAAACAACCTCAGACTTCTCCCATTTTTCATTACTCGCAACAACAAGCCAGTTCCATTCCGGAGCAACGTATAGACCATCATTCCAGATTCCACCTTGCCTCATAGTTTCCCGCCGCAGAAAGAACGCTCGCAAATATTCCTCTACATATTTTTTGTGATGACCAAGCGTGTTTTGAGGCACTTGCGTTATCGGGAAAAATTGACCATGTGTCGGCTCCCCTTCAACAGTGCACAGAAAGAAATGCGCTATCTGTTGGTTCGGCACCCATCCGGTTTCCGGTCGGGTGTTAAATGTACGGATAAGTTCAGCCTTCTTGATAAGAAGTCCGGTCTCTTTCTTTAAAACCCGACCACACCACTCCAGATATGACTCACCACGCAATAAGTACCCGCCCGGCAAATGATACCCGCGATAAAAAACGTCATCGCGGTGCCACATCAGAACGTGCCGCACACCGTTAATTTCTTTTACCACCGCCTGTTCAGAAGGCACAAATGGCAAAATCGGGAAAAAAGCTTCAAACACGTCCTTTCCTGTTCTCTCAAACCCCACTTGTTGTAGCATTGCAATCAGATGCTCTTGCTGCTCAGGCAACAATTTTGTAACTGCCGGTTGCAAATCCCACCGTGGATGTTTCACTTTTCACCTCCTGTGTTTTGTTTCATTGCTTCCAAATCATACACTTCCGGCCCCACCCCAAATCTCGTCGTACCAACGAAATGCCGTGGGTAGGATGATATTCCGGTGCGATTCCACAAGATCAAGTTTAGATACTTCATCTCGAGAAAAAAACCGGCCACGGGGATTAGTTGGATCACCGTATAAATGGGTGGTAAAGATGCAAAGAAGATACGGACCACGCGGCGGATCATGCGCAATCAGCGGATAGCCTATCGGCGGGACATATTGGGTATGCTCAAGCACCACATGCTTCCCGAACTTCTTCGCTACCCGCACAAAAACATCTTCCCAGTGTTCATAGGGCTCCACACCACTTCCAAGCGCGTGCCACTTTAAAGGATATGGCTCATCCGGCTTTTCCTCCACCGATGGGCGCTGTACAAGATACACACGTCCATCCGTGCTGAACCCCACCATCTCACAAGAAACATTAAGTTTCGTGAGTGTTTGAAGTTCATGCAGGTTGCCAAGTCTTGCATGATATTCAGCGCAACACGCGAGCTTCTGAAGAACAGCCTGCATAACAGGCCTTTCAAAATCGTGGATCACCGGATCTCTAGTATAGAGCGTACTACTGTCAAACGCCACCATACCACTTCTCGCTTCAGAAGAATGTTTGTCCGCCATCAAAACCCTAACCTCTGCTTCGGCATCTTCTACAGTAAATCCTTCTTTAGCCATCTCTAGCCTCCTTTCTTGTCAAACAAAGTCTCACTCTTCCTACCAAATATAACATGTATTGTCAATAGAAATTACATACGCTACCATGCTCCGTATGGACACAACTCAAAAATGCGTGCTTATAACAGGCGCCGGAGGAATGCTCGGGAGTGCGTTTGCGGAACATCTTTCTGAAAAAGGATATCTCGTCCGTGCTTTGGATCACGCCGCGCTTGATGTTGCCAACCGCGACACGGTGCTCCGGGAACAGGAATGGAAACCAGATTACATAATTCATTGTGCAGGCATTGTGAACGCGGATTTTTGCGAAGAGAATCGCGATGCTTGTTTTGAAAATCATCTCGGGGGAACAAAAAACATTATTGAACTTGCGAAAGCAACTGGAGCAAAATTATGTTACCCGCAATCGTTTCTTATTTTCGATGGCGCGGAGAATCCCATCACCGAAGAAACAACACCTCACCCGCTTTCCTTATATGGAGAAGCAAAATGGGAAGCGGAACAACTTGTCCGTAAAGAATTGCCAGACGCGCTTATAGTACGCATGGGCGGATTCTTTGGCGGATTTGAAAAAGATAAAAACTTTGTGGGAAAATTCGCGTCCGTCCTTAAAAAAAGCATAAACGAAAACGTGCGAACAATTTCCGTTAGTGATCGCGTTTGGCAACCAACATACACAAAAGACCTCGCGGAAAACTGCACCGTGTTGCTTGAGAACAAAAAAAATGGCATCTATCATATGGCGAGCCACGGGGAAGCATCATTTTTTGAATTAGCAACCGCGATGGTGCAAATACTCGATATTAGCGATAAAATTACTATTACAAAAATATCGGCAGATGAATATAAAGAAAAAGCGAAACGCCCCAACCGTGCCGTGATGAAAAATAAACGTTTGCAAGAAAAGGGGTTAGACAGGATGAGAAATTGGCGGGAAGCGCTGGGAGAATATTTGCAAAAAGATTATTTTCAAAACCTATTCCATGAAACTCCTTGAACCATTTTCCAAATACGGCCTCTCGCTCAAAAACCGCGTAGTCATGTCTGCCATGACACGAAACTTTGCGGATGCTGACCATAACCCCACCGATCTCATGCGCGCGTATTATGAGCGCCGCGCCGCAAACGATGTAGGGCTTATTCTTACCGAGGGCACCATTATTCACCCAAACGGCGACGGGTATCCCAATGTGCCATATATCTATACCGACGAACAGGTTGCGGAATGGAAAAAAATTACAAATGCGATGCACATCCACGGCGCAAAAATCTTCTGCCAACTGTGGCACTGCGGGCGCATATCCCACCCTGATTACCTCGGCGGCAAGCTTCCCGTTTCTTCCTCCGCCGTGCGTCCGGAAGGAAACGCCCCGCACATGCAAGTACCCATGGTCACCCCGCGCGCGCTGGAACATGATGAGGTTCCTGAAATTGTTGATATGTTCCGCGACGCAACAAAAAAAGCGCTCCTGGCAGAGTTTGATGGCGTAGAAATTCATGGCGGACACGGATATATTATTGATCAGTTTTTTGATAGCCGCATCAATCAACGCGCCGACGAGTACGGTGGTTCGGTCGAAAATCGTTGCCGATTTGGTTTGGAAGTTACCAAAGCAGTGCTTGATGTTGCAGGACCCGAACGAACCGCGCTTCGTATTTCCCCTTCGCGTGAAATGGGAGGAGTGTTGTATGAATGGCCCGATATGGATACTATGCTTGCGTATCTCATTCCTCAATTGGATAAACTTGGTTTGCGTATTCTAGACATCAGCTGTGCCCGAAGCGACACGTTAGATATTTATCATTCCACATCGGGAAAAATTGTCCGCATGGCCCGCCCGTTGTGGCCCCATATTATCATGGCAGGCGCGAGCTTGCCGCCAGAAGAAGCGGAAAAAGAAATTACAGACGGTTTTGTAGACTTAGTAACCTATGGCCGCTTTATTCTCGCAAACCCGGACTTTGTAAAAAAAATAACCACCGGCGAGCCGCTGATTCCTTATGACCCTGATATGCGAAAAATGCTGTATTAATTTTCCCACACCATCCAAGGGCGCGTACCTTTGTTATAGTAGGCGTTCAATCCTTCCAAGTGCTTAAACGTATCTACGCAATGCCAAAACTTATTGTGGTGATACATCGCAAGTTCCCCTAAAGAAGCGACCTGACGCAGAGGCCCTTGTTCAAAAATAACAGAACCATCAGAAGATAAAAACGCAAACACGCGTTTGTTGCACACAAAAAAACCGCCGTTTGCCCAGTCTTGCGACTGCGGCTTTTCCGTAAACGACGTAACTACGCCTTCTCGCGCCTCAATTACTCCGAATGGATTGGGTGGCTGAATACCTGTTACCGTAACCATTTTTCCTTTTTCGCGGTGATGCCGGTACAAGTCCGAAATATTAACATCCGTTACCGCATCCCCGTAGGTAAGAAAGAATTCTTCGTCATCCCCAATATACTTTTGAATACGCGCGATACGGCTTCCGGTTTCGCATGCCTGGCCGGTATCGGCAAATGTTATTTTCCAGTCAGGGGTATTATTGGCATGATGATGGACTTCCTTTTTGCCAGAACCAAGCTGTAGGGTAAAATCGTGCGCAAGTTCGTCATAATTCAGAAAATAATTTTTTATCATGTCGCCCTTGTAGCCAAGACAGAGAATAAACTCATTGAAACCATAATGAGAATACAACTTCATAATGTGCCACAAAATAGGCCGATCTCCCACCATAACAAGCGGCTTAGGACGATATTCGGTTTCTTCCCGAAGGCGCGTTCCCTGCCCTCCGCATAAAATAACGACTTTCATGATACTTCTACGCTATATATCTTTCTAACGCGCGTCAAGCATGACTGAATACCAACAACAAAAAATATAAAATAGAATGGCAACACCGGCACTAAAAATCGTGGCTCAATGGGTGTAATGACAAGAGCATAGGCAATGTTAACGTAAATCGTGAAAAAAATAAGGATAAACCATCTTCTATTGCGGGTTCTCCATGCCTGCACTGCAGCATACACAACTACCCCAAGAAATAGCAACCATCCCGCACGAAACATACCCACAACAACAAGTTTTATACTATGCGGGATTTCTTCATGTGTTCCTACAAACAAATGTGCAAGAGAAAATCCGCGATGGTTAACAGGCGCGTTCAACTCCAATAGGATGGGAATAGAACTGACAACATATCCAAAAGGATTCTGCCATATCTTTTTTATTCCACCCGTAAGAAAAAACGCATTACTATCATACTCGCTCACACCATTATTTCTCATTGTTTCCATGCGTTCGAGGACTTGACGTCGGCTTGCAAGCGGTACAGGATCTTCCGCATACCCAGAAATAAATATATCTGCAATAAGATCACCACCAATGGAGGCAATGGTATAGGCGCCAATATCGCGCCATGACGCTTCTGCAATGGCACCGCGCCCCCATATGATATGTCCCGTGTGCTGCTCAATCTGATAATCACCTGTTACTAGATAATTCCGAGTCATCCAGCTACCCGCCAGCAATGCGACGATGCCTATAAAAACCAGTGCGTGTGCGACTGCGCGTTTGCGATCATTCCACCATGCGTCCCACACAAAAAAACAAATAATAAAAGGGGTGGCATACAAAAAAATCGGCTTTGTAAGAATGAGCGCACCAAGAATTACTCCCCCCAAAACCGTGTTTTTCCATGTGAGCTCATTCTCTCGCCGAAACAAAAGGAACAGGAATGCCGTTACAAGAAATAAAGCAAACAGCTCCGACTCAATTTTAAAAACGTAATATACAAGACCCCAATACGCGGTTGTCAATAAAAGAAAAAAACATATGTGCGATTTTTCTTTTAGTAATTCTAGACCTATCCGATACCAAAAAAATAGTATGCACATGTATAAAACAAGCTGTATAAACCAAACAGAGCGCGGCTGTTCCCCTATGATCGCATACACGAACGCAAGAAAGATCGAATACGCGGGCGGTTTCTTAAACGCTTCTGCATCCTCCCACGCAAACTCCCCATGTAGTATAGCGCGGGCGCTTCTTATATAGGCGCTTGAATCATCGTGATAATCTGCAAAAGATGTTTGCAGCAACGTTCCACTTAGAAATCCAATTCCAAGACTTATCACGATAGCAAACGCGCTCAAAAACGCAAATTTGGTCCAGTCGTTTCTTGTCATAAAACAATGACTATATCATAGCAAAAACCATACTGATATAATACACAAATAATGCTACAACGCATCAGAAAATTCACTGACCGATTATTGCAAATTGATTCGGCATACATGATTACGAACGGTTTTTGGCTGAGTTTCGGCAAAATAATGAGCATGCTTGTGCTTCTTTTTCTTTCCGTGGCGTATGCTAAATATCTCACGAAGGACGTCTACGGGGAATTTCGCTACGTCATGAGCGCTATGGGAATGTTTAGCATCCTCACATTCCCCGGCCTTGCGACATCTGTTATGCGCAGTGTTGCGCGCGGTTATGAAGGAACATTCCGTGATGCCGCATGGCGCATGTTTTTCATTTCTTTCGGCATGACGGTTGTTGGGTTTGGATTTGCCTTTTTTTACTTTTTCTTTCCGCAAAACATTTCTCTCGCATTTGGCTTTGTGGTAGCCGCCGCGCTCGCGCCACTCGTAGAAGGATTGGGAACATGGCGGGCATATTTAGACGGGAAAAAAGAATTCAAACAAAAAGCCCTGCGCAACATATCGGGCAACATATTCTACGGCTTGCTCATGGCAACCGCTCTTGCTGCCATTTATTATGGACATGCTTCAATCAATATCAGCCTCGCCATTCTTCTAGGAGCCAGCTACATCGGACACGGTCTGCCAAACATTATCTACTCCATAAAATCTCTTCGAAATATACCCGCCAACGCGCCCACAGAACCCGGATCTCTCACCTACGGATATCACCTAACCCTTCTCGATATTATTCCAAATGTCGCCTACAACATAGACGCAATTTTACTTTTCAATTTTCTCGGCCCCTCTACGCTTGCCGTATATTCCTTTGCAATAGCACCCATAGAACAAATTCGCACATTGTTTGACTTGGTATTAACCATGGTGTTTCCCAAAATAGCCATGAAAACAAAAAATGCCGAAACAACCGATAAACTAAAAGGCGCTATTCGCGTAAAAGTTCTTCGTTCATTGCCCGTAACTGCGGCGGCCGTTCTCGCCTACATACTCGCAGCTCCCGTACTCTATCACTACTTGTTTCCAGCATACACGGAATCAATTCTCCCATCCCAAATCCTTGCTCTTTCCCTTATCTTTTTTCCACTAAACATCTCAACCAGCGCGCTTAAAGCGGAAGGTAATATTAAAAAATTGTTTATCATAAGCACCATCCCTCCTGTTGCTAAAATAGCGGCCTTCCTTGTTTTTGTTCCTCTCTATGGTTTGTGGGGTGCGGTTGCCGTGCGCGTCGCGGGAATTATCCTCAATTATTTTCTGGCTTTTTTCCTTTTTCAGAAAAAACTGGCAATGATATAAAATATAAGAATAGGGTTTACTTTTTGAGTAATTTATAGTAGCATATACTGATGAAACGCATCGCGGTTGCGGGCACATTCATTCTTCTTGTTTCTTTTGGTGTTGCCCTTGTTTTCACGGATTATATTGCCGATTTTACTGCGCGGCTTGATATTATTTCATACAATCCAAATCCGCTTGTTCGGCATTTTGCGCCTGCGTGGCGTTCGCTTAAAAAAGTTATTGATATTCCTTATGTAATTGCCAGCATGTTGTATGGGGGAGGGCAATTGCCTGTCTATGAAATATATACCAGCCGCAATGATAGATCTAATCTTCTGAATAACCTTCCCGATTATCCGGATGAAAGCCGTTTGTACGAAGAGTCAAAAAAAACGGTTAAAGCTGAATTTCGCCATAATAATTATGTAACCACGGACGCGAAAATTCGCTACCGCGGCAAAACATCGCCACACTGGAGCGCAGTCAAAAAATCATGGCAAGTTGGTCTTCCCGCAGAAACTCCGTTGGATGGCAGAACTGCCTACCGTTTCATGTTGCCGGATGATAAAGGGTGGGTACAACCCTATTTGTGGGCATATCTTGCGGATCGCCTGAATCTTATGACACCAGACGTAAAACCGGCGCGCGTTGTTCTAAATAATTCCGATATGGGAGTTTATATCCTTCTAGAGGGATGGGAAGAGTCTTTTTTGGAAAATCGACGGAAACCATTCGGCCCCATATTCGCCGAACGCGACATGCCTCCTGATAAAGAAAATCCAGCACATAATGACCTTCTGCGCCCCGAAGGGCTTTCAAAATGGCAAAACCGCTTTGATGAAACCATGCCTGCTGAATCATTTTCCCAACTCGCATATCTTACCGCACTTACGGCGAATGCCCCTGAACAAATGTTCGCGGATGAAATATTCACCATTTTGGATAAAGACCAATTTTTCCGATGGGCGTTTGCGGCCTTGCTCTCCGGCAGAATTAATCAAAATAACGACGAAAATCTTAATCTTTATTTCAATCCGGCCACCGGTAAATTCGAATCCATATTTTTTGACAGCATATTCGTCAATATTACAGATTCAATTGATGTGGGTGAAAACCGCCTTCTAAACAGGATCCTTCGACATGAACCGTTTAAGGCTGATTTTGAAGCATTTGCGGGTTCCTATCTTGAAGATCCTGGTTTTCTTCCCGACGGTCTTGCTTATTATGATGAAATCGCCAATCAGATTCGACCAGCCGCCTATCGCGACACGCAAAAACTGACAACATCTTTCGAAGTTGCCAGCGCCATTAAAAAAGATCGCGCGCTTTTTGAACATAATTTTTCCGCGCTTAAATCAATGATTGAACATGGCGGCCTTGCTCTGCGTTTTGCGGAGGAATCATATCCCCTTGGCGAGCCATTCAAAACGGATGCGTATGCGTCATTCATTGCCATTAATGCCGCGCGAAGTGAATTTCTCTCGAAAAATCCGCAATTTACCGCGGGCGCTGATCCTACCACCATAATCTTATTGCCGGGCACCCACACATTTACGCGCGATGTTATTGTGCCCACCGGTCTTCACCTTGTTATCAGAGAAGGGGCACATCTGTTGTTTAGTGATTCCGTTTCTTTTATTTCCTATAGCCCCATAAACGCTCCGGGCACGGTCTCTCAACCGATTACCATGCGGCCGTTTTTTGCAAACGACAAATGGGGAGTATTTGCCGTCATAAATACCGGGAAAGAAAAAAACATGTTCCGGCATGTCCGTTTGCAAGGCGGCAGAGACACAACAGTAAACGGCATATATTTCAGCGGTATGCTCTCCTTGCATGCTGCCGACTTTGAATTTCACGATGGGTTTATTGAAGGAGCCGGAGCCGATGATGGTATTCATGTGGTTACGGGAACCGCTCGCATTGGGGATTCATTATTTTTAGATAACAGCGCGGACCATATTGATATTGATTTTGCCGCAAAAGAATCGCTTGTAGCGCATAATACATTTTCCTATTCAGAAAATTTTATTCCTGATAAAAACGGTGATGCGATAGATCTCAGCTTTTCCGATATAAAGGTGCTCTCCAATGCGGTGGAACGTTGCAGTGACAAAGGTGTAAGTATTGGAGAAATATCAAAGCCGGTTATAAAAGAGAATAGCATCAGGAACTGCCAATATGGCATTGCGGTAAAAGACCAATCAGTTGCAACGATTATGAACAATCGTATGGAAGCAAATGAAATTGCAATCGGACTCTATCGAAAAAAACCTCATTTCAAAGAAGGAGGAACCGCGTATCTCAAAGATAATATATTTATCGACAATAAACAGGATAGCGTAGCCGATGAATACTCGCGTCTTATTGCCTACTAGAGACATCACACTATGAAATCGCGCTTAGAAGCGGAAAAAACAGATGAACCGTTAAGACATTCGGAGGCGAAACCTCCGAAAATATATCCATGACTTCATCTTACCAAGTAGCTATTTTCGGAGGTTTCGCCTCCGAATGTCTTATGGAGTGCGATTCTATAGTGTGATGTCTCTAGATCCCATCTCAAAAATAATCGTTACTAATTAAAAGATAGTACACTTGAGGACTCTAAACAAACACATGGAACAGCATACACGTTTTGAATTTAAATACGTGATGGACCCAAATAGAGCGCAGGCAATTCATTCACGCTTGCTACATTTTGGCATGAAAGCGGACCCGAGAGCATTGCAAATTCATGCCAGCGGGTCATATCCTGTCACCAGCTTGTATTTTGATACGCCCACTTTAGAGGATTATGCGGATAAGGCCGGCGGTTTCTTGCACCGCAAAAAAATTCGCGTCCGAATTTATCAGCCCTTTCTTACCGATAAAACACCGGAGATATGGCTTGAGAAAAAAGAAAAATATGAAATGCTTGTTTCAAAAAAACGTGTGCTCCTTTCAGAAAAAAACTACCAAGAACTTCTTTACGGCCCGCGAATTGATCTTGTCAAAAATCACCCAATCTTTCTACCGCTCATGATATACGGCATGAAACCGATTGTTGCGGTGCGCTACGTGCGCTACCCGCTTATTGCTTCGCACCAATCTTCTCTCCGCATAACATTTGATTCCAATATAGAAGCCTGTGCCGCGCGCGATTTGCGTGAGATTCCCTTCATGGAGCGCGTTACTGATAGCACTGTCATGGAAGTAAAATTTTCTTACACATTACCCCATTGGTTCCGCTTGTTGTTATGTGAATTTGATATCTCGCGTACGGCATTTTCAAAATATGGCAGATCGGTGGAAACGATTTATCGCTACCATCCGGTTCCGCGATAAAGCTTGACGAATTATTTGTTTAGACGTATCATTTTTGTATGCTGGATAATTTCATTTTACTTGCAGAAACAGAAGTTAGCGCAGCCATTGTGGTGATAAACCTCTTCTTTGTGTTTGGGTTGGAACTTGTAATTGCCTGGGTATATCGGAAAACCCATCGCACACTTTCATACTCTCAGTCATTTATATTTACCATGATCATTATGGGGCTTATCGCGAACCTCATTATGATGGTTGTTACCGAAAATATTGTCGGCGCATTTGCCTTGTTAGGCGCATTTTCCCTGATTCGCTTCCGCACCATCATGAAAGAAACCCGCGATATCGCGTTTGTGTTTTTTGCTCTTGCGATTGGTGTTGCGGTGGGCACAAATAATTATGTGGTTGCGCTTCTGGGCACCTTGGTAATATCAGGAATTATCCTTCTTTTGAATCAGTATAACTTCGCCTCTGCCGCAGCATCGGGCCGCGGAGGCTATATTCTTATAATCCTCGCAAAGCCGCCCTTTTTACCGGAAACAGCTGCTACTTGGCACACAGCATTAAAAACACAGCAATTCTTGAGTGCAAAAACACTGGATGAACAGTTTACTGAATACACGCTGAGTATTAAACTTGCCAATGAATCTGCCAGCGGCGCGTTTCTTGCCGCACTGCGAAACACACCGGGCGTAGAACGCGCCGAGCTCATGAGCGGCAGAGATACGGTTGAATACTAGTGCCCATCTCAAAAATTATGTAACGATCGGAACCAATATGTCAATACCTCTTGTGAGTGTTTCTATCCCCACATTCAACCGCGCCCCCCTTTTAAGACGTTCCATAGAAAGCATCCTGAACCAAACTTTTACGGATTTTGAGCTTATTATCGTTGATGATGGATCAACAGATGATACAAAATCGCTTATTGATTCATTTCATGACCCCCGTATCCGTTATATTCGCCACGAAACAAAAAAAGGCTTGTATCCATCACGGAATACCTGCATAAAAAATTCTGTGGGAACATACATTGCATTGCAGGATTCGGACGATGAATGGCATCCGAAAAAACTGGGGGAAGAAGTCGCTCTCATTCAAGGAACACCCGATATGATTGGTGGCGTATTTTCTCAGATTGAAAAAGTATATTTTAGTGGCATAAAGGCCTTCGTGCCGCCCGTCAACTACACACATACAAACAATAATCTGCTCACAACCATATTGCGGGGGGATTTCTATATTACCATGCAAGCATTACTTTTTAAGAGAGCGTGCTTGGAAAACATCGGCGAGTTCGATGAAAACTTTCGGGTATTCGGTGACGGAGATTTTATTGTGCGTCTCGCGGAACATTATGAATTTTTGTACAATCCTCATGTGCGCGTTACGCTCCATGTTTCAGAGGACAGTATTTCCCGGAACAAAAGCGATCGGCGGGCGGCGCGAGAACAATTATTCCTCAAGCATAGAATATTATACATGCAATATCCCGATATTTCCGCTGAATTTGCGTATACGCTTGGCCATGCGTTTGCTACCGTAAGGGAATACAACTTTGGAAAAGCGCGAGACTATGCGCGTCTTGCTTTTATCACAAAACCATTCCGCAGTAAATACTTGTTCTTGTACATATATGCGTACATACAATATGTTTTAAAACGAATAGTAAAAAATAACATAAAGTAGCAATGAATACGCCTGACAAAACCAACAACCATCCAACCCCGCCCGGACAAAGCGGCACACAGCAATTCCAAGAAGAAGAATATGTTTTACCCTATCACTGGCTCATTGAACGCGCCACAAAAAAAGGCGCCGTATATTTTGGATATTGGAACATAGCTCTTATGTACGCGGGAAATTTTAAGGAAAAAAATGTGCTTGATGCGGGCTGCGGCGATGGATTTTTTACATCACTGATAGCCACAAAAAATCCTCAATCGGTTACAGGGGTTGATTACTCCGAACGGGCAATCTCTTTTGCGCAACTTCTTGCGCCACATGCCAAATTTTATGTGGAGCAAATCGATAAACTTTCTTTCCCAGACAAATCGTTTGATATTATATTTCTTATTGAGGTACTGGAACATGTTCCAAGCGCTGGGCGAGAACGGATAGCAAAAGAACTCTCACGCATCCTACGGGACAATGGTATTATTATCGTAAGTAGTCCTTCACTTCTCATGCCGGTAATAGAAAAACACGAACAGCACTTTTCAGAAGCGACTTTTTGTAACGCCCTTGCCCCCTATTTCATAGCAAATCAAGTGACAGGACAAGATGGAACAGGATATATTCGGACATTATATCTTTTCTTTTTTCGACTTGCAAAAAACCGCCTCTGGACATTGCATCCTGCCATACAATTCCTCACCAAAACTTTCTATCCGCATTTTCTTAACAAAGTCCCGATACACCACGCGAGACGTTTCGTCGGAATCTTCCGAAAGTCATAATGGAAACGTTTTTTGTACTACTTCCGCACAACAGCCCTCATTGTGCTTGAAATGCCTAACAAAGCCGCGAGACGCGCGGGAGGCGTAAAAAAATACCACACAAAACGCGGATATGATTGCTTTTTACCCTGCCACCAAAACGCAAAGCTCTGCAAAAAATATTTCGGCGAGGCAATGCCGGTAACCGTGCTCCGCGAGAAGCCGGCGCGTTGAAGCATCACGGTCAAAGTTCTGGATGTAAAATGATATAAATGGCGGGGCATATCAAGACGCTTCCATTTGTTGCCAAATATTATGCGGGATATGTTGTGAAAGTTAGGAACCTCAATTTTTAAAACCCCGGCAGGTTTTAAAATTCTTGCTGCCTCCCGCAGTACCGCTTTTGGGTCCTGTACGTGTTCCAGCATATGTATCATGTGTATTTCGTCAAAATAAGAATCCGGATAGTGAGCGTCAAAAAGCGTTCCGTGAATAACAGGAAACCCGGACGCTCGTGATGCCGCCACTGCCCGTTCGTCTATGTCTACGCCATATAAAGCGGTGTTTTTTTCTCGTTCCGCAATGGATTCCAAAAGTTCGCCGCTCCCGCATCCCACATCCAATACGCGCCTTTCGGGATGTAGAGGCTCCTGATAATAAAATAAGGACTCTTTTGTATGTTTCGTGTGATGAGGCCGATACGAATCAGGGTAATAATTTTTCATTTCTTTCTCTTCCGGACGTGGATTAATATAAACTAAACCACAAGAAACACAGCGTACAAGCCGAAATTGCTCCTCACCCGTATGATAGTCAATGTCATACCCATAAAAAAGGAATTGTTCGTTCCGCGCGCCACACAAGTTGCATGCTATATTCTCCATAGTATTTTTATTCTAAAGCATGGCTATTCAAAATAGCTTCCCGAAAAATGCCGGCAACCACCTCATGCCCATATGTATTAAAATGCCCGTCTATCGGCATATACAACTCTTCGCCACCGGATGCTTATATACGTTCGATTTTTTTTATACCTATTTGGGAATCTTCAGGCATACCTCTTATTTAATAAAATGTTCCTGCGCAATAAACGCCGCATAATTTTTTGCGAGCTGTTCAATGCCCGTGCGTGTATAATGAACAAAATCTGAAAATAATTCTTTCTTTCCAGAAAATACTGCAGCATTATCAAGAAAGTAAGCTCCAGGTAAACCTGCAACTTTTTTTATAATATCATTAAACATCGTATGATGCGATAAAAATTCCGCATGGAGAGGATACACGGAAACATTATTATATTTCTTGTAGCGCATATGTAAATCCCAATATTCCTCAGATGGCTCCAATGGTTGAGAAGCCATTATAATAGGAATATTTTTTGCGTGAGCTATTGAAAGAATTGTTTCCCAATTACGCCTAAATACAGCACTACTTTCCAACGGAGGATTATTCCCATAAGATTTACGTGTATACACTATATCAGCAGCTTCCAACATGCGGTATGAAAAAGCCTCCAGCCTGCTCCGCAGTACCCAATATAACCGCGACCATCCAAACAAAACCTGCATACGCGATGATTGTGCTAAAAATGCTTCATTGCTAAATTTGTTTCCATAATCCAGTGCGAAATTAGGAAAGTAGGTAGCGGTTAAATCATTGATATTTTCACTCGCAATAATAAGATCAGGATTCCACGATATAATATCAAGTGAAAGAAGAATAATAAAGTGTGCTGTAGTATAGCTTGAATTCCCAACATTTATGACCTCAATAACTTTTTCCGGATATTGTTTTTGAAGTAATTCTTCCAGTCGACGTGGAAAATCTATGCCTTCAACTTGCTGTTGTGTAGTAGAACCACCTATTGCGACAATGCGAAATGTTCCTTCTGCTTTTGTAAATGGATATCGTTCTCCATGTCTGCCAACAATATAACGGATATCCCCTTCCTTAGCATACCAATCGGGACCAAACATCCGAAACGGGACAATGCCGCGTTCTGCCCGCTGTTTATTTTTTAAAAAATCATGTCCGTGGGCATTATCAATTACACGCGCCACAACCTCACTGCCTGCAAACAATAATACGAGAGTACCACAAAATAATCCAAATTCCGGAAAACCCACATGCAATCTTTTTCGTCTCCATATAAAAAAAATGCCACACACCATCATAAGCACATCAAATACAGCAATAACCACACGATCAAACACATCAAGAAACCCGCCATAACTCAACCATGAAGCAACTGTCCATTCATTTACCAATCCTGCCAAAATAAAAAAACAGAGACCGACCAGTACAAAAAAATATTCCTGTTTAAAATTGCCATTCATAGTTTTTTACGAACTCTGCGTATAATCTCAGTAATAATAGGAGGTAATAACTGTTTTACATGTCGCAATAAAACATTCCTATGTGTTTTAGGAGACTGATACAGTGTTTTGTGTGAAATGCCGCCCGTCTCCCCTTCAGGCCTTCCATTTGTATAATAGTAAAGCGCTAATGACTTTCGCGTCTCCCCCGGCGGAGCCGTAAGTGGTACCGGATGGCCATGGTAAGAAAAATCGCTCGTGGTAAAAATCACGCACCGGTTAAAAATAGGCAGTACTTTTTTCACGCACGTTTTCATACTCCTGTCCCATAGTTCCAAATGTCCACCGTATTCTTCTTTCCAATCTTTATTAAGATACAGAAGCATGTTCAACCGACGATCTAAGTGATACATGTGATGATAATTAAAATCTGCATGCACATCAAGATACCCGCCCGATTTTATCTGGTGCATACCTCCGCCTTCATAATGCGGATCGGGAATAAGCGACGCGATACCTGAGAGCTCTTCAAGAAAAGAAATGAAAGT
Organism: Candidatus Ryanbacteria bacterium RIFCSPHIGHO2_02_FULL_45_17b; assembly: GCA_001819815.1. GTDB lineage: Bacteria > Patescibacteriota > Minisyncoccia > Ryanbacterales > 2-02-FULL-48-12 > 02-FULL-45-17b. The sequence continues at coordinate 90,720 of MHNO01000010.1, read as the reverse complement.
AGAAGAATTACACTGGAGCAAAAACTGCCGTATTGCGGACGGCATATCCGCTTCTTTGTTTGAAGCAAGTTTCTTACTGTGCTCATGTGTTTTGTCTTTCCATGAAATTGCCTCGGGACTCGGAAAAGACAACCGTAGGGCTTCTGTGACAACATCCGGCAAAAAATTATCAATCACCACATGCGGAAAAGGCTCCGCTGTAACATAGGCCTGTTTATAACTCACTGCAATATCACGTAATGCATCCGATTCAAAGAAAAATATATCCATGTTCTTCATACATTTGATTGTACGCCAAAACATCACATACTTAAAGACTCAACACTACGCACGATTTTAGGAACCATACTGGTATACGAATATCTCTCATGGATTGTCTGTTTGGCAAAATCACCCATGCGAGAACGTAAATGAGTATCAGTAAAAAGCGTAGAAAGCGCAAAAACCCATTCTTCCGTGGTATCCGCCAAAAATCCATTTACGCCGTCTTCAATAAGATACGCTGCCTCCCCCACACGGGATGCAACCGTTGGCACGCCGCACGCCATGTACTCTATAGCTTTAAACGCGCACTTTGCTCGGTTAAATGCCGTATCTGATGTGGGCATTACTCCTATATCAAACTGATACTGCTGTATGGCATGGGGCACCGCAGTAGAATCCGCCCAATCCAAATCATCCACAAAAACCACTTCATAAGAGACCCCTTTAAAATAATCCTTCAAGGGCTGATAATTCTGCGCGCCGAGAATAACAAACCGGAACCGGTACTTTTTTTTTGAAAGCTCGTCCAGCGCCGGTTTTATCATAGCAAAATGTCCGTCTAAAAAATGTCCTCTCCCCACGCCAACCCACCCAATTGTTGCAACAGCATGCTCGCCATGCGGTACCGAAAAAGATTTATAAAGATCGGCATCAACAACGGTTGGAATCAACACGGCCCGCGGGGTATGCCGTTGTGCCCATTCTAAAATAGGATGCGAGCCGCAAAAAACTTTATGTGCCGACTTCACCAACAATAATGTCTTCAGATAGGAATGCTCCCACTCCGCGTCATCGAGATCATATATCAAACGTTTCTTGCCAAAAAACCCTCCCGCGAGTATAAGAAAAACAACATCCCAGGGGAAAAGAGATTTATGAATAAACAATAGTTCATATTTTGTATTTCGTATCTTGGAAATAATTTGGACCAGTATCCTAAAACGCGATGACGTCAGAGAAAAAAATCTGTGCTGGATACTGTGCACTACTTCATAATTCCACCCGTACTGTTCTTTGAGTTTTTCAGCCAATAGCCACACGCGCTGACGGCTCGATCCTACCATGCGGTCGCCCTTTGTGAAAAATACTATATTCACGATGTTTTTTGTTCTGCCACAAGACAGGAAGCGCGCAATAATGAATCAAATGTGCCCGCGTCCGTCCACTCGCCTTCTATGATACGGTGCGTCATTATTCCGTTTTGAATATAATGATTATTGACATCAGTAATTTCCAGCTCTCCCCGCCCCGATGGCTGTAATGTTTTAATAATATCGAACACGGAAGCATCATACGCATAGAAACCAGTCACTGCAAGATCTGATTTTGGATTTTTTGGTTTTTCTTCTATAGACACAATGTTCTCCCGCTGTATTTCCGCTACGCCAAAACGACTTGCGTCAGGAACGCGTTTTAAAAATAACCGCGCTCCCCTCTGTGCGTCCGCAAACCCGGCTATGCCGTCTCGAAGCTCATCAGAACGCATGAATATATTATCTCCCAGAATAACCGCAATATTCTGGCCGCGAGAAAAATCTTTCGCAAGACCAAGCGCTTGCGCAATGCCGCCTGCTTCCTCCTGCACCTCGTACGAAAGGCGTAGTCCAAATTCTTTTCCGGAACCCAACAGATCAAGAAAATGTCCCGCATGCCCCCGGCCAGACACAAGCAACACATCCACAATACCAACGGCGCGAAGCGTCTCAAGCGCGTAATGTACCATTGGTTTATCGTATACCGGCAAAAGATGTTTGTTGGTAATCTGTGTCAGAGGGTTCAGACGGGAACCGGTACCACCCGCAAGAAGAACGCCTTTCAATATTTTATTCATAGGCGCCACTCCGGATGATTTTTATACCACATGACAGTCTCTTCAAGACCTTCCCGAAGAGTATGACTAGGCCTCCAGCCGGTAGCGCGAAGTTTCGTTACATCAAGCGCGTAGCGTCTATCGTGCCCGGGACGCACATCATGATCCGGCACAAATGAAATTAAACTCTGCGGCTTCCCAAGAATATCAAGAATACGCCCAGCGAGTTCAATGTTTTCCAGTTCTTCTTCGCCTGCCACATGGTAAATCTCCCCCGCGTTTCCATGTTGGAGAAGATGTAAAATAGCCCCGCAATGATCTTCCACATGCAACCACATGCGCCGATGCTTGCCATCGCCATATACCGGCAAGGCTTCGTCCGAAAGAGCTTTTTTTACAAACACAGGAATCGCTTTTTGCGGATGTTGCCATGGTCCGTAATTATTTTCCGTCCGCGTAATAATAATAGGCAGCTTGTACGTGTTCCAATATGAGACGCAAAGCATGTCTGCGGCGGCTTTGGTGGAAGAATAAGGGTTTGTCGGATTCAGGCGGGCATCTTCCTTATACGCGCCCTCAAGAATTGCTCCATACACCTCGTCTGTAGAAACTTGAACATAGAGCTTTGGTTTATATTTACGCGCCTGTTCCAATAATTTATAAGTACCTACGATGTTTGATGAAATAAAAGGCTCGGGATCAAGAATTGAATGGTCCACAAACGTGCGGGCTGCAAAGTTTACCACCGCATCCGCTCCCTCTAGCAACCCTGATATATCACCAATAAGATCTCCGTAGACAAGACGAAACCGAGGTGAAGCTTTATAGTCTTCAATACGGCGAATATTCCGCGTGTCGCTTTGGCGCGCAAAACCAACAACGTCGTGGCCAGCCGCAAGCGCCATACGCCCAAAATGGCTCCCTATAAAACCCGTAACGCCTGTAACAAAAAGTTTCATACTATATGTAACGCACAATCATTACCCACGGTCAATAATATTAAAATAAAAAATCGCGCCGACCGCCCTCAAACCGTCCCTCCAACCGATTTTTTTCCCTTCTTCATACGTACGGCCGTCATATTGAATAGGCACCTCATACACCCGCCATTGCTTGCCCGCGGCATTGCGCGTGTGGGCAATGCGAGCCGTCAGCTCTGGCTCAATGCCAAAACGCCGAGAACGAAGACGCGGCACAATGCGCGTGATAACTTCCCGACGAAATGCCTTATAACCGGTTTCCATGTCGGACAAATTAAAGTTCGTAAACATGTTGGAAAAAAACGTGAGCATCTTATTGCCCATATAATGCCAAAAATACAGCACGCGCTGGCGTCCGCCGTAAAAACGCGACCCATACACCACGTCAGCTTTCCCTTCCGCTAAGGGAGCAAGGAGTTTTGGATAATCATCAGGGTTATATTCAAGATCCGCATCTTGTATAAGGATAACATCTCCCGTTGCGCGCTCAAAACCCGCTTTAAGCGCGGCACCTTTCCCTTTGTTGGTTTCAAAATGAATCGTGGTGATTCCCGAAATTTCATCCAGCAGTTCCCGCGTTTTGTCGCGCGATCCGTCATTTACCGCAATCAGTTCACGTTCAGCTTCAAAACCAAACGACGCGGCTTTTACACGCGCGATAATCTCTTTAATAGTCTGTTCTTCATTATATATAGGAAGTACTATGGAAATTTTCATAACATGCGTTGACTCTTTATTTTCTAAAAACAAAAAAATGATGATACGGATTTTCAAACACTCTGTATGTCTTTATTACATGCAAACCTATACGCGTAGACACATCCACAAATCGTGAGATTGGATAATTTTTAATACCAAGTTCCCATGTATGACTTTTTGCGTATGGTCTTTGGGGTGGTACTAAAAAGGAATCGTGCCTACATATTGCATATATCCAATACGTGGAATGGTACACGCAAACCGAAATGCGTGTCTCGCATCGGGTAATGAAATTAAAACCCATTTACTTGAAACTCTCCGCAACTCAGAAAGCCCCTCTATAGATTTTTCAAATGGCATATGTTCCAGTACTTCATACGCAGTAACTACATCAAATGATGAATCTAGAAATGGCAATTTTGTCACATCAGCAACCACATCTGGTTCCAGTGAAGCATCAATATCAACTGTTTTCACCGCTATACCTCGCCCACGTAAATATCTGCTAACAAATCCACTCCCAACACCAATTTCCAATACCTGTAAAGGATCACACGATATAACCTCGCGAATTTGATGCCAATAGCTTACAAAGCGACGCTTTGAATCATAGGAAAAGTCATATTCATGTGAAAATAATTTATCTCCCATACAATATCAAAACATAAATAAGAATAAGGCGCCAGATACTTTTTTGGTCGCCCATAATTTCGCATTATTGATCAAAAACCATAGGGTTTTTTAACATCACTGGGTATAAGTTAAGGTAACCCATTGCATAAAACGAGATACATGATTATCTTCTTTTTGGTATACTACCACATGTCAACAATTCGGGCTAATACTAATGGGGTCAGTCCTGCTCTGTAGAAAACCCACTGGTTATGATATACCTCATCGCATATGTGGCGAATATGAGCAAGAGCGCGTCAATGGGGTACCGCAACCGCGCGCCTACCGAAAGCCCCGTGGATAAAACGCTTGCCGCCACATAGTAAAAAACAATACAGAACAAGAATAATGCGTACGGACGCGTTTCTTTTTTACGAATCAACATAAACGCGCCTGCCCCAGCCCCCAAAGAGGCGAGCACCCAAAAAAGTTTTCCCGCAAAAATAATACCAAGTTCTATAAAAGAAAATTCCCGCAACGCGGCGGATATTTTTATGCGCCAATCTTTGTTTGAAAAAACAGCAGGGGTTATATAGTTGTGATGCGCTTTTACTTGTTCATCTTCCGGTTTTTCAAAAAACACCGTGTAACCATCGTTTGTCAGAAGTGAAAGAGTTGAAAGAGCTGACACTTTTATAAAACTTGACGGGTATTCCGTGCTAAAAATCCACAGCGCGCGGCCCACGCTTGCGCACCGTCCTTTGACTTCCTCATATTCGGGCATATGCACGGTGGTATTCCAGTTGCTGGAATCCACGCCGTACCGTACCGCAAGAATACTGGAAAGCCCCCAATTGCAAAAATTGCGTTCGCCATTTGTATTGATGGCATAGGTACCCGCGAGAACATAATTTCGAACCATCCACGGAAATAGCAAAAGCGTAAGAATGCTTATAAACACAACGGTCTTTCGAAATCCTCCTTTTGTTGCAAAAAGAAACAACGCCGCAAAAACCGTAAGATACATAGCTATTGGTTTTGTATATATAGCAAGCGCAAGCGTAAAAACTGCCGCGTGCATATCAGCCGGACGATTATCCCGCGCGTATGCAAGCGTGTAATAAAGAAACATTGTTGCGAAACAGACGTATATGGTTTCCGGCATGAGTAATAGATGCATGGCGGCAACAAGCGGCTCAAAGGAACATATAAGCACCGTGCCAATTGCCCACATGGACGGCAAAAAAAACAATGCAATACGGTAGACATACAACGCCGTGACACCCGCCAATATTGCTTGCAGGATGGATACCGCGATAAATCCATGCGGTATAAGAGATGCTACGCCAAGAAGCGCCGGGTATACCGGCATAAATTCGGTAGTTGGTTCATACCCCGGCGCGTTGTCCAATGGAAAGGAAAGTCCGTTTCCTCTGACAAGATTTCTGCCTAAGCTTGCGTAATGCTCCGTATCCGCCCACATAAACCGACTTTCGCCAAAGAAAAAAAATACGCCGAGTACCAGCAGAATTTTTACGCTCAGTATGAATATAAGAAGCAGGCGTTCGGTTTTCATAATTATTACGGCAACCAAGAAGCGAGTGGAAATCGAAGGAAAGCGGTTTCTGAAAAGGGGCTGTGGAGAGGGGGTGGCCTTTTTAGAAAACGACTTTCCTTCGACCCAGAGAGTCATGTCCTCTCAACTTTTCGTTTTCAAAACATCATTCCTGCAATGAAGTGAAATGTACAGCGACAGGTTCACTGGCATAAAAGACGGAAAATGAATAATCCGCGTTACCGTAAAGTTTTTTCGCAAGTATTCCAAGATATACCGATGATTCGACGGATGAATTTTTCGCGGATCCTCGCCCGCAATGCGAAACAATAAATCAGTGATAAAATTCTCAACCGGAAATGAAATGATGATATCACCGGCTGGCTTTACCACGCGCGCGATTTCTGAAACCGCTTGTGCTGAATTTTCAATATTCTCAAGCGTGCTTACGATCACGCATGCATCAAACGAGTTATCGGAAAACGGCATCTTCATAATGTCGCCTGAAACAAGACGCACGCGATCGCGCAAATTATAATGATCAAGCAATGTGCCCACTGCCGCGGTTTCGGGATGAATATCAAGCGCCGTGACAGAATCCGCGAGCTCGGCAAGCGTCGGTAAAAATATTCCCGACCCGTACCCGATTTCCAGAAGATTGCCAAACTGTTTTTCTGAAGGAATGAGAGATAATGTATTTTTCAGACGCTTCCGATACACAATCCGCGCGAGAGGATAATAATGAAAAAATACCGGATCTTCATCGTTGGTTTTTGTCATCAGATGCCGCGGTGGAATGATAAGTTTCGAAGGCATGCGTTATTTCTCTATTTTATATCCTATGTGCGGTAAAGCACGAAATGTCGCCACCACCGCGGATGGCTCCTCAATTTCGGAAAGCGCCTTATGTATCCACTCATCCAATGGAATCAATTCTACTTCAATATCTTCCACATCATCCAATTTTTGTTCTGCCACTTTCTTGCATCCAAGGGCAAGAAACGGCCAAAACCGGGTCCACGAGCTTCGCGTTGATATCCAAAGCGGGGGACCCAAAAACCGCATACCTTCCATAGCTTCATATCCAGTTTCTTCTAAGAATTCTCTACGCGCCGTATGTTCTGGTTTCTCATTCAAATCAGCAGCGCCAGCCGGCAATTCCCGAATAATCTTATCACAACCCTGCTTGTATTGTCGTACGGTAACAACACGCATATCCGTCGTAAGAGGCAGAACTACAGACCAGTCTTTGCTTCCAAATAAAATAAATTCCTCTTCAATATTCATACGAGGGTCTGTAAATAACACCGACCGCATTTCCTTTCCAAATTTTTTAAGAAGAATTTCTTCCTTACCTTTGCGCCACTCTTGAATCATAAAAATCTAAATAAATTTTATACGCCACATGGCAAACCACACCATACGTAAAAGTATCACGCCGTGCCGCCACCGTTTAATATTGGTAGTGCCATATATCCGCGCTTGATATCGAATGGGCATCTCGACTATTTTTAAATTTAATTTCGCCGCGCCAAAAAGAAGATCAAAATCACCAAACGGATCAAAATCACCAAAATAGTCCCTGCCTTTTACTATAGCTTCATAATCATTTTTCAACAATACTTTGGTGCCACAGAGCGTATCTTTCAAGCGCTGTCCCAAAAGCCAGGTAAACGCGATGCTAAAAAACTTATTGCCAAGAACATTGAAAAAACGCATAGACTCTTTTTCCAGCTGGTAGACAAGACGTGATCCATTAATAAACTCTCCGCGCCCCGATGCCATCGCACGATAAAACTTTGGCAAATCCTCTGGCCGTACCGTAAGATCGGCATCAAGAATCATAAGCATCTCACCTTTCGCGGCTTCAAATCCCTGCCGAACTTTATCCCGTTTTGTATCAATCTCTCCCTCAAGTATGCGAATGTTGCGTTTGCCTGCATATAGATTCGCAACACGCTTAATTTCATCCATAGTACCATCATTTGATCCTTTTTCTACAAAAATAATTTCGAGATATGTCCCAAACTGCGGCATTCTTTCCATTGCGCGCTCAATATTCCCTTTTTCATTCCGGCAAGGAATAATTACTGAAACAGAATAATCACGCTTTTCTCGCGATATAGGACGCGCAATCGTATATTGAAGAACTCCCAATTTATTTATCAAAGGAAGATTGCCAAAAAAACGGTTAAGCAGAGACGAAATGAATGGGATATAAAAAGGAAACAGAAGCCTCACACCGCTTTTTATTACCTCAAAACCACCTAAAGAAAGCATATTTTCTATATCTTTAGACGAGAGCCAATTTTGCAGTGGTTGCTTTTTCTTCAAGTGCAATAATTCTGCAAACCGCAATATCGGCTCCCATAAATAATTATAATATGTTACCACTATTTTAGAGTGCGGGTGAGTAACACGATTTAAGTTGGAAAATGTCTGCTCAATATCGTCGAGGAAACCGAGCAAATCCGACATGACTACCCAATTGAACTGTTCGCCAATCTTCAAATCTTCCGCGTCCCCCACCACCCATTCTATGTGCGGATATTTCGCTCTCGCTGACGCTGTCATGCGTTCGCTTACATCAAGCCCAACAGCGTGTTTTGGTTTTAGAGCAACGAGCAAATCCCCCGTGCCGGATCCAATTTCCAAGATCGTCTCTCCTGAAGGCACAAGAAATTGCAACAGCTTTTCTACATTCCAATGATAATACCAATTACGCTTTTTCCATGCATCGCGATCTTCAGCCGCTAAATCAAAATATGTTGTACGCTCTTCTTTTTTCATAATTTTCTCTCAGCCTAAGGACTGTAATAATACATGAAGACGCGTGGTAGACGCGAACTTACCCCTTGTTTCGGACTTGAAAACAATTTTTGCGCCATATTGTTTTGCAAACACGCGTTTTTCAACAAGCGCTTTGTCATTTGGCGGAAGCATATAATACTGCGGCTTGATAATTGAAAACAATTTCTTGTGGTCTATACGGTTTGCAATAGATTCACGCGCGATAACGACATAATCCACACACGCAAGACTTGCCAACAGTTCGGCACGTAATTCTTGGCGAAATATAGGTCTGCCTTGTCCTTTATATTTCCGAAGCCACGCATCATTGCCAAGTGAGATGAAAAGAATATCTCCTTGATTCTTTGCAGCCTGTAGTGCCCGGACATGTCCGATATGAAACAAATCAAAACAACCACTCTTAAAGACTATTTTTTTGCCTGCTTTATGTAGCTGATCTGCTACTTTTCCAGCTTGTCTATAAGAAATTATTTTATGTTTCGCATCCATAAAGAGATATATGGCGATTCTACAATACATAGAGAGACACGTCAACATTGCATTGACACATTGTTTCTACTCTAGTAGAGTTGCTTCAAAATAGACTTTGCAAAGAAAGGAAATAATCATGTCTCATATGCGGATCGAGGAATTAGTATCTTGGGAAAAAGTTGGAGACGAGGAAACACTCGCTGAAGATCTGTACGGCAAGCGGCTATACAAGCAAGGTTACAGGAGACCAGGCGACAGCCATACAGAAACATTCACACACTTTTCACAAAGGGATTGGTCGGTGGTGCTTGCCATTACAGAAAACAAAGAGGTCTTGGTAGTTTGGCAATACAAACAAGGGTGTCATAAAATTGTTCAGGAATTGCCGGCAGGAACTGCAAATTTTACCGATGAGAAACCGGAAACCGTGGCCAAGCGAGAACTGGGAGAAGAAACGTCCGGATACACGGGGCAGTTTATTTTTTTGGGGCCGCCGCAATTTATCGCAACACGCAACTCACCAACACGGTTTTTTTCATTCCTTGCTTTGGACTGCAAAAAAATAAAGGATGGTAAACTTGATAAAATAGAAGATATTGCAGTCGAAAAAGTTCCATTAGAAAAATGGATTCGAAGATGCCTCACAGAAGTCGAAGAGCCATCAGCAATTATCACCACCTTCCGCGCACTCCCTCATCTTAAGAAAAAGTACGACCTAGATCTTGATGCAATCTTTTCGACCTAGAACCCGACTCCTACTGATCTCAACGATCAGTAGTTTTTTGTTCATACCACTCAATTGTTTTTTGTAATCCTTCCTCAAAGCCCGTTTTTGCGCGAAAGCCGAAAAATTGTTCCGCGCGGGATACATCAAGCATCCGGCGCGGCTGGCCGTCGGGTTTGGAACTATCCCAATGAATTTCTCCCTTGTAATCCATAATTTTGCAAATTGTCTCTATCAAATCCTTTATAGTAATTTCCATACCTGCTCCTACATTTACCGGCTCGGGACCATCAAATTTTTCCGCCGAAAGGACTATTGCTTCAGCGGCGTCTTCCACATATAAAAACTCGCGGCTCGCGCTCCCCGTGCCCCACACCTCAATAAACGGCTTGTGTTCTTTTTTTGCCTCGCTCACTTTTCTGATAAGCGCGGGGATTACATGCGAACTGTTTGGATCAAAATTATCACGCGGACCGTATAAATTCACGGGCAACAAGTATATACCGTTAAAGCCATACTCCGCGCGGTACGCCTGTGCTTGCACTAAAAGCATTTTTTTTGCAAGACCATAGGGCGCGTTGGTTTCTTCCGGATACCCAATCCATAGATCATCCTCCCTAAAGGGTACAGGCGTAAATTTTGGATACGCGCATACCGTGCCCACTGCCACAAATTTTTTTACGCCTGCCTGCCGAGAGGCCTCCATCATTTGCACGCCCATTATACTATTGTCATAAAACAGAACTCCCGGATGTTCGCGATTGTAGCCGATTCCCCCGACATTCGCCGCCAGATGAATTACCAACTCTTGCCCCTCGACAACTTTTTGGCAATTTTCCCATTTCCGCAAATCATATTCATTGCGCCGCGGAACACGTATATTGCCCTTTGGCACACCGCGAGCCAAAAGCTTTTCTACTACAAATGAGCCTAAAAACCCCGCTCCGCCCGTAACAAGTATTTTTAAATTTTGCAATTCCATACCATAAAGACTAGCAAGTTTTTATACTCCGAGCAAGCCAAACCTTGCGACATGCATCTAACCATGCTAGATATGCAAGAAATACAGCAACAGGAGGTAAAACGTGAGAAGTTTAAAAAAGCTCCTTGACATCATGGAAAACGCTGCAGTAACTGCCGGATCAGTGCTGATGAACACGCAACAAGAGGCAAAAGATCTTGTAACTTACAAAGATTTCTTAACCAGGGCAGATATTGATTCAGATTTCATATTGCAACATTATCTGAAAAAAGAGTATCCTTCTATTCGCTACTCCTCTGAAGAGGCAGAACTGAAAGATGGAAAACATGGGTGGATAGTTGATCCTTTGGATGGTTCGTGGAACTTTTTCCGCCAAGACGATACATGGGGTATCTCTATAGCCTACACAGAGAACGGCCTCGCGAAAGCAGGCGTAGTATATCTTCCGAAAAAGAGACAGCTATTCCTGACAGATGGAAAACAAGTACAAGTAAAACAACAAACCCACCCCAACGTACTTCCTATCGGTATAAGTAAACGAGGCGTGTTAAAAGAATGCTCTGTTTGGACGGATCACAATAAAAAAGATCCACGCCTCACGACTTCCCTTTTTGAGATTCTAACCCGCTACACGCGATATCCGCAAATACGGCTCTGTTGTACGGCGAGCATGATGGCTGTTGTAATGGGTAATATTGACGGCTACATACACCCCGCCCCGGAACCCTTTGACCACGCGGCGGCGGGATTGATTCTCAAAACAATAGGGGGCGAAGTTACTGATTTTGACGGCAGCCCATGGCACCCATTCTCAAAGTCATTGGTGGCAAGTAATGGCATCATCCATAAGGAGCTCTTGAAACTTGTGCAATCAATGAAAAAATAAATAACAACCTCCCTGCTGATCTCAATGGTCAGCAATTTTTTATACTCCAAGCAAGCCGTTACAAAAATAGCTTAGATATTATCTAGCTTGCAGAGCTTGAGATAAACAATATAATAGTGTACAATGTTCTTAGAATCTTTGAATGCCCTATAAGTCCTGAGCACAAGGCAGGTTGGGGTAAAAAGGAGAGAAAAAAATGCTACATGGACAGAAGTTACTTAATGTTCTTGGAGGAATCCTTGTTGGTTTTTTTATCACCACAACGGCCTTAATAAAATACTTCAACGTAACAGAGGTTGAGGGCGTACTGGGTGCGCTCGCACGGATATACGTGGAGGAATACCTACCCGCCATGGGCGTGGTGTTTGGAATCTTTGTTCCGATTCTCTTCCTCGTGCATTACATAGGCAGGGAGACCGCCCCAATGCCGGCAGACAGTAATAGGCCGCTTTTCATCCTCTTGGGAGCAGAAATAACAGCTATGGCTGTTGTTATCTCAGTAGTGTCTTTTGTGAAATTTTCGAGCCCCTACTTTTGGCCGCTCCTCCTTACCGGAGGAGTGATTCTAGTCGTAGGAACGTTAGTGTCGTTTTTCTTGATAGGGAAAACAAACGCACCCGGAGCAGAGGAGCTCCGAGAGTACCCTATCGATCAAAATGTAATTGACGCCGCTGTGAAGGCGGCGCTTAGACTAGAGCGCGCACGAAGGTTGTAGATGAGGAATAGTGGGAGCAAATTCCCACCGCGGGGCATTAACAAAGTGCCCCGTTTTTTTATTCCAAATCAAGGATCTCGTCAATGCGAATTTGCGCCACAAAATCCGGAACGTGGCTCACTAAAATCATAGCGCCCTCATACTGATTGAGCGCACGCGCAATAACCGGTATATGACGAAAATTTATATGATTTGTCGGCTCATCCAAAATAAGTAATCCGGGTTTAAGCAATACCAAGCGCGCAAATGCCACCAACCCCTTTTGTCCTTCCGAAAGCAATCCAATCTTCATATTCATCGACTCCGACGTAATTAAAAACCGCGCGGCCGTTCCGCGAAGCACGTCTTCCAATTTTACGTCCATGACTGCCATTAACGACTCATAAACAGTATCCTCAAAATTCAGCGTTGAAAAATCTTGACGATAATACCCTACCCGCACTTCCGGCATAATGCTCATGCCTTTCGCTTTGCCAGACGCCAATGCTTCAAGTAATGTAGTTTTGCCGATGCCATTAGGGCCTTTAATTAAGAGATGATATTTTTTTCGAAGCGTAATATCGGTAGCATGCGAAACTGGCTTATGGTTTTGCATCGTACTATAGGAAGTAATACGGGCAATATCACCCATAATTTCCTGTTGGGCAGGAATTTGAAACGGGCGGATTGTTTTATCTTCCTGACGAGTATCTACCTGTTCCTCTTCCATAACCTCAATCTTGTCTCGCATTTTTTTGGCTACGTTTCGCATTTTGCCGCCCTTATGCGCAAAAAAGTTTGCCTTCTCTTTATTTTCCTGAATTTCTTTCGCAAGCTGCGCGTTTCTCTTGTTTTCGCGTTCTACGCGCGCCGCGATATCTTTAACCACGTTAAAATAGGTGCCCGCATATTTCTCAATAACCCGCGTAAACACATCAAGATACAACACCGTGTCGGTAAACGCGTTTAAAAATTTCGCATCATGTGAAATAACCACGCACGTCTTTTTGTAGTCAACTAAAAATTTGGTCAAATGCGAAATCCCCGCCTCATCCAAATTGTTGGTTGGCTCATCAAGCAAAAGTAAATCAGGATCTTGTATCAGAGCGGCCGCCAACAACAAACGCGCCTGCTGGCCGCCCGAAAACGATTTGATGAGTTTATCTTTGGGCGCGACCAACTGCACCACTTCAAGCACCGCGTCAATACGCGGATCAATATCATATACTTTTTCTCGGAAACTGTTCTCAAAAAACTCCCGAACTGAAAGATACGCCTGCTCACGTGAAATAACCTGCCTTGCAGTTGCGATCGTCAAACCCTGGGCAATGTGAATGGCGCCTGATTCCGGTTTTAACGCGCCTGTTATAAGCGCAAAAAGCGTGCTTTTACCCGCGCCGTTTTGTCCCATGAGCGCGCTTTTAGAACCGCCGCGCAACGAAAAAGACACCTCCTTTACAATAGGATGCTTGTGACCATACTCAAACGACACGTCTTCAAATCGTACAATTACTTCTTCGCGGGACATCATGCAACCATACGCCATCTTGCGTAAAAAAGAAACCCGCGAATTATTTTTTGCGGGCTTCTTTTACTTTTTCTTTGTTTTTTTAGGAGCTACTGCCTTTTTGACAGGCTTCTTCTTGACCGGTTTATCTGCGCTTTTTGGCGTAAGGACATGTAAAATTTCATCGAGCTTTTTATTGAGTGCCTCAAATTGTCCTTTGTATGAGTCTACGGTTTTATTAACATTATTGTTGGTCGCATTCGTGCGCGAGTCTCTATTTTTGCGCTCGCCCGCCGCGCCATTATCAAAACATTCTTTGCAATATGTTTTCCTTCCTTCGCTTGGCATGAAAGGCACTTCGCACTTTTTGCCGCAATTATCACACGTTGCCGAATACATGCGCCGTTCTTCCGAATGAAATCCACCTCTGTCTTTATGACCAAAATCTCGTCCCTCGTTTCTCTGCGGCATGGAATCACCGCGCTCTTTTTCAAAACAATCGCTGCAATAAACAGGCCTCTCACCCGTAGGACGAAAAGGTACTTGGCATCGTTTCCCGCATTTGTTACAGGTTGCGTCATGCATTTGTGGCCGGTTATCTCGTCCGCCAAAACTCTTTTTGCCGAACTTCCCCCTGCCTCCCTTATTGTCTCTGTTAAAATGAGCCATATATGTAGTGGGCATAGTATACACCATCAGTAAAAAAATAGCAATAGCTATCAATACTCCCCATGCGACTGTTTAACATCACAGGTTCATTCCATCACAAATAACTGTCAAACCAGATGGCATGACATGTATAACCGCCTTTGTGTTTTTGGAGATAATCCTGATGATACTCTTCCGCTTTATAAAAGGTAGTAAGCGGTTCGAGCGTGGTTACCACGGGGTTTTTCCAGCGTTTTGATTTATTTACAATGGCGATAAAATCTTCTCCTTCCTTTTTCTCTTCCTCGTTTCCATAGAAAATAGCCGAGCGGTATGATGTTCCACGGTCGTTTCCTTGTTGATTGAGCGTAGTAGGATTGTGAATCTGAAAGAAAAAATCTAACAGGTTTTTATATGATGTTTTTGACGGGTCATATTCAATCTCCACAGCCTCGGCATGCCCTGGATGATTTTCATAGGTAGGGTTTTTGTATTCTCCTCCGGTATAACCAACTTCAGTGCCTACCACCCCGGGTTGAGTACGGATCAAATCTTCAAGCCCCCAGAAACATCCGCCTGCAAGCACTATTTTTTTATTCATGCGATGTTGTGTTACCATCTTCAAAACACACGGAATTCATGCAATATCTTTTTCCTGTTTTCGTAGGACCGTCTTCAAACACATGTCCAAGATGCGAACCGCACACCGCGCATACCGTCTCTGTTCTTTTCATGCCATGAGAGGTATCTTCAATATTTCTTACAGCACCGGGTAATGCTTCATCAAAACTTGGCCAACCCGTACCTGATTCAAATTTTGCTTCAGCCTTAAACAACGGGTTTCCGCACGCGGCGCATGCATAGAACCCATCTTTGTTTGGGTGAATGAGTTTTCCGGAAAAAGGAGCTTCCGTTCCTTTTTCTCGTAAGACTCTATATTGTTCATCCGTTAATTTTTTTCTGAATTCTTCTTCTGATAGAGACATAGTTGTGAACTCTTGTTATTTCCATTCTTTTACTATATCCCACTTGGTGGAACACACCGCGCCCAGTGAAATTACAAGAAGTATTATCTGCGCAAGCCATCCGATAAATGGCACCAACCCTAACATACTAAAGACCACCGTCCCTACGGTTATAGTCTGCCAGGAAACCCCTGATTCCTTCTTCAGCACATACTGGAAAAACATGTTCCCAACCAGCAGAGGCGTTACTATCCACGTCGCAAGTACCAGCATCACAAACCCCAATAATCCCAGGACACCAAGCGGAATACCAATAATAGTTACAAATAACACACTTGAAATAATTGGCGTTGCGATACATACCACAAGTCCTTTCCCTAATTCTCCGAGCATGTTTGCGCTTGCGGTATCAATAAATTTTTTACCAAACCGACGAAAACTCAAACCCACAAGAAGTGAAGAAAATAAAAGCATTAAAAACCTGCCAATCATCGCTATGGAAATAAAAGCTCCTACCAGCGCGCGCGGCACATCTTTGCGTTCACGCTGTTGAAAGTCCACCCGTCCACGCACCACCGCTCCATCTTCCTGAGTTAATTCCTTCGTTGCCTTATAGAAAAGATTACCCGAAATAACTGCGTTGCGCCCCAACGTTAGCATATCAGCTTTAACGGTAACATCTCCGGCAATAGGCGCGTTGATATACACGTCACCTCCGGCCACGCGCACACTGCCTGATACCGGCGCGTCAATTTGCACCACTCCTCCCCCAACTACCGCATCTCCTCCCACGCCTTCGCCGCCCAGTGTTACCTGTCCGCCGCCTATAATAGCGTCGCCATCTATGCGGGCTTGCAAAAGAACAGTGCCTCCGCCCGCGCGCACATCATCACCCACATGGGAAAGAATGGTCACATTTCCACCGCCCACAAGCACGTCGCCTGAAACATCACCGCTTATAAGAACTTGTCCGCCGCCCGCAATTACATCGCCGGTAACAATTCCCGCGCTTGAAACACTACTGCCGCCTAGATACACATCATTGGTAACGCGTTCTGCTATATTAAGAGAAACATGTTCTCCTCCTCGAAACTCCGCCGCTAGTACCAGTCCTGGCAATACAAGAAAGCTCAACACTAAAAATATATTTTTTCGCATAGTTGATAGGAGTTTATTATTATGCTTTTGACGAATAATTAATCATCCAATTGATGCCGTACTTATCGGAGCATGAACCAAAATAATCCCCCCAAAACATCATCTGCAGAGGCATTTCTACCTTGCCGCCATCAGAAAGCGCGGTAAATAAGCGATCTGCTTCTTCCTTAGTATCAGGCTGAAGGTTGATATAAACATTATTACCGTTAACAACCCTAAACCCCATAGACTCGGGCGCGTCAGTTCCCATAAGCATATGTCCGTCTAACACGGGCAACGCAACGTGCATCACTAAATTTTTATCTGCTTCAGCCATGGGCGGCGCGCCATCCTGCGGCGGCACCTCGCTCATCCGATGGATACCTCCCTCAAACTCTGTGCCAAAAACGGATTTATAAAAAGTAAAAGCCTCCTCGGTTGAACGAGGAAAATTAAGATACGTACTTACGCGCGCCATATATGTTATATGCTAGTTTTTAAGCTTACTCGTTATCTAATTTTTACATATCCACGTTGATTATACCACCCCTGAACGCTCCTGCCCACAGAACCAAAATTCTCATTATACGACCAGATTTAGACACGGGGATACATCTTGTAACCTATGCTACTCTCTACTAACTCAATCTTTTTCTTTCGGGGCAACCGTTTTATTTCAGCTTCCCGTTTCAAGGCTTCACTCCGTGTTGGAAAACATTCCTTATGGATAAGCGTCACCGGTCTGCGTAACCCGTTTTGTTTCATTTGATGAGGTAATTATATAGAAACGATTTTGAATGACTCGCCTTCAAATAATACAGCCTGACTATCTTGTAGAAAAATAAGCGGATCAGTGTCCTTTGTTATGTGCTCGATTATTTTTTTGTGCTCATTTATAAAATCAACATTATTGCAATGAGGAACAAGAGTGAAATCAATTAAACCAAGACCGAGTTTGTCCGGTACTTTCTGTATATGTTCTTTTTCCTCCTCGTCGTAAGAAAAAGCTGCAATAGAACGAGAAACAATTATAGATCCAGCACTTGTTCCCGTATATATTATCTTCTCGCTCTTGACGGCATTAATGATAATTTTATCAAGATTGTTTTCTCGAATAAGATTGATGAGATAGTAAACACTCCCGCCACAAATATGTAATACGTCCGACTCGTTCAACATCTTCAAAAATTCTTCTGCCGAGACACGTCGCAAATCAATTTCCGTGAGTTGAAATCCGAGCTCTATAAACTTATCCCTATCCAAATCTATCCACCACTTTTCTGTATAAGGATCGGCGGCATTCGCCACAAAAAGCAGGCGTGTGAGCTTGGGCTCTTTTGATAAGAGGGGTGTGAGCAGTGTCGCGGTTTTATCTATTGATGATGCAAGGAAAAGTTTCATAATCTATTTTATTAGTCTTCATAATACTCTACTGACTTTGGCTGCCGGACTAGGATTCGAACCTAGATGAACGGATTCAGAGTCCGCTATCCTACCATTAGATGATCCGGCAATTCTACGGACAACTATTTTTTAAAACATCTCTTATGGTAATACTTCGCCATGGTAGAAATGCATTTTTTATACTACTCCATTTAGGACAAAATTCAATGGCTTTACAAACATTTTTTTATGCGCTTAAATTCAGACAAACATACAAAGGAGGTTTGGCATAATGGACTTTCAAAGTCTGCTGAATGAAATTCCCTGGTTTAAAAAAGTTTTCAACCTCGCTGACACGCTCCCTGATACTATACCGCCGCCGTGGACTCAAAGACCTGTACCGAAAGGAGTCGTCTTGAGCGCACCTCTGCCAGTCGCGCTACGGAAAATTTTAACAGCAAACCATAACCTGTCTCTCAAAGCAAACAGTAGAATTGAAACGCATGTAAACAAACACCCCGGATGTTCACCTTACTGTTCTTCCGTGCAAGAATTTATGAAAGAATTGCAAGATCGCCGCGCGCTTACCTCGTTTATGCAATATTGCATTATGCGGTATGTAGATGATTCTAGCAACCTTTGGGTAATTCTAGAAGACTGGCGCGTGGCAATTTTTACACCGGGTGAGACAAGGTTGGAAATACTCAAAGACACGTTTGAACATATGCCCATGCCCACGGAAGAAGAAAAAAGAAATGGCTCATAACGTGGTCTTAAAAAAACCACCGAGTATAGTTCGGTGGTTTTCTTTTTGGTGTTTTTACGACTGATTACGCGCGTAAGTAGCGCCGGATGGCAATGGAACTTGAAAGAATGCCGATACTAATACCGACTAAAAAGAGTACAAGAAACAATTCCAAGATATGAGTTACATAGTACACGTATAAATCCGGTCCGCCGAAGAATTTTTCTGACTGGGGCCCCAGCCAATAGGTAAGAGGAAAGAATATAAGCAGGGCTATCACGCTTCCAAACAGGCCATGTAAAAACCCCTCAACCACAAACGGCCCCCGCGTATACCAATTGGAAGCGCCGACCAATTTCATAACCTTAATTTCCTCGCGGCTTGTATAAATTGCCATGCGGATAGTATTGAACGCGACCAAAAATGCAATGCTCACAAGTAAGAGACTCACCACAATGCCTATGTCGCGGGATGTTACTAAAATAGAAGATAACCTATCAATCACAAGCTCATTCTGGCGATATGTTATTTTATCGAGTATACTCGAAAGCACGTTTGCTTCAAGAAAATCACTGATCGCCTCGTAATGCGACGGGTCACCCGCGTGCACATTCAAACTCGCACCCAGAGGATTATCTTCAAGCTCATCAAGAGATTGCGTAATCAAAGCGTTTTCCCGATGCCGATCGCGAAATTGCGCCAACGCTTCCGCGCGAGATATATACTCCACTTCTTTCACTTCTCCTAAGCCTTCAAGTGAATCACGTACAGCAAAAATGTCCTCCTCCGGCGCGTCCAGACGAAAATATACCGTAATATCAACCTTATCTTCCAAGGAAGCAAGTACGGAAGTCAAAATAACATTCGAAAGAATCAATCCCCCCACCACAAACAAAGCAAGTACCATAACAAGAATCGTGGCAAACGAAATCCACCCGTTTCGCCAAAAACTTACCGTGCCTGTTTTTATAACGCGTCTTAGGTTAATAAACATATGCAAAAGATATAAATGCGTATTAGCGATTATTGTAACACGTATCGTCCTTTCTGTTCATCCCGTACGACTTTCCCTTTTTCTAAAGTTACCACGCGTTTTCCTAATGCATTGATTATATCGCGGTTGTGCGTTGCAAGCACAACAATCGTACCCAGCTCATTTATCTTACCCAACAATTTCACAATTTCCCAGGTGTTTATGGGATCAAGATTTCCTGTTGGTTCATCTGCAATAACCACGTCAGGCCGATTCACAATGGCGCGCGCAATGGCGACACGCTGTTTCTCGCCGCCCGAAAGCTCATGCGGAAAATTCCATGCCTTGTCCACAAGCCCTACTAATTCCAGCACCTGCGGAACATCCGCGTGAATAATATCATCTGGATGTCCTGCCACTTCCATGGCAAACGCCACATTTTCATACGTGTTTTTGTGGCTCAACAACCGAAAATCTTGGAACACCGTGCCAATGCGGCGACGTACATGCATAAGCTCGTTTCGCCGGAGGTTTTGTATGGGAACCGAATCAAAAAACACCGTTCCCTCAGACGGCCGTTCTTCTGCCAACAACAACCGGAGCAATGTGCTTTTTCCCGCACCTGACTGACCAACCAAAGAAATAAACTCTTGCGGTTCAATGGAAAGAGTAACGCCTTCAAGCGCAATGGAGTTTTTGTTATATATTTTTGAAACGTTGTCGAAAAAAATCATATAGTACTCGCTAATAATGCGAATAACAACGAATAACACGAATACGGAAATTTATTATTTGTATATTCGTTAAAATTGGCATTATTCGTGATTACTCTTTAATTCTGCTTCAATAAACTCATCCAACTCCCCATCCAAAACTTTTTCCACCTGCGAAGTTTCCACGCCCGTTCTGTGATCTTTTACCATTTGATATGGATGAAACACATATGAACGTATCTGGCTTCCCCACTCAATTGCTATCTTAGCACCTTTTAGCTCCGCAATCTCCTTTTTATGCGACAGTTCACGTAATTGGAAAAGTTTTGCTTTCAACATATTCATGGCACGCTCACGATTTTGTCCTTGAGAACGCTGTGTCTCCACGCGTATCGCAACGCCGGTGGGCTTATGCGTTACGCGTACTGCCGTTTCTCGCTTATTTACGTTTTGACCGCCCTTGCCGCCCGAGCGCGTAAACTCAACTTCAACATCTTCCGGAGGAATTTCAATTTCAGGCGCGTCTCCGATATCAGGCAATACTTCCACAAAAGCAAACGAGGTATGGCGAAGTTTTTTCGCGGAAAACGGTGAAATACGGACCAGCCGATGCACCCCTTGTTCTCCTTTCAAATATCCGTACGCGCGCTTTCCCGAAACCTCAAATGTTACATTTTTGATACCACCAGTCTCATTTTCATGTTTATGCAACTCTGTTACCTGCCAGCCGCGTCCTTCACAATAGCGATGATACATACGCAACAATATGCGCGCCCAATCTTCCGCATCTTCGCCTCCCGCCCCGCCTTGAATAGACACGGTTGCATCTCCACGATCATATCTGCCTGAAAATAAAAGTTCAGTCTCGGCAACGCGATAACGCGCTTCTACGTCCGCGGTCTTTTTTTCCAACTCTTCTCGCAATGCCGAGTCACTTCCTGCCACTTCAACCAGCTCAGCAAGCTCATGTATTTCCGCCAGTAAGTTATCCCAAAAAACAACCATCTCTTTAAGACTCGCGAGCTGTCCCGTTATTTCCGCGGCATGAAGAGAATTGTTCCAGAAATGCGCCTGTCGCGTCTCGTGCTCCAAGTGGATTATTTCTTCTTTTTTTGCCGCAATGTCAAAGACGGTCCCGCAGTTGTGGGACCATATCTGCCAACCCATGGATTCGCTCCGTAAGGGTATTGTTCATTTGTATATTGTATCATGGATATGAAAAAATGCCACAAAACGTGACAACATAACGCGTTTATGGTACTTTTTCTTATATTATAAGCCACCTTAGCTCAG
Source organism: Candidatus Ryanbacteria bacterium RIFCSPHIGHO2_02_FULL_45_17b (assembly GCA_001819815.1). Classification (GTDB taxonomy): domain Bacteria; phylum Patescibacteriota; class Minisyncoccia; order Ryanbacterales; family 2-02-FULL-48-12; genus 02-FULL-45-17b. The sequence goes on along the minus strand of MHNO01000010.1, from coordinate 68,868 downwards.
TTGGTAGAGCAGACCCTTCGTAAGGGTAAGGTCCCCAGTTCAAGTCTGGGAGGTGGCTCCGAATCATATTGCGGGTGTAGTACAGTGGTAGTACATTAGCTTCCCAAGCTAAGGACGGGGGTCCGATTCCCCCTACCCGCTCAATTTGCTTCGCAAATTGAGCGAGGATCGCCCCAAAGGGACGGCCCGCTCATAAAAAAGAAAGCCCCTACCACAGATGGTAAGGGTAAACTGTTAATGATGAGCAAATTTTTGTAAAAGAACACGAGCCGGATCGGTTCGGCACATCCGGAAATGCAGAAAATGCTGATTACTCAACTTTGTGAGCAGTTACTTTGAAAAACCATTTGACACCATATCAGACAGGTCATACTATTGACTTATGACGCTCACGCAACAGGATTTAGAGGCAATTCAAAAAATCGTAAAATCGGAGATTGTTCCAATTCATCACGATGTAAAAGAGCTAAAAGAAGATGTCTCTGGTTTACGAGAAATAGTGCAATCACTTGCGATTTCAGTAGACAAGCTTGTTAAAGCAAATGAAAGTTTACAACAAGAATATTCTTTGCTTGTTTCAGAAATGAAGCTTCACGAAGTTTGGATTCAACAAATTGCTGAAAAAGTTGGCGTACAACTGCGCCGATAAAATAAAAACGACCTCTTAAAGGCGGGTCGTTGTAGCTCTGTGAGAGCTGCCTGTTATTTAAGATTTTTCGCGGGGGTGATTTTTTTTCTAAAATGGAAAGGACATTTTTCTTTAGGGTTCTGCCTTCCAAGTATTCAGGCAGTATGGCGGGGCTTCAATTCGGACTCGGTTTTGCGAAAACTATTTTTCTGGGGAAAAGGATTTCGCAAAACCTTGGCTGATTTTCTGTGCGGGTTGGGGGGAGGAATCCGCGCGGACTTCGCTCAAAAATTCTGCAATGGACTTTTATCGCTTTTTAAGATACCGTGAATTACGAAACACATGTATTCCTCTCATCTGATGACATCCTATCGATTTGTATACACAAACACAA
>MHNO01000010.1:50780-67835 GCA_001819815.1 Candidatus Ryanbacteria bacterium RIFCSPHIGHO2_02_FULL_45_17b | reverse complement strand
ACGTTATTAATTCGCGTGGCGGTCATCGGATGATGGTGTGTTTCGTAATTCATGGTAAGATATACTAAGAGTATGAATGAATCTAAAAACAAGGGAAAATCACCTTTAATTGAGTGGGTGAAAATTGTCCTTGATAATAATAAGGAGACTGTTGCTATTGTTGAAAATAGACAAGAAGAAATCACAAAAGCTTTTAAGGAAATTCTATCTGGCTACCAAACAAACCCTTCTACTGTTCTCAAAAAAGTTGCTGAAACGGAAAATTTTGGAGGGTTGATATGTGAAGCAGGAATTAGGTTTATGTCTATGTGTCGTCATCACTTCTTGCCGTTTTTTGGTACTGCAAATATTGTATATGAGCCAGGCGAACATATTATCGGACTAGGGAAAATTTCTCGTCTAGTCCAAGTCTACGCAAAAAGATTGCAATTCCAAGAAAAGCTTTCTGGTGAAATTGCGAATGAGTTTATGAAATCGGCTGGAGCAAAGGTGTCTTTGTTGAAACAAAAGCTCGACATTTGTGCGTGGGACATCGAGGACCAAATAACCCTGGTGCTGTTGCAGTAGTAACTGTTGCACTTGGAACATTGAAGGGCTATGAGGCAGAACAAAAAGCGCGTGAACTCATTATTCATTCTTCAATTCATGAAAAATAATCTTAAAAATAAATCAAAAGAATCAAATCTTTTTCCGTTGAAAGTGAATCATAATCGGACGATAGAAAGTTTAGTTAAAGTTGGGAAATATGATTGGTCTCATATAGATATATCTTCCGAACTTTTTCCTACAAAGCGAAAAGGTATTTCCAATATCACAATTGAACTCATACATTTTTCATCTCGAAAAAGTACAAAACAAGTTTTGCAAGAAATAAATAAAAATGGTCTTCGCCCAGCAAATATAAAAGAAATATTAACTTTTGGCGCTACATACCCTAAAGAACAAATTAAATGTCCCATCGTCGCCAGAGGTTCGATGTGGGTAGGGTCGTGTGGAGGACATTTCGTTCCTTGTTTAAGGGCTGGCTCTAAAGGACGCTATGTTGATCTTTATTGGTTTGGCGGAATCTGGGACACTTACTATCGTTTTGCGGTAGTGCGTGACTCTAAAAAATAATATGAACGATAGTCGTTTCTCCAACATTCTCGGAGAAGATTATGATTTGCTCAAGATTGTAATTCCCCATCATGATGAGTTTCAAGACAAAATTGGCGAGGTAATTAAAAATTATTTATCTTCGTTGCAAACCGATACGATTTTGGCAGTTGATGGCGGAGTTGGAACAGGATTAACCACAACAAGAATTCTTAGTGCAGATAAACGAATCAAAGTTATAGGAATTGATAATGAGGAAAAAACCTTAAATCAGGCTCGCCAAATTCTTAAAGAATTTGGCGAAAGGATTGATTTGAGAAAACGAGATTTGCTAGAAGCAATAGAAGCTACACCAAGTCAGTCAGTTGATATTTTTGCTTCTGTATGGGTTATCCATAATTTCCAGCCAAGTTATAGGCAAATCTTGTTTTCCGAAATAGCTCGAGTACTTAAAATTGGTGGCCTTTTTGTGAGTGGAGATAATTATGCTCGTGATAATGACAGTGACCATAAAAAAGATTTAGAAAATCGGATTAGAGAATTCACTAATTTCGAGAAGATGGGAAGAATTGACCTTAAAACCGAATGGACGAAGCATTGTATAGAAGATGAAAAGATAAAAATTACGGAAGGAGAACAAATGAAAATTTTACGAAAGTTGGGATTTAAAGATGTTAGTATACAATATCGCAAAGAAATGGAGGCGATTATTACAGGAGTGCGATAAAAGTCCATTGCAGAATTTTTGAGCGAATCCCGCCCGCATTCATTCCCCACACCCAGGGTGACCATCCGCTATCTGCTCATGTTCCTGCACAGAAGAGATGTGGAGCAATCCTCCAGTCGTATCCCTCGACTACACTCGGGAGCTTGTCGAGGGACGACAGGGTGCGGGTATGCTATGCCGCATCTCGTCTGTCCAGGAACGCATTACGCGCCATTTCTCGCAACTTCTTACGTGCCTCAACTATGAAGAAGTTTTACCAGAGAACAATACTGCTGAACGGAGCACAACGACCCGCCTTTAAGTGGTCGTTTTTATTTTATTCAGTATAGAAATGCTGTCGTAGAATATCTTCCGAAATATACCGTAATGTCTGGTTATAAATCGCTTTCAGTGTTCCTTTATCCAACTCATCATGATTTGGTATGGTAAGTGTTTGCGAAGTTCCATCTGTAAGAATTCGTTTCAGTTTAATATGACTGCCTTTCTGTCCTGCAATAAAAAAACCCGCATTTTCCAAAATGCCGATAATGGTGAGTATATCCTTTATAGATATGAAATTGAATGATATGCTCCATAGATATTTTATATCAAAAAATAATGACTTATGCAATACAGTGGACCCCATGAGTATGCCAAAAAACCTCCTGGAACGGAGATTTTTTACTTACTGCTTATTGCTTTTTCCTACTTACTAACCAATCCCCCATTCTCCCATTTCCACGGCACCGCGTAAAGTTTTACCTGTGCATCTTTTAGTTGTGTCCGCGCAAACTCACCGAACGACATGCCATCGCGCTCGATTGCTCCCTGTAGCTCATTTTGAAATGCTTGTGGAAATAATACATTCTTTGCAAATTCATCAACCGACCAGCCATACAACTCTTTTGTTGCCTGGGGAAGAACATTCGGATCTGCTTCTTTAAGCGTACGCGCCACCACCGCGTCCGCAGATTCTTTAAGACCGGAAAGCGCCGTATGTTCCTCCACATACTGTCCAAAGATGCGTTCAACAATAAGATTCTGGAGGATGGATTTATGAATTTCTTCCTGTTCAGTTTGGGTAAGCGAAGCACTTCCTGCCACAAGTCTGTTTTTTATTTCGAACCCTTCAAGCGCTTTTGCGCGTTCATTGTATGTTCGATATAACATATATTCTCCATTTACGCGGCTCACAGGAAACAAACCAAAAAACCAAACCCCAGCGCCTATCGCCAAGAGACAGAAAAATAGTATGACAAGTCTTTTTATGTTGGTCGTGTGTTCCATTATGGTATTCCTATCCATTGTAATAATCGTGAAAACAAACCTGCTTTGGTTACTTCTTCACGCGGCTGATCTCCGTTTGTATCTCGAATAATAATAATTTCTTCTCCTTGTTTCCGAAAATTCAACCTTTGCCGCGCTTCGCGTTCAACACCTTCTTGACTGCGCAATTCTTCCAGTTCTGATGTAAGCGCGCTTTTCTTTTCCTCTAACTCCTGCACATGCTCGGTCACTGCCGCACGCTCAGCTTCAGCCGACCAGCCGGCCTCAAGCGCCCGAAAACTCATAACCCCCATCCCTAGAAGCAGTAGTAATAGTATACTAAGCACAGCGCGGGAAGCAAAGATCGCGCGCCAGCGACTTGGTTCTTGAAAATCACGCATAAAAAGAATACCATACTTGTATGCGATCACAAAAAACAAAAAAACGCATCAGCATACTATGGACAATATTAAGTGTTCTCGTGGTAATAAGCATGATAGTGTTCTCCATAGGTCCCTATCTATTCTAGCAAAAAAACTGCCTACTCATACAGGTACAGTAACACTTGCAAGCTGAAATGCCTATAGTTCTATTTCTTCATGATCTGAAGAAATGCTTCCGGTGGAATATGTACCTTGCCTTCCGATTTCATACGTTTCTTTCCTTCTTTTTGTTTTTTCCACAACTTCATTTTACGGCTCCGATCACCACCATATAAGTAGCCGGTAACATCTTTTTTCATTGCGGAAAGCGTCTCTGAAGCCACAATGCGGCCGTTTATCACCGCTTGAATTTTTACCTGAAAAAGCTGGCGCGGTAACACCTCTTTTAATTTCGCCACCAAAGAACGCGCTATGGTTTGCGCTTTTGCCCGCGACACCATACGCGCGAGTGCGGGTACCGGCTCTTCGGCAACCTGAATATCAATGCGCTCCACTTCGGCCGGGCGCATGCCAAGCGGTTCATAGGTGAATGAAGCATATCCGGCTGTAACACTTTTTAGGGTATCAAAAAAATCCGACACAACTTCGCGAAGAGGCAACTGGGCGGTAAGTTTCATGCGCATATGCGCGGAAGATGCCGCGCCGCCGCTTGTTAATGGTTCGCTTGAAATAACATGGCCTTCGTATCCATCAATAAGCGAAAGAATATTGCCAAGATACTGCTCGGAGGTAATTACTTCTGCTGTTATCCATGGCTCGCGGATTGAGACAATTTCGGCTGGTGAAGGAAATTTTGTCGCGGAAGAAATTATTTCTGTCGCGCCGCTTTTTCTCGTAACTTCATACGCAATAGACGGGCTTGTGGTAACAACAGAAAGTGAAAACTCACGGCGCAAGCGTTCTGTTACAATTTCAAGATGCAACATGCCCAAAAAACCACAGGCGAAACTTCTCCCCAAGGCCGTAGAAGATTCCGGCTCAAACCGAAATGCGGCGTCGTTTAATTGCAAACGGCTTAGGGCATCGCGCAATGTCTCAAAATCTTGTTCCGTTTCAGGGTACAAACTTGCCCATACCACCGGTTGAGCTTTTGCATATCCCGGAAGCGGTTGAAAAGACGCGTCAGTACTCTCCCTCGCATGCATAATGGTATCCCCGATACTTACCGTAGAAGGATTTTTCACGCCCGTTACTATGTAACCAATTTCCCCGGCCTTGAGTAAGTCTTTTGGCGTAAGCACGGGCTTAAACACGCCTACCTCTTTTACCTCGAAGGCGGTTTTAGTTGCATATAAATATGCCTTGTCTCCTTTTTTCAGTTCTCCGGCAAATACGCGTACGTACGCGATAACACCGCGATGGCTTTCAAACGTAGAGTCAAAAATTAATGCCCGTAACGCGGAGTCGTTTTCTGCCTTGGGTGGTGGTACTTCACGCGCCACACGTTCCAGCAATTCCAAGACACCCTCACCCGTGCGCCCCGATACCCGCGACACATGTTCCTCTGAACATCCCAATAATTCCGCAAGCTCCCGCACGGTTTCGGGCACCCGGGCTTCTGCCGCGTCAATTTTGTTTACCACCGGTATAACGGCAAGACCTTCCTTTTGGGCAATGTGCAAATTGGTAAGGGTTTGCGCCTGCACCCCCTGCGTGGCATCCACCAACAACACCGCGCCTTCCACCGCCGCAAGCGCGCGAGATACTTCATATGAAAAATCTATGTGCCCCGGCGTATCTATCAAATTGAGAATATGGGATATGCCGTTCATACCATAGGTCATCCGAACCGGTTGCATCTTTATCGTAATACCACGTTCGCGTTCAAGATCCATCTGATCTAGCAGTTGTGGTTTCATATTGCGTGCTTCCACCGTATGCGTCACCTCCAAAAACCGGTCAGCCAAGGTGGACTTTCCGTGATCAATGTGCGCTATTACGACAAAATTGCGTATAGCACTACTTTCTGTGGTATTTGATTTCATATTTTTTACAAATGCTCCGGCTCAAGACCAATTGCCGGCTTCCGCCAAAATTTACCTCCTAAAGCCCTTCGTACTTCCTCAAGCTCCTTGTTGCCGCGTATGCGAAGAAAAAATATTGCAGACCCTATACCGCATGTACCTGCCAAAAACCCATGTAAAAATATACCAAAAAATGTATTTATATCAAACAAGGCTGCTGATACTTGCAAAATGGCATAACTCACTATCCCCAGTAGCGCACTTGCGCCTGCCATGTCGCGTAAAAAAGGAACAAACACCCCTAACCGAAACGCATCACCTCCATCTGTCCGTCTCAAATAAAAACCAAGAAGCGCCATATTCACCAAAGCCCCCAATGCAAAAGCAAGCGGTAAACCAAGAACCACGCCTTGCGGAACATCAACCACTCGAAGTATATGGAAAAAAGGTAGATGAATGGTGGATATCTCTTGTAAAATCCGCACAAAGAAAAAAGCGCACACCACCGTAACCATCAATGCGAATGTATTTATGACTATCGGCACACGAACATTGCCAATAGCATAAAACGCCCGCACAAAAAGAGCGGTAAGACTTTGCGCCACAATACCTATCGCGAACAACGCAAGACTAGCCGCTGTAAGCCGCGTATCCGCCCATCCAAACTCCCCTGCGCCAAGCACCACGCGTACAATATGAGCCCGCAATACTATGAAAAGTATCGCCATGGGAAGTGTCCAAAATATAATAGAGCGGGACGCAGAAACCAAATGTTCAAAAAAAATAGTACGCTCGCGTTTTACAATAAGTTCAGCCATAGTCGGAAACGCGGCCACACTGTAAGAAAGACCTATCACCGCAAGAGGGATAGATTGTAAATTAAAGGAAAGCTGAAATATCGCAATAGACCCTGCGCCTAACGTAGAGGCAATCGCGGTTACCACGACAAAGGTAACTTGTGTTACCGCAATACCTACTGTGCGCGGAAACGACCTGCGAAACACCTGCACCATATCAGAAAATGTTCGGAAATGAACCCGTGGGAAAAATCCCGTATGCAAAAGACTTGGCACTTGGATAAGAACATGCAAGAACGCACCAAGTACAACTCCCCCTGCAAGCCCCGGAAGCCCCCATCGCGGCACAAATACAAGAATACCAATAATAATACCTACATTATAAAAAAGAAACGTCGTGGCATAGACAAAAAATCTGCGGAACGATTGCAGAATACTCGATATAAGTCCTGAAAGCCCCAAAAAAAGCGGCGAGATAAGTAATATGCGCGCGATATGAATAACATTCTGTTGACTATCCATATCAAAGCCAGGTACGTAGTAAGGAACAATGAACGGCATGACGACATATGCCACGAGCGCCAGCAAAGTTAGGCTCGTAAGGAATACAACAAGAACGGTATCCAAAAATTCACGCGCTTTTTCCTCGCTTTCTGACAGCCGTTCCAAAAAAAGAGGAATAATGGCAGTAGACGCAACAAAGAATAATGAAAATGCATACAACAAGTCGGGCACTCGAAACGCCGCATAATATATATCCAGCTCGATACCCGCGCCAAAACGCGCCGCAAGCAAACGATCGCGTAACAGCGCCAATAGATTACTTATGATAGTAGCTATCGCGAGCAAGAAAGCTGCTTCGCGCACATCGCGAAATTCTCTATGAAAAAGCTCGAAAATGCGTCGCGCCACGGAGATTGTGTTTACTCTTCATTCTTTTTGACTCCCTCTCCAGTAGGCTGGTCCTTTTCTAATGTATCTTCTTGCTGTAATTCTTTGCCCTCTTTTGAAACAGGCGGACCTACGCGTGTAAGAGGAGGCGGAGTAATACCAGCTAATGGTTCTCTGCCCGCGCGAAGATTCTCCAAAATAGCCCGCACCTCTGCATTGTCAGGATTCAGTGTTTGAATACGTTCGAATTGCTCAATCGCGAGCGCACCCGCGCCTTTTGCCGCATAGGTAAGTCCTAAGAAATACCGGGCATTTGAATAGTTTTCGTTCAATTGTGTTGTTCGTTCAAAAACAAGACCAGCATCATCATAACGCTTTTGTTGATAATACAACAGACCAAGCTGGAATAAGACGCCTATGTCATTAGGGACAAAAAGCATCGTGCGTTCCGTGTTGCTAATGGCATCTTCCACATTGCCTTTAATAATCGCGATCTGCGCAAGACGGAAGTGAGCCGCCGCGTAATCAGACTTCAATCGAATTGCTTCCTCCAGTGCCTCGCGCGCTTTTACATAATCTCCCAATACCATATACACACGCGCAACATCATCACGCAACAGAGGATCTGTGGGAGCTTGCGTTATGGCCTGCTTGTAAGCACCCGCTGCCGCTTCCGCCGCTCCTGTCGCATATGGTATTACCATTTCGTATACCTGCCCCAAAAGTCGCCAGCTTGCCGCGTTCCCCGGATTCACCTCCGTTGCTTTTTGCGCGCTTCCGACAGCAGAAGAAAGTGCTGCCTCAAAAGAGTCCTGTACATCCTTAGGTGATTGACCGCCTGTATTCTCAAGTACCCGTTGTAATTTGATAGAGGATGTCTGCGTTATGGCGTTGTAATACTCATCGCGGCTACTATCCAAAGCAACAGCCTGCTGGAAGAAAAGTTCTGCTTCATTCACCGAACTGCGCACCAAAAGCGCCTCCACCCCACGGCCATACTGGATGGCGGCAACCTGTTTTTGACTTCGAATATACAATCCCACCACACAAACTACCATGAGAAAAACGCTAATAAGCGCAATCAAAAACCCTTTTGTGGAGTCTCCCCGAATCGCAAAAACACGATAAGGAAGAATGCCCGCAATGTGTACCTCGGCTACAAAAAGACCTAACAAAAGAAAGGCAAACACGGAGGTAATAACAGTCAAGGGATAAAAGAACCAGGAAGAAATCAAAAACAAAATACCAAAAAATAGCGCGCTTATATACTGGTGTTCTTTGTTCTCAAGCTGTAATTTACCCAATAACAAGAGGCCAGACCACAAAAATGAGCCAACAAACAAAAGGAAGGCAAGAGCACCCAACAGACCTGTTGTGGTGAGTAATGTGGTAGCAAACGAAGAAGCTGTGTCAAACCGCAACCGCCAATAAACCGTAGTGTTAACCGTAGGATCCTTGAACCTATCCCACGCGTACCCAAATTCATTCGGTCCGACGCCAAGTATCGGGCGTTCCCGAAAAACTTGCTCGGCAACTCGCCAGGAAGAGGAAACAGACGGCGTAACATCAAGTGGCGGATTGAGAGAACTGCCAAAAAGGTTCACTATATCCTGCGAAAGAAAAAACACGATGGAAACAAAAAGAAACAATAAAGGACCCATAACATATTGCGCGCGCGCATGACCGCTTGCGTGGGAATATATATACGCAAGATACACAATAGAGACAATAGCAATACTAAGCCAAACCATACGATAATTCACCACTACCGTTCCCATGAAAACAAGCAACAGCAGAATCATAAAAGACAACCGTTTTAAGCGTGACTTATGAATACTTCCTGTAAGAAAAGAAAACAAGCTTACAAGTACGAAGCCCAAAAATATCCCAACCGTATTCCACTGACCAACCGGATTAAATGTACGCGCTTTGGTAAATTCCCAGGAAAATATATCAATCCCCAAAATACTCTGAACAAGTAAAAATAGAGAAACAATACCTGCCGAGACAAGAATCAACATATACACAGTTCGCACATGATTCACTGTGCGCAATGCAACTGAAACCAAGAACGCAAGTATTCCACTTATAAGTATGTGAAAAAAAGACACGGCAGACATTCCCCATAAACTTGTCTCCAAACTCACAGAAAAAAGAGCCGCCAATAAATACACCACCAGCCACACGCCAAGCGCGTACAGAGATGTAAACCGAGGAATTCTGAACGTACCCATGTGAACCGTTGTCGCTAACCATGCGATAAACCCAATCAAGGTTAATAAGGAAACAAGAAACATTTTATTGCCATCAACAGGGTTGTCCGTAATAGGCAAAAACCAGAGCGGCGTCAGTAGCGCTATAAGATATACACTCCACCGCGCTATAACGCCCCAGAGCGGTTCCTCATTTTGATTTACGGATATTTCTATCTCCTCCCCCACACCCATAGAAGCAACACCCTTATAGTCCTTTTCTTTAGAAAAAAATGAAAACATGCCCATAGTCCATTTTAATAAGTTAATATGTTTTTATTATAAGCCTCATATTGCAAAACGCAAGACAAAGATTTACACTTTGATAGTAACATAAATATTATAATAGTGGAACGGAAATATTTCACAATCAAAGAAGCGGCACAATATCTTGGGGTGAGCTCTCTTACCCTGCGTAATTGGGACAAGCAAAACAAGCTCGTGGCATATCGCAATCCGATTAATAATTATCGGATGTATCGTCTTGATCAGCTTGAGCTATTTTTACGTTCTATTGAATCCCCTCAAAAGACACACCGGTCGCAACAACCCAATACATCGACCAAAATACATATCCGAACTGATGAGGATTGACAGATGGTGTTACATACGGTAGAATGCATCGCATATGCGCCGGGTAGTTGCCCCACCAACATCTACAATGTTGTGGCGGGGAGGAAAGTCCGGGCCCCCGCCCCGCTAACATCTGCAAGGTTGCAGTGGGGCAGAAGAAGATAGTGGTTAACGACCACCCTCCGATACGTCGGAGCGAGACAGTACCACAGAAACAATACAACCAATCGTCATCAGCTCTGAGTATAAAGCTCGGAACGATGAAGGAGGTACTGGTGAAAAGAGTGAGGTAAAAGCTCACAGGCGCTATTGGCGACAATAGCGCGTGGGAAACACTTATCTGGTGCAAGCCTTTCATAGGCGCTAGATCGTAACAGCAATGCTACGGCAAGATAGATGACTACCGCCAATTTTGTTCCGCCGTGGCAGAATATAAGATTGAGCGTCCCCATGGCGTAGCCTCAAGGGACAACCTTTCGACTTCGCTTCACGTAGGCAAAATTGGTACAGAACCCGGCTTACAGGCGCGTATAAAAACCTATCCAGTTCGTCTGGGTAGGTTTTTTATTTAGAGTCTATTTCTTTCGGCGAAAGAAATGAGGAGGCTGTTGCCGAAAATACTATTATTTTTCAACATATGAACTTTAAAATTAGATTTCTAGTCTTTAATCTCCTTTGAGGCGTTCATGGGGAGGCCGCATCATTTCTTCCCTATGTTTGCGTCCATACTCGGTAGAAGCAGGTCTACTGTCAACTAATGCCATCAACTCATGTGAAAGATTACCGGACCACAAGGCTCCGATCTTTTCTTCTTGACCAGCGTTCTTCAAATTTTGAATAAGCGATACTATGTGTGCACGCTCATGATCCGCGATTCGCCTACCTGCCTCCTCTGGAGTAGTCTGCTCCACGATGACTTGGATAAACTTTTGGAAATCCTCTTCATTAAAATTCTTCGCTGAAGCTGTAAGTTCATGGAATTTTAAAAGTGAATGAAACCACAGCTCGTGGTAGATTCTAGATTGATCTTCGTACGACATCGTCTGCAATACCTCAAAACCGCGTTGATCCAACCATGCGATCGCATGTACAATGTTGGGCTCCATACCAACCTGTCCATTCTGCATCATGGTAAGCAGATGCTCATTTATATAATCAGTCGCCCGATGCAACATGCGAGGATCCACCCGATTCTTATCTTTTCCGATCAGTACTTGGCCCAACAATCCATTAAGTTCGCTGTCGGACGTCTGAGGAAACACATTGGCTGACAGTTTTGTATTAACCTCCAAGCGCTTGAGTACATTGATGACTTTAGCCACCTGCCTCTGTCCGCCGATCTTTTCCTCCACTTCCTTATCATATTGTTGTAAATCTAAAATGGCCTGCTGCCTTTCAACACTAGATAGATACCCTTCTGTTTTGGGTAAAAGCTTTTCAAGCTCTTTTGGATCATGTGTTTTATAATAAGAAACCATAGCTGCGATCACGTTGTGAACTCCCGAGCGCTGGTCATGGATAAAATCTCTGAGGGCACCGAACGGATTTATGAGGCTTAGAGCGTCCAATCTATTTTGCTCCAATTTTGCAAGCTCCGTAGTCGGGACTTCACGAGCAGCTAGCATAAGTTCATTAATATTTGCAGAAGTTACTTTCTTGGCATATGCATGACAAATAAAATCAGCTGCCCCAAAATCTCCCCGCTGCATACCCCAGATATTCCCACCTTTACTGATAACAAGAACTTGAGAATTATAACTCTGCAAAGCAGGCAATAACCCTTTCTCCAAACCTTCGCGTGCTTCCTCTCCCAAGGGGTGATTACTTGCATATCGCCCAACAGCTTCAGTAAATTTTTTTGTTACATCTCCCCCACCTAAAGAAGCTATATCACGGTAAATAGAAAGTAGCCTTTCCACTTGTGTGTGATCTCGCACACCGATAGCTATACGTTCACCACCTATCAAAAATTCTTGCTTCAAATTATTGTCGATTCCCTGCGGAAGCGACTGAACGAACTTGTGCGTCGCCAACATACCAACAAAACCTTCACGTAACTGCATTTCGTTAAAAGTGAGGCGTGGCCACCTATTCGATTCAGTTACTTCCACCAGCATGTGTTTGAGACCCTCAACTGATTTCTTTTGCTCATCTAGATCTTCATTGGCCAAGGGGAATGTCTCACGCCATTCATGCATAAAATCCCTATACAGAGAAATCTGCTCACGTATATGAACCAACGACAGCAAAGATCTCATATCTCCGACAGATGTCTCTAGATTCTCGCCATATAACTCTTTTGCAAAAGAAAATATTTCTTCCACATACTCCTTAAACTCTCCTTCGTCTACAGGGCTCTTTGCGATTTCTAGTGCGAGATTGTTCCTATTAAAATCATAGTTTTTCTGCAATCTTCGGGCATCACTGAATTGTTCTTGAGTCAGTTGAACCTCCCCTGTTTTATCTTGCTCACGAACCACTTGCTCAAAATCTCTCTCTGGCAGGTACTCTCTCACTAAAGCAAACGCGAGAATAGTTCGCTCTCGGAACTTTTTTAGCCCCGCTTCCTGCTCGGGAGTCAATTTAAAATCATCATCAACTTCCTCGGGAGCATTATCAACCTTGCCCCAACCCGACGGAGCTTCTACTGATAAACTTACATTGGGAGCTCCAACCGAAAGATCACTATGCTTATCATCCTTCTTTTCAGGAGCTACACTAAGACTTTTCTCAAATCCTTCTTGGATCATATAAAAAGCATACCATGGAACTGCTTGAAAACACTAAAACGAAGGCTTCATAAATAACATATCCTCCCCTTTGAGTTACGAAATATATAGATTTTTTTAGAGTCTATTTCTTTCGGCGAAAGAAAGCGGGAACATCCCACTCATCACTCTCTTTTGATTCGAGTTCTTCTTCAACCACGGGCGTAGCAGGAGGCGGCATTACCGCCGCGGATTGCGCAACAGGCCGCGTGCCCATATTGACCGGACGATTAACCGTAATAACTTGATCAGGCTTCTTTATATTTTTTTTATCCGCATCCGCGGAAAAAACATTAAACCGCACTATATCGGATGGAAAACCTGACGCAATCACTGTTACTTTAATTTCCCCCTTCTTCAAACGGGCGTCTTCCACGGCGCCAAAAATGACTTTCGCATCTTTGTCTATGGATTCCGTAATAACGCGAGCCGCTTCCTGTACTTCCCACATAGACATATCAGGCCCTCCATGAATAGAAAAAAGCACTCCGCGCGCGCCATCAATCGCCACATCTAAAAGCGGCGAGTTAATAGCCTGCTTTGCCGCATCGGTTGCTCTTGTCTCACCTATTCCTTTTCCAATACCCATAAGAGCTGACCCCGCATCCTGCATAATTGCTTTTACATCAGCAAAATCAACATTGACAATTCCCGGCATGGTAATTAAATCCGAAATACCCTGAACAGCCTGACGCACCACTTCGTCACATACCGCAAACGCATCCTTAAACGTGGTTCCTTTTTCAATAACGGACAAAAGCCTATCGTTGGGGATAAGCACCATTGCGTCCACCGAACCCTTCAATTGCATTAAACCCTCTTCCGCAATCCGCGCGCGCTGTGCCCCTTCAAACGTGAATGGACGCGTTACCACGGCAACCGTAAGCGCACCCTGCGACCGCGCCGCTTCCGCAATAACAGGCGCGCCTCCTGTGCCTGTGCCGCCTCCAAACCCGCATACAATAAAGGCCATATCCGCCCCTTTAAGCGCATCCTTTATCTCCTCGATTGTCTCCTCCGTTGCCTGCCGTCCGAGATCTGGATTCATTCCAGCTCCCAAACCGCGCGTAAGGTTCTTACCAACATGGATCTTTTTGGTAGCAAGATTGTGATGAAGATCCTGGGCATCAGTATTAATAGCAATGAAATCAACGCCTTGGACTTTCGCGCGAATCATGTGATTTACCGTGTTTCCACCGGATCCTCCTACACCTACTACTTTTATTCGAGCAAATGCTTCGACTTCTGGCTTTATGTTTGGCATAAGCCAATCGTACTTCCCACTCCTTCCAGCGTCAATGTTGAAAAATACGGAGAAATATGGCAGAAAAGCAATCTACCATACTTAGACTGTGGAAAAGCTGTGGATGACCTGTGAATTCTGTTACGGTATGAACGGACGAATGAAACGCATGATATGTTCTCCAATTTTTTTAGGTACAAAGGTATTCATCCGACTCTTCTCTTGTGTCCCACACATCAACCCTGCAAGCCCCACGGCTGTCGCCCAAGCCATGTCTCCCGCAAGTTCATGCTCAGGATCCAAAATATGTATGGTCCCTACCTCCGCGGGCAATCGAAGCGCGCGCCGCGAAAATTCTACCAAGCCGGGCACACGAGCTCCTCCGCCCGTAAGAATAACACCCGCGGGCAAAAGCCCCGCGCGGCCCATGCGCCGTAAATACTTTTCGACTAATTCAAAAATATCAGCGGTACGCGCTTCCATGATTTCTGCCAAGTCCCAGCGCGAAACAGTCAGAGGAATATGAGGCGCAAACTCGCCAAAATGAACCATCTCGCGACGAAACATGGCTTCTTCCCCCGCGACCGCGCCATGCGCAATTTTAATCGCTTCAGCCGCTTCCACGGGGAGTTGAAATCCTATCGCAATATCATGCGTAATATGTGTGGATCCCACAGGAAACACTTGAGTAGAAACGAGAGAACCCTCTTCATATACCGCACATGTCGCAGTCTCACTACCCAGATCAAGATGCAAAACGCCAATTTGTTGTTGATGCTTTGTTATGGTGGCATAGACCGAGGCAAGAGGTGCGGGAACAATATCATCTACTGAAATGCCAGCCGCCTCAACCGCGCGCACTAAATTGCGTAAATGAGGAGAAAACGCCGTAAGATACAGGATGTGCGCCTCTAACCGATTCCCGATCATTCCTACCGGCTGTTTCGTGCCGGATTCTTTATCAACCGCGTACTGGACTACCAGTTCTTGCAGTATTTCTTTATTGGCGAGCGCGGGAAGATTCGCCCGCGCGGCAGAATGGGCGCGCGTAACATCTGCTTCACTTATTTCTCCGTCCGCTCGAGACACCGCCACAATACCTTTTGCCATAATGCTTCCGAAACCCGATCCGCCGAAACCAATATAGGCATGATCTATGGCAACTCCCGCGTGTTGAGCGGCTTTTTCAACCGCTTGCCGAATGCTTCCCGCGGTTGCTGATACATCAACCACCGCCCCGCGACGCATGCCTGCCGCCGGCGCCATGCCATATCCGAGAACCGAAAAAGAAGAAGTTGCGCCTTCCGCCCGCGGCTCCGCCACCACAACACGCACTGTTGAAGTTCCTACATCTATACCGATTATACTATGACGGGACATGTGTGTTCTGAAGCGTAAAATATAAAACGTGAAACTTTAAAATATACCATACACGCCTTTACAATTCGCAGTCTATGTATGATTCAAAACTTCCTGTTCTTTCCGTTCCATCTTCTTTGTTTCCTGTTCCGTTTTGTGATCATACCCGTAAAGATGCAAGAGTCCGTGTAAGAAAAGATAAGCCATGCGACGATTATATGATTCACCCGCTTGGCGCGCTTCCCGTTCCGCTTCATGCGGATTTATAACTACTTCCCCCACCGATGAGTCAAGAAGAAACGCGAGAACATTTGCCTGCGCGTCGCGGTTGTGCCACTTCCTATTTATACCTCGCATTGCGCGATCATCCAAAAAAACAAGACTTACTTCCATGGTATGCTTTTTAGACACAAGAGAAAAGACCCGTACCAATAAAGTGCGGGGAACACGCTTCGAAGTTTTGTTTAGGATAGAAAAATTAGAGATCACGAAGGCATTTTTTTACCATTTCGGTCGCGCGACCACCCGCCGCGCGCCCCCGCACAGCTATCATGACACCTTTCATGACAACGCCAAAATCTTTTTCAGATGACGCTCCTTGTCCTGCTATCACATTCTTCACTATATCACTAAGTTCTTCTTCAGAAAGCTCGGCAGGAAGATACGCTTCCAATATCTTGGCTTCCTTTTTTTCTTTTTCTGACAATTCGGCACGCCCGCCCTTTTCAAACCCTTCCGCCGCCTCCGTTCGCTTTTTTACTTCCGAGCGCATAACGTGCAAAAACTCGTCATCAGATAATCCTTCTCCTTTTTTAGTGAGACTTATTTCTTTGTTTTGAACCGCGGCAAGAAGCATGCGAAGCGTAGATACGCGCAACTCATCATGGTTCTTCATTGCCTGCTTCAAATCTTCAGAAATTTTTTGATACAATTTGGATTTTTTATTATTCTATCTTTCCCAACTTACGGAGCTTATCCGTTTCCTTTCGGCGCGTCATGCGATGTATCGCATTTTTCTTTTCAATCCGCGGCGAGGCACTCCGAGTTCGATATCGAAAAGCCCGTACACGCATCAAAATACCGCTTTGCTGTACCACGCGGCTAAACCTGCGTAAAAACGCTCCGGTAGACTCTTTTTGTTTTTTTGTAACAATTAAAGGCATATGTTTACAAATCGGGTTGTGAGGTGTTCCATCCTCCCAATAAATGCAAATGCAAATGATCCACTACCTGCCCACCCTCGCGACCCACATTAATACTCAGCCGATATCCTTGAAGACCCTGTTCTTCTGCCATGTCTTTCGCCATATACACCATATCACTCACCAGCTCTCTATCTTCTCCCACAAGCTCTATTATAGACTTTACATGTTTCTTAGGAATAATCAAGAGGTGTATCGGCGCCTTTGGTTTTATATCTTTAAACACAACGAGACCGCCCGTTTGTTTGATAACTTCGGCAGACCTCTTTCCCAACACAATATCACAAAATATACAATCCGCCTGCATAATTACAATTTTTTTCCTTTGAGGCGTGTCTTAACCACAACGGCCACATCTTTTAAGGTAACTGTCTCCTGCATGCCTGAATGCATCTCGCGGAGAATAACGGTACCATCTAGCGCTTCTTTTTGCCCTAAAATAAGCGCATAGGGCACTTCCAATTTTGAAGCAATCCGCAACTGACTCTTGATAGAA
>MHNO01000010.1:40169-50755 GCA_001819815.1 Candidatus Ryanbacteria bacterium RIFCSPHIGHO2_02_FULL_45_17b | reverse complement strand
TTTCAAGAATAACCCTATCCAATCCTATTGCGCCACCCGCCGCCGGCGTCTGTTTTCCGCCCAGAGACTTTACGAGACCGTCATAACGCCCGCCGGCTGCCACCGCGATGGGAAGAGATTTTGCGCTTGCCACCACTTCTTCAGTCGGAGATATGCCTGTATCGTTCTCGGGAGAATTATTCTCGGAAGAACCATCTTCACAGTTCACAAAAATTTCAAAAACGGTGTCCGTGTAATAATCAAAACCGCGCACCAAGTGCGGATTCATAAAATAGGGAACACTGCTTTCATCCAAAAATTCAAGCAACATCTTAAAGCGCTTTTTAGAAGCCTCACTTAACGATTTAATCATTTGCGGAGCTTCTTCCTTTAATTCGACACACCCATGTTCTTTGCAATCAAGCAATCGAAATGGATTTTCCCGAAACCGCCGTTTGCAATCTTTGCATAGAGAATTAAACCGCTTCTTATAAAATGCCACAAGTTCTTTCCGATATGCGACGCGAGACTCATCATCGCCCATACTATTCACCTGAACCGCTATGTTCTGAAAGCCAAGTTCTTCCAAAATAGTATAAAACAAGCGAATAATAAGCGCATCAACCACCACATCTTCTTCCCCCAACACCTCCAATCCAAACTGATGCAATTCCCGATAGCGTCCTCGTTGGGGGTTTTCGTGCCGAAAAAACGAACCGTCGTAATAAAGTTTCACGGGTTGCGGTAATGTATGCATGCCATACTGAATGTACGCGCGCGCCACGGGCGCTGTTCCTTCCGGACGCAAGGTCAACATGTCGCCGCCGCGGGTACGAAAACTGTACATTTGTTTTTCAATGACATCGGTTGTCTCGCCCAGCGTGTGTAAAAAAAGATCCGTTTTTTCAAAATGCGGCGTCTCGATGCGACCAAAGCCATAAAATCGGGCAACATCACCCGCCACACGTCGCACATACTCCCAATACATTTCATCAGTTGGCAAAATATCGTGCGTGCCTTTGGGAGTTTGTATAATTTCTTTTGTATTTTTTTTGATAGACATATATTCGTAAAACCTGAAACCTGAAGCTTAAAACCTTAAAAAATTATTTTTGGTTTTACGTTTCAAATCGCGGGTTTTAAATTAAAGGTTTGTAATGACCCCGACTTCCGCAATGGGCCACAACCGCAAAAACGTCCTGCCCACAAGAAACTCCTCGCCTAAAACGCCCCATTGACGAGAATCAAAGCTTTTAAGCCGATTATCCCCCAACACAAAATACTCGCCCGCGCCCAATGTGGTATGTTCGTTTGGCGCTGTCTCCAGTGAAAGAGGGAGATATGTTTCTTCAAGAAGAATGCCATCCGGATGCGCGTCGTTTTGTATTACTACCGACCCGTCTTTGATAATTACCGTTTCCCCGGGGAGTCCGATAATCCGTTTGATAAAAAATTTAGCGGGATCCTGCGGATAACGAAACACTGTCACTTCCCCGCGCCCCGGAGAACGCAAAAGATAGCTTAACTCATCTATAATAAGGTACTCGCCGTCTTTGAACGTTGGCTCCATAGAAGCGCCGTTCACAATAAACGGTTGCGCCACAAAAAAACGAATGGGCAGAACAATGATAAGCGAAATAAAAATAATTTTCGCAAATTCCCATATCTCGCGGAAAAAACGCGCAAAAAGACCCGGACCGGACCCTTGTGGCAAGGAAGATGCAGTTTCTTCGTTTTCGTTCATGTAAAGATTACGACAATAACGCCATTGTACGCTATTTGTAATCATAAATCAAGGTACTGTGTACAGATATGTGCAAGAGCGCGTATAATAGGAAGCATGAAATCATCTTCAGCGCACAACTATCTAATTCTTGGTTTGGGGAATCCGGGCAAAGAATACGAATACACGCGGCATAACGCAGGGCGGAATGCTGTTTTGATGTTTATAAAAAATGGCGATTTCTCTCCATGTGAGGAAAACAAAAAACTGCAAGCATCGGTAAGTGAAGGTACCATCGGCAAAAAACATATACAAGCAATACTACCGGAAACATTTATGAATAAATCAGGGATAACGGCAAAAAACCTAAAATTAAAAAATAAAAAACAGATTGCCGAATCTGTTGTTGTGGTGCATGATGATCTTGATTTACCCATTGGAACTATCAAGATTGTAAAAAATAGGGGGTCTGCCGGTCACAAAGGCGTTGAATCTGTCATGCGCGCATTGGGTACACGGGATTTTACTCGCATACGTATCGGCATCGCAAAACCTGCCCACCTGAAAAAAAGCCAGTCGGAGGAAACTGTGCTAAAAACCGTAATAGGCAAAGTTTCCCCTGATGACACAAATCTTCTCAAAAAAGGAATAAAAAAAGCCGCCTCCGCGTTGCGAACAATTGCGGAAAGCGGCGTAGAACGTGCGATGAACGAGTGGAATTAACTTGCGCTTAATCAATATTGCCTATACACTCGTAGGGTGCCAGACGCACAATACAGCCGACAACTTCTTATCGCCGGGCTCCACCCCTCGTTATTGGAAAAGCCCGTTTTTTGGTTTCAAAAAAGAAAAAAAGAAATTCTCCGCGCTCGTCTCATAACGCCATTTTGGCAACATGCCACGATCGTTGCAGAAGCAGGACTGCGAGTAAAACTTTCTGAGTTCTTGCGCTCGCTTCATGATTTGGGGTACGTCCGCGTGCAAACAGTTATCCACCCGGGAGAGTATGCCCAGCAAGGTGGCGAAGTATATGTATACCCCATCAATGAACACACTCCCTGGCGAATTGATTTTTTGGGAAATATTATTGAGACCATAGAACAAGCTAGTCCCAAAGAAACAAAAACAGAGATTTCTCCGCTTCAGAAAAAATTCCTTGAACAAAACCGTCTGGGGCTTTTGAAAATCGGAGACTATGTGGTACACGCAGATCACGGTATAGGCATATTTCGCGGTATGAAAGAAAAAAATGCCACACTCTATATTGCCATTGAATACGCGCCCGCGACTTCCGCACCCGAACGGCCTGATATGCTTTTTGTACCTCAAGAACTCATAAAAAAACTAACGCCCTATGTAGGCTTTCGCACTCCAAGAATACACCGCCTGGGAACGCCATTATGGAATTCACTAAAAAAGAAAGCAAAAGAAGATATTATTATATTTGCCAAAGAGCTTCTGGAATTGTACGCAAAACGTGAAATCGGTGAGCGGACACCCTATGCGCCGCATGCAGATTTAGAAGAATCACTCGCCGCGTCTTTCATACATGAAGAAACACCTGATCAAGCCGAAGCCGCCCGAGACGTACTTTTGGACATGGAAGCCGAGCGTCCGATGGATCGTATCGTGCTTGCCGATGTGGGATTTGGAAAAACAGAGGTCGCCGTACGCGCCGCGTTTCGCGCCATATTGAATAACCGCCAAGTGGCACTTCTCTGCCCCACAACTATTCTCGCAGATCAGCATTTTGAAACTTTTAAAGAACGATTTGCCGCATTCCCTGTTTCAATTGAACGTGTAAGTCGCTTGGAGCGGCGTGTAACACAAAAAAACATACTGCAGAACATGGCGCGAGGAACAACAGATATTGTCATCGGCACACATCGCCTCCTATCTCGAGACGTAACATTCCAGCGACTGGGACTTTTAATCATAGATGAAGAACAACGATTCGGCGTAAGACAAAAAGAACATATCCGCAAATTAAACGATACGGTAGACGTGCTTTCACTTTCTGCTACTCCCATCCCTCGAACCCTGCACTTTGCGCTCTCGGGTCTACGGCCCATGAGCATTATAACCACTCCCCCTAAAAACCGCATAGCCCCCAAAACCTTTGTACTTCCCTTTGGTAAACAGGTAATAAAAAACGCCTTGGAAGCGGAACTTGAACGAGGCGGGCAAGCGTATTTTCTTTGTAACCGCATAGGAAAAATGCCTACCATGCGCGACTATATACAAGAAATGATTCCCAACGCGCGTCTCAGCATCATCCATGGCCGCATGAGTGAATCACAACTCATCAAGGCTATGCATGAGTTCCGAGAACAGAAATCAGACATCCTGCTTGCCACTACCATCATTGAAAACGGGCTTGATATTTCGAACGCGAACACTCTTATTGTGGAAGATTCATCCCGTATAGGACTCGCCCAAGCTCATCAACTCCGCGGACGCATCGGCAGAAGTGCTATTCAATCATATGCGTTCTTTTTGTATCCGTCTCAGAAACTAAAAGAAAAAGCCCAGCGGCGGCTGGACGCATTGTTTGATACTCAATACTTGGGCGCGGGGCAAGATATAGCGCTCCGCGATATGGAAATCCGCGGCGCAGGCAATGTCCTCGGGCGCGACCAATCAGGGCGCGTAAACCACATAGGCATGAATTTGTATTGTCAGATGCTGGCGGAAGCAGTTGCTACTCTTTCCCCTCATCTCCCTCTTTCACATGACTAAGAGAGAGCTTCCGTTCTTCCGAGTTTAAGTTCAAAATTTGGAAGTGATATACGGTGTCAAGCTCCATATGCTCGCGCATTTCTTTTTCAGAACCGAATTCCGACACATGCGCAAGACCGGAAAGTAAAAAGTCTTCGATCTCCACAAATACGCCAAACCGATCAATTTTACGCACGCGGCCCTTTACAATATCACCTTTCTTAAATTTGCCCGCGAAATCTTTCCAAGGATCAGGTTTCAATGCTTTTACCGAAAGAGAAACCTTGCCCCCTTCTACATTAATGATTTTTGCTTTTACCAGCTCTCCTACGTTGAATAAGTCGGAAGGATTCTCCACAAGTCCCCAGTCAAGTTCCGAAATATGCGCCAAACCTTCAAGTCCCTCTTCGATTTTGACGAATATGCCAAAATCCACAACGCCGGTAACTTCGCCTTCCACAACATCCCCCATCTGGTATTTGGAAAGCGCTTCCTTGAGTTCGTCTGATTCTACATTCTTCTCTGAAAAAATAAGTTTGCTTTCTTTCGGATCTATATCAAGGATAGTAACATCAAGCGTTTCTCCCACAAATTTTTGAAGTTCACTGAGAATCTTGCCCTTATCACCGCCTTCCACCCGCGGATAATGTTTGGCGGTAAGCTGAGAAACCGGCAAGAAACCAGAAATACCCTGCCAATTCATAACAAGCCCTCCTTTGTTGGCAGATAACACAAAAAGCGGCACGGGAGTTTTACTTTTCATGAGATCTTCTGCTTCTTGCCACATTTTATCTTTACCCGCCTCACAAAGAGAGAGCTCCGTGTAACCATCCTCATTTTCAAGCTCAATGACTTTTGCGGTTACCGGGCTTCCCGTTTTTAGCGTTTTTATGATATCACGCGCGTTATAAAACTCGCGGCCGTATATTACACCTGTACCGCATGCTCCCAAATCTATATATATATATGGTCCGCGGCGGGAAAGAACTTTTCCTGAAACAAGCTCCCCTACTTTTGGAGCACCAAGCGTGCCCACAGACTTAAAAAGCGCGTCCATCAAGCGGCGCGTAGCCTCCCCCGCCCACCGACGCGAAGCATTCTCAGCCTCTTCCGCAGTGGCATCAACGCTCATAATTGTGTCGTTATTGTGTGCCATAAGAAATCAGTATTTGTAAGTATACGTGGAATCAATAAAAAAGCAAGAAGAATAAAAAGAAGGAAAATAGAAGGTATCGCCTGTCAATCTGTCAATATTATTTCTTTTATTGTAGCATTGCCATATGGTCATTACATACTATGGAGTAACGTGTTTCAAAATACAATCAGGAGAAACCGTGCTCGCAATTGATCCCTACACGAAAGAAGCCGGCCTTACGCCGCCACGGTTCCAAACCGACATAGCGCTTGTAACCCGCAATCATCCGCTTTCCCACAACACGGATACTTTGGCAGGAAGCCCCTTTGTCATTACAAGCCCGGGTGAATATGAAACAAGGGGCGTGAGCATAGAAGGTGTCGCGGCTGGCGATTACACATTATACATTATTGAATGGGAAGGTATCCGCTTGTGTCATCTCGGGACGCTAGATACAAAAGAGCTCTCCGACGCCACGCGGGAACGCATTGGCACACCGGATATTTTGTTTGTGCCAGTAGGCGGCGTCAACGCGCTTGATGCTGAAGAAGCGGTACATGTAATAAATCTGATTGAACCCCGTATTGCTATCCCCATGTACTATGCATTCCCCGGATTTTCCGTCCTTGCACTTCATACAGTAGACACGTTCCTGAAAGAAATCGGTTCTGTAAGCATGGCAGAAGAAAAATTAACGCTCAAAAAGAAAGACGTTCCTCAAGATGAAATGAAAATCGTGGTGTTAAAACCGCTGGCCAGTAATTAAGAATTTTACCCGCATTCCTTGCCCTTATTTCTTTTTTATATCGGGCAAGAGCGCATCCACTATACGAGAAAGGGTTGCTTTCTTTTTCTTTGAAAACGGCAACGCATATGCGGCCTTTTTAGCTGCCGCCGCATGATTATCAATTTTTGCGCGCGTATATTCGTATGCGCCTGATGTATCAAGCAGTCTTATAATACGGGCAACATCTTTTCCCGAAAGCTTGCCTTTTTTTGAATACATAATGCCAAGTGTTTTTTGCTCACGTGCAGGAAGCTGATTATACAAAAAGAGCATAGGTAGTGTTTTTTTCTTTTCATAGATGTCGTTGTGTTTTGTTTTTCCCGTAATCTGTGGATCGCCCCAGATAGAAACCAAATCATCACACATTTGATACGCGTATCCAAGTTCAGTGCCGTACGTCCATAGTAATTTTTGAACATGTTTTGGTTGTTGGGAAACAATACCGGCAACTTGCGCCGCCGCGCCGATAAGCGCGACTGTTTTTTTGCGTATCACGTCACTATACGATGCCTCTGTGGCTTTTTCATCGGTTATAGCCATGTCTGTAAGCGTAAAATCAAGAAATTGACCTTCAATAACTTCAAGAAATTTTTTCTCCAAAAAATCCCGCGCCGCGCCCGCTTTTGCAAGCATGCGAAATACCAATATGAGTTGCGCGTCACCCGTGTTAATCCCATGATGTATCCCCCACACATTCCAAACCGTACGACGCCCACGCCGAAACTCATCATGATCCTCTATGTCGTCATGAATAAGCGTAAAATTATGAAATACTTCCAGCGCCGTTGCCACCTGCAAAGATTCTTTTTTCTTCCCGCACATATCCGCAATCAACATACATAAGCCAGAACGAAACCGTTTGCCTCCATACACATGAATTGGTTTTCCCGTCTCATCCGCAAACCCAAAAAAATACCGCATCATGTCGTACATCAAAAGACGCGGACATCCGTCAAGCAAACGCCCAATCTCCTTCTCCACAAGAGCATTATATGACTTGAATATGTCTAGTACCTCTTTTGGTTCTTTCATCATACGCCAAAATTTCTTTTTGTTGACGCAAAAAATGCCAACGCTTTTTCAAATTCATCGCGCGTAAAATCCGGCCATAATGTTTTCGTAAAAAAAAGCTCGCTATACGCCGCTTGCCACAACAAAAACCCCGAAAGGCGCTGTTCACCGCTTGTGCGAATAATAAGGTCAGGATCGGGGATGCCGTCTGTCCATAACTCCTTGGCAAATGTTTCTTTTGTGATTTCAGCTGGCGTCTTCCCGCATAGTTTCCGTGCCGCTTCCACCAACTCATCTCTGCCACTATACGAAACAGCAAGCACCAAGGTTTCCCCTGTGCAGTTTTTTGTTTGTTCCTCGGCGTTTTCTATCGCATCAGTAATATCTTTTGAAAAACGTGAACGATCTCCAATAACCCGGATTCGCGCGTTTTCTTTCTTGAAATGTGCCACCTCATCAACACAAGCGCGCTTTAACAGCTTCATAAGATACGAAACTTCCTCCGGGGCACGGTTCCAGTTCTCGCTTGAAAACGCGTAGAGAATAATGTGAGAGATGCCTGCTTCCCGCGCCCAGCCAAGCATGTCTTTCATTTTTTCATACCCTGCCGCGTGTCCGTCAAATGGGAGCTTGCCATGAGCGCGCGCCCACCGACGGTTACCGTCCATGATAATCCCCATACAGCGCGGAATGATATGTTCCTGTTTTTCTGCTGGTTCCATTAATACTGGATTTTAAAATCTCTAAACTCATGTGTTGCCTCTCCCCACTGAACTTCCACCGTATCCACTCGCGAAAGAATAGATCCGCTCTGAAGATATACTACATACCGTTCCAACAACGCCCGCGAACCCTCTGCCACCACCGTAACGCTTCCGTCGGATTCGTTTTTTACAAAACCCCGAAGCCCTAATTTGCGAGCCTTGCGTTGAGAAAAGTCGCGATACATCACCATCTGCACACGCCCCGTAACTCGACATGTAATTCTCCCGTTTCCTTCCATAATCATCTACTATAGATAATAACGAAAATGATATAATAATTGTTTATCATCAATAAGTATGAGTGTATGCTAACGCTCTCAAACAAAAAAGGGAAGCATGTCTACTCCCCTTTTAGAGCCCTCACGCGTGGCATTCACTAGTACATGATGGATAGCAGTGATACTCCCGAAGCCGCTTTTCACGTTCCAAGCGCGCACGTTCAACGAATGTCCGCCAATGTTCTCCACGACATTCTTTCGGGCGAGGATCGGAAAAATCCCACCAGCGTTTAAGATGTAATATCCAAGCAAGAAGATCGTATGGATCCATACTGCGCATTATGGATACCGCGTTACATAAAATATCATCGCTTGCAGGAAGCGGTTGATCTAATGGTAAATCCCATTTATAGGAAAGTTTCCACCCGCCAAAGGCGACTTCACCCTTTCTCCGAGAATGCGGGACATACTCTTCAAGCTCTAAAAAAACCTCTTGTGTCTCTCGAAACACATGGTGATCAAGAAAAAAGTGACACCGATTCGCTACAAGAGCCCCTGATTGATCTTCTTGGGGTATATGCACTTCTTTTGCCTTAAACGAAAGATGGTGCATGCTTTGCCCTAGAGAAATTGGCACCGATATAACCTTGTTATCAAACTCTTTGTGATAATATGGGGTACAATCACAAATACCAAAACGCAATTGTTGCATACCACAAATCTCCTTTCCTTCAGAAACAAAGTTCCTTTATATTCTCCGTACCATAGCTCTATATATTTTACAAGGTTTTCGTGAAAAAATTTGGAGAACGTATGGCGGGTGATGCTGGACTCGAACCAGCAACCTTTGCAATGTGAATGCCACTTTTTAACCAAAGCCGTCATTGTGGTCGGGTTCCCCGCCTACTTCTATATTTTAATGATATGTCGGATGCGGGGCACTATGTGCGTCCTGCAGGTATCGAACCTGCGGCCTTTGCAATGTGAATGCAACGCTCTACCACTGAGCTAAGGACGCAACTCCATGTCTCATGATTTCAGCGCACCAATCCTATCTTATCAATAATGACTTCATGAGGATAATCGAACACATCGCGTACAAATTTATCATTCATGCCCATGCGATATTTGAAATCGCTTGTTTCTAAAATGGCATAAGACAACTCTTTTCCCACCTCTGATTCTATAGATCGAAGGGTCAAATCAAGCTGACCCTTCTTAAGATTATCGCCCACAATAAGCATATCGATGCGCGAATCATTCCGTTTAAGAAAAATACCGGAAAGCACGGCCAACTTTACCCGCCCCACGTGACGCAATCGATTAGCAAGTTCCTGTTTGGAGAGCGGCGCGACTGTGAGTATTAAATCGCGTAATTCATGCAACAATTGAAACGAAGCATCAAGCATGTACCCCGATATGGTTATTTTTTTTGATTTTTTATTCGGCTCTATCGGCTCCTCTTCCACAGTTTGCGTTGCTTTGCGGATAAGTCCGATACTCAAAAGTAGTCTCAACTCCCGACGGGTGACATCCTGCTTCGTGTGCGTACGCCTTGCAACCTCCTGCGACGGAAAAACCTGCTCCGGATTGAGATAGAACAGTTTCAGCATTTTTACAAACGCATGCGAACCGAACAGTTTTTCCAAAATACCCATACCGCTCATTATCCTGTAGGGTTATGGAAAAAACAATCTTGACATAAAACAAAAACCCATGTTTATACATGAGTTTTTGCCGACAGACACATTTATTTTAATTCTACCGTTGCTCCAGCCGCTTCAAGTTTTCCTTTCAATTCTTCTGCTTCTTCTTTTGATGCGTTCTCTTTCACCACTTTGGGGGCGGCATCCGCCAAGTCTTTTGCTTCTTTAAGACCTAAGCCTGTCGCCTCACGAAGAACTTTGATGACCTGAATTTTCTGACCACCCGCGCTCTTTAATTCTACATTGAATGTGTTTTTAACAGCGGCGCCTCCTTCATCACCCTCACCGCCGCCTGCCGCCATGGGCGCCGCCATCATAGGCATTGCGGAAGAGACGCCAAATTTTTCTTCCAAGACCTTCACAAGTTCCGAAAGATCAAGAACGCTCATTTTTTCTATCTCGGCAACAAGACTCTTGAATTTTTCAGGAACGACTCCATCGTTCTTTGTTTCTTCTGACATGTATTTTAATTAAGTTTATATATGTAATACAGTACCAACGTTATATGTACTCGACCATGTTATTTTTTCTTTCCAATCTCATTA
>MHNO01000010.1:0-40149 GCA_001819815.1 Candidatus Ryanbacteria bacterium RIFCSPHIGHO2_02_FULL_45_17b | reverse complement strand
CTGATTTCCATTAAGCACAGCCATAAACCCGCGCATCGGCCCCTGCAACACGCCAAGTAACTGGGCAAGAAGAACTTCTCGCGACGGAATTTGCGCGAGACGCATAATGGCACCTGCATCCACAATGTTTTTTTGGTACACGCCGCCGATAATGGTTGACTGTTCGCGATTCTTTTTTGAAAACGCATATATCTCTTTTGCGGCCGCAAGCACTTCCTGGCCGCTCATGATAAACGCCACTTCCCCCTCCAATTTGGGCATCTCCACCCCTTCGTTTTTTAAGACAAGGCGGGCGAGGCGTTTTTTGGTAACTGTGTAACTTGCGCCAACCTCCCGCAATTTCCTCCGAAGCTCGTTTGCTTTTGCAACCGAAAGTTTACGAAAACCCACAAATACCATTAAATCAGCTTTCTTAAAAAGCTTAGAAAGATGGGAAACAATCTGTTCTTTTTTTACTTTTGTAATCATCTAGATAGCTTTTAGCTTATAGCTGTCAGCTCACAGAAAAACAAAAAACGGCCTTTGACCGCAGAAAAATACACAAAAACACTGTGCGTTCCTTGACGGCAAATTAAGTCCTTTTCTCTGGACAGCCGTTGTCTGCGGAATAACCCAAGTGTAGCCGAAACAGAAACCTGTTGTAAAGAGGTTGACAAATACTTTATATTATTATATAATATGAATAATCTTGTAGCTTGAAAAGGGGGTTCTATGTCTATGGGAGTTAAAAACATGCTCGGGCGAGGTATCTGCACCCTTATTGGTGTCGGACTTCTTGTCCTCGCCTGGACGTACGCGTCCGGGCTCGTGGTGGCGATGTTAGATTGGAATCTCATCGCCATAAAATTTTTTTGTAGTTTTCTGCCAGAAAGCTACAATACGATGGTGGAATCGGCGCTTCGCATGGGGTTGGGTGCTGACAAGGCGCTCCTCTTTGCGGAGGCGTCTGCTGTAGTAAAAACAATCATTGCAATTCCGCGTGGATTGCTTCGTCCATAACATTCTGACCAACATTTTTTCACCACCAACCACCCGCGGTTGGTGTTTTTTTGACAAATATTTATTTATATGCTAAAAGATAAATAAAATCTGTGGGCGAAAGGAGGTCTACATGTGCACCATGATGGGAGAGTTTGCGAAAGTTGTAGCTCGGCAGGTAGCCGAGGGAGAGCGCACCGAATATTGGGGGAAAGATTTTCTTCACCGTATGGCAACGGAAAGTATCCTATGGATAACTGCTTCCCTCGCCCAAGGAAAAATTTCTAAAGAGCAGGCAGAAAGCGGACTTGCCGACGCTCAAAAGTACATTCGACAACAGCATAAGGAGTAGCCATGACACATATTCAACAAGATGAAAGTTTTGTTATAGGGCTAGTGGGGAAGAAGATGATAATCAGAACGACAGGAATCATCTTAATTGGACAGATCACGGCCGTGTGTATTCTGTCTAATGGCAAAATTGTGTTTTACACCACTATTCCATACTTGGGGGGTGAGACAATCAAATCTATACAATATGGACATCTTCCAAATTCAGAAGTTGTGGGTTGGGTTATCTACACACAGACGCATCGCTATGATGATTTCGATATTGATATATTGTAGCGCATACTATCAACAGCATTCCACACCAACCACCCGCGGTTGGTGTTTTTTATAAACTTGCCGAGCGGTCGCACGGTAAATTTATAATTCTATGTTTTGTCTATTAGTTACCAAATCTATGTAAAACCGCGTAGCTTCCCACAATGGCCGCGGTTTCGGCTCGCAATACGCGGCGGGAAAGCGATGTTATAAAAAAACCCGCATTACGCGCCATGGTAATTTCCTTTTCGGAAAATCCTCCTTCCGGGCCAATAAAAAGCGACACGCGGCGGCTTGTGGGAGGGGCCGCATCCAATGATCGGCGTGTTTCTTTTTCATGCGCAATAATATTGAGACTGCCGGTCTTTTTAGCAATAGCAATCGCCTCCGCAAACGTAATAATCGACTGAACGCGAGGCACCAAAGCGCGGCCGCTTTGTTCAGAGGCTTCTTTTATAATTTTTTCGGCGCGTTCCTGATTAACGCTTTTTTTAATGGAACGCTCAGACGCTATCGGCACAAACGTAGAAATTCCCACTTCGGTACATTTTTCAAAAATAAGCTCCATGTTGTCTTTTTTCAGAAGCGCCTGATACAATGTTACCGCCACGCGCGGCTCGTGTTCGTTTTTTGTGCGCCCTACCACCGCGCCATCCAACACGCGATCCGTAATACGCTCAATATGGAAACGGAAATCCCAACCAAGCGCTTCGCCGCCGCAAAACAGAACAATTTCGTCATTGGGTTTCATGCGTAGCACTACCCGCGCTTGATGCACCAAAACAGCATCATCAATCATCAACGCGCCCTCATGAAGTTGTTGCAGTGTAAAAAAACGATGCATAACTCGGAAACTAAAAGCTAATAAATTTCAACGGCATACTTTTCCCAAACCATTCTTTCGCGCGTTTCTCAAACTCCGGCGTTTTATCGGTCAGACATATAATTCTCCGCCGACCACGGGAAAGGGACTGCTCTACGTCAGGATGGCGTTTCAAATAATCAGCCAGCTTTGCGCCGAGAAATTCATCTTGCGAGACAACCGCGACATCCGGACCCACCATGCTTTTTATTGTGCGCTTGAAAATCGGGTAATGTGTGCACCCCAATGCCAAACAATCTGTATTCTTTTGTATTAATGGTTTTAGATAAAAAGCGAGCGCATCACGCGCTAATTGTAACTCTCCGCTTTCGATTATAGGCACCAACAAAGGTGCCGCGCGCTCAAACACGGCAACACGGGCAATGCGCTTCACAATTTCCCGCTGGATCGCATGGGATTCTGTCGTGGATTGCGTCGCAAGCACACCTACCCGCCGAGAGCCCCTTTCTTGTATTGCTTCTGCCAAAGGCACCAATACGCCTAGCAAACGCCTATCAGGAAAATGGTTAGGCAAAAACTCCCGTTGAAGACGACGCAACGCAAGCGCGGATGCCGTGTTGCAGGCAACAATTACCAACTTGCACTTTTTTTGTAAAAATAAATATTCCACCGCCTGCCGCGTAAACTCATACACGGTTTTAGGTGAACGGTTACCATAGGGTACGCGCTTCGTATCACCCACATACACATAATCATACATCGGCAAATCCCGCGCAAGCGCGCGCAACGTAAACAAACCGCCTAAACCAGAATCAAACACTCCTATACGCTGATTACGTTTTTCTACCATGCAAATCATGATATCCCGATGATATCTATATGACAATGGCGCGATATTTTGTATAATCAAAATATGTTCGGCAATCTACGATTAAGCATACTCGCAGTCGGTATATGCGCCTTGGGGCTTGTGTTGTTGTTTGCGGTTGAGAACCCGGTTTTCGAATCACTCCTTTCTTTCGCAATACCCTCGCCTGAAGTTCAAATAAATACCATACCTGAACATACTGCTTCTTATACCGAAACATCAAACGAGCCGACACCAAATGAAGAAAAAACCGAACCAAAAGAGACGGAAAAAAACGTACTTGGCACATCCCCTGAAAAATTAAAAACCATGCAGGAAGAACGCGTAATTGTAAAAGAACCTGTTGCTCCCCCGCCTGATCCCATCCCGCGCGTTCCCTCACAAGAACTCTATGCCATGGCATCCGAACGCGTAGTAAATCTTTTCTGCGAGCTTCCAAACAACGAAGTCGCCATCGCCACTGGTGTTATCATCCACCCGCAAGGCTATATTCTTACAAACGCCCATGTTGCGGATGCGGAACAATCGCATACATGTCTTATACGTCGGGGCTCTCCGGCACGTAATTTTGCCATCGCGGAACGCGTATTTCTATCCCCAGGTTTTTCCAGCAAAAGTCGCACACGTGAAAACCTTGCAACAGACGTGGCGATTTGGAAAATAACAAACATAATTGAAAAAAATACCAGCGGCGTGTTTCCGTTTTTTTCTATCTACCCTGCTAATGTTCCTACTGATGGCACAGCACTCGCCACCTTCAGCTACCCGGCGGAACTGCTGGGCTCGTACGCGGTAGTAAGCGCGCTTTATTTGTCGTTTTCAGAAACGCAAATCATATCACATGATACCTATTTTATAGAATCCGCTCAAGGACTCGGATCACAAAAAGGTTCATCAGGGGGTATTTTGCTTGATCCTTTTACGGGTGAATTGGCCGGACTTATTTTTGCTGTAAACGACATCCATGCTGAATACGTGTCAGAACGCACGTTGTTTTCACTAACTCCTTTTGCCATAAACGAAACCGTGCGTGCGGCGACTGGCAAAGATTTGGACACCTATCTTGCAGGAAATCCATAATCAAAAAATTTCCCCGGGGGTCACCCGGGGATATAAACGGAGAAATTGTATAAAGAACTCCGTTTTATTGAGCTACAAAACCGCAAACAAAATTTTAGGTAAAAACCTATTTCCCATTTTCTGGGTGATAAGAGTCTACAAAATTTTATAAACTCAATAAAACGGTTTTGCTGTATCTATTGTACAATGTAAAACAACTCTAAGCGAGAAGAAACATGTGGATTATTTTATATGTACTTCAGTTCCTATCTCTACCCCACGTGCACGAACCCAGCCGGCATTCACCTCCACCACCCAATCAACCGCATCTGGTGATGGTAAAGAAATAATATGATTGCCACTTTGCGTAATTGAAGAAAGCGACGAAACGCCAATCACGCGCCCGCTTGAAATCCATATGAGATCAAGAGGAATCAATGTGTTTTTATTCCAAAATGTACGGGGGGAAGAATCGGGAAATATAAAAAGCATCCCCGTATCTGTTGATAATTTGGTAACACCCATAAGCCCGTTTGTGCGCTTTTCTTCGCTATCCGCAATAAGTACTTCCAGATTAGCATTCCCCATCTGAATTGTTTTTGTTTCGTACGTACTCAACGGATCAGTCTCCCGCACATACATCGTAAACACCACTACACCGACTACTCCCACAATAATAATTATAGAAATTATTTTAAACATATGGAATGTCATCTGATGACCCAATCTTGAATTATATTGATATTTTTCATATTTTAGTCTTCAAATGATGTTACGTATATAATCATACATAAAAAGTATATAGCAAAAAAGGCGAGCACGAATGCTCGCCTTGAGAATTGGTTAGAGAGAGTATCTTGCCTTAACTACTTTTCAACCTCCTTTGATCCTTGCCCACCAAGGAATGATCCAAGAATAGCGGCTGGACCATCCAAGGAACCTGTACCACTGGTCTGAATGACTGTTTGAGGTACCAGTTTACCAACATTGGTGAGAGCAGCAGTAAGAAGCTCAGGATGCTTCTCGATAGCATTGAATATCCTTTCTATGAGAAGCTCGTACTTGCGTAAAGCAACTACACGCTCTTCTCCTAGTACTGCCACTTGTGCTTTTTGTCCGATGGCGATCTCCGTGAGCTTTAATTTCTCGCCCTCTCCAGCAAGCTGTGCTGCCTTTTTGAGTTCCTGTTGCCGTAAATACTCAATCTGCGCCTGGACGAGGCCACCCTGTTGATCGGCAGTAGCTCGGGCATTTTCTGTCTTGACCCGATCATCCTGCGCCAACTTCTCTTGCTGGTAACTAGCTGAAAGTTGTTGAGCAAGTTGTTCACGAAGGCGAGCTACAAGGAGTTCAGGAGGAACAGCTGGATCACCAAATCGCACTTCTTTTATGTCTACTCCAGCTTTTTGTCCCTCTGGTTTCAAAGTATCAAGAGCCTTTCTCTCAAGAACCTGACGGTTGACGAGAAGATCAAGCACTTGTGGCAAACGCTTAATTTTTACAAGTTCACCTTTTTTGTCGAATTCTTCTACATCAATGAATCCACCGCCAGTCACATCCCGTATAATTGCGCGAACAGCTGGGACAATAATGCGATGCTCAACTTCCTTCTCCCCACCAACTGAAGCAACAACAATTGGAGCATTATCAGGAGTAATCTGTACCAGTACGCGGAGTTCTTGAGGAATATCCCAACCCTCCATTTTGAGAAAAACTGCACGATCCGCATACTCATCGTTCACCGGCTCATCTGTCTCTGATTGTATCTGGGTTATCTTACCTTCCTGATCTACATTCAAGGCAACAGTACGTCGTTTAAATCCTCCTTTGAATTCCCAGGATTGCACGCGTGTGTCCATCTTGATAATGGAATAAGCATCATTATTAAGATAGTACCTCCCCGGGAGAAGTGTTTTGTCCCAAACACCTATACAACCAACAGGAACCAGTGGCACTGAAAGCTTCCCACCACTTAAATCTGTCTCCTTGGTAGGACTACAGAACTCTGGCTTTTCAACATTCATATCACCAAAGTTAACACTAGAACGGACATTTGACTTAACAACGCCCACAAACCCTTTTTCTATACTTGTATCATCATCCTCCACAAAGTCCCACTGGAATCTATTAATACGCCATTTACCAGGAGTGAGGACAAATATTTGGGGACCCTTTTGTCCTCCATTGGTAAGAAAATATGTAACATCAAGCATGCTATCTATCTGTCCGTCACCAAACACTTCTGCAAACATCTGCCCAGCTTTCAAGGGTTGACCGTCACGCGCTACTAGTCTACCAAGCTTGCCAGCCTTTATCTCAACAACTTCCTCAGTGGTCACACTGTATAACACATTGAGCAAAAACCGAAAATGAAACCCTGGGCCAAGTATCTCAGCTTGCGGACCATTTTCTCCTGCCAAAGCTATCACGCGCCCCGGAGGAAGTTGGCGTCCTAGATAAATACGCGATAAATGACCAACATCATTGGAACCGATTGTTGTAAAACTTGTCGAGAGGAGAACAAGAAAGGCAAAGAAGATAAGCACACCTTGGACAATCCTTCGACCAAAGCCGCCAAATTCAATTCTTCTACTCACTCCTCCACCAATACCGCTTGGCAACATCAAAGCAAGCACAGACAACACTATCGCGAGAAAAACTCGAAACATTTCTGACTCCTTTCTGTTTGAGGTTTACTAAATTCGTCTTTGAAAGTACCATCCAGAATTGAGCCATACATAGCATAATCTGTCAAAAAAAGCAAGAGCTACCGTTTTTGCCAAGGGCGGAGTTCGATGGTTTTTTGGCGGCTTTTGTGGCCCCCTACAATTTCAATGGCGCTTTTTGCCACCTCAAAATAATCAGAAAGAAGCTCCAGCATTTCTTCGTTTGCTTTACCATCCACGGGCGCGGAGGAAACCGACACCTCAAGAACGCCATCTTTTTCCACCACGCCCGGGTGTTTTGATTTTGGTTTTATAAAAACTTCCCTTTTCATATAATTAGCGTCTTGCGATGACGCAAATAAGAAATAAACATATTTGCGTCATCGCAAGACGCTAATTTAGACAATAATCACCACAAACTCGCCTTTTCCTTTTTCTTTTTGAAAATAGCTCGTTGCTTCTTTTACGCTACCATGCCAAATTTCTTCGTATATTTTCGTAAGTTCTTTTACAACTATTAGGTTTGTATCCTCTCCGATTGTTTCAGCAACACCAGTAAATGTTTTTTGCAAACGATGCGGCGATTCATACACTACCACCGGCCGCACTTTAATATCACGCACATTCTGAAAAAACGTTTTGCGCCCCTTTTTATGCGGCGGGTAGCCAAGAAACGTGAACGAATCGGCAGATACCCCCGCAACCGATAGTGCGGTTATAAGCGCGGACGGTCCGGGAATGGGAACAAGAGAAACATCAGGCACATGTTCCCGCACATACGCAACAAGCCGAGCACCCGGATCGGAAATGCCCGGCGTTCCCGCATCACTCACGAGTGCAATAGATTTCCCTTGCCGTAAATCTTCTGCAATACGCGCGTGTATATGTTCGGCAATATGTTCATCATATCGCTCGACAGGTTTTTTGATTTCGTAACGCCGAAGAAGTTTTTGCGTAACACGCGTATCTTCCGCGAGCACCAAATCAACCTCTTTCAAAACCCGAAGCGCCCGAAGCGTGATATCTTCGAGATTGCCAATGGGAGTCGCAATAATAAATAATGTTGCCATACTAACGAGTAATAATATCTAGAGTGTATACGAAGTGTAGACAGAAATAAAAAGTTACGCACACGTATGAAATTTTACACTGTAAAGATTTGATATACTTGATGCATATTATCAGTAATTACATATCTATGAAAGAACCTTCAAAAATTACACCATGGAACCAACCATTGCCGGTTTTTCCCGCGGTGATGGTTATTATTTTGGTCGCGCTGGGTTTTGGCACTTGGGTGCGCAATGAAATGATAAAAACAAACGATTCGCTTGTTGCCGCGCCTTTGGGCGCTCTTTCCGAAATAGCACAAGGAACCATTACGCTTTCTTCTCCGAACGGCGAAGAAATATGGGCGCCCGGCTCCACCCATGCTATCATATGGGAATTTACCGGTAACCCTGCCGATATAAAAATAGATCTTTTTAAAGGCAATAAAGTATCGCGAACCATTATCAGATCCACGTCGGCTGATACAGGAATATATTATTGGAACGTGCCAAGCGGTCAGACTATCAGCGATGATTATAAAATTGTGATATCAAGCGCCAGTAACCCAACCATTACCGATTCAAGCGATTCATTCTTCAGTATCAATCGTAATACCGGTACGGAATCAGTGGTTGATTATATAATAAACACTCCCGACAGCCTCATAAAAGATAAAACTATTACGGTGAGCGGAAGTGTTATTATTGCCGCTGATAACGTTACATTACAAAATGTAGCTATTATATGCACGGGTGACGCCCCCGACCAAGATGGCATCCGCGCGGTGGGTGTTGATAATCTTAAAATACGTCTTGCGTCAATCCGCGGATGCGGACGACACGGCATCTACCTGAAAAACGGCAGCGGTCATGACATCGCGGAAGGTATAATAGCAAAGGTAGGAAAAGAAGCAGTGATGTTTGATAATGTAGACAATAGCTGGCTTATCGGTTGGGAGCTTCATGCTGGTGTAGCGCTTACACATGGCAGTCACGACAATCGCATTATTTCAACTATCGTCAGAGGAAACGGGCAAGGCAAAAACACATCTCCGTACCCCTATTATATTTCCGCCGATTCACATAGTAATCAAATAGCGCGGAGCCGAACGCGCGATAATAGTCAGAAAGCAAAAACCGTACTTTCTGAAAACCCTGATAACCTTTGGTATCAAAATGTTTGTAATGAAGTAGAAGGCTACGCCGGATGCTTCTTTAGGGATCCAAAAGAATTGGACGCGAACTACGGCGACCCGAACATGTTTTCTCCGCGTATTTGGTCTATTTGTACGGAAGCAACCACGGGAACCCGTTTTAGTTGCGACTTTGAAAGTTATACTAAAGCGAACGAAGACCCAAGAGTCAAAGCAGGCGATGTATTGGTTATAGACTCAAAAACAGGACCGGCCAACATTGCTCCTTCCATAACAATAACAAAACCATTATGGCTTATAGGAAATCTTATGGGTCAAAAAGGAGAATACGCCTGTGAAATAAATGTCGGCGATGGAAGTACTGCCACAGGAATTTCAGTAGCAAGCACGGGCGTTCGCCTTGAAAACATTCAAATTGACCCGACTGTTTCCATGCGCCCCGACACGCAACTGGTGAATGTAAGCATACGAAACAATAAGAATAAATGGAATTTAGTTGGCACCGAAAAAGCAATCGTGCCCCGACTGACGCCTCCGGGATGCTAACCTAGCTTGATTGTTCTTAGCGCGAATGCTAGACTCTCTAAAAATAGAGAGGAGGATTTGTAATGACAGAAAAGACATTCGGTATCCAAATGAGAGAACTTACTAAGAGAGCTTTGGAACAACGGCTTGCCCCCAAACCCAAACCGGTAGCCGATGAGCAGACTACTCGTATTCTGTTCACTCGTATAAAGAAGAGTATTGAGAGTTCCGCAAACCGTGGAGCGTATTATTGTTCTTACACTCTCTGGCCTACACATGGAGACGATACAGGGATTTTGAGAAGTGAAAAGCAAGCACTGGCGACGGCTTTTCTGTTGCAGACACAACTTGAAGCGGAAGGGATAGAGGCGATGGTTGGAAGATATATTCGCCGTGTATCTCTGGAGCTCGCATGGAGGGAAAAAAGATCCTTGAGTGATGAATTTGAAACGTAATATTTCAAGAAATTCTTTCAATCTGGGGATATGCCATGGGAAGATCAGCCCATAATATCGAGAGTGTTGTCCTTCAAGTCATTGCTGATGTGTTAGAAAAGCCCGCAAAAGAAATCA
Source organism: Candidatus Ryanbacteria bacterium RIFCSPHIGHO2_02_FULL_45_17b (assembly GCA_001819815.1). Classification (GTDB taxonomy): domain Bacteria; phylum Patescibacteriota; class Minisyncoccia; order Ryanbacterales; family 2-02-FULL-48-12; genus 02-FULL-45-17b. The sequence goes on along the minus strand of MHNO01000010.1, from coordinate 29,849 downwards.
ATATGAGGGCATCATTCGCACATGATTTAGGGGCTGGTGAGTTGGACATGGCAGAAATTCTCACAAACCTGGAGTACCAGCTCACCATAACGATACCCGATTTTGATGAAGGACGCGTAAGAACCGTAGACCGTCTCACCCACCGTATCCTTGCTTGCTATCGCAGAGAATACGGCAGATTCTAAACAATGCCCATCGACCATGATGGGCATGTTATTTTTTTGTTTCCCGTAGTTGTAGCTTTGTGATGTTGGGAGTACACTTCCTCTATGACGCAAGAGGAAGCGCTTTCTATACTAAAAACCGGAGCAAATGTTTTTTTGACTGGCGAGCCGGGTTCTGGAAAAACACACACCACAAACCAGTATGTCGCCTATTTGCGTTCGCACGGCGTGGAGCTTGCCATAACCGCATCTACCGGCATAGCGGCAACCCACATAAGCGGCATGACCATTCACTCATGGAGCGGTATCGGCATCAAACAAGAACTCACTCCATATGATATTGACCGCATTACGCAAAATGAGCGCGTGGTGCGGCGCGTCAGTCGCGCGAAGGTGCTCGTAATAGACGAAGTTTCCATGCTCTCGGCGCATACGCTTGGTTTAGTGGACACGGTGTGTCGTGAATTAAAAAATCCGGAAAAAGCATTCGGCGGTCTGCAAATTGTTTTCGTTGGAGATTTTTTTCAGCTTCCCCCCATTATGCGCCGCGAAACCGAACAGGGAGAACGCCTCGCGTTTGAAAACGCGCCCAAAGACCCGCGCGCCCAATTCGCATATCACTCTCCAAGCTGGAAAGCTGCACAACCGGTGGTCTGTTATCTTACCGAACAACATCGTCAGGAGGATGCTCTATTCCTGAATATTCTCTCGGCAATCAGGAATGGAAACGTTAACAAAGAACATGAAGCGCACCTTGCTACAAGGAAACATATCGCCCCAAATGAATATAAAAACACCACAAAACTTTTTTCTCATAACGCGGATGTTGATGAGGTAAATAACACGCAACTAAAAAAACTCTCCGGATCCCCGCATACGTTTACCATGAAAGAATACGGCACGAAATCCTTTGTGGAACAACTGAAAAAAAGCTGTCTTTCGCCTGAACGTCTTTTACTCAAAACAGGCGCCAAAGTAATGTTTACAAAAAACAGCCCCGAAGGGCGATTCGTAAACGGCACAACCGGCGAGGTCATTGGTTTTGAAAGCGCAGAGGGGTATCCGCGCGTAAAATTGCGTTCGGGCCGCGTGCTTACGGTAGAACCTGCCGAGTGGGCGGTAGAAACGGAAGGTAAAGCTCTTGCTCGTATCGGACAAATCCCCTTACGACTTGCGTGGGCAATTACCGTTCACAAAAGCCAAGGCATGTCGCTAGATTCCGCGTTTATTGATTTAACGCAGGCGTTTGAATATGGTCAGGGGTATGTGGCGCTTTCCCGCGTACGCACGTTAGCAGGATTACAGCTTGCAGGCTGGAACGAGCAAGCTTTGCGTGTTCACCCGGATGCCCGTCAAAAAGACACCGAATTTCGCGAAGCATCCATTTCAGCAGAGAGCGCATTCCGCGCCATAAGCCCGCAAGAAACCAATATCATGCATAAAAACTTTATTCAGGCGTGTGTGGGTAACGTTGCCGTAACCACAATTGAAAAACCAAAAGCATATTCAGTTGAAAAGATCCGCGAAAAACATTCCAACGCCTACAAGCCGTGGAGTGAAGAAGAAGACGCCATGCTTATAAAACTTTTTGAACACGATACCGATATCCGCATTATGACAGAAACTCTGGGTCGGCAACCAGGAGCCATCCGCTCGCGAATTGTTATGTTGGGTCTTTCTGACATTTAAGGGTTGTCTCTCGCGTAAAAAATGATTATAGTATAATCGCTGGTGGGGTGTCCGAGCGGTTTAAGGAGACGGTCTTGAAAACCGTTATACGGGAAACCGTATCGTGAGTTCGAATCTCACCCCCACCGCACAGTAAGATTATCGTTATGGTTTAGTAGTAGATTGAATGGAGAACGCAAAGTAAAATCAAGCTTTTTTCCGTTCAAGACGTAGTTCGAATCTTATGCATCATATTGGAGTCGCTTTAGGTTATTATAGAGGAGGTGTGTTTTATTCGGAGCCATCTAATTCCGCTAGATCGTAGGAATATGTAAAAAGCCGTCTAAGCGTGAGAGCGCAAAGCGGCTTAATGAGCCCCCGAGGAGTTGTCAGTTTTTTTGATCTACTCGAGAAGGCACTAAAATTTCAGATAAAAATGTTCCTACTGCGAGAACAAATAGGATGATACCATCTCCGAGGGGGTGGAATATGATATTCTCGCCAGAGAATTTATACGCAGCTAAAAAGAGAAAGAGCATGAGGAGAAAACGGGGTAGTTCGCTCAGTCTATTGAGAAGTTTGTTGCTCAAAGGAACGAGGAGCGTTCCCATCATCAGCACTTTTAGAGTTTGCCATGTAAGCATATTCATGATCAAGAGTCCAAGTCCTGTCATCATCACGAATAAGGTGCCGCAGACGGCCACATTGCTTGGTTTGCTTGTAACGCTCTCGTCGTCACCTATAAAACCTATCACTGACTGATGAATAACGACTCCCGAGATGGCCACCGCGTATAACACCTTCGACATTACAGCTAAAGTCCATCTACTATTACCTGTCTAGATTTCCCAGAGTATTATACCTTGTAGATTCGCCGATATGACCCGCTTGTGCCGCCGCTTTTCTTTTTGAAAAAATAATCTTATGTAAGATACACGTGAGCACGATATGTTGACATATTTTATGTAGCATGTTAGAGTCTAGACTTCTAAGCTTGTTCCTTAACATATGCAATAGAGGCTTCATGAAAGGAGGTGATGTATTTGTCTGTAAGATAGTTTTTGGCAATTCGCGCAGAATAAAAAACTTTAAGTAAGAAGGAAGGAGCTTTTCGTGATAAGAAAATTGTCTGCATCTTGCTCTACCTCTGCAATTTGGGGAGTGCTCATCATGAGTGCTTTTCTTTTTGCTCCATCGGTGGCGCGGGCACTGCACCCCGCGCTTCCGTGCGACGTTGACCTCCCCACGGAGTGTCAAATTACAACACTACACAATATGGGTGCCGGCGGCATGTTTAGTGTCCCAAAAAACCTCCATTTGGTTGGATCGGGTCATATAAAAACCGACCCGGGCTCAACGTTGGAGATTGATATCACCGGCGACTTGGTCATGGACGATGGCACTAAAATCACTGGTAACGCAATCACCGCAAGCGGTGTTGCCGCAACAGTAGTTATTACGGCAACCAGCGATGTGGTGCTGAAAGGAAGCGGCGCGAGTGGCGCGCTTATCTCCATGAACCAAACCGCAAGTTCCTGCTCCGGCGGGAAAGGCGGCACGGTTGATATTCTCTCGACTGAGGGCGATATAAAAGTTGAAAACGGCGCGAAAATAACCGTTGACGCAAAATGCCCTGGGGGTGAAATTTACATGAAAGCCCCGAAAGGCATTGTTGCGGTTGACGGGCTTGTATCGTCTGAAAGCAAACTTACCGGTACCGGCGGCACACAGCGACCCGGAGGCGGTCCTGTGACTATTATTGCCGGTTGTGACCTTACTGTTGGCACAACGGGTATTGTGCGCAGTAAAGGACGCGACCCGGGCGCCGATTTGGTTCACTTGGAGGGTGGATGCGAAATCGAAATTTTTGGCCGCGTAGAATCTACTGGACCTGGGCATACCATACCAGACAATCCAGTAAATCATTGCAACGGGCTAAATCGCCCCGACAAACCATCTAATTCTACAGCATGTGTGGAAATTTGGTCTGGCGGTACCTTGACCATAAACGCGTTTGACGTGAACAATGGCCAAGTAAACGCCGACACCGCGCAAAGCGGTGGAAATGAGATCGCATGGATTGATATATTCGCAAAAGGAAACATAAAAATCATCGGCGATACAACAGGGATTGTGTATGCTGTGCATGCAAATCAGTCTCATGTGACAAACTCCAATGGGGGCATTGTCACGGTAAAATCCACAGATGGATCAGTGACAACATCTGGCCTTGCTGTGCAAGCAAACGCGACAAAAGGTGGCAGTCATGGTGGGAAGATAACCATACACGCAGGCGGGGTTGGGGCTCCTGACGGAAATGTTGACTTTGGAGCTTCTTCAATCCAGGCGCTCGGCGCAAGTACTGGCACTTCCCCGAAGGGTGGCAGTATCGAAGGTGTTTCTTTTACGGGCGCGCTTCTTGGCACCGTAGGCGGACAACTCAACGCCGGCGGCGGTGGCGTCCCTGCGAATGGAACAGTAACGCTCGAATCGTGCGTAGGCACCGCCTACAATGGAACCGTAACTCCTGTTTTGACTCTCAACCCTGATAATTGCGCGGGTGCGGTTTCCCTTCCGGCGTATGTGGTATTACCAACGTGTTCGTGCGGAGGTCCGCCACCACCCAACGGAAACTGTCCTGTTTGCGAGCTTGATGCCGGCGGACAACCTATTGAGGTTATTGTTGACCAAGACACTACAGTTGATCTTAACCCTGACATTCCTGTATGCCTTGGAGACGCGGATCTCTGTGCGTTTTTCACCTACTACAAAAGTGAGTTGACGGCTGCTGATACATGGAAGGCGATCTTTGATCTTGGCGGGAAAAAGCTCGTCGTTATGGCAGGCGTTACCATCAAGACCGCCCAAGTGCCACCAGCCGGCAGTGAGCGAGCCGCGCCAGGTATTGAAATACGCACCACTTGCGAGATTGTCATTGAATGGGGTGCGGTCATTCTGGTTGAGTCCTACAATGACAAAACGGGTGATGTTGTTATTCACGCTGATGGGAAAATAACCATAGACGGTGAAATAACAAATCGCGTAACCGGAACATTGGGTGTTCCAGGAAACATCACTATTTCAAGTTGCTGTGGTGATGTAACCACGGGACCAATGTCACTGATACAAAACATTGGTATTGACCGTGGTGGAGGTGATATAACCATTGCTTCATGTTGCGGCGGAGATGTTGTCCTAAACGGACTCGTCCTCGCACGGGCAAAAGCCCATTCAACAGGAGCTCCCAAGCCTGATATTTATATCGCGGCGTTTGGAGGAGATGTAGTCGTCAATGCAAACACAGCCGAACCGTTCTTTGATGAGTACAATCCCTTTGGCACTAAATATGATATATTCCCGGGAGTGCTTTCATTTGTCACGCATAGCGACAAACCAGGACGTGTATCAATACAAGCTCTCGGAAATGTTGAAGTGTACGGACATGGAGATGACACAACACCCCCCGTACGCAAAAGCTTTGCTGGGGTTGCGGCAGGCACGGGAACATCTAACCCGCGAGGTGGTGTGGTTGATGTGCGGGCAGGCGGAGATGTAATAGGCACAGACCGAGCCTTTGAGTCATCTGGAAACGACAACGCCATTGGCGGCATTAAGTTGTGGGCGGGCGGAGATGTAAATCTCGCGCGACTTGGCGTCAACAACTCATTTGGCCCGGTGGTAGATTCCGCAGGAAGCAAGAAAGGCGGACCAAATGAAATCCGCGCGTTCCAGGGAGGGATCACAATCGCGCCTAATACGCTTATTGATGCGAGTGCTCCTGTTCCAGGAGTGAATCTCCTTACATCCTGCGCGGGCGTAACAAATAATGGAACCACCAACCCAGCAGATGCCAACGGCGCGGATGACGTAGGAATTTGCGGGCAGACATCCCCCGCTTTCCTATTCGCTGACTGTAAAGCGCTGGGGGTGAACTAGAATAGGACTTGGCGACTCGAACGCCAATTGGCGGTCGAGTCGCCAAACACACACAAACAACATCCTCCCGAAATTTATTTCGGGAGTTTTTTTATATGCAGTATCCTCCTACGGCTATTTTTTCAAATCTGCGTCTACCATTATTTTTGCGAGATCCTCAAATTTTATTTTTGCTTCCCACCCAAGTTTTTCTTTTGCTTTTCGCGGATCGGCAAGCAAGAAATCTACCTCCGTGGGGCGGAAATATCGATGGTCGATGCCGACATATGTCTGCCAATCACCAAGACCGGCATGACGAAACCCCGCCTCGCAAAACTCGCGCACCGTGTGCGCCTCCCCCGTGCCAATTACAAAATCTTCAGGTTCGGATTGTTGAAGCATCCGCCACATGGCTTCCACGTATTCAGGCGCATACCCCCAATCGCGCTTAGCATCCAAATTCCCCAAATAAATCTTGTCTGCCTTCCCCGCCACAATATCGGCAATACCCCGTGTGATTTTACGGGTTACGAACGTCTCTCCCCTTCGCGGCGACTCATGATTAAATAAAATGCCGTTTACTGCGAATATGCCATACGCTTCACGGTAGTTTTTTGCGGTGTGATACGAAAAAAGCTTCGCGATACCATAAGGGCTTCGCGGAGAAAATGGCGTGGATTCATTTTGCGGAGGAGGCGCATCACCAAACAATTCCGAAGAAGAAGCTTGGTACAATTTTACTTTTGCCCCCGTTTCATGTTCGTAATCTTTCATGGCTTCCAAAATACGAAGCGTGCCGAGCCCCGTAATGTTTGCAGTGTATTCAGGGATATCGAACGAAACGCGCACATGCGATTGCGCGCCGAGATTATAAATTTCATCCGGACGGATGTTATAGATAAGTTTGCGAATAGTGTTCGCGTCCGCAAGATCGCCATAATGCAGAAAAAATCGCACTCCTTCAACATGGGGATCCTGGTATAAATGCTCAATCCGCGCCGTATTAAATGTGGAAGCGCGGCGCATGACTCCATGCACCTCATACTCTTTTTCGAGCAGGAGTTCGGCAAGATAGGAACCATCTTGCCCCGTAACACCGGTTATAAGAGCTTTTTTCACTTTTTTACAATACCTTTTTTACATACAAAAACAAGATCGTAAGATATAAAACGCATACCGGGAATATGAGAAAGAATCTTGTCTATACCATGAGCAATCCGTGAACCAATAACCCGATACGCTATCTTCGGAAGTATGCCAAACCCATACCACCGCGCCATCTCCAAACCATGCCGCCTGGCAAGTAATTCCATCTCGCGGCGCGTGCTTACGCTTAGACGCTTTCCCCGAAACCAAAGCCCTATTTTCGTAAAGACCCGATGACTCCAAAGATTTCCATGTATATTGAATATCAGCAGGCTATCTTGATTTCGAAGTTTTTGAAAAAGAACCGCCATTGCTTCTTCACGCAATACAGGCTCCGCGTTTAAAAAAAATCGAAACGCGGTTACCAAATCAAATGGTTCTCCCCGAAGCGCGTCTATGCGAGTGAGATCCGCTTTAATCAAACGGGCATTCTGCACAACCTGCCGCGCGCGGCTTAGCATCTCTTCCGCAATATCCACACCCACCGCATTGTTCACCTTGTTCTCCAAAAAAGTAAGAATTCTTCCCGTGCCGCACGCAAAATCAAGCAGTGAAATAGGTGTTGCTTTCGTTTGCAGCAATGTGATCTCTTTTTCAAGGATACACTGTTCCCATCTCCATAATGCGTCGTCATATGTTCCCTGTTTATAAAGAACTTCATCATACACACGACTTACCTGCTCACTTTGATGCGATATGCGATAGTCTGTTTTCATATGCGTTCCAGGAGTGAGCAAATATCGAGCGCTCGCGCTTCCCATGTAAAACGCCGTGCAGATTCGCGCGCGTTCTTTGAAAGTTCAGCCGCCATGTACGGATCATTCAAAATACGTACCACCGCTTTTCCAAACTGCTCCGCCGATAAATCAACAAGAAGCGCATTTTTCTCGTGTATAAGCACCTCTTCCATAGCTTTTCCTTTCGCCGAAACAATCGGCTTTCCTGCCGCCATGTATTCAAATATTTTTGAAGATATGCTTCCCGGATAAGAAATACAAAGAGGATTTACAAGGACATCAGCGGCTTGTATATACGAAGGATACAAAGACGGCACCACGCGCGTATGTACTTGCACCCGATCTTGTAGGCCTTCTTTGCGAGCCGCCTCTTCCATGAGTTCTTTCTCCTCGGGCTTTGCGCCTACTAAAATAAGCATCGCTGGTCGGGGAACCAAATGCATCATGCGAATGAGCACGTCCCATGAGTACCATAAAAAATTCCCGGCGTACATAATCAGAGAAACTCCCTCTGGCAATCCTAGGTCTAATCGTTGTTTATCAGAAAATACATTATTTTTTTCAAACTCCTTCATATCAACAGCGTTTACGTGTGTTACCACGCAGGGCTTTGAAGGATTATAATATTCCATGAGACCTTTCGTAATAAATACAAGGCCGTGCGCAAAGAAAACAGACATATGCCAAAACGGTTTTCCCCACACCCATTCATGACTGCCATGCACCTCAAAAACGACACGCTTTCTTAAAAATACGCGAGAGAGAAACGCCATATGCCATAAAAATGGATCACGAAAATATAACACATCAAACAAATCACGATTATTCCACACATAGAGTAAATAGGATCGCTTCTGCGACGAAACATCAAGAGGTACCGGATACGTTACTTTTTTTTCACCGCAAATTTTCTCATGTGAAAAGGGCTCAGGAGCGGAGGAAAAGACCGCCACGCTATATTGCTTTGTTTTCGCAACAGCTTCGGCTGTCTTTAGAATGTTAATGGTATGCCCGCGGGAAAAAGAAAGACGTGCGCGCGTAATATAGAGAATCCGCTTCATAGTACCCTTCCTATCTTTTCCATTATATCGCTAAAGTTGTACCACAAATCGTATAGTGTTGCTGTTCCAAGAAACACAAACACGAATCCTAAGATACGCAAGGAAACCTTCGGTACGTATGTTGCAACAAAGTATGCGGCAAAGACCGCAAGAAATGGAAAGAATGCGTATCGGTACCGAGTCTCAACAATAATAGGAATAACGGCAAGGGGCTGCGCTATCGCAAAAAGTAAAAACAAGCGAGACGTACCATCGCGCTTCTCACGAAACCAAAGATACCCGCCCGCGAGCCCGCCCGCAAACAACATCAACGTCCATACAAGCGACGCGGCAAGCGTAATACGCATGTCCCATGGATGAGCAAACAAATGGATCCAATACCCACCGGGTCTCATGGAACTTACATAGAGAGTGCTTTTGCGCCACTGAAGCTCCAAAAATTGAAATGGGTGATTGAATAAAAATTCAAAATACTTTTCCCGTCCAACACGTTCAAGTATGGTACTGTCATATGTAACATCGCGAAAATCCTGAATGACGGGAGATTTTTCAAACCCGCCGGTTGCTTCGGGGTTATTTCCAACCCACAAATCATACCAACCTGCGGTAGTCGTAAGAATAAAATGATCATATCGCTGTGTCATGGCATAGGACCATGAACCCACAAGAAGCAAAGGCATGAGAACAACAAGCGCGGCATCCCGCCACCGCCAATGGAACAAAAGTACACCGACTGTCACAAGCAAAGGAAACAATGCGACAGGACGAGTAAGGACGGCACACGCCCATAAAAGACCAACTCCAATCCAAGCCCACCGTGTCGCGGAAATATCAGAAGAAATCAAACGGAGCGTACTATACACTGCCCCCACCAAAAAAAATATAAAAAGTGTCTCGGTAAGCAAAAGCCCATTAATCACAATAAGATCGGGTGAAAATCCAACAAGGAACGCTCCAAAAAGTGACGCCTTCTCATTATGCAAAAAAAATCGCGTGATAGCATAAACGAAATATACCGTAGCACCGCGCAATAACGCGTGCAGTATCCACACTATCCATACATGATGTCCAAACATACTATATACCCCCGCGAGAAAAAACTGATATCCAGGCCCCACACGCACAATTGCATCATCCGCCCGAGGATTTGCAGCATTCTGTTCGTTTTCTATATACCCGAGACCGCGCGCAAGATTCCATCCGACAAAGTCATACGCTTGCGCATCCACACGAGGACGATCGTGATAGTAAAAAGAATAGGCGGCGCTTACAAGCGTCACTATGATAACCGCTATCGCAATGGGAGACAAAAAATACTGTTTCATGGGATTTTCTTATACAAGGAAAAACGCGCGTCGGGCGGCGTATAATCCATATAACGTTCTTTCAAGACATTTGTATACGGATCCACAAAATCACGCATTGACTGATCACCAAACCTGTTGTAAGGAATAAAAACATAGTCCGGAAGCATATCAGCACGAACAGCAAGCGGACTTTCTCCCACTATAGTATTTCCGCTAATACGTATAACTTGATATTTTCGGCGCGAATCAAATAAAGAAGCAAGCGCTGGCGCGTCTATAAATCCAACCGTCTCGCGTGATTGTACGATGCTCTCTAACACGGTACTATCGCGCATGGATGCGTCAGACGCGGTGCGCCAGGAAAAAAAGAAAAAATGAACCGCCTGCGCTCCGATAAACATAATAAGTACAAAGGTAGCAGTCCACGAAGGAACACGATACCGCCACGCGCGCTGGTGTAAAAGCATTTGTATCGTCTGTGGAAAAATAAGAAACAGCAAGAGCGTACCACTAAGAAGATACCGCAACCAGCCAGGACTGCGAAGATACAACACAAATGCCGCGAGCGCGTATAAGAAAGCAAAACGCACAAATCGTATCCATGTTTCATCTTTTCCCCGCGTGCGCCACACACCAAACAAGGCTGCCATGACAAGCGCCATGTATTGCAAAACAGTGCTATGGAATAAAGCGCCCACACCGAAGACAGGTGTCGCGTCGGATGGAAACGGGTTCTGAAAAAAAACATACACTTCTTCCCATGAAGTCTGCACAAGCGGATGCGAAGGCAAAGAAATAAGCCACGGCACAAGAATAAGCGCCGCCCCACCAACAACGACTGCCGCCTTATGTATTCGTCTTTCATGTTCAGAAAAAACTATTTCAAAAATAGCGACGGCAATAAGGGGGATATACAGCGACGGCTTCGTTGTTGTTGCAATACCTAACAACATACCAGAAAATAGATACCACTTCCGGATATAGAGATAGTAGAGCGCCAACAAAAGCGCCACAAAACCCGGAATATCCCCCGTTGCCGTCTTGCCATTTGCATACAGCGGGGAAAATGTTGCCAGTAATAACACGGCACACAGCGCGGCGCGCCTTCCTGAAATGTTGCGTACAAGAAAATAAGAAACACATAGAAGTAGTATCAGCCACAACAACATATATAATCTTGCCTGCATAATTCCAATACCAAAAAGTGAAAAAAAGCCGGCGAGAGGAAGCGTAAGAAGCGGACCCGCGGCCGCTGTCGCGTAGGGCTTTCCAGACAAAACACCGGGAGCAACCGCGACATCCAATACCCCATACGTTAAAAAATTGCGCGCTTTTTCCACACTTACCGCTTCATCAACCCAGTACGATGGAGAAGACACAAAATCTCCCGTCGGGTGCCACACGGCAAAACACACCAATACGAGAAGGGCGCTGCCTACCGCAAAAATATCTTTCATTGGTTCTGAAATGGATATATTCATACTACATGAAGCTTCGATCTACTTTGTATATAAGAAAAATATTCTACTTGCCTACCGGCAGGCAGGCGATGTCCTTCTATATAAATACCTGTCGGCCATAAAGAACATTTTTCTTATATACAAAGTAGAAACGCAATACAAAAAGTCAATCAAAAAATCTGCTTCGCACCGCTACCCATACAATGCGTAATCCGTCTGCCGCGCGGATCTTTTTTCCTTCTTCATATGATCGCGGCTGGTACCGAACCGGTACTTCTGCTAACGGAATGCCGCGGCGCATGATGCGACACAAAAGCTCAACCTCATAATCAAATCCATTTGATCGTACCGGCACTGTCTGGACAACGCGTTTTGTAAACACCTTATACGCGCACGCGTAATCTTTGCATGCGTTGCCATACAACACGTTGATAAAACGATTTATCAAACGATTACCCACAAAGGGCGCTATGTGACGCACCTGATGCCTTCCGTGAAAAAGAGACACGTCAGCGAGCGGCCGTTTACCGAGAACCGCCTCTGCTTTTCCAGAAAGAATCGGACCAAGCAACACCGGATAATCCTCTGGATCGTATTCCAGATCAGCATCCTGTACAAGCACGATATCACCCGTCGCGTTGGCAAACCCGACTTTTAAAGCGCCTCCTTTACCGCGGTTTGGCTGAAGTGTTATTACGCTAATATCCTGTTCGTGAGAAAGAATGTCCGCCGTTTCATCAGACGAACCATTATTTATAACAATGATTTCTCGTTCCTGAATCTCGGGGGGCAACGGTGCTTTGCGTACCGCATCCAAAACACGCCGGATGGTACGCGCTTCATTATAGGCAGATATGATAATGGAAAGTTTTTTCATACCATGTTTCGTATACGACCGGCAAACCGCGCCAGCGCGCTCTTGTATGTATAGGTATATTCATCTGATACTACGCCGCCAAACGAGTTTTTAAATTGCGTAATGCCGGCTCTTGCGGGATTCGTAAAATTAGCTGAAGCCATATCAAGAAGCTGATATCCATTTCCGTTGCCATACGTGCAAATTTCGTGTACCAACCGCCGCGCCGCAAAGCCCGCGATACGCCGCAATTCCTTATCGCCTCCATCAAGCCGGGAAAAAATATTTTGAATGCGGAGATAGGGATGCGCATCATAACACGTAATCGTAGAAATCAGAGTCCCGTTCCAATACGCATTAAAAAGCATGCATTGCTGTAAAAAAGAACACGTGTGCACCGGCAAACCGCGCGCGTTGCGATGCTTAAGATACATGGCATACACGTCGCCCCATTTGCCGTCATCGCGCGTAAATTGCAAGCCTTCCATTTTTTCCGTGCGACGAATTTCATTGCGCGCCGTGTCGCTGTATCCGCGAAAAATTTCTTCCATGGGTTTATTGAGATATATATTGATAGTTTGTTTTTTCCGCACGGAAACCGGCACATCAAAAGACAAGTTTTCATGGGACAAACCGACTATATACGAATATGCCTGTTTATGGATAAGACGGCGCAAAAGCTCATCATCAAGAATCACCCGCGCATAGGTAAAAAAGAAATACGTTCGTTCTATAAAAGGTTGCTTCATTTCCTCCCCATATTCATCAATGGATAATATATACCAAGCTTCACGCGAAACTGCATCATTGAATCCGCAGGACCAACGGGTATTTTTTCCAGATAGCGAAAATCAGCACTGTGCCGAAATCCCCTCCCATGAGCAAGAATAAACTCAAAACCTGCTTCTTGGGCACAGCGGCGCGTTTCCAAAGTCCATCGGCTTTTCGGATATGAAAGTGCTACAACACGCTTCCCCGTCATTTCATAAATCCGCTTTCGAGACATTTCAAATTCTTCCTTCACTTCATCCGGCTTCAGTGTTGTTAATTTCCGATGCGAAGCCGTGTGCGTGCCTATATCAAAAACATCCTGCATCGCGCGGATATCATCCCAAGACAAAAAAATATTCGCCCGCGCCGGATCCAGAGCGCTATCCCATAACAACCTTTTTTTATCAATACAATCGGTTGCCACAAAAAGAGTCGCCGGTATGCCGTGCTTCTTGAGAATAGGATACGCATTAAGATAATTGTCTTTGTATCCATCATCAAAATACAAAAGCACCGGACGATTAGGCATTGCTTGCTTCCCCTCTCGTATATTCCGCAAATCAGAAAATCGCAGAAACGTATAGTTGTGCTTCTGCAAAAACATAAGCTGTTTTTCAAAAACAGCCGCCGGAACAGAAAGATGTTTATAGATATCGTTTTGCAACAGGATACTGTTCAATGAATCTGAAATACTGTGGTATCCCAACATGATTAATCGTTTTTTTGAGAAAAATATATATACCGCATTTAAGCCGCTTAGAAAAAGGCATATTTCTAACATTCTATGCAAAAACACGCTCATACGCGCGTCTTTATAAAATCAATAATACGCGTAACGCGATCATCCCAAGAAAAACCTCCTGCCCGCAGCAAGTGATAAGCATTCTTAGCCCGCCGGCGCGCCTCTTCCATATTTGCGCACGCTTCATTTATGGCACGCGCAAGGTCTGAACTCTCACACGGAACCGCAAAAAACGCATATGCTTCAGATGGCACACACGCGCGTATTGAGGGAAGATCAGAAACAATCATGGGTCGCTCCATTGCCATGTATTCTCGTATTTTCATTGGCGACATATATGTTATAAAATGTTCGCTGGTAGCGCAGTACGGCGCCACCAATATATCCGCTGCTGCCATATATTTCAAAGCTTCATTTCTCGGCCTTCCGGAGATAATTTCAATACGCGCGGTATTCTGTAAAAGCTGTCCAGCGTGGCGTAATGCATCGGTTCCATATTCTTTTGCGTCCGTGCCGACATATGCCACAAGAACACAATGTTCATCAATACCAAGCTCTTTCCGCATCTCAAGCTTGCGATCTTTCAGCACGTCAAACTCATCAAAATCGACACCATTGGGAGCAACAAGAATATGCTGTTCATCAATACCAAATCGTTTCATAAGAATCTTTTTCTTATCTTCATTCGTGGTAATAATACCACGCGCGCCCGCAAAAACACGGCGGTATCGCTGTTCTGAAAATCGGGAAAGCGTATGCAGTTCAAAAAAATAATTCCCGTAAAACTGTTTGTGAAAAAATAACAGCCAATCGGTAAGCAACACGTCGCGCGCATACCATACTGTATGTTCCGGAGCAGTTCTTATACATGGGAGAAACCGGCGCGCCCCCCAAAACCTACGTGGCAGAAACGCTGCATTTCCCACTTCTTCCACACAAAAAGGTTCATGGATATTGTATGTCTGAAAAAGATCATTTCGGGACATACGCGACTCCGCAATATATAACGCAAAATCTACCCGTTTTGAAAACGCGCCTGACATCTTCATAACCTGCAGGCGGTTTACATAACGAGATGGAAATGTAAGGGGGGTAAGATAATGGAGCTTCATGGGGACCACCTATTATAGTTGCTAAAACACGATTTTTGTTGTAAAATAATACTACAATGAATCCCGAAAAAATTCAAAACCTCGGATGCAATCTTGCTGATCAAAAATTACAGAAGGTGCTTTTTTCTATTGCTTCCCTACCGCAGATTACACGCCCCCTTGTGTGCCTGCCAGACATCCATCTCAAAGAAAACAACGAAGCGCCGTGTTCATTTGTCACCGCCGCCGATGGTGTTATCATTCCCGAACTCACCGCGCCATCGGTTGGGTGCGGTATGGGCATAATACTCACATCTCTCAAACGAAACGACCTTACGCCTGACAAGCTGGAAACATTTTACGCACATATGCAAGAACACCGAAGCGCGCGGTTTGGCACCATACAAAATATATTACTGTGGCTTGGCATCATAGACCGAACAGGCGCACAATACGACTTTTCTAAAAAAGATCTGGCGGACGCCATTCGCGACGGCGCAAAATTCGCGGCGCGTAAATATAATATGTCTCCTGAAACCCTCAATCATATTGAATACGCGGGTGATGTTATGGATGATGCAACTGAACACGCATTTCCGCCTGAACGCATATTGCCCCGATCTGCATGGGTATCTGGCAGGCACGATATTGGCTATGGGTTTAAGGGAAACCATTTTCTTGAGGTACAGTATATAGAACATATACCGGATGAAACAACAGCTTCTTCTTGGGGAATTTCCAAAGACCAAGTAGTCATTATGTATCATGGCGGGGGCGGGGCGGTGTCGCACTATATGGGTCGCTATTTTGCAAAACGCAAAAAAGAATCCAAAAGTTTCAAAACAAGATTATTCCAGTTCATTGCCAAGTTCCTCTTTCACTTTGCTTCCGAGGAAGGTATCCTTAATTTCCGTACGCGTTGGCGATATTACTTTCATCCGATGAAATTTCAAGCGGTCCCCGTCAACACTCCTGAAGGCGCGCGGCTTTTTGCTTCTATCAAAGCATCTCTCAATTATAGCTACGCGTTTCGCCTTGCCATTGTAAAACGCGTGACAGACGCGCTCCAAGAAACATTTGGAGCAAGCACATCTGTGTGTCTTTTGTGGGATACGGTTCATAACGCCATTCATGAAGAAGCCATCGCGGGAAAAACATATATCGTACACCGCCATACCGCAACCCGCGTGTTTGATGATAAACCTGTGCTTATATCCGGCTTCAACAACACCAATTCTTATATCGGTATAGGACTTCAGGGAGCCCAAAATCATCTTTTTTCCGCAGATCATGGCGCAGGAGAAACCATAAAAACACATAAAGAAAACGGAGCCGTACAGCCGCATCCGAACAATCATTCAACAGATATCTACACCTCAAAACCGCCGTATAAAAAAACGGCAGTCCATATAACCAATGAAGGTCTGGATGCCGTTATAAAACCGTTGGAGAATGCGAACATCATGCGCGCGGTAGCCTACACGCGCCCGATTGCCGTATTTAAGGGATGAGGCGAAGCTTTTTTAATACCACTGCCCGGATATGCCGAACAATCTTTTCCCGTCCACTAATCACTGTCATGCAGTGATTCCCTTGAAAAGAGATTAATGACGATTTAATGTCCGTCACCAGCTCGGGACCATCTGGACCCTCTATGATGTCACCAACAGACAAATCCGATACTGTAGTTAATTCCACAACAATCCCCCTCTCTAAACTTAAATAATTCTTACCATAAACTATAATAAAAAGCAATGCCATTCTCATGCGACAATCAGCCATTCCCAGAAGTAGTGGGGAAAATAGAACGCGTGAAAAAACATGTGCCAAGTTTGGCGCGGCCGCTGGTTTGCCTGCCTAATATCCATCCAAAAGCCGGGCTTGAATCCCCCCCTCAATTTGTTGCCGCCACCAAAGATATAATCGTGCCGCAACTCACTGCTCCTGCCATGAACTGCGGCATGAGCCTATATAAGACAAACCTCACGCGATACGATTTCTCCGAAGAATTTTTGAACGACTTTGCGACGCGGCTCCGCGCAGGCGTGCATCCGTGGATTGGAAAATGGAAAACAGCCCTCCAATGGCTCGGGCTTTATACCCGCCCCGCAACTGTGTACGATCTTACTGAGGGCGAACTCAAGAATATTTTTCTTAATGGCGCGCCTGCCGCCTTTACGCGCTACCAATTAGCGTCATCCGATGACGCTAATATGGAATATGGAGGGTGCGTGCTTTCGGAAGAAGAAAAAAAGAAAATAAACCTAAAACATTTAGTGCCGCGTTCCGCGTGGATAAACGCGCGGCATGAAATGGGCTACAATTTCGGCGGAAATCATTTTCTTGAAATTCAATATATTGAAAAAATCTTAGACAAGGAAACCGCAAGCACATGGGGTTTGCGGGAAGATCAAATTGTGCTTTTTTATCATGGCGGCGGCGGGCATGCCACCTATCACTTGGGGCGCTATTTTGGCAGACGCGAAAAAAATACGCGTTTTGAAAAACTCATACTTTTTTGGCTAAAGTTTTTTTTCCATTTCACCTCTTGGAACGGCATACGAAATTTTGGCGCGTGTTGGCGCGCGTATTTTTCGCGTACTCCTTTTCCCGGAACTCCGCTCCATACGGAAGAAGGAAAACGTCTTATGCAATCCATAAAAATCGCGCTCAACTATGGCTACGCGTTTCGAGCGGCGCTGTTACGACGCATAAACGACGCATTGCCAAAAGGTTCAGCTTCGTTTTTGTGGGATGCAGCACACAACAGTATTATGGAAGAAACTATAGGAAACGGACAATTCATAGTGCACCGGCAAGATGCGATTCGCGTATTTGATGGAAAACCAGTAATGATCGCTGGTTTTAATACGCTTTCTTACCTTGGTGTTGGGTCAGAAACAGACTCCTCGCTTCGCTCTGCCACGCCATCCGCCGGAAAAACAATCGGACGATTCAAAGAAGAAGGCAAAAGCAAAGAAGATCCCCAGCACCATATGATTATCTCCAAACGAAAAGAAAAAGAACTCAAAAAAGTGCCGCTACAATCTCCGGAAGGACTTTTTGCAGTAACAAACGAACTGGAACAAGCGGGCATTGTACGCCCCGTGGCATATTTGCGGCCGTTGGCAACCATTAAAGGACACTAGCATGCGGACATTTTTGTGCATAATGGAAAAACTTAGAAAATTAAGGAAATATTGCAAGTAAAATTCATCTGTTTGAGTACCCCGCTTTAGCGGGGGCGCAGTTATGAATTTTACCAGACAAGACGACTATAATTTGCAAGTTTGGAGTTTTGGCACAAAAATGTCCGTATGCTAGTGTGAATAATATGGAATCAATACAAGAATTGCGAGAAAATTTGCAACGCGAAAAACTAGAAGGCCGAGAACGCCCTTGGGGCTATCGCTGGTTTCAGCGCGGACCATCTATATTTCTTACCTGGCTTTTAGTACGCACTCCTCTTGCTCCAAACACCATTACTCTTTTGAGTATTTTTTCTGGTCTGATCGGCGCTTACTTTTTTTTATGCCCCAATGGGATCCTAAAACTCCTAGCGCTGTTTTTGTTCTATCTTCATTTGATCCTAGACCGCGTGGACGGAGAAGTGGCGCGCTATAAAAAACGATTCTCTCTGAAAGGAATATATCTGGATGAGTTGAATCATTATATTATTCCTCCCCTCTTTTTTCTTTCGCTTGCGTGGGGACTTAAAGATACCACCGCATATTCTGAATCAATCATACTGCTTGCCGGTATGTTGGCAGGATTCAGCAGTATTTTACTGCGCCTTACGCACAACCTCCCGTATGGCATATTCCTCAAAAAATACATAAAGCACCGCGACATCTTTCCTCTCCCGCCATTTTCTCCCACCATTTCAAGTATTCGAGCGAACCACTCGTTTTTGTATCCCATACTTCGATTTTTACACCAGTTTCAAGATTTCTTTCTTACGATTGTTTTTTTTGCCATCACATTGCTTATGGAACAATACGCCGTAAAAAATGGATTTTTATTCCCCTATACCTCACTGCTTCTTTTTGGCTATGCCGTGTATCTGCCATGTATCGTGCTGGAAAATATTGCAAAAGGAGTACGCACTATTGAAGCGCGCATGAAAGAAAGTATCTCTACTCTCGAAACAACGCCATATAACGAGACGCAACAGTAGAAACATCATATCGCTCTACCCATTCTTGCTCTTCTGTGGCGATGCGCTTCCGAAGCTCTTCATCCCCGAGGAGCTTTTTTATTTTTTCCCCAAACATATCAGTTTTTCCATAGGGCAATACAAACTCATGAGTCATGGGTGGTGTCATTTCCCGAACCGCGGCAACATCAGATGCCACAAACGGAACACCAGCCGCCATTGCTTCCAGCAGAGCATTTGGCATACCTTCTTCTTCGGAAGGCATGAGATACACATCAGCTGCCATAAAATAAGATGCTGTTTTGTTATGCGCAACCATTCCTTCCATCCGCACCTTTTCCCCTGATTGATAATTCTTAATTCTTGATTCAATTTCTTTCTTTTCCGGCCCCTCGCCAACAATTACAAACAAGACAGCGCTTTGATTGGAGAATTCTTTAATAATTTCCGGCAACAAATGCGCCCCCTTACGACGAGACACGTGATGTAAAAATAACACAATCTTTTTATCTTGCGGGAGCCCAAGCTCTTTTCGCGCTTCCTCTTTAGACTTGTTTTGCATGCGCGATACGCGAATATAATTCGGCACCACGCGGATATCTTTTTTGTCTAGCCCATACCGCGTGGCATATTCATTCGCAAGCCCATCCGTGGCAATAACTAAAATCATGTGGCGCAATATAAACCGGAACAACTGTTCTTCAAACCACCCGCGTTTATAGAGCCACGGCATGCCGCAATTCCAATAAAACACCCGTCCGCCAAATACCTTTGTAACAACATATGCAATGAGCGCGCCTTTAAATGAATACTGCACATAATATATGCGCACGCCACGAAAACGCGCATACACAATGCGCAGTAAATCCGTACCCATAGCCGCGTATGTATAAAATTCTACTTCATTTTGGAGCTCCTTCATCAGCTCTGCTTTATGCGCAAAATGCGTCGCGGTATCTTCCGCTTTTTCCGGCAACACAAAACATACTTTTATTTTTTCTTCGCGCCGCATAAATGCCATATAGTTTTATAAGCATCCAAATACGCTTCTTTGGAAGGAAAAAATCGTACCGCCGCGCGGCCGTTTTCAGAGAGCGTGCGCCGAAGATGGGAATCAGTAAAAACACGACGCATTGCTTTTATTAATTCTTTTTTGTCACCCACAGGAACAATCAAGCCGGATTTTTCGTTTTGAACTATATCTCCCGCGACTCCTACATCAGTCATAATCACAGGAACGCCTGCCGCAAGCGCTTCGGTCACCGTCCTGCCGTAGCCCTCATAATTTGATGTAAGAAGATAGCAACTGGCAAATTGAAAATAACGCGTTATGTCTTCTTTCCAACCAGCAAACAGAATTACTCCTTCGTTGATATTCTGTTTCAACACGCGCGCCTCAAGGCGCTTCCGTTCAGGACCATCACCAACAATAACAAGACTCGTGTGTAAAAATTCCGCGTGAAATTCAGCAAAGGCATCAATCGCAAGCTTAACGTTTTTTTCTCTTGTAAGACGAGAAATCACAAGGAAGCGAAAAACTCCTTGCTCCTCTATATGATGCAATGTTTCAAATCTTTCAACATCCACATGCACAGGCAGCACTGTTATTTTCGGCGCCACGCCGGGAAGCCAGACCCCAAGAGATTGTTGAATGCGCCTTGAGACAACACGAATACACGAGACGCGCGGCAATAAAATCCGCGCAATAAGAAGACGGACGCGATTCTTTATTGATTCTTTCAATAGATACGGGCTCCTCAAATCAGTATGAACCTGCACTTCCAGAGGAACCTGAAATCGTAAAGCTAATAACCATCCTATAAGCCATCGTTCTGAAGGATCTTGCGCAGTTATCAAGAAATCTGAAGAACCATGGAGACGAAGTATGCGACTTCCTTCCCAATACGCGCGAAAAAACGCGGATACGTTAAACGTTCCGGCGATAACAACCGTATAGAGTTCATCCACAAGCGTTCGGTATTCCTGTATGCGTTTTTTTGCTTCGGTATCCTGTAGAATTTTTGGATCCGAGCTTATCATAAGCACTTTCATGAATTAAGAATTAGGGATTCGGTTTTTTGTATCATATTCTCGATAGAATAACGTTCTGTGATATCTTTAGTACTTTCAGACAGCGCGCGCCGTAATTCCTTATCTTCATATAAACGCAAAATAGCCTTTTTCCAGCTTTCAGGATTATTATATTCTGCCACAAGCGCATTTTCTCCATCACGCACGACTTCTTTGTTACCACCGGCATCCGTAGTTATGACTGGTACGCCCATTGCCATTGCTTCAATAAGCTGATGCGAAAACCCTTCATAGCCCGTATTCAACAAAAATACATCCGCAGCAGAAAGATAGGCGACAAGCTTATCTTTTGATACGCTTCCGGTCAAGAATACGTTATCCTTTAATGTATTCCACTCACTGGCGGATTTAATCATTGATTCCAGTTGTTGCTTCTCCGGTCCATCACCTACTATTATAAGTTTTATATCCGGGATAACCTCCCGAAGTTTTGGCATCAATTCCACTAGCATGCGAAACCCTTTCCATGGAACAAGACGGCCGATTGTAATAAGTAAAAAACCTTCCAGACCGAGAATTTTGCGTGCCTCCTCTTTTGCAAAAATGGTGTCCGGCAACGAAACAGCATTGGGGATAACCACAATACGCCCGGAAGAAACGTCCCATCGCTCCACGACAGATTTCAAATATATACTCGGCACAATGATTTTTTCCGCGGATGTCGCAGTGCGCATTTGAAAAAATCGAAGCAAAGCAATGCCTGCTCCATATGTTTTGATAAGAAAATCATCCAACAATTCCCTCACCCCGTACCGTTGCATCCCCTGTTCCCACGCGTGATCTCCCACCACTTTCAAAAAAAATCGTTTGCGTAAAATCCGTGCGGCAATCATTGCCGGAAAACCCGCACTTACGGCATCTTGCGCATAGATCACATCTGCATTGCGGCCGCGCCGCAATATATTCCAGAAATACACAACATGACGAATTCCCTTCGGTATGTTACGAGAAACAGTTACTATCGGAGGTTTCGCCTCCGATTTTTTGTCATCGGAGGCGAAACCTCCGATAGTAGCATAAGTTACTACGGTCATTTTATGTCCGCGTTTACTGAATTCTTCGACCAGAAGCTTGCTATACGTCGCCGGCCCGCCGATATCCGGCGGAAATATTCCCGTTGCAATCAGGATGCGCATAGATTCTTAAAAATAGTTTTTATACGTTCCGCTATGATATCCCATGAATATGTCTCCTTAATGAGTTCCTTACCATTCCGTGAAAGCTTATCATGGAGCGCGTCATCGATAAGAAGGCAAATAATTTTCTTTGCAATATCCTCCACAGAATCAACATCTGCAAAAAGACCTGTCTTCTCATCTTCTAAAAAATCTGGGATGCCACCAACACGCGTAGCCACCACCGGAATACCCATTGCCATCGCTTCCAAAAATGCCGTACCTAACCCCTCGGAACGCGATGGGCGCACAAACACCCAGGCTGGTGCCAAATAATCGGGTACTTTTTCAAAAGACACCGCGCCAAAAAAAATAATTGCATCTTCCATGTGCAATACTTTTACCATGCGTTCAAGCTTGTTTCTCTCGACACCATCGCCTATTATGTGCAGTTTCGCATCCGGCACGTGTTTTACCACGTAGGGCATTGCTGAAATAAGAAGATCAATACCATTTTTCCTCACAAGACGAGACGTGGTAACTATTACATTCTTTTCCCTTTCGACATCCCGCGGATAAAACACACGCGCATCAACACCGTTTGGCACAACAGATAACGTTCCTCCATATCCAAAATCTCTTGCAAGCGTGCCCAGATAGGTGCTAATGACATGAACATAACGTGCGTATCGTAAAGATATACGCCACCAAAAAGCTATCAGCCCGAATCGCCCTTCAAAAATATGTTTCTCGGAATCTCCTTCCTGCAACGTCAGAAGAACAGGCACGTTCCTATAAAATCCAAACATATGAAGAAGCGCTGGCGTTATAGTGGTATAGCTCACCATCACGCTCCAAAAAAGACATACATGTACACGACGTGTTAACATGAATACCTTACAAGCGGCAAGAATCGGCGAAAGAACCTTATCTAAAAATGGAATCCCTATACCCACCCGATACACATCTATAGTGCCTATACGTTCTCTGCGGGGAAGATCACGCCGCATACGCGCAGTAATAAGAATAAAATGCAGATCGTGCATGCGATCCGTTATTTCTTTTATGGCGAGTTCCGCTCCCCCTATAAATGGCAGATACGCGGTAGAAAATATAAGGACGTATTGCTTTTGATCCATGAATGGTTATAATTATAAAACAAAAATGCAGACTAGTCAACGAACAAAAATTCTTTTCGTAATCACAAAACCCGTATGGGGAGGCGCCCAGCGATATGTGTTTGACTTGGCAACAAACCTCCCTAAAAACCAGTTTGATGTCGCGGTTGCATGCGGCCCTTCTCTAGGAACAACCACCGATACTCTCATTGATGCCCTTCAAAAAAAGAGCATACCAACCCACTCTATTCAACATTTTCAAAAATCCATTAACCCGCTAAAAGAGCTGTTTTCTTTTTTTGAAATTCTGTCATTGTGTTTCCGCTTCCAACCCGACATTGTTCATTCCAACAGTTCTAAAGCGGGCGGCATTGCGGGACTTGCCGCGCTTGTGTATAAGTTTATTTCCCGAAAATCAGTCACGCGGATATTCACCGTGCATGGCTGGGCGTTCATGGAAACATGGCGACCCAAATGGCAACGCGTTTTTATACGCATGGTAAGTCGTATGACCGTTCTCGTGCATGATCATAGTATTGTTATATCTAAGAGCGATTATACCATTACCAGAACATACAACGTGGCCCCCAAGCATAAAGTAACTCTCATACACAATGGCGTTGGCGCTCTGGAATTTCTCCCACGCGATAAAGCTCAACAAAAGCTTTTTGGAAAAGAACACTCTTTTGTTATTGGTGTTATTGCCGAATGGACGAAAAATAAAGGACTCACCTATCTTATAGAAGCATTGCCTGCCGTACTTGCGAAATTTCCAGAAATATTTGTATGCCTGATTGGATGGGGGGAAGAACACTTGAAACTCCAAACGCATATCATAAAACTCAAACTGGAAAAGAATATGCTTCTTGTTTCAAAAAATTCTGCCGCGCAATACCTCAAAGCATTCGATGTATTTGTGCTTCCTTCGCTTAAAGAAGGTCTCCCTTATACCATTCTGGAAGCAGGGCTTGCCGAGCTCCCCGTAATTGCAACACAGGTGGGCGGCGTACCTGATATTATAGAACATGAAACACATGGATTATTAGTAGATCCGGCATCTCCGCAACAACTCTCAAACGCGATTATGAAACTGACGCAAAATAAGAGTCTTCGCGATACATATGGAAAAGCGCTTCATGCCCGCGTAAGACAAGCTTTTTCACTAAAAACCATGCTCACAAAAACCATTGAATTGTATAATAATTCACAGTCTTAAGAATACGTGGAATGCTTTCCGCGGCGAAATAGCACCACCCCGACAGCGGCAAGTCCTCCAAAAATTATACTTCCACCAAACCAAAAAACTTCCCGATTCACTTTTGAAAGTATGGGCGCATCCGCTAAAGTTGCTGATTGAAAAATAGGATTTACATCCGTGTTTTGGATATCTGATTTTATAACTGGTTCTTCTTGTTCCTGTATAATCGGTTGCGGCGGCTGTATACTATTTGATTGCGAAATGAAAACTTGAGAATTGGAAGGAACCGCGGCATCTTGTTGTATCAGATTTGGAACTGATGCATGTTCAAACACATTCGGACTGCCGGGGGTCGGTTCAGTAAATACCCATACCCCCGCATTATTTGAAATGCTTTTTCCTTGCGGTATCCAAAACACATACTGACCGCCATTCGCATATGTTCCATTTGGATAAAAGAGATACATATGGTCTCCCTTTGCATCCGGAACCATATGTGTTGTTGCCGCCGACAAAACCACAAAACTCTGCGGCGCAATAGTGGTTCCCAAGGGAATAATAAACCTGCCACGGGTTGTCTCAAGAATCCACCCGCCCGCGTGAATGGATTTTCCGCCTGTATTTTGAAATTCAATCCAACCGGCCTCTCCCGGCATTACTTCACTTATGGTAATCGTGTTTGGGCGCACTACAATTTGAAGATCATCAAACGCACTGTATTTTCCGGAAGACACCACAAGACGTGCCATATATGTTCCTGGAAACATATATTCGTGCCCAACATTCTGCCCCTCGTATGTTGCGCCATCGCCAAAATTCCAAACGTAACGCCCATTTTCAAGCACTGTATCATCCAAGCCCCATGCCTGCGCGCGAAACTGAACTTGCTCTCCTACTGCCGCTTGTTGGTCTCCGCCTGCGTCCACTTTAATACGCGGTAGGTTTTCTGGTTGCACATAGGGCTCGTCAGCACCACCAGGCGAACTGCTTGACTGGGACGATGTTGAATTAGTGTTTGGTGAATTTGCCTGTGAAGTATTCTGCGGTGGGTTTGCAGAATCAGTAGAAGAATTTGCTTTTTTGGGCGTCGCTGCGGTTGTTATCCATCCTCCGCCATTTCTTTGCATAGTTTCTTTCGTGGTGTTGTCTCCCGCAGGCCAACCATCAGTCGCGTTTATGGAATCAACCACATTTCCTGATTCATTCAAAAGCTGTAATTGTTCGCTAGTATTTCCCAAAGCACCCGTGTATATGCAATCGGCCGCAATACCAGGCACAGATTCGTCGTCTGTGCGTTCAAATAGATAATACCCGCCCACGACAATAGTTACATTCGCGCATGTATCCAATGCAATATCCGGTTGGCCGTCAACAGCGGCGAGACGCCATCCCGTAAGGTCAACACTACCCGCTCCATTATTGTATAATTCAATCCACTCATCATTTGCAGAAACTGATGTCCCCATCCAAGCTATTTCGTTTATCACAACATTCGCTGAAACAAAAAACGGGAATAAGAAAAGAAAAAAACTATACAGAGCAGTTTTCATAAAAAAATAAAAAAGGGCTGATAATAATCATCCCCCTAATTATAAGTATAAAACACAACCTCTACGAAGTCGATTGTATTGTCAACTTTTCACAAAGCGGCAAATCCATCTCCGCAAACCCTTGCACAGGGTCATTTCCACAAAAAATGAAGATCGTACCAACATGTGCAATAGACCAAGCCAAGAAGTTTTTCCAGTGAGAATGCTGATGCAACACACACGGCCTCTCGTCGAACCAATTTGATATCTCTTTGACACATGTCCACGTCCTTTTCATAGGATTGAACATGAACAAAGGCTCTGGCGTCAGACTTGCGCGCCCACCATCAAAGGTTAATTTTTTAATGAGGCCCGCATACAAACCACCTTGTTCCTGTGCTATTACTAAATGACCTTCATACATAACACAAATCTCCTTTCTCCGACATCTATCCAAGAACTACCATTATTTCTTACAATCTGTCAACCTTACCTTTTCAGGGAAGTGGTTCTCGGCGACGGATGCGTTCCAAATCTTTTTTTGCTTCCACTTGATCAGGATTTACCGTAAGATACTGTTCATAAAAACCTGCCGCTTTTTCAAAATCACCGTCTTCCCATGCCCACATGCCTGCAAGCGTAAAAAGCTCTGAGTCGTTTCCTAAATCAGCCTCAATTCCTTGTTCCAATATGGATATTGCAAATTCTTTTTTCTCTGTGTAAGAAAACCGATACAAGGAAGCAAGCTCGCGATATAACGCTACCGAGTCAACACTCGCGTCATGCCTTTCGATAGCCGAAATGTATGCCCACTCCGCTTTTTCATAATTTTTCAATTTATTCCGATATAAATCTCCCAGGTTCATAAGCGACCGCGCTTGCAACGGTGAAATCTGTGTAGCATAAAGCCATGCTTCCTCCGCGCCTTGAAAGTCGCCAAAAACGCTTTTTATGGATCCCATGTTAAACCACGCGCCAAATGAATCAGGATGTTCTTCAATCGTCTTTATAATTTCATCAAATCCCTCCCGATATTTTTTCACGATATCCGCGGGAATTTCAGCAACAAAAGCAGGATCTTCCTTCAGTGTCTTGTATCCCGCGGGCGCGGGCGGTAAATCTTCCCGTAAAATAATAGTAGACTCCTCACCATCCCTAAGCCATCCTCTTTGCCATACAAAAAATACACTTGTTACAACAAGAATAATAATAACAATAACAATTGATTTCTTCATACTGAACGCATCATATCATTTTTGGCAAAAAAAACAACCCACACCGAAACAGGATTTTTTTACTCAGAAAAACCACAGCAACCCGACCGCCGATTGGCGGTCGGGTTGCTTATTTGTTAAACCTATTGTGCCGAGACTTGTTTGGTGAGTGATTCAATAAGCGCCTGCAAATCAGCAATCTGTTTTTGGAGATCAGCTTTTGCCTCCTCGTCCTCTTGCATAGCGGCTGGAACATCCGGAACACCCGAACCTTGTCCCATGACTTCATTCAACTTCTTGAGTGTTTGCGGACCAACACGACCTAGCTGGCTGATACCATGTTTCGCCTGGAACCGTTTAACTGCGGCAACCGTAAGTGAACCATAATAGCCAGTAACTTTTCCTTCCGGATAGAGCTCGGAATCAGCCGCCAAGAACGCTTGTAGTTGAGTTACATCATCTCCTGTAGCACCCAAGGCAAGATCACGCGTCAATACAGCAGAGCTAGATGGAAGGACTGAAGCAGAAGACTGGTTCGGCATTGATGTTGTACTGTTGATTGCGAACACTTCCTGTAACTTCGCGCGCGTTTTCGGACCCACATATCCATACCCAGGGTCACTGACGGAAGAGACAAGCCCATATTTCATTTGAAATTTGCCTACTGCCGCTTTTGTGAGAGCGCCATAAAATCCGCTTACTTTACCTTCCGGATATACATCCGACATACTAGCAAGAGCTTCCTGAAGCACACGAACATCTTCACCGGTAGCACCTACATCTAAACCTCTTTTTATCTGCATCAACCCGGGAAACACTGAAGCTGTTATACTTGGAAGCACAGGCGGGGGTGTTATGCCATCAAGCGGCATTGCAGGAGGCGGCGCGCCTTCAAGATAAGAGGATGGGGTTGTTTGCGTGACCACTTGAGTAGTAGTAGAAGCGGTAGTGGTTGCCGCAGTAGTCGTTTGTGTTGACTCACTAGAAGGACTACTGCCACCAGAGGACGTGTATGACCCACCACCCCCGCCGCCACTGGAACACGCAAACCCTTCAATGGAAAGAGTTATACTTGATCCTTTTGACGCAGGGAGTGTTATTTCGGAATTCCCGCTACTACAACTTCCTTGTAATCCATCTATATTTGTTTTTAGAATTTGCGAGTCATTATCACGCAATGAAACCGACTGCGATCCAGAAAGTGTAAACGTAAAACTATTACTATTCACGGTGAGCGTATCAAAGTCACTTCCTGATAAAAGAGTAATGTCAGAACCACTTGTTGTCTGCAGAGTAACATCTTGACTAACGCTTACCGCATACACTTGACTTGCCGATAAAACAGACAGAAAGAGAGCAATAAGAATGCTCGGAACACTATACAGCCAATGTTTATAATTCATAACACATGTATAATTAGCTGTTAGTAATTATTGGGTGCCGAAATAGTAAATATGTACACCGCTTGCAACATCACGAATTGTTGTGGTGGACGTGTTCTTGAATACAAAGTCAATAGTATCATCAGCTGTTGAAGATGCCGCGGTAACAACAACATCATCAAGCCACGCCGCGCCTTCCACGCCAACCAAAACTCTATCACTAGAAGTAACCCCCGTCGCATCTGTGCAAGCTGCGTGCCCAGTATCACCGGCAGAAAGACTTGGTGGATTTACCGTGCATGTGCCATGGACTATACGACTCGCCACATTTCCATTTCCCGTGCCTACTGCCAACTTTGCAGTTACGACTCGCCCTGCTACTTGAATATTATTATCAGTTGTTGTCGCGTTTCCTACACCCAAACCACCCGACACATAGAGATCGTTTGTGGCGCCATTGCGACCTATAACCACGTCGCCCGCGGTAAGAAATAAGTTTGATGGCGTTGAGGATCCAAAAGACACGACTCCTTTTTGGCTCACAAATATAAATGGCGTGCTTGTGCCATTGTCGCCCACCGCAAAAACCGGCCGCAATGGACCTTTGCCGGCGACTTGATCAACCGCAAGATCACCCCAAGGAGTACTAGTCGCGGCGCCAACGGTGCCGGTTGCGTCCATATTAGTACCAACAGTTGTGGCAAAAACGCTTAACGAAATAAAAAAGAGCGCTGTCATAAGAAAAACAACAACCCCAACAAGAAACTCTCGCTGTAAAGAAAATATATTCCCCTTGTTTGACATCATATGTAACTTTTAATGCTTATAATACGTTTATTATACATCCAATAAAATAAAAAAATATAAAAAAATAAAGAAAGGTGTGCATAAGTTGCGTAGATCCCAGAAAAACCTGTAGGAAAAGTCCTCGGTTCCCCCCGCCTAAACGGGGCCAGACTTTTCCTACAGGTTTTTCTGGGATTTTTGTGTGGTTTTTGGAATTAGTGTGGGTATTGAAAAACTATGAAAAAGTAAACCACTCTGGACTAAAGTCCAGAGCATTATGGGGAAAGCTCCCTGAGCTTTCCCGTTGACTGAAAGTCAACCAAGAACGATAAACGTTCTGTC
>MHNO01000009.1:70985-220002 GCA_001819815.1 Candidatus Ryanbacteria bacterium RIFCSPHIGHO2_02_FULL_45_17b | reverse complement strand
ACTTTGGTTTTGGAGGAATGGGACAAAGATAAAAAAGATTATACGGGAAGAAAAATTGAGGTTGTCGCCACTTACATTCTCAAAACTAAAGGTCAAACTTTTTGGCCGCCGGAGGAAGTTGAGAAACATGGTTTTCAGATTATCCAATTTGAACCAAAGGAAAAATGAAAATCACAAAAAGTAAAATTCAAGTGCTATTAGTTCATGGAGGAATGACCTTCAAAAATGAGAAGGACTATTTGCATTATCTAAAAACTAAAAAAGTCTCGACTAAGAAAAAGATTTATTGGGCTGGAGATTATTTGGAAAAAAGTTTAGGTAAAAGGTTTGAGATAATTTCGCCACGAATGCCTTTGCAAGATTTTGCGAAGTACAGAGATTGGAAGATATTTTTTGAGAGATATTTATCGCTTATCAAAAATAAATATATTTTAATCGGTTCGTCTTTGGGCGGAGTTTTTCTTGCAAAATATCTTTCTGAAAATAAACTTCGCAAAAAGGCCTTGTCGGTATATTTAGTTTGTCCGCCTTTTGATAATACATTGCCAGACGAAGATTTGGTCGGTGGCTTCACACTCGGTAGTGATTTGTCGTTGATTGAGAAGAATTGCAAAAATCTCCATTTATTATTTTCAAAAGACGACGATGTTGTGCCCGCCACTCATGCTGATAAATACAAGCAAAAATTGAATAACGCCCACGTTGTGATTTACAAGAGCAAAGGCGGGCATTTCAACATCGCCAAATTTCCTGAAATAGTTAAGATGATTTTTGCAGATATTAAAAGAAACTAGCCGCCGATTTTTTCAAAAAAGAAAGCCGAAGCCCGCGCGGATTCCTCCCCGAGACCTCGCTCTTCCGCACTCATGAGTCCGTCGCCCCACCTCCTTTGCCCCAGAAAAATAGTGGCGGGGCGCGTCATTTCAGATTTCACTCTGTGCCCTTCCGTAGCTTTATGCGAAGGAGGGTTTTGGATTTGTGTATCAGATTTGGCAAAATGATTTCAAAAGCATGCCCCGTAGGGAACTTGTTCTCCTTCGGGGTTTGCGAAGGTTTTAATTCGGGAGCTTAGAGCATAATCCGTCACTGAAAGTTGGCAGGTACTCTAAAAAAGAATGGGGACTGACCCCATTACCCATTACCATTACCATTACTCACCCCATTACCCATTACCCCATAAACACCTTATATCCAATCCCTCCGGTGTCTATGACCACAAACCGATCCCCTTTGAATGTAATTTTGCCCTCGAGAGTAGAAATCATGGAGAATAGTAATTAGACTTTAGGCGCTAGACTCTGGCAAGATACAGGTTATGTTCTGCTAAAATCCGACACCTTAAACCAAAGCTATGTTATGTTAGTATAACGTGGCCACCAGGAAAAGAAAAAAGGCCGGACAGAGTATCCGACCCAGAACTTGGTACAAGGGCTAAAGACGACCCACCAAATCGGTAAGTTCAAGTGACAGACCGGAGAGATAAATCTTTAACATCCGCTTGATTTCCTCCCCCATCTCGCCCAAACGAACAATGGGGAGCCCCATGACATGAAAATCGCTCAAGAATCCCTCCGAGACTTCCAAATATTCGCCATCCGTCGTTAAGAGATAATTCGCAAAAAAAGCATCACCAGCCTCGAAACGTAGGACTGTTGGACGGTCTTTCCGGAAGAAGAGAAATCCAGACAACACATATCTGCCAGGCTCTGGGAACGACTCATACAGATGCGATATCCATTGTCGCATCTGCTCCATCACAAGAAGATCGTCTGTCTCCAACGGACGTTCCATTTTGAGCTCGACTACTATCTCCATAGCCCTATCCTCCTTTTTGTAAATGTGCGATATTGAGAGGCTCTAAGACTTACTTCTCATGCGTCTCTTCAGGGTATGAAAATAGTCTCCTTTGCGATCAAAGAACTTCACCATTATGTCTCGAACATCAGATGTAACCTTCTTGATGTATGCCTCTTTTTTCCCGATCGAGGAGAGGCGCCGCCACGTTGAATCAGGTTCAATAATGATAGACCCTGCTACTTCCTTGTCATCATCCCCCCACCAGCAACGGCACAGAACAACATCAGATCGGGATGACCCACGCCCCCTTTTTTCTTGGCTAACGGATATATCGAACATCCCCCGCCAAATTCTTAAATCCTTACATATTTCTGCCACAATCCCTGGCATTACGGTAAAAAGCCATTTTCTGAGAGAGTGGCCCGAACCATCGCTTTTTTTCATAACTTCTCCTTTCACTTTAGAATTCTATTGCGGATTGTATGTCCTTCACCCTCAAAAGTCAATACTCTGTATCCACAGACTGATTGAATTATGGACTGGTACAGGCAGGGCTGACAAAGCCTTGTTTTTCTTTGATTTTTCAAGGGTTTTGTGTGATTATGACGGTATACGCCCTCCGTTCCGGAAAGAAAATAATTATAGAAGACTGGGAAAAAGGAAAAAGAAGGTAGGGGGTAGACAAGTATAAATTTATGGCTAGAGAAGCATCAATCAAAAATCTTACAAATGCTAAACGGGCAAAGAATGATGAGTTTTATACTCAGTATATTGATATTCAAAAAGAGATTGAAAAGTATCTAGATTACAATCCTGATACATTCCGAGCAAAAGTAGTATATTGCAACTGCGACGATCCTTTCGAGAGTAATTTCTTTCGTTATTTTGTTCTCAATTTTAATAAGCTCGGATTAAAACAGCTCATCACAACAAGCTATAAACCATCACCTGTCGCCAATACGCAACTAGGACTATTTGGCAATGATAAAACTCTCACGAAATCAAAAGGCCGTCCAAAGGTAACGGCGAACAAGTTCATTATCAACGAAGTGCACGACATGGACGACGATGGCGAGTTCAATTTGAAAGATGTCGCAAAACAGTTAAAGGCAAATAAACACAACGAATGGACGTCGCTTGAGAAAGACGGGGACTTCAGAAGTCCCGAATGCATAGCATTACTGGAACAGTCTGATATTGTGGTAACCAACCCTCCGTTTAGTTTGTTTCGTGACTATGTTAAGCAACTTTTCGATTATAATAAAAAGTTTTTGATTATCGGCAATATTAATTGCATTACTTATAAAGAAATATTCAAAAAAATTAAAAATAATGAGATATGGCTTGGTAATGGGATGGGAAGGTGGATTTCTGGATTTATTGTTCCTGAATCGTATGACTTGTATGGATCAGAAGCCCAAATAGATGAAAATGGAAACAGAATTGTTGCCACTAACAATTGTTTGTGGCTTACCAATCTTGATCATGGGCGTCGCCATCAACCATTGCCTCTTATGACAATGGCGGAAAATTTAAAGTATAGTAAACATAAGGAAATTAAAGGTAAAAAAGCATACGATAAATATGATAATTACGATGCCATAGAAGTACCGTTTACCGATGCCATACCGAATGATTATGGTGGCGTAATGGGTGTGCCGATCACGTTTCTTGATAAATATAACCCAGCACAATTTGAAATTGTAGATATCAATCCTCACTTTTTTATGGTAGTAGAAAAAGGACTGCCGAAACCTGCCCAGCTAAAAATTATTGGCTATAACGATCCGTACGCACGTATTTTAATTAAAAATAGAAAAGCAAAAAAATAATATGAAAAATGGAGAACCGCAAAATGAAATAATTATTTATGAGGGGAATAACGGTGTCCCTCGTATTGAGGTGCATATAGAAAATGAAACAGTGTGGCTCAATCAGGATCAGCTTGCCGAATTATTTGACAAGGGTCGCTCGACTATTGCAGAACATATACTTAATATCTTTAAAGAAGGAGAATTGGATGAAAAAGTGGTATGTCGGGAATTCCGACGAACCACAGAGCATGGTGCTATAAAAGGAAAAACCCAAGAAGTATCAGTAAAACACTACAGTCTAGATGTAATCATATCGGTTGGATACCGAGTAAGTTCCATTCAGGGTACCCGTTTCCGTCAGTGGGCTACTGCGCGACTTCGTGAATATATAGTTAAGGGTTTTGCTATGGATGATGAGAGACTCAAAGCTACCGGTGGCGGTGATTATTGGAAGGAGCTGCTCAATCGCATTCGTGATATTAGGAGTAGTGAAAAGGCGCTCTATCGCCAAGTTCTTGATTTATATGCCACAAGTATTGATTATGATCCGAAAGGTGAGACATCAATAGAATTTTTTAAAGTGGTACAAAATAAATTGCATTACGCAACAAATCAACACACTGCCGCCGAAACTATTCACTCGCGTGCCGATGCGGAAAAAGATTTTATGGGGCTAACGACATTTGCCGGGGTGCTACCAGTGCTTTCAGAAATTGGTATTGCAAAAAACTATTTGACCGAAGACGAACTGTTTAGGCTAAGCAGAATGGTATCCGCCTTTTTTGATCTAGCGGAAATAAAAGCACAGGAACGTACTAAAATGACTATGGTTGATTGGGTTGCCGAACTTGATAAATTTGCTGATAATTTTGGCAAAGGAGTACTTAAAGACGCGGGAAATGTGAGCCATAAAGAGGCGATAGAAAAAGCAACGGAAGAATATCGTAAATACCAAGCCAAGACCCTTTCACCAGTAGAAGAGGCATACTTAGATAATATTAAGGCGTTGCAGAAAAAGGTGGAGAAAAAAATAAAGGACAAAAATCAATAAAAATTCCTAAAATAATATGAAAACAATTTTAAAAACTAACATCACTGTCAAAGACATTTGCAGCGGATTCGTCTATAACGAACTGGAAGGCAAGGGGCTATTCGGTTTGTCTGGCAAATTGACCATTCAACCGGAGTATCAGCGTAACTATATCTATGCCTCCGACGGCGGAAAAAGAGAGATGGCTGTTATTGAATCACTACTCAAAGGTTACCCAATAGGTTTGATTTATTTTAATAAGGTTTCTGAAAACAGTCTGGAAGTTTTGGACGGACAACAGCGCATCACCAGTGTTGGGCGTTTTGTGACTGATAAATTTGCCATAAAAGATGAAAATGGCATGGAGCAATATTTTGGTGGTATGGCAAAGGACAAACAAGGTAAAATTTTAAAAACTGCTTTGCTTATTTACGAATGTGAAGGCGCGGAGAGTGAAATAAAAGAATGGTTCAAAACTATAAATATCGCTGGAGTACCACTCGTTCCTCAAGAATTATTAAATGCAATCTATTCTGGGCCGTTCGTTACGTTGGGTAAAGAGGAGTTTAGCAACAGCCAAAATGCCAATATTCAAAAATGGAGCGCGTATATAAAGGGCAGTGCATACCGACAGGCATTTTTTGAGAGGGCTTTAGACTGGGCGAGTAAGGGAAATATTGATGATTACATGAGTATTCATCGCAACGACAAAAATATCAATGAGTTAAAAAAATACTTCAACAGTGTGATTGATTGGATCTCTAGTGTGTTTGCTGATGTAGAAAGCGAAATGCAAGGACTAGAATGGGGACGATTGTACGAAGAATATCACAAAAAGGCGTATGATTCTGCTGAAGTATCAAAAGAGGTACAAAAGCTCTGCGGTGACCCATACATCAAAAACCGCAAAGGTATTTTTGAGTATATTCTCGGTGGTTCTGGTGATACAAAGTTGCTTGAGGTTCGAGTTTTTGATGAAGCGACCAAAAGAGCTATTTATGAAAAACAGACTCGTGAAGCTAAAACTAAAAAGAAATCAAATTGTTCACTTTGCGCGGTAGGACACGACGCTAATAAGGAAAAGATTTGGAGTTTTAGCGAAATGGAAGCGGATCATGTATCAGCGTGGAGTAAGGGCGGTGCTACTTTAGCGAAAAATTGTGAGATGTTGTGCAAGACCCACAATCGAGTAAAGGGAAATCGATAATGTATTGAAGACATAAATTATGAAAAACATAAAGGCTAGCGATAATAAATACGATTGGGTGGTATTTGCTTTTAGTTATTTTGATATAGCAAAATTAGCTTGTCAGGAGTTATTAGATAATAGAGAAAATAAGCATAGTAAATCAGAATCTATGCCAAATTTTGTCTATAATCCATCAGATTTGTTTATTTCTATTGTTTTTAATATAAAACACGGAATGGAAGTTTTTATTAAAACATTGAGTATTTTTGCGTATGGAGAATATGACATGTCACATGATATTAGTGATTTATTTGAGATAGTTCAGAAAAAACTCAAAAAGCTTAACATACAACCTCTATCATATAATGGTGATAATGTAACTCAGGAAGATATTGATAATTTGCCAAAAAATCTTACAAAAATTGAAAAATCCATAAAATATTTTTATACTCTTGATTTTCTAAAAAAGAAGATCGCTTCTTATTATATGGTGTCAGATACTATGAATGATATTTTTAGATATCCAGATAATGCTGCTAGTGTTAGATTTAACTGGGATTCAATTTTAGATAATAATATAGATGTACATGATATCAAGGAAATATTTAAAAAACTTTTAGAACTTCACGATTTATTCAGTCGACATGGTTACATTTTTTCTGTGATAGATGCATATTCGACTAAAGATATGTAAATGAATCAGGAATCGGTGTCAGGTATCTTTTAGATCTATACATCCTATGAAAATCTACGAACTGGGGCATGTGGTTTTGTATGTAAGCAACCTTGAGAAGGTTGCCGGGTTTTATCGCGACACGCTGGGGTTTACGGAGATCCACCGCGGGGGCGGGGTGGCGGCGTTTTCCGGCGGGCGCACGCATCATGAGCTTTTGCTCATAGAAGTGGGCGGCGTGCCTGCGGCTCCGCGTGAACCAAAGCCGGGGCTCTATCACATAGGTTTTAAAATAGGCGAGAGTCCCGAGGACCTCCGCGCGGCGTACCGCGAGCTCAAAGACCGCGGCGTTTCCATTGTGGGCGCGGGCGATCACACCGTGACGCATAGTTTGTATATTTTAGACCCCGACGGCAATGAACTGGAGCTGTATGCTGATGTTTCCAATGAATGGAAAACAAATCCCCGGGCAGTTATGACCCCCGTACGCCCGCTCAATTTGGAGTAATTGGACCAAGGGGAGGAAAACCAGGTGAAGAAATCACAGGGGTTAAGGGTAAGACGCTCCCACCTACTCCAAAAGCGGGGTCATCATATAAATTGGTAGACGCAACTAAGCACTAAGGTTATGGCAAACATACAACACTACATTTTTATTGATGAGTCGGGCGGAATAAAGCATATCACGCACGTTAATTCAGAATATGTGAACGCGATGCAATTATCAGACCTCGTGAGTGGAGCTATAAAAGATTATTTCACTGGTAAAAATAGAGATTTGAGAAAAGTCATTGAGAAAAAATATCTCTACAAAATATGGTAAAAACCAAAAGAGCGGGCCCTAGACCTAGGACACGCTCTTTTGGTACAAAACCTTCTAAAATAAGGCTTCATCACTTACACTGATATACTAGCAGATTTGGGATTAAAAATCAATGAGTTGGGGATAATTCAAACCCACATAACTATAGACTGAGAAATTTGCTAAAATTTACAATCTAAAACACTAACTTTATAAAGTTTGGTATTATTTGCTTAATATGAATACTCGTCAAAAGCTGGAGATAATTCAAAAGATGCTGGGATTAACCCAGACCAAGCTGGCTCTAAAGTTCGGCGTGTCTTTTGCCGCTTTTAACAGTTGGTGGACCGGCAAATCCAATCCACGACCAAAAATGCAGGCTTTAATTGACGAGCTCTTTTTAGAAGTGACTGGACAGAAAACAATTCCTTCCGATCAACTGACAGCGAAGAAACAAGCTCTGGAATAAAAGCGAAGTTGAAGGAGTTATTCGATTCGGCTTTGGCCCGTTCGATGAACTCAGGACAAGCGAGGTCAATGACTAATAAATAACAGTTTTATGTCGTTATTGTCTCGTGATTCGATATTGTATATAATATAATTAATGAAATTTCCTCGCTCAAAGAAACTTATTTTTGTAAATAACAAGGGCGGAGTCGGTAAAACTACGCTGGCTTTTAATTGCGCTGTTTCGTTTGCTAGAGAGGGATATAAAACGGCTCTTATTGATCTGGACCCGCAATGTAATCTTTCCCGTTTGGCTATGGGTGAAGAATATTATACAAAAAACCTTTTTTCAGAAATAGAAAAAACGATATATGATGTGTTGCGCGGCGTGATTGAGGGCGGTAGCGATATAAATCTTGCCGTGAAATTTCTTCCTGTTAAAGCAGATAAAAATCTTCTGCTCCTCAAGGGCGACATAAACCTTTCTGTTTACGAGGGCCTGCTTTCAACCGCTTACGGGCAAGCGGCCTCCGGGCAGCCGATTGGGTATTTCCAAACAAGCGCGATTGACCGGTTTTTAAGAGAGAAGGGACTGAACGAACAGATAGATATTTTCATTATTGATACCTCACCCTCGTTAGGGTTGCTGAACCAGATGATTTTACTCGGGGCTGATTATTTTGTTGTGCCTATGATGCCGGACGCTTTCAGTGTTCAAGGCGTTGAAAATTTAGGAACCGTTTATGAAAAATGGAAAATACAATGGCGAAATTCCGCAAAAGCGCTTGCTGGCAACACAGAAACAAAACTGGTGCTTCCCGGAGACCCTCTTTTCATCGGATATATTGTTAATTCGTACAATGTGTATGGCAAGCAACCGATTGCTGACCATCGTGCGTGGATGGAAAAGATTCCAGAAAAAGTACGCACATATCTTTCGGAAAAGCATTGTCGGAACGGACTTGTAGAGGAGAGCTGGAAAAATCCATTACATAGTATTCAGGATTATGGCAGAATTCCAGCTAAATGCCAAGAACTTGGGGTTGCAATTTTTGATCTTGATCCGGCATTGGTAGCAGACAATCAGCAAGGCACAAAAGAGAATATTGAAAAATCGAAAGAAGAATTCTCTAATCTTTCAAGAAATATCTTGAAAGTTCTTTCGGCATATTAAACATTGTTTTGAGCTTAAAGAGTTTATTTGTTGGCTAAAAGAATCAGCCTATAAACGCACAAAAGACCCCGTTGCCGAGGCTTCGGCGGGGAAATTATTAGAGCACAAAAATAAAAACATATGATCAAAGAATATATCGCGTATCTAAAAGATAATCCGCAGGGGTATTGGTTTAAAGCTCGGCTCTACGGCTGGGGCTGGGCTCCGGCGAAAAAAGAAGGCTGGCTAGTGTTGCTGGTCTATATTGCCGTGATTATCGTAGCAGGATTGCTCGGTGGGTCTCGTGTGGAGAGCGACGAGCAATTCCTCAAATGGTATTTGCCTTTGATTATTATCTCCACGGCAGTGCTTATTTGGATTTGTTATAAAAAAGGCGAGAAACCCCGATGGATGTGGGGACCTCCGGACAAATACAAAACAAAGCGTTAAGATATGAATATGGAAAAATATAAATTTACCAGT
The DNA here is from genome assembly GCA_001819815.1 of Candidatus Ryanbacteria bacterium RIFCSPHIGHO2_02_FULL_45_17b. Classification (GTDB taxonomy): domain Bacteria; phylum Patescibacteriota; class Minisyncoccia; order Ryanbacterales; family 2-02-FULL-48-12; genus 02-FULL-45-17b. Next base: position 210,614 of record MHNO01000009.1, on the reverse strand, counting down.
CTTGCGATATTTATAATCTTTTTTGGGACAGCACTTTTTAATGCGTTTCAAAAACAGAATTGGATAGAGGTGGCACTCTTTTTAGCCTTGGGTATGTTGTCGTTTTGGGCTGATTCTAAAAGGAAATAAGGATGAAAATCAACAACGCATTCAAACTCATTATCGCCCTCGGCATATTCCTCGGCCGCGTGGTTACTTGTGCCCTATATTATTTGGGTGAGCTTTGCCGCTTACCTCAACTACGCAATTTGGGTATTAAATTAATTATTGCTAAAATATAACTATGAACGGCTATGTCACCAACATTGAAAAACTTTCTCTTGAGAACGAAAACTTTCGCAAAGTTGTATATACCGACAAAAACAGCCAGCTGGTGTTGATGTCGCTTTTGCCCGGAGAGGAAATCGGCGAGGAGGTGCATGGTGTGGGTCAATTCCTGCGTGTGGAAAAAGGAAGGGGCAAAGCTGTTTTGAATGATGCTCCGCACGAATTAGCAGGCGGAAGCGTCATTGTCGTACCGGCAGGAATTAAACACAACATAGTCAATACCGGAAGCGAATCGATGAAGCTTTATACTCTCTACATGCCGCCGCACCACAAAGACGGAGTTGCCCATAAAACAAGAGCCGAAGGTGAAGCCGACACTACCGACGAATTCGACGGCACGACAACGGAGTAATTTTAGACATATGCAAACTATCACGGAACTCATCAATCTTAGAGGTAAAACCACCATCGTCACCGGTGGCGCAATGGGTATTGGTTTTGGCATTGCTAATCGTCTAGCCGAGGCCGGAGCTAATGTTGTCATCGCTGATATGAATGAGGATGTCGGCAAAAAATCAGCCGAGGAATTAATACATAGGGGCTTTAAGGCGGAATTTAAAAAAACTGATGTTGCCGACGAGAAACAGGTTAAGGATGCAACTAACTTTGCAGTAAAGACGTACGGCGGTATTGATATTCTGGTTAATAACGCCGGCATTTATCCGATCATACCGGTGATGCAGATGACGCCTGCTGATTTTGAGAAAATCTTGGCAGTTAATCTCAAAAGTGTTTTTCTTTTCACCAAGTCAGTTGGAGAAATCATAATCATGCAAGGCAAGGGCGGAAAGATTATAAATATCACTTCGATTGACGCACTGCATCCTTCTTCGGTCGGGTTAGCCGTTTACGATGCTTCTAAGCATGGTCTTTGGGGATTCACAAAGAACACCGCCTTGGAACTTGCGCCACACAACATTCAAGTAAACGCTATTGCTCCCGGGGGCATTGCAACACCTGGTACGGGATCAGGCACACCGCCCACTCCGGAAATGGAAGCAATACTCAAAAAGTTCTTGGAAAAAATTCCAATGAAGCGAATGGGTGAGCCGGATGATATCGGCAAAGTAGCTCTATTCCTTGCTTCCGATCTTGCAAGCTATATGACCGGCTCTCAGATTGTGGTGGATGGTGGCGTACTGTTGTCATAATTGCTTAATTTTTCTAAACTTAAGCAAATCGTCCCACGCTCTCAAATTTGGTTTTAGGGCTCGCCATACGGGCAACCATGTGGGGAATCAGGGTTATCCAGCCTGCTGTTCCCGTAAAACTCCCATAGTGGATTTTTTTGCTACAGCTCATCAAAGTACATTACGCTGTTCAAGTTGATAAAAATTTGCTACAATGAGGGCATGAAAAAACTTTTAGTTTTAATCTTTGTTTTTGGATTAGTCTTTGTGGTTGCCGGCTCGGTGAATGCTCAAATGATGGGCGGGTTTTCTAACACGACAGTCGATTGGAACGAAGTCGTTGAACACACCGCCCGCGAAGAACAAGAAGGCAAAGAACTTTGGAGTAAACTGCAGGCCAAAGAGCTGGTTTGCGAGAGTTTAAACGATGAGCAGTATGGAGTGCTTGGAGAATACTTCATGGGTCAGATGTCCGGAGATTCTCACGCCGCCATGAACGCCATGATGATTCAAGCGCACGGCGAAGATGGCGAGGAACAAATCCATATCGTTATGGGCAAGCGGCTTTCCGGTTGCGATGCGTCCGCGGCATTTCCGGCAATCAGCGGCGGCTGGATGCCGATGATGAATATGATGTGGGGAGGGTGGTCGTCTCCCTTTAATACTAATCAATCAAACAATTCTATGATGAACTTTGGATTTACGCCTTTCGGCGGGTTCGGCTTTATTTTTATGATCCTCTGGTGGGTCTTGATAATCGCCGGCATTGTCGCGCTTGTCAAGTGGCTCACGGGTCAATCTTATGAAACACGCGACCATGCAAAATCCGCGCGCGCTATTTTGGACGAGCGATATGCTAAAGGTGAAATAGACAAGAAGGAATTTGAGGATAAGAAAAAGGATTTGAGTTAGGCTCCTATGAAAATCGGCATTATCTTACAACAGGGGCAGGAAAATTCTTGAAAGATGAGATGGTTTTGGCTGAGTGCCTATCTATATTTTAAAAAGCGACATACCAGTTGGAAGTGTGATTGTATTTTTGATTTTTGGCTTACACAAAGAACGCTATGTTTAGAGAATTCGCCAAATTTTTACAAGAATTTAATATTGTCGCTTTGGCCGTCGGTTTTGTGATGGGCACGGCTTCAACATCACTGGTAAATTCGCTGGTCAAAGATGTGCTCTTGCCCATCGCCACCCCGCTCATGGGAGCGGAGTCATGGAGAGAAGCATTGTGGCATATCGGCCCGGTTACCATCGCCATTGGTTCGTTCATCGCCGAGCTTTTTAATTTTCTAATACTCGCCCTCATAATTTTTATCATCGCCAAAAAGCTTCTTAAGATGGAAACGGCGAAGAAATAAAAAATAATTTTATGAGTTATAAAGATTTACCAAAAAATGTTCTCGCTCACTTTCTCAATGTGGCTAATAAGAGCACATATGCAAACAAAGATGCGCCCAAAGTAGAATCAAGCCGTCTGAAATCCGAAGACTACCACTTTGAAAAAGACGGGCTAATCTACCATGATACATATTTCGGCGTCAGAGATTTCATCGGCGAAGAAATTGTCTATCAAGACGAAAAGCCATCATGGGGAGCAAATTACTATGGTTTTATTCTCGATGAGGGCATTGATGAAAAAGAAGTTTACGGCTTTTTAAGGAAAGCTCTAATACAAGAATACGAGAGATCAGTTCCTGTCCGAGGCCCGCGCAAGTTTGTTGCCAGCGACTGGGAATACCGGTTTAGCATTGACGGTGATCTCGTAAGATTTGTTGGCAAGGAAGAGATATTATTTAATGGTAAAATTGTTTATCGTTGTTTTGTGCATGGCGGATATATCCAATAAAGGTGAGACTAATCAAACAAATACTTATTCCGAAGCAATTTACTGTAACTAAATTTATGACAAGAAAAATCTCGAGCGTCTTGGTTCTAATTTCACTGCTTTTTTCTCAAACGTCTTTTGTTTTTGCCAAAAAACTCCTCAAGATGGAAGCGGTGAAGAAATAAAACTTATGAATCTTAGATTAACCTACAACAGGATAGCTAAAGATTGGATGCAAGACCATGAAGAAGATATATGGTGGATAGGTGGTATTGATAAGTACCTCTCCTTCCTTAAGTCGAACTCATTAATTTTAGATATTGGATGTGGAGCTGCTATAAAATCTAAGTATTTAATCAAAAAGGGTTTTAGGGTTATTGGAATTGATTTCTCTGAAGAAATGATCGCTCTTGCTAAGGAACAGGCGTCAGCAGGTCATTTTTTTGTAAAGGATATTAAACAACCACTTGATCTCGAAAAAATATTTGATGGAGTGCTTGCTCATGCAGTCTTACTACATATCCCCAAAAAAGAGGTACCAGATGTGCTTAAAAACATCATAGCTCCTCTTAAACCAGATGGTTATTTCTGCGTAGCAGTAAAAGAACAAAAACCAGGCAATTTTGATGAAGAACTACTAAAAGAAAATGACTATGGCTACGAATACGAAAGGTTTTTTAGTTATTATACTTTAGAAGAAATGGAAAATTACGTAATCAATGTAGGACTGCATATTGTTTACAAAAATATAACGACTTCTGGTAAGACAAATTGGATTCAGATAATAGCAAAAAAATAATATGAACCAAATCACCAGCTTCCTCGTTATAATTTCACTGCTTTTTTCTCAAACGTCTTTTGTTTTTGCTCAGACATTGGATATGGATTCGACAGGCTTACCGCAGCCGCTCCCATTGAAGAAACCATGACGCCTCTCGCTGATACCACCGGACTGGCTTTTATTTCTGTCGCCACCGAAAACTGCTGTACGGAGATTTCAACAAGAGCAAAACATCAGTCCAGCCGAGGGCTTCTTCGGTCCCATCACCAAAAAACGCATGCTCAATCTGATCCGACTTCGAAGCGTTTCGTTTTGATTGTCTGTTTTTTGAATTCAGCTATTACCCGAACGTGAAGGTGAATGCTTTGAGGCCCGGCTTTTGGATTTTGAGCTCAAGCTTATGAGTTTCTGATTTCTCGCCCTCTATAATTTTATAGAGCCGCGCTTCTTTTATTTTAAGGACAGTCTTTCCGTCGGGAGTTTTCACTATGTCGCTTCCGGCTTCTGAACCAAGAGGATTGCCGTCGCGAAGAACTTCAACGATAGTTTCGGTGTCTGCCTTTGCAACAAAAAAAACATCTTTGGCTGTATATGTATAAACTATGCTTGCACCCGTAGAATTATTTTCGGCAAATTCGGGTTGTATGTTCCAGCTATCACGGGGAAATAGCAGGCTCGCTTGCTGGTTATTGCGCGCCGATCCAAAATAGGTTTCGGGACTTTTTGCTTCGTTCTGAGCAGAAGTATCTTTCGTAAGCGACTGGGTAATTGTGCCATCCTCTCCCAAAACAGCCATGCGCTCCGAAAGAGCCTCCTGGATTTTCTTTTCCGTCTCCTCGTACCCTCCTTCACCGATGTGGTTGTATACAACATAACCATCTATATCTATAAGATATTTTCTCGGCCAGTATTGATTCTTGTATGCGGTCCATGTTGAGTAATCATTGTCGAGCACAACCGGGAATTTAATGCCAAATTTTTCTACCGCCGTTTTGACATTGGTATAATCTTTTTCAAACTCAAATTCCGGTGTGTGCACACCAATAATAACGAGCCCTTTGTCTTTATATTTTTCGTACCATGTATTTAAATATGGAGTGGTGCGCTGGCAATTGATACAGCTGTATGTCCAGAAATCGATCAGCACTACTTTTTTGCCGACAAGCTCGCCAATGGTAATGGGAGTTGCCTGCCCTGAGCTTGTTGAAGGGGTATTTATAAAGCCGTCGGGGGTTGTAATTTCTTTGGCGAGTTCATAACGTTTTGATTTTGCTTCCGCAGAAAGAAACGTACGAGACGTGGTATCTTTTGCGGCTTCCGTAGGTGGAGAAGCTGTTGTACTGTTCGATGCAGAGGGGACTCGTGGCGCAACCGTTACCGTCTCATCTGATCCGCCTCTTTGCACGCTCGTCGAATTAATGAAGTAGATCGCGCCACCAAGAATGATCACGACCACGATAAGAATGTATTGCTTTGCGCTGTTCATTTAGGTAAGAAGCAGTCTATTGAGAAAATCAAAATTGGCAATGAGCGCAAGTTTTTGGGTAAATATGAGGACGCCAAGAATAAGCAGAATGACTCCAAAAACAATATTGAGATAGGTGAGGCCTACCGCGTGGCGGTTGATAAATTCTGAAGCCTCTGCGGTAAAAGCGCCAACAATGAGAAACGGTATGCCAAGCCCCAGCGCATAGGTGAGAAGCAGGATAAAGGCCGATCCAGGCTGTGTGGCGGCAAGACCAAGAATGACTCCCAAAGCAGGGCCGACGCAAGGAGTCCATCCGGCGGCAAAGGCCAAACCAAAAAGAAACGACGTGGCGTAGCGGGATTTGAATTTTATCTTTACGCCAAATTTATATTCTTTTTCCAAAAAAGGAATTTTGATGAGCCCCACAAGATAGAGACCGAAGAAGATAATCATCACTCCTCCGATGCGCGAGAGCCATGTCTGCACGTCATAGGCGATACCTTCAAGGAGAGTATTGAGTAACACCCCGAGAAGAGCAAAGACGACTCCAAAGCCAAGCACAAAGAACATACTGTTCAAAAATATTTCTTTACGCTTCGATCCTGTCTCGCTAGTGCTTGAGCCGGCAAGATAGGCAAGAAAACCCGGAATGATGGGGAGGACGCAAGGGGCAAGAAAAGAAATAAGTCCACCAAGAAACGCCCCGATGAGAAGACTTTCTGTCATGTATTATTGAGTTAGGGCCTTATTGATCTCTATATCGTAACGTTTGTCGTCCCAACTTTCCGGTGATTTAAGAATTCTTGTACCGTTTTTCACAAATACTTTCGTATGCTGGTAGGCAACGCCGAATTCTCGCGCCAGGTTCTTTTCGGTATCGTCGGTCTGGTCGTCATTGTAATTAACTCTGAAGCCGACTACGGCATCTGTTTCCAGCTCATTGAATGCTTCTTGCATGATGGGAAATTCTTTCTTGCAGATCGGGCACCAGTTCGCATAAAAATAGAGAACGACCAGTTTATTCGTTTTTATGGCCGAGTCATAGTCTGCCTTTGTAAAGTCAAGAAGGGGGGCTGATGTTCCGGCAAGCACCGCACCGGAATATGTTCCGCCTTCAGCGGGCATCATTCCGTTCTTGTCATTGTCCATCATGTTGGCTTCCTCCTTATTCATCATTATGTCTTTCTCTTTCTGTTCCATCGCCTCCTGTTCCCTCATGGCTTTTTCCTGCGCCATTTTATCATTTGTGGTTTGTGAACGGTTCGCATAGAATACGACTCCGCCTAACACCAAAACTATCGCGACGATTGCGATGGCTGTCGGCATCGCGAACCCTTTTTGTAAATTATTTTGCATATGTTTGGTTAATTATATTTTAGACCTGATGTAAGTATAAAATAAGAGGATAGAATGTAAAGTACTTTAAATTACGAAACACATGTATTCCTCTCATCTGATGACCTCCCATCGATTTGCATACGCAAGCACAATATAACGTCTTGCGATGACCAAATTGGGTCATCGCAAGACGTTATTAATTCGCGTGACGTTCATCGGATGAGGGTGTGTTTCGTAATTCATGGTAAAGTAGCTATATGTGTCTACTCGGTCAAAAGTTCAGAAATCATTACGTAGCCCACGAGTGCAGTGTAAAAATTTGACAAATAACAGGAAAAATGCTACACATGGGATTAGTATCTTTTGCGTTGAAAACCAAATAAGAATAAGGAGAATTTATGATAAAAGTAAGAGATAAAATCGCGACGATGATGGAAACTGTAGACTTAACTCCGAAATCTAAGGTGTGGTCGTTCCTAAACCAGGTTTTCGTTGGAGTCGTACCTCACGCCGAAATAGACTTTGAGCAATACAATCTGCTCATTGCCATCATGGCGGAAGTAAAAGGTGCTATGCATACTGCCATCATGGATGATGACCTACGAAGTCGGCAGTGGGCAATGCAGGTTGCAACTTGGATCAATGGGGTCCACGTTGCCAATAAATGTCTCTGATACCACTTGACATACCGCATGGTTCTTACCACGCGGTATTTTTTTTGAAAAACAAATTTATTCACACACATTCTGTTGTTGCAATCGTTGATAGAGTGCCGCATAGATAGTTAAGGGGTATATTTCAACAGGATTTTGCAAAGGAAGTTTTTTACCTATTTCAAATACATGGTCGCGTACGATAGATCGGCTATGTTTACTGGCGGAGAAACCAACATCTTCACGAGTAAGCCAAGGTTCTCCTAAACGTTGGGCAACCATTTCACAATCAATTTGTTTTGTTAGGCAATAATGAACACGAAGTTCAATGTGATCGTCCATGGCGTGCAGAGCGTTTGATATTTCCGTGCGGGCTTGGTTGAGTTTTCCCATACTACAATATTTCATCATATTGGGAACCCGATAGTCACACATTTTGCGGAGTTTTTCAGGACTTCGTAAACATGCCCCGTGTTCTATGCAAGTTTTATTGTCGCGGTCTTCTATGAGCTGGTCATATGCGGCACAAGACATATCACGCAATTGGGTAAATTCTTCAGGGGAATAAGCTAAACCTGCTTGCGTGGCGGCAGAAACTATGTCTGTTTTGTTTGCAATACCCCATTGTATTATTGTGGCCAATACAAGAAAACTAAAACACGCTTTTGTAAGAAATACCAAATCAATAGCATCATTGGTCTCTTTCATAAAAGTTTTTGTCATTAATTTATAATATATATCCCTATACCATTATAACATAATGGTATACAATTTGGGTAGTTACGTTATAGAGATCAATATGAGAACAATATATATTGCATCTGACCATGCGGGGTTTAAGTTGAAGGAAGAGATGCGCCATTTTTTGGTTGGGGAAGGGTATAGTATTGCTGATTTAGGTCCAAATAGAGAAGCGCCTAATGATGATTACCCTGATTTTATTCGGCCGGTCGCAGAACATGTTGCGAGAGAAGAAGGTGCGGTGGGTGTCGTGTTTGGCGGTTCTGGTGAAGGGGAAGCAATAGCGGCAAATCGTGTTTCCGGCGTGCGGGCTGTGGTGTGGTATGGAAAGAACGACCGTATTATAACGCTTTCCCGCGAGCATAATGACGCAAATATACTTGCTATCGGCGCGCGGTTTGTGGATACGGAAGAAGCAAAGCGCGCAATTAAATTGTGGCTTGAGACGCCGTTTTCTCATGAACCACGCCATCAGCGACGGATTGACAAGATTGATAATTCATGATACCTTCGAAGTAAAGGAGGTCTTTATGACACATTGGTATCAGAAGGAATATGTAGTTGGAGAGTTACGCAAAGCACTTTGGGAGACCGTCTATTGCTTCTCATCAAGAATATTTAAGGCACATTTTCTTGAAAAAGAGAGTTTGGTAGACGACTCGACCATATTCAGATTGATGCTACAAGAACTCTGTGTTTTGGCGACCACCACCCCAAATATAAACCTGATCCTAGAACAAGGGAGTTTTATGTTAAAAGGGCAAGTGGGGCAGGGTGGGGTCGAGGGCTATTATAAATGTAAAAAAACTGCGACAGGGTGGCTGTTTAAAGTTGGAGGTAAAAGCACAGATTTTGGAGTTAAACTTAAAAACAAAAAGGTAGTTCTTGCAGTTGAGTTCGGCTGGCAGAAGTTGAGTAATGAACATCCTCTTGAAAGTACTACAATCATTGGACCTTCACGGCAGCAAAATTTTTGTGGAAAAGACACGGAGGTATGACATGTATGTGCGCATGTTCTATATTGTGCTATTGGTTTTAACAAGCACAATATTTGGCGGAATTGGGTGGCGTATTGGAGGGTCAACAGGATGTGCAATCGGAGTTGCTGTGTCATTCGTTTCCACACTACTCGCGCTTGGCCTTTGCGCAGTAGCGGGTGACGAGAGGCCGTTGCTTAATAAACAGGAGAAACAGACATGAATTGGTTGGAAATGGTAGTTGTCTTAGGTGGTATCTTGTTCATGATCTTCATGTACAGGGAATGGCGTAAATAAGATACATAAGAGTATCTAAAGGTGTCGCGTGCGGCACCTTTTTCTTTTATCTTTTTCCTTTATACTTTCTATATGAGCGAAATCGAAATTATTCCTTCTATAAATGCGGAGACATTTACGGAAGTAAAGAAAAAAATTGAAGCGGTGGAGCCGTATGTTTCGTGGGTGCACATAGACGTTGCTGATGGTTCGTTTACGGACATACAGTTGTGGCACAATCCAGAAGATCTGCTTGCTTTGCAAACACCTCTATTGGTGGAAGTGCATCTGATGATTGCCGATATTGATGAACGGATTGGGGAATGGTTGCGGCCTATTGTGCGGCGGGTTATTTTTCATCGTGAAGCATCACGCGACCCTGATGTGGTTATTCGCGCATGTCGGTCTTCGGATGTTCGGGTGGGCATGGCGGTTTTACCTAATTCATCGGCGGATGTCGTGTTGCCGTATCTTTCCAAAATAGATCTCGTGCAGACACTTGCGGTAACGCCCGGACGTTCTGGCCAGTCGTTTCAACCAGACACGCTTCAAAAAATTACCGCGCTTCATAACGCGTGTCCTTCCTGTGCCATTGAGGTAGATGGAGGGGTAAATACGACAACAGTCGCATCTATTGTGCAATCAGGCGCTTCATTGCTTGTTGCCGGTTCTGCCATTTTTTCTCCCTCCGATAGAGAACACATTGATATTAAAAGCGCGATAGAAGATTTGCGACGTCATGCAACCGCATAAGGAACGTTCACATGTATTGTGGGGTATTTTTGTATTCCTGTTAGGAGGCGTGTGTATGGCTATTCCTATTTTTTTTATAAAACACATTGCTTCTGATACGTCATTGTTATGGGCATCCAATTATATTTTTATCACGGGTACAGAAACGCTGAAGGGTGTTGGTGGAAGCGGTGAAGAAACTGTGCGCGTGGCGGACACGTCTCTTATGAAAAATCGGCCGCAGGTGTATGAGACACGGATTCTTTCCCAGCCGTCATTCTCTGTGCCGGAGAGCGGAGTTGCGCTTTTTGCAGATTTGCGCGAAATGATGATACGTCTCTATCGCGACGGAAAATTAGAAACAGAATTTCCTATAGTGTCCAAGGGAAAGCCCGGCTCTTTATGGGAAACACCAACGGGTTCTTATCGTATAAAGACAAAGGAAGAAAATCATTATTCTACTATGGGGAATGTTTGGATGCCGTATAGCATGCAGTTTTTTGGAAACTTTTTTATTCATGGATGGCCTCGTTATGCCGACGGAAGCCCTGTGCCGCAAGGTTTCTCCGGCGGGTGTATTCGGCTTTCCGAGGAAGATGCCAGGAAACTTTTTTCGTTGGTTGATAAGGGTACGCCCTTATTTGTAACAAATGGCGCCGGTCCTGCATTGATTCTTGCCTCAGCTGATACGCGCGAAGAAGAGCGATTGGGATATCGGGGAATTGATACGTTTTCACCTCCGCCGGCTATTTCAGGGTACGCCGCGCTTGTGGGAGATCTGGAAAACAGTTTTCTTTTTTTTGAAAAAAATTCTGAGGAGATACATTCTATCGCTTCTCTTTCCAAGTTAATGACGGCTCTTATTTCCGTGGAAGCAGTGAATCAATTTGAGAAGGTTGAGGTAACGAACGCAGATGTTGCGGCGTATGGAGAAGCGGGCGGGCTGGGCGTGGGAGATCGCATGGAAGCGGGAGAGCTTTTGTGGCCGTTGTTGCTTTCTTCTTCAAATGATGCGGCGTATGTTATTGCGCGTCAGCTGGGCACCGAACAATTTGTGCGGCTGATGAACGAAAAATCGGAAAGCCTTGGATTGGTGCGCACGTTCTATGCGGAGCCGTCGGGGCTTGATCCAGAAAATAAATCTACGGCCCTGGACACGTTCAAACTTGTTCGGCATTTGTGGGATAATAAACGGTCGCTTCTTGAAATGACGGCAATGCGGAGTCATAAAACGTGGCGCAACATTCATCCCTTTGCTTCCAAAAATTCATTTGAAGGCGGCAAGACAGGTTTTATACCGGAAGCAAAGAAAACAATCGTATCTGTTTTTTCGGTGCCGTTTGGCGAATTTGCCGAACGTCATATAGCTATTGTGGTGCTGGGTTCGGATAATCTTCAATCTGATGTGGAGAGATTGCGCCTCTGGGTGAAACAGAATTTTTCATACGGTTTGGAATCTTCGCTCGAGAGTCAACAGGTGGAATATACCGCGGAAGATCTTCAGGATTCGTCTCGCTCTCTTTCCATGCTTTTTACGGGCGATATCATGATGAACCGCGGGGTGGAGCAGGTAATTCATAAATACGGCAACGATGACTGGATGTTTCCATTTCTTTATACGCGCGATGTTCTTGCGAACGCGGATATAACATTTGCGAATTTAGAAGGTCCGGTGTCCGACAAGGGGACCAATGTGGGGAGTGCGTATTCTTTTCGCATGGACCCGCAGGTAGCGAGTACGCTTGCGTTAGCCGGATTTGATATTGTCTCGCTTGCAAATAACCACATGGGCGACTGGAGTCGTGATGCGTTCGAAGACACCATGCGCCGTCTGCAACATGCGGGGGTCGCGTACGCGGGCGGGGGATGGAACGAGAAAGAATCTTTGGAGCCGACTGTGTTTGATGTTCGCGGGAAGCGTATTGGATTTCTTGCATTTAGTGATGTAGGTCCTTTGTGGATGCAATCGAAAGAGGCTCTTTCGGGCATTGCGGCAGTACCCGCAGGGAATGCGGGCAAGACATATGTGGAAAAGTCCGTATTACAAGCTGCAAAGAAGGTTGATATACTAATAGTGTCGTTTCATTTTGGAGAAGAATACGAACAAGCGCCGAATGCGCGCCAAAAGGATCTTGCACGTTTAGCAATTGATTCGGGCGCGCGCGTGGTAATAGGGCATCATCCGCATGTGGTAGAGGGCATTGAAGAATACCGCGGGGGTGTTATTGCGTATAGTTTGGGAAATTTTGTTTTTGACCAGGGTTTTTCTGCTGAGACCCGGGAAGGTCTTATGTTAAAAATTGAATTTGATGGAGACAACTTGGCGGCAGTCATTCCCATTCCGGTACGCATGAATGAATATTATCAGCCGGAAGTTGAATAGGAGCTGGGCTTTATATCAGGAATACATGTTGACTCAAGAAAAATTACAATTTCTCGAACGAAAGGCAAACGATATTCGCGTGTCCGTAATTGAGATGCTCATTGAGGCAGGATCGGGACATACGGCGGGTCCTTTAGGCATGGCGGATATTTTCACCGCTATGTATTTTCATATATTGAAGCATGATGCAGACAACCCCGATTGGGAAGATCGCGATCGTTTGGTACTTTCGAATGGGCATATTTGCCCGGTGCTTTACGCGACTCTTGCGCATGCGGCATATTTTTCTCTCCAAGAATTACGGACATTGCGTAAACTGGGAACGCGCCTGCAGGGCCATCCGCATCGGACTTCACTTCCGGGCATAGAGACTACATCAGGGCCGTTGGGATCCGGTTTGTCGCAAGCAGTTGGTATGGCGATAGCATTGCGAATTGATGCAAAACCGAATCAGGTTTATTGTTTTACTTCAGACGGCGAACATGACGCGGGAAATACATGGGAAGCAATTATGCTTGCAGGAAAACTGCGGATCGCAAATCTTACCAATATTATTGACCGCAATAATATTCAAATAGACGGCATTACGGAAGACATTATGCCCCTGGAACCGCTTCGTGAAAAATACGAGGCGTTTAATTGGCACGTGCTTGAAATAAACGGGCATAATTTTCATGAAATTATAAATGCGTGCGAAGAAGCGCGCGCCATTTACGAACGACCCGTTTGCATTATCGCGCACACTATTCCGGGCAAAGGAATTCCCGAAATTGAATTTGATTACCGGTGGCACGGAAACCCGCCCGGAAAAGGTCCCGAGGATAAAATTCCAAAGCAAGAACAGGGCAAGCGGTTTTTAGCGGAACTGCGGACGCTTGGCGGTGTCATAACAAGCGAGCATGAATAGTATTTCGTCAAATTTTACCAGAGGCCAGCGTTCCGCTCTTTCATTTTTTGTAATGACAGCAATCGCGGGGTACATGTCGCTCTTTTTAATCGACAAAGCAAACGATGCTGTGGATAACCTTGATGCGCTTGACAACGCGCCTTATTTTCAACAACTGCGGACATTGGAAAAAGAACTTGAAGGGTATACTGATACTATGATGCAAACATATGCCAGTCCCGCTCTTAAATTTTCTGTTTCCTATCCTGTCGCCTGGCAGATAAAAGAGCAAGATATGCAAGTGGATTTTCTTGATCCTCTGTTTCAAAAGAAAGGATATGTGAATAATGTTGCAAGTATAGAAGTCCTTAGGGAAATATCGCGGGAAGAAGCAATCCGAAAGGTATTTTTTGTGGAGGACAATGGACTCTATTTTGCGGTAGGGCGGCTTGGCCGCAAAGGCGATCCGGCGGTATCTTATTCGGTAAACAATAATAATATTATTGTGGGAGATACGGCAGTAGCGGTATATGATTCAGTGGGGACTTATTTAGGTATCGTCAGCAATTATCGCGCCTTGATTTCTCATGGTAATCGGCATGCCAGTATGAACGTACTCGGCAGTCGTGAATTATTTGATGCTCTCGTCTCTACATTTACGTTTATTAACTAATCGTGATATATGTTTGCACGAGAAAAACTAAGCCATGTTGTCGCGGTTGCTTTGTTACTTGTCGCCGTGCAGGTTATCACGTTTGTGGAGTATTTTGGTCTTGTTGATCGAAAAGAAAATTCTTTTGCTAGCGCTGTTGGTCGCCTCGTTCCCGATTGTACATTGACGGAATGTCCGAGTCCGCAAGCGATCAATCAAACGGTATTAAACGCTGAGAGAGATTTGTTGGCTTTCAACATGGGAGATAGTATTATTTTATACTGGGCTGATCTTCCTTCTCGTGCCAAGAGTCTAGTGTTTTATCGATCGGAATTAAAAAATGGCCCATGGCTCAAAGTGCTTTCATTGCCGGTTACTGATTCTATGCCTCAACAGGTTGTTGATTCTGTGATAGGTGATAGAACATATTGGTATCGTGCGGAGGGTTTGGCGAGCGACGGCGCAATATTAAAGTCGTATAGTATTTTACAAGTGCCAAGATATATTGAGGATGATCCAAAAGAAAGTAGCGCTCTCTCATGGAAAACTTACCATAATGAGGAGTATGGGTTTGAGTTTAGATATCCTCCTACATGGCAGATAGGCAACAGTGGAGTCCAAAGTTTTTTTCAAGATCAATGGGGGCATGGTGGCATAGAACCTTCAGGAGGCATGACTATAGTAATACAAAAAGGCTGCGATCCCAAGACTATAAACGCAAACTGGATTCAAGATTCATACGGGCCAGGCGTGGCTACGTTTGAGGAAAAAGAAATATGCAAGGACAATTTTCAAATATTCTTGCATACTCAAACTGTTGGAAACAAAGAAAATAAATCATTACTCGAAAGCATTTTCTCCACTTTTAAATTTATTGATTAATTTTCTCATTTTGCATGGTCATGAATGATATACTGGTGTCTTATCAATATTTACAGTAGTATGTATATATGCCTATAGTTACATCAAAACAGTTGAATAGTTTATTTCACCGGCAGGAGAAAGTAGAAAAGGAACTGGATTTATTGAAAAAAGTCGTTCTTATGGATGATGAGCGTTTTATACGTTCAGATATACTCAAAAAATGGGAGCGCGTAAGCCATAATTTGGACAAAAAAGAAGGGCGGTCATTTACATCTATTGCCGAGATGAAAAAGTGGCTAACGAATCTGTGATGGAGGATTCTCGTTCACCCAACGTTAGTCATATTGTTTACTCACCTAATTTTGAGCGAGTGGTGAGAAAATGTAAAAAGAAAGATCATAATCTGTTTGAACAACTTTCAAACCAGATGGAGAAAATAATTCGCGAACCAATTTTGGGAAAACCTCTTCGTTACACGCTTAAAAATCGACGGCGATTACATGTCGGTTCTTTTGTTTTGGTTTATGAGTTTTATAATGGTGAACTTAGATTCATAGATTTTGCTCATCATGATCGAGTTTATAAAAATCAATAATCGAGTTAACTTTACATAAAAATATGTTTGCACGAGAAAAACTAAGCCATGTTGTCGCGGTTGCTTTGTTACTTATGGCAGTGAGCATTATTGCAGTAGCAAGTTATTTTGGCGTTCCCCGCAAGGCACAGCACTCTTTTCGAATCTCGTGCACGCTGGAAGCAAAACTCTGCCCTGATGGCTCGTATGTAGGGCGCACGGGGCAAAATTGCGAGTTTGAGGAATGTGCAAAGCCAAGCATTACACAAGATGACACATCAGACTGGAAAACATACCTCAATGAAGAGTATGGGTTTGAGTTTAAGTATCCATCTTCGTGGTCGATAAGTTTGTCGAAGTGGCCTATTCATCTTATTGAGGGTGGGGATGATATTATTGTGATATCTACTATAGATTTAACGCTTGCTGGTATAACTTATTGTGAAGCTTACCCTCAAGACATGAGATGTGAGTTGGCTGGGGCTTGGATGATTGATTGGGGAGATTCAACCACAGTAACAGCCCAAATGAATTATGCTGATGGAATGACAGCCATGCTAACTACGTTGTACAAGACATCAACCAAAAACAAAAAAGATTTTAAACAATTTCTCTCCACGTTCAAATTTATTGATTAGTTTTCTATGATTCCAGAGCACATAAAACTTGTTTCCGATATCCTTGATTTGAAATCTTTGGATCAAAAACCTATTCGTGAGGGGTTTGGTTTGGGTTTGGTGGAAGCCGCGGATGCAAATCAAAATGTGGTGGGATTGTGCGCCGATCTGACCGAATCAACTAAAATGGAAGCGTTTGCTAAAAGATATCCCGAACGGTTTGTGGAAATCGGGGTTGCCGAACAGAATTTGGCCGCGGTTGCTTCTGGTATGGCGGCGTGTGGAAAAATTCCCTTTATATCTTCATACGCCATGTTCAGCCCCGGGCGTAATTGGGAACAAATTCGCACCACAATATGCTACAATGAACGACATGTGATAATTGCGGGGTCTCACGCGGGGGTTTCAGTTGGTCCCGACGGCGCGACTCACCAGGCAATTGAAGATATTGCCATTATGCGCCCCATTGCCAACATGACCGTTATTGCGCCATGCGACGCACATGAAGCCCGAAAAGCAACGGTTGCGGCCTCGGGGTTGTCAAGGCCTGTGTATATCCGTCTTGCGCGTGAAAAAACACCCGTGTTTACGACGCCAGAAACGCCGTTTCAAATAGGGAAAGCATATCGCGTGTGGGAACCGACAAACCCACCCCCACTTGTAGCTATAATCGCGTGCGGGTCTTTAGTGCACAATGCGATCCTTGCCGCCCAAGAACTTGAGAAAGAAAGCATCGGCGTTCTTGTGGTGAATAATCACACAATAAAACCTATGGACGAGGAGACGATTATAGCGGCCGCCAAAGGTACAGGCGCGGTTGTAACGGTGGAAGAACATCAGGTAATGGGCGGTATGGGGTCTGCGGTGGCGGAAGTGTTGGCGCGAACACATCCGGTTCCCATGGAGTTTGTCGGCGTGCAGAATCGGTTTGGTGAATCGGGCGAACCTGCCGAACTTTTAGAAAAATTTGGCATGGGGGTATCTTCTATTGTTGCGGCGGTTAAAAGAGTGGTACAAAGGAAGTAGTCTGCAGCTAATAAAAAACTACGCATGAAACATTTTTATTCAAGATCTTTCTATTTTATTGTCGTCGTTATGTTACTTTTTGCGCTCTCGGTACCGACTTCACCCTCGGCCGCTTCCACGCACGCGTCGCTCCTTGAAAGTATCCAACAACAGCTTAATGAGATTATTGCCGCCGTTGCGCGCATACAGGTTCGCCTTTTGGAGATTATTGCCGAAGAGGCGCGACCTCCAGAAAAAAGCACTGTTGTTGAGTCGTCCGTACCTGCCAAGACAGAAGAAAAAGCTGTTTCTACATCAACCGAAGCTGTATGGAAATTTGTTTCGCTTCCTTCCGTGTATCTTTCACAACCGCTTGCAATCTTGTACCGTTTTTCTATTACAGGAGGCGCGGTAGATACAATCATTCCTTCCACAACATACGCTATTTCTCTTTCTGATGTTTCCATAAAAGATCTTGAGGTATACGCGTATTCTGATGATCTTTTTTCTGTTCCGGCATTTCTTCGCAATACTACTACTAAAGAAAATCGCGTAGGAAAGCAAATTGGCTTTCTTGATTCAGCGTCAAGTGCGGTATCTATTCTTTTTGATCAAGGCCCGCCCCAGGTACAAATTTCTGCAGGGGAAACATATTATTTTGAGCTTCGCGGCACGGTGGTCGCAAAAAACAGGAGTGCGTTTGTGACTATCGCCGTTGACGGATTAACCGAAATAACATTAGAGTGATATGTCTATGTCTCAAAAACAGTATGATTTTGTTGCTATTGGTGATACGGTAACGGATGCATTTATACGCATCAAAGATGCATCGGTGCATTGTTCGGTAGATAAAGAAAAATGCGAAATATGTTTTCGGTTTGCCGACAAAGTTCCTTATGAAGAAGTGTATATTGTTCCTGCGGTGGGAAATAGCGCTAATGCGGCGGTTTCAGCTACCCGGTTGGGTTTGGAAAGTGCGCTTGTAAGCAATGTGGGAAGTGATTATTTTGGCAAGGAATGTCTGGATGTGCTTGCGGCAGAAAAAGTAGGCACCGAATTTATTTCTATCCACCGCGGTCAAAAAACAAATTATCACTATGTGTTGTGGTACGAAGACGATCGTACGATTTTAATTAAGCATGAGCAATATCCATACGCGCTTCCCAATTTTGATTCCCCCAAATGGGTGTATCTTTCTTCTTTGGGTGGCAATTCGTCTGAATTTCATGAAACCGCTCTTCGTTATTTGGAAAGCCATCCCGAAATTAAACTTGCGTTTCAACCCGGCACCTTTCAAATGAAGATGGGCATTGAGGGGTTGAAAAAAATATATGAACGGGCGGAGGTATTTATCTGTAACAAAGAAGAGTACCAGCGCGTTCTTCAAAAACCCGAAGAGCACGATATAAAGGCGCTTATGGCCGCCATGCACGAGCAAGGACCAAAAATTACCGTGCTTACCGATGGTCCGAAAGGGGCATATGCTTCTGATGGAGCGTCTGTTTATTTTATGCCTCCATACCCCGACGAAAAGCCGCCTTTTGAACGCACGGGCGCGGGAGACGCATTTTCTTCCACGTTTGTGGTGGCGCTTGCTTTGGGAATGAGTATGGAAGACGCGCTTCGGTGGGCTCCGATAAACTCCATGTCTGTAGTACAATATATTGGCGCGCGGGAAGGGCTTCTAACGCGTGAGAAACTTGAAGAATATCTCCAAAACGCGCCGGCAGATTATAGACCGAAGAAAATCTAGATCCCATCTCAAAAATAATGAAGAGTTACATGTTTAGATTTCGTTACGAACATGATAAACAGGTCTATTATGAAAACCATACCATATATGGGTCTCGCGCTTGAGTTTTTGAATGCGACAGAACAAGCGGCCATTGCGGCTTCCCGCTGGGTTGGCAGGGGAGATGGAAAAGCGGCTGATAGGGCGGCGGTGGATGCTATGCGGAAGGTGTTCAATAAGATTGATTTTTCCGGTGAGGTTGTTATCGGGGAAGGGGCCAAGGATGAGGCACCGGAGCTTTTTGTGGGGGAAAAGCTGGGAACGGGTCGAGGCGTATTGGTTGATATTGCGGTGGATCCATTAGAATGTACGGATAGTGTGGCATACGGACGCCCGAACGCGCTTGCGGTTATTGCCACAGGTCCGCGCGGTTCTATTTACAAAGCGTTTGACGGATATATGGAAAAAATTGCCGTCGGGCCGGAAGCGCGCGGGGCGGTTGATCTTGATATGCCGGTAAAAACCGCAATTAAAAAAGTCGCGCATGTTTTGGGGAAAGACGTGGGAGAAGTTACGGTTGCTGTGCTTGACCGGCCGCGCCATGAGGACTTGATTCAACAAATTCGACACGCAGGAGCGCGCGTGCGATTGTTTAGCGATGGGGATGTCGCGATGGCGATAGCCACTTGTTTGCCTGAGTCTCCTATAGATATGCTCTTGGGCATCGGGGGAAGTACGGAAGCGGTGTTAGCGGCCGCGGCGTTGCGTTGTCTGGATGGTGAGATTATGTGCCGCTGGAAGCCGAGTGATGAACGTCAGGAGAAAGAACTGAAAAAATTAGGCGCGCGGGAAGCAAAAAAAGTTTTTTCTGCACGAGATCTTGCCAAAAGCGAGTATGTTACATTTACCGCTACAGGCGTTATTGATGGGCCTCTCGCAGATGGGGTGGTGTTTGAAGGGGAGAGTATAATTACACACTCGGTAGTGATGTCTTTATTGCCTCGCACGCTTCGGTTTATAAAAACAAAGCATATTCTAGAGACGTAATATAATTGTGGATTACAAAATTATTACTACCCCATTGCGTATACTAAACATGTTCTACGACGTCCTTCTATGTATACACCTGTTGGCCGTAAAGAACATGTTTAGTATACGCAATGGGGTAGAACGTAACTCAAACATATGAGAAAAAAGTTATATATTTTGCCTTTTGATCATCGCGGATCTTTTATTAAAATGTTCGGATTTGATCCGGCACATGTGGATGAGACGGCCACTGCCGTTCTTTCCGATTATAAGCATATTATATATGAAGGGTTTCTTATGGCATTGGAGCAAGGTGTACCATCCCATGCGGCTGCCATTTTAGTTGATGAACAATTTGGATCGCGCATCCAAAACGAAGCAAGAGAACGCGGCGTAACGCGTATTCTTACCATAGAAAAATCCGGACAGGATGAGTTCGATTTTGAGTATGGGGATGATTTTGCGGAGCATATCGAAAAGTTTTCGCCAGACTATGTAAAGGTTCTTGTAAGATATAATACGGGGGGAGATACCCAAGGAAATAAAAAACAAATAGAAAAACTTGTCATGTTGAGTGCGTATTGTCACAAAGAAGGATACAAGTTTCTTTTTGAATTGCTTGTGCCAGCTACTTCTGAACAGCTTGCATCATGCGGCGGGAGCGAAGATGTATATGAAAAGACAATGCGTGCGGGGCTCATGAGGTCTGCTGTGAGGGAGTTGCAAGCGGATGGCGTGGAACCAGACGTATGGAAATTGGAAGGATTAGAGTCGTCAGAAGACATGGGGTCTATTGCCGAGGCGGCGCGAAGCGGTGGCAGAAATGATGTTGGTATTGTAGTTTTAGGGCGTGGGGAAAGCGATGAGAAAGTGCGCGTATGGCTGGGTGCTTCGGCGCGCGTAGATGGGGTCATTGGTTTTGCTGTGGGGCGGACGGTCTTCAAGGAGCCGCTTCTTCATTACCACGAGAAACATGCGACTCGCGAGGAGACTGCCCATACTATCGCGGACAATTTTAAACGGTATGCGGATTTATTTGAATCGGCGGGCGGCAGGTAGACCATGGTTACTTATTTTTTCCTTAAACCTTGAGCGTGGTAAACCATCAAAAATGTGCTTAGAAAAAGTCCTCGGCTCTCCTTCGCTATCGCTCGGCCAGACTTTTTCTAAGCACATTTTTGATGGTTCCATGGGCCATCTTCCCAGAGTGAGTCTTCTGTGCTAGCCTTAGTACATGTTGGAGTTAGTAGCAAAAACACGTCTGGAGCTTGGTAAAAAAGCCAAACATATTCGGAATAGAGGCTCTATTCCAGCTGTTTTGTATGGCTACGGAGTAGAACCCAAATCAGTGGAAGTTGATTCTCGCGTGTTTGAGAAAGTATGGAAAGCAGTAGGCGAAACTTCTTTAGTTTCGTTGAGTTTGGAAGATGGCTCGCAAAAAACTGTTCTTATTCAGGATGTTTCACGAGATGTATTGCGAGATTTTCCGATTCATGTGGATTTTTATGCGGTGCGCATGGATCGCGAATTGGAAGCCGATATTCCTCTTGTGTTCACCGGTGAAGCGGAAGCGGTTAAATCTTTGGGCGGTGTTTTGGTGAAAGTTATTCATGAATTGCCTATTCGGGCATTGCCGAAAGACCTTCCTCATGAAATTGCCGTTGACATATCGGTTTTGCATGCGTTTGAGGATCAAATTTTTGTAAAAGATATTCCATTGCCGGAAGGAGTAGAGTTGCGCATAGAACCTGACCAAGTGATAGTATTGGTAGAAGCGCCACGCAGTGAGGAAGAACTTGCCGCGATGGAACAACCAGCGGAAGTTTCTTTGGAAAACATCGAACTTGCGGGAAAGAAAGAAAAAGAAACCGAAGAGGAGTCAAGTGAAGAAATTTCCACAACTGCTGAAAATAAAGAAAAGAAATAGGCTCTCTATATTTATCGCGTATTTTTACCTTTTAAGCGGTTAGATTTTGAACAGGCTTTTATATAAGCATATATATGTTTTATTTGCGGGGGCGCTGTTTTTGTTAGCGGCGGCGGGTTTTGCGTATGCGGAGGAAGCAAGTAATGTTGTGCAGACGCGGAGAGCGCAGTTGCAGTCAGAATTGAAGGATCTTGAGAATCAGATTGCGGGTTTTGATATTCTTATTGCCAAAAAACAGAGCGAGGGCGCTTCTATAAAGCGTGACATTGATATTATTGATGCCGAAGTTACTCGCGCGAAACTTGAAATTCGCCGAAGAAATCTTGCTATTGTGGCGCTTGCCGCTTCTATTGATCAAAAATCTCTTTCTATTCAAGAAATGTCGGGTGTTATTGGTCGCGAACGCGCGTCTCTGGCCGAGGCGTTACGCAAATTACATGAATATGACAATGTGTCGCTTATTGAGTTGTTGCTAGGGTATGATGATTTGTCTGATTTTTTTGTAGAGGTCGATACGATAGACTCATTGCAGTTTGCTATACAAACTTCATTTGGCAATCTGCGCGCTGATATTACGCGTACTGCGGATGTGCGGGAAAATTTACAGGGAGAGAAACAGGAACAAACAGAACTTCGTACGTTGCAAGAAATCGAGAAACGCCAGCAAGAAGCAAAAGAAAATGAAAAGCAACGTATTTTAAAAGTTACACGCGGAGAGGAGGCAAATTATCGTCAGCATGCCGATGCAAAAAGAACGCGCGCGGCGGCTATTCGAAGCGAGCTTTTCACGCTACAAGGGTCTCCAGCAATTCCATTTGAAGAAGCATTGCGCCACGCGGAATTTGCCTCCAGTCAAACCGGAGTTCGTGCCGCGTTTATTTTAGGCATCATCGCGCAGGAATCAGAGTTGGGGCGAAATATCGGACAGTGTAATCTTGCCACTGACCCGCCGAAGTACAAATGGCAGAGCGTAATGAAACCTAGCCGTGATCATGAGCCGTATCTTCAAATAACAAAAGAATTAGGGCTTGATCCAAACGCTATGCCATTATCGTGTCCTATGCGCGATTCAAAAGGAGAGCAGGTGGGGTGGGGGGGTGCCATGGGTCCCGCGCAGTTTATTCCTTCCACGTGGATTTTGTATAAAGAGGCAATTTCTCGCCTAACTGGCAATGCGCCGGCCAATCCTTGGGTGCCGCGTGATGCCTTTACCGCTTCAGGCTTGTTGCTTCGTGACAACGGTGCCTCGGGCGGGAGGAACGCGGAGCTTAAAGCCGCCGCGAAGTATTTTGCCGGAGGAAATTGGGATTCCTATCTCGGCCGTTCCTACGCGAACCAAGTACTTGCAAAGGTAGATACGTACCAGGAACAAATCACGTTCTTGCAGAGTTTGGCTCAGCAATGATATATTTTTTATGCTGTTTTCGGTAATAGGAAATCGCGAAGCGGTGGGCTTCGTTCCGTATTTGTTGCAACAGATATAAAAGCGAACGTGGCATTTCTTGCAGTTTGAAGGGTGTTTTTCGATTCGGTGCGTAAAGTTCTTCTTCTCGTTTTGCCAGAGACACAATAATAAGATTGCCTTGCACGGCTTTGCGAGCGGCGTTTAATTGCCCGCGCCCGCCGTCGATAAGCATGATATCCGGCAGGGGCCAGTCGGAGTGGGTGAGCCGGCGCGTAAGAACTTCCCGCAACATGGCAGTATCGTTCGCGCCTTTGACGGTGCGTATGCGGAATTTTCGATACATGTTTTTATCAGCAATACCGTCGGTGAACACGACCATGGATCCCACGGCATGTGTTCCTTGTATATTTGATATATCATATCCCTCTATTCGTTTGGGGTAGGAAGGAAGCTTTAAGAGGAGACGAAGCTCATGGAGCCCTTTTTGATTTTCCATCGCGTATTCTTTTTTTAGCGGGGAATGATGTTCAAAAATGCGTTTGAGGGCATAGACATAATTGCGCAGGCGCGCGGCAGTTTCAAATTCTTGGTGTTTGCTTGCGTGGTTCATATCCGTGTGAAAACGATGAAGGAGTTGTTTTTGTTTTCCCTGCAGTACATTTTTGAGGAAGCGTATATTTTTTGCGTAGGCGCCATATTCATTTCGTGTAGCATTATAATTTTTTTGACAGCATATTCTAGCGCAGAGCCCCAGCTCGCCGCGCTGGCATACGCGGTTATGGTTTGTCTTGCATGTGCAATAGGGAAATGTTTTTCGAAGCGAACGTAGTAGATTTTTTATGATTCTGCTCTCGGTGAACGGTCCTATAAACTGTGTTTCATGTTTCATGTTTCGTGTTCCAAGAGAAAGGGGCTGATGCGTAAAAAAGATGCGCGGAAATCGTTCTTTGCTAAACCCTACAAAGAGATATTGCTTGTCATCACGCATTACGATGTTGTAGGGCGGGATGTGTTTTTTAATAAGAGATGCTTCCAAGAGAAGCGCTTCAATTTCTGTTTCTGTCTCTTGCCACGTTATGTGTTCTGCTTCACGGAGCATGCGTCGTTTTGCCGCTTCCAACAGGGTGCTTTTAAGAAAATATGAAGACAGTCGAGAACGCAAATTTACTGCTTTTCCAATGTAGAGAATAGTGTGTTCTTTATTGCGGAAAAAATATACCCCGGGTGTTTGGGGAATGGACTGTCGTATGGATGAAAAGAGAACCGACATGCCTCTGTTATACGCTGTGGCAGAATTGCTTGCAAGAATAGCAACTTTATTATACTGTTTGAGCAAATAGAGCTTGGAGGTGCGCGATGCAAGAGTATACGAAGCCTTTGTCGCGTATGGCACGATTAAGGCATTTTTTCAAAAATACTCACGTGCGGTATGTGTTGATCTTTAACATAGCTTTTACTTGCGGCGGGTATTTCATGTGGGGTACCGCTACCATTGGCACGTGGGAATGGTTTATCGACGAATGTGCTCATTTGATATGGCCTAGTTTTCACATGTGGATTCTTCTGTCATATTGTGAACGATATCATCCAATAGAGTTTCAGTTCTCTCGCCTGAAAGAAGAGGCACTTTCATGGCTCCTCATCATCTTCTTGTCTGTTTTTGCATGGGAAGGAATTGAGCTCCTCTATGATACGAGCGGATTTTTCAACAGTATTGCGCAGGTGGGGAATGGTGATACCATGGCGGATATTTTTCTCTCAGGCATAGTCGCACCATTTTTGGTTATCAGTTACCGGCGCTGGAAAGATGGCTTGAATCTTTTTTTTACCCCGCCGAATAAAAAACATGCGATAGAAAGAAAACTGTCGTATATAGGTATCCTCGCGGCACAAGTAGCAGAAGATACTAGTAAAGGGGAACCGGATATTATGCATAGTTTACGCGATATGATACGTGAAACATGGCATGGAGATCCACGGGTGTCGTCTGTGCTAAAAATGCTTCACGCAGTAGCTCGTGGTAGCAGACGCGAGCGTCGGCGGCGTCGAGCATATATGCGAAGTCTACGATTGCAAAAAACCGATTGAAGGAGGTTCTTCTATGTCTGGAAGGTATGTTGTTGAGACGGTTGAAATGGGTGTTTTTCCTGTAACAAGGACCCTTCTTATGCCTGTTCATGGGTATAACGGCAAAATCATAGTGTTTTGCTATGGCGGGTCGCTCACGTTTTCACGTTACAAAACAATTCCATTTCTTGAACTGTTTGTAGATGCAGGATGGGGGGCCGTAACGTTTGACTATTATGGCATGGGAGTTGGATGGTTGGAGAAGAAAATAAAAGAAGAAACAGGACTTTTTACACGTGTGAGAGATACCAAAGCGGTCGTTGAGCACACGAGGAAAACCTATAACCCTGAGGAGTTGGTGGTCATGGGGCATGGTATGGGTTGTCCCATCGCGATTCATGCCGTTGCGGAGAGACAGGATGTCGACGCTTGCATATTGTCTGCGCCTGCAGCTTACGCGCGCAAGGTGATGGAGCAAGATATCACCTTTCAAAATTGGGAGCCCCAATTTTCTGAAGGATCATGGCGGGACTCGGAAGTTTTTGGCATCTTAGAAAATATCTCACGATGTCATATCATTCGATACCGTGGTGATGCTATTGTAACTAAAACATTGGGTGACATTTCTGCTGCTTACTTCAACCATGCAGCTCGTTCAGGATTGCAAATGAGTACGATAGATGGCGGGCGGCATAGATTGTTCGGAGATTTTCCAGATACGTTCGCAATAGAGCAGAAAGTTGCTACTATGTTACTCGAATGGCTGGGAAAGGTAGAATGGGATTGCACAGAAGAAGAAGCGATGGCGGTGCAAGAAATTTGCCGCCTCACTGAATAATGCTTACAAAGCCTATATTTCATATGTGAATATGATGATATGGGCTTTTTTCTTTTTTATAAATGAGGTACAGTCGGCATATGCGTATAGCAATTCTTGGGTTTGGAAAAGAAGGAAAATCAGTACTTCGGTTTTTAAAAAGAACGCCCCGATATAAAAACGCGGAGATTGATATCCTTGATAAGAAACAAGGCAAAACCTATCTTGGGCATCTTGACGCATATGATTTGATTATAAAATCACCCGGCGTTCCGTTTTCACTTCCGGAAGTGGCAAAAGCTTATGCAAATGGCACCATGTTTACCAGTGCGACTGCGCTTTTTTTTGATCACGCGAAAGGGCTTCTTATTGGTGTTACCGGAACAAAAGGCAAGGGGACTACGAGTACGCTTCTGTATCGCATATTGAAGCAGTGTAAAAAAGATGCCTATATTGCGGGCAACATCGGGATTCCCATGCTTGATGTGTTGCCGAAACTATATAATACATCTATCGCGATTCTGGAGCTTTCCAGCTTCCAACTGCATCATCTTTTGTTTTCTCCACGAATTGCGGTTGTGCTTGATATATTTCCTGATCATTTGGATGCGCATGAGTCGTTTGAAGAATATCTCGAAGCAAAAGGGGGAATTGTGGCTCACCAAAAAGAACAAGACGTTGTTTTTTATTTTTCGGATAATACGTACGCCACAGACCTTGCAAAACAAAGTCACGGCAAACACATAGACATTCGGCCAGAGGCGTTTACTTTATTTTCCGTGAAGGATCTTCAAATGCGGGGGATGCATAATTTTCGTAATGCAGTGATGGCGGCGTCTGTTGCGTTATATCTTGATTGTGATCCAGCTATTATAAAACGAGTGGTTCAGAGATTTGTCGGTAATCCGCTTCGTCTACAAAAAGTGCGCGACCTTGATGGTATTTTGTTTTATAACGATTCAGCATCAACCAATCCCATCTCAACTGCCGCCGCTATTCAAGCGTTTGAAACGCCAACTATATTGATTGCGGGCGGGCGTGATAAAGGGTTTCCCTATGACGCGCTTAAACGTGTGGCACGTTGGCCCGCGTTGCAACATGTGGTGCTTGTGGGCGAAAATACTTCGTTACTTAAAAAAGCATTCAAGGGAGAAGAGATTACAGAGGTTCATGAGTTGGAAAAGGCAGTGCGCACGGCTTTCAGGTACGTGATGAAAAGGCGAAAAAAGGGAGAACTATGGAACATTGTATTTTCCCCCGGTGCTGCGAGTTTTGATATGTTCAAAAACTATAAAGAGAGAGGAAAGAAGTTTAATGAGATAGTCAAAAGCTTAAAAATATAGTACTCTAAACCTTAGGTGGATAGCCGCGTTTTGAGTTTTATATATGCTTGATATTGGTTTTATTCGTGATAACCCTGATTTAATAAAGGAAGCCGTCCGGAAAAAGCGGGCGGATATTGATGTTGACAACCTTCTGGGGCTTGATGAAAAACGTCGTGGGCTTATTAAGGAAACAGATACATTTCGTGCCCAGCAGAATACAGCAAGTGAGAAAATTTCTCATATGGCCGGAGAAGAGCGGGAAGAAGCTATTGTGGCTATGCGAGAATTGAAAGAACGAATTTCCCATAAAGAAGAAGAATTGAGAATAATTGAAGAAGAATATACGCAGTTGTTGCTTTTGGTGCCCAATATCCCCGATTTATCGGTTCCTGATGGTAATTCAGATGCCGACAATCAAGAGGTTCGAACGTATGGAGAGAAACCACACTTTACGTTTGAGCCGAAGGATCACATTACATTATTGCAGGAACTTGATCTCGCGGATTTTGAACGAGGCGCGAAAGTTTCAGGATTCAGGGGTTATTTTTTAAAGGGAGATGCGGCAATGCTTTCATTGGCGCTGTGGCAGTTTGCGTTTGAGGCGTTAGAGAAAAAAGGTTTTACCGTGCACATGGCGCCGGCGCTTGTAAGAGGTGCCACGTTGGTGGGAACGGGGTGGTTGCCACAAGGAAAAGATGAAGTATATAAAGTGGGAAATGATTTGTATCTTTCAGGGACGGCGGAAGTATCCATGATGGGCATGTTTGAGGACGAAATCTTTGAAGCCAAAGATCTTCCGATGACTGTTGCCGGGTTTTCTTCGTGTTTTCGGAGTGAGGCAGGCAGTTATGGAAAAGATACCAAAGGATTGTATCGTGTGCATGAATTTATGAAAGTGGAGCAGGTGGTTTTATGTCAGGCTGATCACGAAGAATCCGTTAAGTGGCATGAAGAACTTACGAAAAACGCAGAAGAGATGCTACAGCAGTTGGACTTGCCCTATCGTGTGGTGGTGAATTGTGGAGCTGATCTTGGATTGGGGCAGGTGAAAAAATATGATATCGAAACATGGATCCCAAGCCAGCAAAAATA
The DNA here is from genome assembly GCA_001819815.1 of Candidatus Ryanbacteria bacterium RIFCSPHIGHO2_02_FULL_45_17b. Classification (GTDB taxonomy): domain Bacteria; phylum Patescibacteriota; class Minisyncoccia; order Ryanbacterales; family 2-02-FULL-48-12; genus 02-FULL-45-17b. Next base: position 181,985 of record MHNO01000009.1, on the reverse strand, counting down.
TGGCGAGACGCACTCGTCGTCTTATTTCCATGATTTTCAAACACGGAGATTAAATATTCGCTATCGTGACGCAGAAGGGAAATTGAAATTTGCCCACTCGCTTAATAATACCATGATTGCTACCCCTCGCATTTTAATTTCGCTTCTAGAGAACTACCAGCAGGAAGATAGATCAGTGATGGTGCCGGAGGTATTACGGAAGTGGATGGGGAAGGAGAGGATCGAACGTCGGAAGTAAGAATCAAGAAGTAAGAATAAAGGGGTCTTTTATCCTTGATTCTTAATTCATGGTTCGTAATTCTCATATGTATAAAACCTGGGTTGAGGTAGATGCCGTCTCGTTGCGGCATAATTTTTTGGCGCTCACGAAACATCTTGGCAAAGGTGTCGCTGTAATGGCAATAGTAAAATCCAACGCCTATGGTCATGGTATTGTCAAAGTTATCAAGACAATCGGAGGTTTCGCCTCCGAATATTATTCGGAGGCGAAACCTCCGATTGTCTGGTTTGGGGTGGATTCAATTGACGAAGCTCTCATACTCAAAAAATCTGGCATAAAAAATCCAATTCTCATCCTCGGCTATGTGCCATCTGCTATGCTGGTGGATGTAGTCAGGAATAATTTTCGCGTGTGCTTGTATGATATTCCAATGCTCAAAGAGCTTACGCGCCTTGCGAAAAAAATGCGTAAAAAAGTTTTTGTGCACGTTAAGCTCGAAACAGGCACTCATCGGCAGGGTGTGATGCCCGAAGATGTGAGTGCGTTTGCTCGGGCGCTTAAAAAATCTGCGCCGCAGGTAATAGTCCAAGGAGCCTATACACATTTTGCCGATACAGAAAACCCAAAGTCACGTTACTACAAAGAACAGCTTTTGGCCTTCCAGAATGCGATCAAGATTTTTGAGGAGGAAGGTGTACGTCCGCAATATCTGCACACCGCCGCGAGCGCAGCTTTGTTATTGTATCCAGAGGCGCATTTTACTATGGCACGCTTGGGCATTGCGCTCTATGGTATGTACCCATCTCCCGAAGTAGCTGATAAAGTAAAAAAGCAAGTAGCACTCAAACCTGCTCTTACCTGGAAGACGCGTGTGGCTCAAGTAAAAACCATTCCGGCCGGAAAAACTATTGGGTATGACCGCACCTATAAAGCACAGAAGGAGATGAAGATCGCCGTTATTCCCATCGGGTATTGGGACGGGTTTGACCGCGGATTTTCAAATAATGGCGCGGTGTTGGTCGGCGGAAGGCGTGTACCCATAGTGGGCAATATTTGTATGAATATCTGTATGCTTGATATCACAAAGCTCCGTGGCGTGAAGCCCGGAGATGAAGTGGTGCTTTTAGGACGGCAAGGCAGGGAATGTATCAGCGCTGAAGAATTGGCAAGTCGCATTAGTACGATCAATTATGAAATCACCACGTGCATTAATCCATTAATACCGCGCATAATTATATGAGATCGGTTTTAACACAACACCGAACCAAACAAAAACGCGCGAAGATGCAGAAGTTTTTTTTGCGTTTTGGTATTTTTTTTGTCTTAGTAACGGGGAGTATCCTCTTTTTATTATTGTCGCCGCGGCTTCGGTTCGGACCTATTTCTCTTTCCGGCAATGCATCAGTTTCATCTGAAGAGATTATGAATATCGCAAACAGTTTTCTTTCCGAGCGCGTAGCATGGTTTTTTCCACGGAGCAATATATTGTTGTTTCGCCCGCATTTGTTTGAAGCACATATCTTGAAAACATTTCCCCAGCTTTCTACCGCAAGCGTTTCCCGTTCTTTTTCACGAGAGCTTGCATTGAGTGTTTTGGAACGTTCTCCGTGGGGTTTATATTGCAAAATAAGCGTACGTGATTGTTTTTATATTGCTGAAGATGGTGTATTAGTTACCGAAGCCCCCCAGCTTAGTGGGAATGTGCTATTTCGTATTACGGATCAGCGAGTTATATCGGCGTTTTTTATGTTGGGAGAACGGGCAATAAAAGAATCAGAAGCGGTATTTTTGCGCCAGGTAGTTGATATGTTGGCGGACCGCTATACGATTATTGTACGAGAGGTTAGGTTGGGGCGCGTGTTTCAGGATCAAACTGAACTTCTTACAGATGACGGATGGTATGTCTTGTTTGATGAACGCACAAATAAAGAGCAAGCGCTCGAGAATTTGAGACTGGTATTGGATCAGCATCTAACAGACCGCGCAAAACTTGAATATATAGATATTCGCTTTGAGGGAAAAGTATTCTACAAGAAGCGCTGAACACCACACAACTTATCCACAGTCCTCATATACACTTCTCCCATTGGGGGGGGGTACACTTGTTGGTATGCATGACATTCACATACCTGCGTTTACGATACGCAAAGAAATTATTGTCGGTAGTATTTTCTTTATTGCCGGAGCGCTTCTGTTCACAGCATTTTCTACCATCGCGACAACAATCGGCACAAACGTAAGCGTAACAGGGCATCTTTTTGCAACATCTACGGTGCAGGCAACGGGGAATATTGTGGGATATTCAAATGCGCTCTTTGGGGGAACAACAACACCAAGCGCACTTCTTTCTGTTGCCAACCGCGCTGCTCTCTCCGACCAAAAATTTCCATTATTTACCGTAGCAAGTTCTACACTTACTTCCACAAGCACCTTGTTTACTGTTTTAAATTCCGGCAACGTCGGCATCGGGACAGCGGGACCGAGGATGAAATTGGATGTAATTTCTGCCAATACTATACTGTCAGGTGGTTTGGGTCAGATAGGAGCATTTACATCAGACGATATGGCAATTGATTTGGGTGGTCAGATTGTCCTTGGTGGAGTTGATACAACAGGTGGTGCTCCAAGCAGGAGTTTTGCCGCAATTGCAGGAAGAAAAGAAAATGGTACGTCCGGCAACAGGGCGGGCTATCTCCAACTCTCGGCTCGTGTCGGGGCTTCTGGTGATTTGACGGAATATATGAGGATTACAAGCACCGGCAACGTCGGTATCGGGACGACGAGTCCGGCTTCTCTTCTTTCTCTTTCAAGCTCCGGTACCACCACTATTCATGTTGGCACCACAGCCACAACGAAAGGGAGCTGTTTTCAGATGTATGATGCCGCTCATGTTGCTTACCGCGCCTTTATTTCAAAAGCCGGCGCCTGGACCGTGGAAGCAGGCACCTGTGAGTAGTTGAAGAATATAGATTTACGGGAACTTGTAAATAAATATAGACATGCCTGCGCGGCCGATGGGTTCTTTGCCGCGGAGCCAAGGGTATGTTTCTTCTGGTTTGGGTGGTGTGAGACGCGGATCCCATGAGGCAAGCGCGCCTTCCCGCAGGGTGGAAGAGATGGCGAAATATCCCTGTGGCATGCCACGTGCTGACCACCAGCCGTCTACGCGGCTGGGGAGGTAATAATCACGGGAGGCGCCTCCAAAATAATCCAGCGCAATTTTTTCAATGCCATGCTCGTCCATATATGCGCGAAGGCGTTTGAAATCTTGCCCCCAGTCGTAGTTGGAGTCTACCGCGATACGGTATCCATTTTCCGTGCCGCCACCGAGTGCGTTGTAGTAAGAGAGATAATACGGATATGCGCGAATGGCAATGCCGGCTAAGAGAAGAACAATTGCCATACACAGCGCTTGCGGGATGCGCGTGGTTTGCCATCTGGCGGAGCCGTCTGTGTTTGTTGTGAAAAATCTCTCCGCGCCATACGCAACAAGTACATATATAAAAGGAAATGTCGGCAAAACATGCCGCAGGCCGATATTGAGCGGAGAGATAAGTGAAATAGTCCAGTATACTCCAACCACCGTGCATGCTCCTACAAGATTAAGATGTGAGGCAATCCATGCTTGAATACGCTTTCGCAGAGACATGGTTCTCCGTTTCCACACGCGCAATAAAAACCCTGCAAGTGCGGCTGCGCTTAGAACATGAAGAATGATCTGTTCTTTTACGGCATATAAAAGCGGAAAATAAGCGAAAGAGCCGCTAGAAGATACCGTGCCAAGAAAATAGGTGGTGTTGCCGCCAGCCGCGCGCTGATTCGCAAGAAGTACGCCCGTGAGATATTGCCCGAGAGGGCGCGTAATGCGGTGCTGTATTAAAAATTCTGTTGCTTGGACGTGTGATCTAAATCGATACGTTTTAAGCAGGGTAGAAGCGTCACGTAGGTTGCGATCAATCGGGTAGCCCGCGGTTACTTGGGCATAAGCAATCCACACGACCGCTATGCCAACAATTCCCACGCCTATGGTACGAGTCGCATAAACAAAAAACATTGTAATGCGTTCACGAATGGTGATAAAATCCGGATGCGACCATGCCCACAAAAGCAGAAGAATGCCATACATGGGAATAAGAAGAATAAGCGAAAATTTTAAAAGCTGTGCTATACCAAATGCGATACCGGCAATAAAAAAGCTTGACCATGTTCTTTTTTGAAGAAACGAGACGAACGTGGTTATGCCGATAAAAAATCCAAGCGATGCGCCGATGTCGGTGGTAACGTAGCGTCCATGCGCAAGAATGGTTGGCGAAAATGTGTAAAGTGCAACGGCCAATAGTGCGACGCGTCCTCCAAATTGTCGGTAGCTCCATGAATAGAGAAGAATACCCAAGAGGAGAGTGAGAAGTATCATAGGCACGCGCGACCAAAATATAACAGCGTCCGCGTCGTTTCCCGATTGATACAGAAAAATAGTGCCGTGGTCCCACTGCGCCCATTGGTTTTTTGTTTCATTTTGCCAAGGCGCGGTGTTTGTCGGAAAATAGGGGTGTACCGCAATATCCGCGCCCAAAGCTGCAAGATATTTTATCAGTGGCGGATGTTCTGCATTTAGGCGATAGTCTTGCTCTTTGAGATACCCAAAGCCCGCTGCAATGTGCGCAAGTTCATCAAATGTAAGGCTTTCATCAGAAATGGAAGCTATCATAAGGGCTCCCATAAGAAGGAAAAAAACGATGGCGAGTATGTGATAGTAGTTCATATATTTGTTATCTCGCTTTATGCGTTCTCCACTTTATTTGTAAGAAAATTGTTCTTTATGGCCGACAGGTATAAGCAAATAGAGGCCATCGTAGAACAATTTTCTTACAAATAAAGTGGGAGTCTGACATTATGGTTTGTAAGAGTACACCGTAAATCCTCCGTAGGTTTCTTTTATCAGTGAAGGGAACGCGCGCTCAAGTTCTTGTTCAAGCGCATTGTCATGAAATGCCACAAAACCAATGATGGCAGGCTTATCATCAAGCGTGATATGGCGCAGAGTACCCACGCGCGGAAGGTATGTTACATTATGTTCATGTTGTGATTGAGTGGTTGCGGTGTTTGTAAGATACACTACCGATTGCGCCGAGACAGGAAGGCCTTCGTGATCAAGTTCCACAATAAGATATTTTTTAGTTTCTTTCGGGAGTGAACGCACATACATTGCAAGTTCCGACAAATCTTGTGAGAAAGCGGATGCGGTGGAAGGCGCTTTTGCCCATACATTAAAATATAAATATCCTGTTGTGAGTGGAATGGAAACAAGCAAAAGAAAAAAAATTGTTGTTTTTTTATTTTGAAATCCCTCCCAGCCTCCCTTTTTCAAAGGGAGGAGTTCCCCCTTTGAAAAAGGGGGAGTAAGGGGGATTTTTTTGTCAGAAAATAACTTTTCCCAAAACACATACGCGCCAAACGCGGCAATAATCATTACGGGCGGAATCATGCCGATGGAACGCAGGGCGTGCGGCATGCCCTCACGCGTAAGAGTAGCGGGAAGTGAAAGAAAAAATAACCAGGCAAGTAATGTGGCAAAGGTAAGACTGGTTGGTTTTTTTATCATCAAAAATAATCCATAAAAAAATCCAAGCGCCAAAAACGGGTGTAGTACGGGGAAACAAGGAAAATTATGCCGTGAATTACAGTCACCAAACACACTCACCATGCCGATTGTTTTTATGTTTGATACCGCAAACGCGCGGAGCGGGTGCTCATCGGCAAATACAGAAACCTGTCCGGTGCGCGTGGCAAAATCATTCGGGTGTTCCGTAAAATACATGATAAGCGGGGTGCAGGTGGCAATGACAAAAATTCCTATTAACACAACCGCGCATGGGAAACACGTATTTGGGGCTTCCGGCATAGAATTTTCTTCGCCCACCACCCCAACGCCGCCCTCCGAAAATCCTATGCCGGAAGCCTTCCATTCTGTGCCGCGTGGTTTTGTATTCCACCATCGCCAAAGGCCGATAAGAACAGGCACCGCAAACGCGAACGGAAGAAACCGGAACGCGATGTAACCGTTGAGGCCAAGGCCTAGCATGATGCCCGAAAGCGCGAAATCAACCATGGAGTTTCTCCGCATGCCGCGGAACAGAAAATAAAACGCCAAAATGGAAAACGTGGGCGTGGTAATTGCGCGAAACCCAAGACGAGAAAGTGTAACGTGCCAGTAACTGGTGGCAAGGAAAAAAGAAGAGAGGAGGGCAATTATTTCGGTTTTTAATTTTGAGTTGTAGTTTTGAGCTTTGAGTTTTGAGCTTTGAGTTTGCGAGTCGCCGTCCCAAAATAATTCTCGTGTCAGCAAAAAAATCCCCCAAACTGCTACTATCCCAAATATCGCACTTACAAACCGTAATACCCACGCTTCATTTCCCAAAAACCAAATGGCAAGAGCTTGCAGATTAATAAACAACCCTTCGCGTCCGTTATTGTCTATATAGTAAGCGCGGAAATTTCCGCTTTCAAGCGCCTGGAGCGCGTTTGAGCCGTTCATCGCTTCATCGGGATATAATCCCGGGGGAATATCTGTTATGTGCCAGAAACGAAAGAATATGGCAAGAAGGAGGATGCCAACAAAAACTAAAAAATGCTTCTTTGATGACGCCATATGACCATTGTATCATGCGTATATAGTATGCGTACATATACCTATATACTTTAAATTACGAAACACATGTATTCCTCTCATCTGATGACCTCCCATCGATTTGCATATGCAAGTACAATATAACGTCTTGTTCAACTCATTATCAATTCGCGTGGCGGTCATCGGATGAGGGTGTGTTCCATAATTCACGGTATATACAGTAATCGCTTTTTATTTTCTATCTTGCTATACTAAAACCATGCCTGAACAAGAATCTATACAATCACTTGAGGAAGAGCTTCGCGTTTTAGAGGAAAAACTTGCCGCACGTAAAGAAGAAGGGAAAGAGGAAAAGGATGTTTTTCGCGATGTGTTGCGGGAACATGTGGAATCCGCAAAGGAGGACGCTGAAAAGCAAGTAGCCGCAGAGTCAGCAGATTCCGCGAACACACCACCCCCGCTACCTTCTAGCCACATTGCGCATGCTCGACAGAACGCAGATGATCTTCGTGAAAAAGAACATCACGAACAAGTGGAGGCGCTTGTGGAAATTGCGCTCACGAAGGGTATTCTTGCCGCGGTATATGTGGCGCGGCATCTGGGCGATCTTCATCTCTTGGATGATTTTCATGATATGCTTGTCGATGAATATTATGATAAGGTAATTCAAGCTCGGAAGGTTACGTAGCTCACATGACATCAAGTCTTTTTTATCTTCTCATCTTTATTGCTTTCGGGGCCGGCGCGGGTACGGCAGTGTGGTATTTTTTTCAGCGGGCGCGGGAACATAACCGCGTGTCGGGTTCGTTGCAGTTGGTGCTTTACGTAGTTCTGTTACCGCAGGAATCGACGGCAAACGAACAAGAACGGCGGGATCCAAAAGATATTATTTCCATCATGGAACAGTTTTACGCCGGCATGGTGTCGCGCGATGAAGTGCGCACGCTTGGATTTCTTACCGATCGGCCTTCTTTTGCGCTTGAAATTGCTCTTCCATCCGTGGGTGAAGAAACCACGTTTTATGTGGCTGTGCCTCGCAAGTGGAGCCGTGTGTTTGAAAAAAAAGTCAGCGCGTTGTTTCCACATGCGCGGGTGGAACAAATAAAAGATTACAATATTTTTAACGAAGACGGGGTTACGGTGGGCTCTACCTTGCGCCTCAAACGCGCGCCATTTTTTCCTATTAAAAGTTATCGCCGGTTGGAGGCAGATCCGCTTGAGGTATTGACAACGGCGTTTTCAAAAATGAAAAAAGAAGGAGATGGAGCCGCTATTCAGTTAGTGGTAAGGCCGGCGAGCAGTGAGTGGCAAGAAAAAGGCAAGCAGACGGCTCGATTTTTGAAGAAAGGCAAAAGCTTGAAAGAAATTAGCAAAACTGATTCATGGCAAGGAGCGGCTACAAATGTCATGGGAGAGTTTATTTCTGGTCCGAAGAAAAAACAAAAAGAAGACGAATTTCAAAAGTCACCTGATCCGGTGGATGAAGAATTGGTAAAGCAGGTGGAAGAAAAAGCCGCCCGCGCGGGGTTTGACGTAAACATCCGTCTGCTTGCCTCCGCGGCAACACAAGAAGAAGCGCTTGATATTTTGCAAAGTTTGGAAGATGCGTTTTTGCAGTTTTCCGACCCACAGGCAAACAGTTTTATCGTAGAGCGGAAACGTGGGAGCTCACTGGAAGAACTGGCATACCAATTTTCATTTAGGATGTTTCAAGAAAAGCAAGCTGTGTATTTAAGCACGGAAGAGCTTACGAGCTTGTACCATTTTCCCATAGGCGCATTATCAGCATCTAAAGTAAAATATGTAAAAGCGCGGGAAGCTCCTTCCCCGGCAAACTTACCTACAGAAGGTATTGTGCTCGGGGAAAATGTATTTCGCGGGGAGCACTCGCCTTTGCATTTTGAACGTGATGATCGGAGACGTCATCTCTATGTGATAGGTCAGACCGGTACCGGTAAGTCAAATTTCTTGGAAGAAATGGCGCGCCAAGATATTAAAAATGGCGATGGGGTTTGTTTTATTGATCCGCACGGCGAGTCTATCGAAAAGTTGCTCACTCTTATACCGCGAGAGCGCATGGAGGATGTGATTTATTTTAATCCGGGAGACATTGACCGACCCTTGGCGCTTAACATGCTTGAATATGATCCGCAGTTTCCTGAGCAAAAAACATTTGTGGTTAATGAACTCTTTAGCATATTTCAGAAGCTCTACGGCGGCGTTCCTGAATCGATGGGGCCGATGTTTGAGCAGTATTTTCGCAATGCAACCATGCTGGCTATAGATGACCCTACCGAGATTGCAACTCTTTTGGAGGTAGGACGCGTTATGGCTGATAAAACATATCGTGACTATAAACTTTCAAAATGCACCAACGTGGTGGTCAAAACATTTTGGCGCGATGTGGCGGAGAAAGCCGGCGGGGAAGCATCACTTGCCAATATCGTTCCATACATTACATCAAAGTTCGATGTGTTTTTAGCCAACGACATTATGCGCCCGATGATTGCCCAACAGCACTCGAGCTTCAATTTTCGAAAAGTAATGGACGAGAAAAAGATTTTATTGATCAATCTTTCCAAGGGCCGCTTGGGCGAGCTTAATTCAAGTTTGCTCGGGCTCATCATTGTCGGTAAACTCTTGCTTGCCGCCCTCTCTCGCGTAAACGTGGAGCGCGAAACACGCAATGATTTTTTCTTCTATATTGATGAGTTTCAAAATGTGACTACGCCCTCTATTGCCACTATTCTTTCAGAAGCGCGCAAGTATCGTCTCAATCTGGTGATATCGCATCAATTTATCGGCCAGCTCTCTGATGATATTAAAAAAGCGGTATTCGGCAACGTAGGATCGATGGCCTCGCTTCGTATTGGAGTGGAGGATGCGGAATTTATGGAACAACAATTCGCTCCTGTCTTTACCGCCCAAGATTTGATTAATCTCGATAATGGCAATGCCTACATGCGCCTGTTGATTAAGGGTCAGACGTCTCGGCCTTTTAGCATGCACATATTTTTATCACCCGACGGTGATAAGGTCGTCGCCGAAGCGGTAAAAGAATATTCGCGCATTAAATATGGCCGGCCGAAAGAAGAAGTAGAGGCGGAGATTATGAAACGGTATGAACATGAAGGATAGTTTGGTATACTAATAAAACAATGCGTAACGATTATACTATTGCAGCGATTATCGGATTCATTACGGCGGTTTTTATAACGCCAATTCTTGTTTTTTCCCGTACGCCGCTTGCATACGGAAGTTTCAATCTGCCGATATGGTCGCTTTTTATCATATTACCGGCGGGCGAATATGTCGCGTATGTCATCGCTTCAAAATTATTTTCCCATGTGACCGCGCTCAAGCAATTGGGGCGTTTTGGCATTGTCGGTCTTATGAATTTTTCTGTTGATACCGGCATTGTCTACACCTTGCAGTATTACACGGGCATTAGCCTTGACGATCCGCGTATATTGTATCTTTTCGTAGCATCAGGCGCTGTTGCTATTGTGAATAGTTATTTTTGGCAACGCACGTGGACGTTTAGCGAGAAAGCGCCTCCCAGTACCAAAGAGTTCATGGGATTTTTACTGATCACCTTGTTAAGCATTGGTATTAACAGCGGTGTCGCTTTTTGGGCGGGTACCTTTCTGTTACGGCTTGATATTATTGCGCCAAGCAGGGTACTTGGCGCGGCAAAAATTATCGCTACTGCCGTGTCGCTCTTTTGGAACTTTTTCGGCTATAAATTGTTTGTGTTTAAAAAACAATAAAATACATTTTTGCACTTTTGTGGAGAAATTTTTAAAAATTGTTAGAGGTTTGTCAAAAAATCGTATGTTTGACGACCAGAGGAAGGAGTTTACGATTTTTTTTCAAAACTCTTACAATTTTAAATTTCGAAGCATCTGTGCAAAAATGTATTTTATTGTTTTTTAAACACTATAGGGATAAAAAAAGAGACAGCCTGCCTGGACTGTCTCTGGTTGTGTGTGCCATCTATAGTACTATTCTACCAGTACGAGCCACATATACTCACGTGATGAAAAATTATCTCCTTCGTACTCGAGATGTATAGCTCCTTTCTTAGTGCCAATTACGAGGACACCATTCGAGTTTGCAGGAGATTTCGATCTCCAGGATTCATCCGCACATCCAATGCTCCAATGGTTATCATGGAAAGGGAAATTCTCTTTAAAGACAAGAATCCACTGTCCCCTAGCCGGCTCTCCAAAATTCTTTTGGATATAACAGCGCACGCTCCCAGCATCAAAGCCTCCTGCTCGCTGGAGTTTGAATTTAGCTGTTTGGATACCTGTCAATGGGGTCCCCTCATATTCACAGTTTTCTGTTCTGCCAAGTACTTTTATGAGCTTTTCAGGGGTGTTAACATTAAAATCCCCTGTCATCTCAAACACCTCTCCCTCCTTCGGATATAGTCTGTTTTCCATACATATCTCCTTTCAAAACAGTTTTGGCTCAAATATACTCTGATTATACATGTTGTCAAGTATCACAGATTGAATTTTCGTTTATTTTTGGTACAATATCCACATGTCCGAGCACGTTTTATACCGAAAATATCGGCCGCAGACATTTGCGGATGTGGTGGGGCAGGAGCATGTTACCTTGTTGCTTCAGAATGCTATTCGCCTAAATCGCATCGCGCATGCGTATTTATTTTCGGGCCCGCGCGGCACGGGGAAAACCACCGTGGCGCGCCTGTTGGCAAAAGCGGCAAGCTGTGAGAAACCGAAAGACGGCGAGCCTTGCAATACCTGCGGTATTTGCAAAGAGTTTTCCGCAGGCACGGGGCTTGATCTCATTGAAATTGACGCGGCTTCTAACCGTGGCATTGATGAAATCCGCGAGCTTCGTGAGGCAATTCGCCTTGCGCCTTCCCAAGCAAAGTATAAAATCTACGTCATTGACGAGTGCCACATGCTTACCAAAGACGCGTTTAACGCGCTTTTAAAAACATTGGAGGAACCGCCTGCCCACGCGATTTTTATTTTAGCAACTACCGACAAAGAAAAGGTTCCTGAAACAATCATATCACGCACCCAGCATTATGAGTTTCGTAAAATATCCATGCCGGTTATTGTGCAACGTCTTGGGAAGATGGTAAAAAGGGAAGGTATTACGGCAGACAAGGATGCTTTGCAATTGCTCGCGCTGTTTGCCGACGGCGGCCTGCGGGATGCCGAGAGTATGCTGGGGCAGGTGCTGAGCGGACGTGATAAGCTAACCACAGGAGATGTGCGGCTTGCGTTAGGCGCGCCGCCGGAAGAAGCGGTGCTTTCATTTGTTGCCGCTCTTTTGGAAAAGGACCCGGCTAAGGCGGCGCGCGTGGCAAACGAAGCTGTAGATCAAGGCATTGATCCGCAATTTTATCTTAAAATGATTATACGGAATGTACGGCACTTGTTGCTTGGCCGGCTTGATGCAAGAATGGCTACTCAAGTTGCTTCCGATATGACTGATGCCGAACAGCAGTTCATAAAGGAACACTGCGCAAAAGCATCGGTTTCACAACTGGAACAGATGATGAAGTCATTGATTGATGCCTACTGGATGAGTTACCGTACCGTGTTTCCGCAATTGCCATTGGAGCTTGCGGTGGTAGACATTTTGCGGGATACGCTTGGAGAGCCGAAAAAAGAAGAGGTGAAAGAGGTTTGACAAAATTATTAGTGTATATACAATGTATATATGACTACAAAAATAAAAATGTGGGGCAATAGTTTAGGGGTGCACATTCCGAAACATGTTTCGGAAGAGTTGAGCTTGCACGAAGGGAGTGATGTTCAAGTATTCGTTCAAGATGAACAGATATCCATTCGACCCATCAAAGCTAAGAAAAAGATTACTTTAAAAGAACGAGTTGCTAAAATTACGGACGAAAACAAACATGGAGATGCGTGGAAAGGTTGGGTGGGTCCTGTTGGGCGGGAAATATGGTAAAGCAATCCTATATACCTGCAAGAGGAGATATAATATGGGTTACTCTTGATCCACACCGAGGGCATGAGCAAGCGGGACGCCGGCCGTCTTTAGTATTGTCTCCAAAATCGTACAATGGCCGGATGAAGCTCGCGCTTATATGTCCTGTAACGTCGCATGTAAAAGGGTATCCATTTGAAGTTTTGTTAGGGGCGCAAGGGAAAAAGATAGGAGGAGTTATTCTTGTAGATCAAGTACGTATTGCAGATTGGCAAACACGGAAAGCTGTATATATAGAAAAGGTTCCACAGAATATTTTGGAAGAAGTTATAGAGCAACTTATATCATTACTTACAGAGGAGTAATCTATAAAATCTATTGCCAGATCGTCTAATGGTAGGACACCGCCCTTTGGAGGCGGGTATCTAGGTTCGAATCCTAGTCTGGCAGCTGCGGTTGGGAGTAAGGATCGTATTTATGGATAATTTACAAAAAAAGCTACAGTAAATGAAAAAGCACTGCCAAGGGACGGAACCCAAGGAAGTGCCTTTTCTTGTGAAAAAAGCAAGTATAACAGTTTATAACCTAAAAGTCAAAGTTATCCACAGCAGGAAATTTCCATAAGGTTGTCTTATGGAAATACGAGGGATTATTTCTATGACCTACTACGTATACATTCTCCAATGCAAAGATGGGAGTCTTTATACAGGTTCTACCAACGATTATAAACGGCGGTTTTTGGAACATAAGGAAGGGGAAGGCGCAAAGTACACGCGGGCAAAAGGCGTCCAAAAAATTGTTCATGTGGAGGAATTTGCCACACGGAATGAGGCGCTGAAACGCGAAAGCAACATAAAAAGTCTTACTCGTGAAAAGAAGTTAGCTTTGATTGATAAAATGATATGAATTGGATTTTTCTTTCCTTACTTGCGCCACTATTTTGGGCCTTATCTAATTTTGTGGATAAATATATCCTTGATAAATATACGAAGGGAATTTTTGATTTTGTTTTCTTTTCAACCATCACGAGTTGTATTTTCTTTGCCGCAATTTTTCTATTTGTAGGAATGCCAGAATTAAGCGTGTACTCTTTGATACCGATTGCAACTGGTATGATACTTATTTATTCCTATGGTTTCTATGGAAAAGCACTTAAGCAAGGTGATACTTCCTCCCTTGTAATTCTTTTCAAACTTATACCTGTCATAATCACTATTTTGGCTTTCGTCTTTTTGGGGCAAACATTATCTCCAAACGAGCTTTTTGGGTTTGTAATCGTTCTTGCTGGTGCAACTATAATTTCGTTTGAAAAAACCAAAGGGGTTTTTATCAAAGGTCTTGGAATGATATTGATTGCAATTCTTATGTGGTCGGTAATGACCTTGTTTATAGATTACGGACTGACAAAAATGTTTTTTTGGAATTACTTAATGCTTGATGAGTTGGGCTCTGCATTAGCTGGACTTACGCTTTTCATTATTCCAACAGTACGGAGACAAGTTATCGAGGGAATAAAAACAGCATCCATTAGAAAATATATCTGGTTTTCTTGGAATAATGTTTTAGATTTTTTTGGCCAGATGGTCATTAAAAAAGCCCTTGTGATTGCTCCTTCCGCTGGTTTAGTTACAGTTATTATGCAGGTGCAATCTTTTTATGCAATTATTATCGGCGCATTGCTCACTTTTTTAATTCCAAATATTATCAAAGAGGATATTTCTGCACCTATGCTGATTAAGAAGTGTATTGGGGCGACAATTATGTTTTCGGGTGTTTATATATTATTAATGTAATTTATGAACCAAATTACATACGATGACTTTGAAAAGGTGGATATTCGAGTCGGGAAGATCATAGAAATCCTTGATTTTCCGGAAGCTCGAAAACCTGCTTACAAATTGAAGATTGATTTTGGACCGGAAATAGGTATCAAGCAATCAAGCGTGCAGGCGGTGGGCGCTCATACGAAAGATGAGCTGTTAGACTCGCTTGTGTGCTGTGTGGTGAATTTTCCACCTAAACAAATTGGTCCGGTTACATCGGAAGTTTTAACGCTCGGTTTTAAAAATAATGCCGGTGAAGGCTGGGTTTTGATACAACCAAAAAAAGATTCCATAGATATTGGCAGTAAGCTTGGTTAAAAATATGGAGAAAGTTTGTGATCATACAAGCGTCGGGATTATGGTGTGGAGAGGAGACAAGCTCTTGCTCATAGAAAGGGCTAAGTTTCCAAAGGGTTTTGCGGTTCCCGCGGGGCATGTTGATGGGGATGCAACCTATGAAGATTCGGCAAAAAGAGAGCTTAAGGAAGAAGTCGGGTTGGATGCGATGGGATTGCGATTGATTGCGGAGGGTAGAAAAGAAAATCCTTGCCGACGCGCGGGTGGCATCTACCATTATTGGAAACTGTTTCAAGTTGAGGCGCATGGTACTCTGAAACGTAGCCAGAAGGAAACGAAACAGGCAGGCTGGCATACAAAAGATGAAATAAAAAAGCTGGCAGAAAAAACGGAGAGGTATGTAAAAAAAGAAATTTCGGAAGACGAGTGGAATGAAAATCCGGGCTTAGAACCGGTGATGTATGAATGGTTTAAAGAATTAGCTATACTATAAATATGAAAATAACTGTTTGTGGAAGTATTGCTTTCTATAAAGAAATGGAAGAGCTCAAAAGTGCACTAGAGGCCAAAGGCCATGAGGTTCGCATTCCACTTTTGCGCAACGAAATTCCAGAAATGGGCGGGGACCGGAAAATATATTTTGCCAAATATATTGAAGATAAGGGTGGAGTGGACGCGTTTCCGGTAGGCCATACGCTTTGGGACATGAAAGAAAGTGCAATCAGAGATCACTATGAGAAAATTGAGTGGGGCGATGCCATAGTTGTTGCCAATCATGAAAAACGAGGTGTGGCGGGGTATATTGGCGGTAATACTCTTATTGAAATCGGTGTGGCATTCTTTTTGAAAAAACCCATTTATATACTCAACCCGGTTTCTTCCGAACTTTCTTACAAGCAGGAAATATTAGGCATGAAGCCTATTTTTCTTGGTGGAGATTTGGATTTGATTACATAGATTGTATAGTGGTACTTTATTTCAATACGCCCCACATCCCGGGATCTTGTCCGCCGTCAAACTTAAAGACTGCCACGCCGCGTACGCCTAATTTCCGCGCGAGGGCGACTTTGTCCGCAATAGCTTTTGCGTCACTCCAGGTTAGGTAATTTAAAGAAATGAGCGTGCTTACGGGCGGAATGGTTGTTGGTTCTGCTTCTGTGGCTTCGGCGCCCGCGGGAACTGATGTGGCTGAAGTTGTCAGAAAACCTAACTCGCCCGCGCCGGTTCGAGTGGGGGTGATGCCGATTTTTTTGGCGATATCAATGGCGTATCGGGGGTTAAACGGCCAAAGCACCTTATACTCAAAACTTGCGTCCGGAAGAAGTGAAATTTGATATTCATAGCCATAGGTGGGGATGCCCACTATGATTTTATTTTTTGAAATGCTTTTTGCCGCGAGGGTAACCAATGTCTCCACCCATGCCGGATCGGCAACCGGCGCGTATGGTTTTGACCGGATGCCATTCAGATGCACGTCTATGGTGCCTTGGTCATATGCCATGATTTCTACGCGGTCACAGTATTTGTTTATTTCTTTGTAGTCGTTGGCGTAATCCATGGCATCGGGTGGTATGACAGCACCAGGGCTGTAGCGATGGTCCAGCGGCATACGAGCCTCAATTGTGCAGTAGAGCAATTTGTTGCCGAGGCGCATATCAAGCCCTTTCAGAAACGTGGAGAAATAATCTATGGTTTCATGTTTTTTTGCTTCAAAGTCTATATCAATGCCGTCAAACCCACTTTGCTTTACTACGTTCGCTATTTCATCTTCCAGCGCGATGCGCGTGGCGGTGTTGCTAAGTACGCGGTGTATGGTCTCGCCATTACCCCACATCACAGTGGGAACAACGCGGACATTTGCTTTTTTTGCCGCCGCAATAAACGACGTCCAGGGTTCTTCCCTAAGTTTCGCGGTATCGGCAAGCGTGCCGTCGTTTTTCATGGTGTACCCGAAAGGCATTACGCTTGTGAGTTGCGAGAGGTGGGGGAGAACATCCGCGGTGCCGGTGGCTGTGCGCCAGTAGGGTATCCACCCGGAAAACTCAAATTGATTGATTGAGCTAGCACCTGCCAGAGCCGCTTGCGTGCGAGGTCCATATACGCCGTAGCCGGAAGCACGTGTTCCCGCGCAGACGATGTTTTGGTCGCACTGGAATTTTTTGATACCGGCTTCTGTGAGGGGGCCGAAATACCCGGTGGCTTTTCCCGTGGCAAGATATCCTTTTTCAATGAGGACGTTCTGCAACGCCGCCACATCACTGCCCGAGAGTCCGATTGAGAGCGAACGCGCCGCAAGAGCGCGGGATGGCAGAAAAAAGGATACTAAAAGGAATAAAGACAACATGGTTGCGAGAATGCGTTTCATATTCACATAGTAGCAGACGCGTAGGATAATTTACAAAGTTTTTCAATTTCTATACGGAGGTTTTTAGGCTTTTTTTCCTAAGACGATATGTTATAATAAACCTCTATCTATGGAAAACGAATTGTTTCAAACAATAAAAGAACAGGGCGCGAAGCTTGATGCCATTTGGAAATCAGTGGAAAAGACGCGCAAATATTTTCTCGTGATTATTTGGGTTACTGTTATTTTGTTTGTACTGCCACTTGCGGGGCTTGTCTTTATTATTCCGCAGTTTTTGGATGTGTATCTCGGTTCATTTAACGGTTTGTTGTAAATACCAAACATGGATGAAAACACAAAAGAAATCATTTCGTATGATCATTTTTCGAAGCTTGATTTTCGTGTGGCACGCGTAGTGAACGCCGAGCGTGTGAGTGGTTCAGAAAAACTGCTGCGGTTGGAAATAGACACAGGAGATGCTACTACGCGCCAAATTATTGCAGGTATCGGGAAGGCATACGCGCCGGAAACTCTGACAGGAAAGGAAATTATTGTTGTGGCAAATCTTGAACCCCGTGTGCTCATGGGTTTGGAATCACAGGGCATGTTGCTTGCCGCGCGCGACGCAGAGGGTATGCCCGTACTTCTTTCAGCAGAAAAAGACGTACCTCCCGGTTCAAAAATTAACTAAGAGGTTGGTCGCTTTTTTTCCGTACGGCATGAATAGCCGCAATATCATCTTGTAAGCGTATAACCCGCGGCCAAAGAGTGATTATCAGATATTGCGCCAGGTAAAATAGAGAATGGAGTTCAACGCGTTTTGTTATAATTTTTTGACGAAAGATATATAATTTGTTTTCTATAAATTCAAAGTCGTATCCCTGTGCCCTATCAATTAATGCCGTCATTACTTCGGGGGTAAATAGCTCAAATGTTTCTATATCAAAATCTTCGGGCGCGTATGTTTTAAAATAATTCTGGAATGCGCTTTCAAGCGGCATTTCTTTTTGAGAGGGTTTTTTGAAGCTATTGAAGTCAAAAAAGTTTTTTGATTCTACAAGAATGTTTGGCGCAATGCCTGGCAATGTCAGTTCACATACGGTATGGTCATACGTTCGCCGGTGTTTTCCTTGACCGGTGGAGAACTGATAGTTAAAAAATCGCATTCGACGGTTGTTGTATCGTCCATAAATCATATTACTTGCTACTTTGCTGTGTCCCTTTTCAAAAAGAGCTCCTTGCATATCAGCAATATCTTTCTCAAAATACTCAAAGCCGTTTTTCACGGCAAATTGCCTCATAAATTCTTTGAGTATTTTTGTGCGAGCATAGAAATATCCACCTAAAAACCACACAAGCGGGAGAGTAACAAGTTCTGTATCTTCAAAATAGTATGTGCCGTATATAATAAGAATTGTCAGTATAACTCCGGGTGCATAAAACCACGCACCCCACCGGCGGTTGATGTATGACATAGTGCTTGTGGAAACATCCTCAATGAGTTCCATAGGTTCTTCTTTAACAGTCATACGTGTAGTATGTACGAGAAATATAAAATCTCAAGAGACGCGCTATTCTTTTTGGTAGCGCGCTTTGTATGTTAGCATGAAAACATATGAATTTTCCGTCTATATCACTTCGCGCTTCTTTGTTGGCAAGTACGTTTCTTATAGTATTATTTGCCGGCATTTTATATATGATGGGTCAACCATTAATATGTGAGTGCGGGTTTATAAAATTCTGGCATGGACCTACCGTGCTTACGTCTGAAAACTCACAGCACATTTCCGATTGGTACACCTTTTCGCATATCATCCATGGTTTTATATTTTATTGGGTTGCGTGGATCGTTGGCAAAAAACGCGGACCTGTCCTCCGAAGCTCTACTTGGAGTGCAGGAGGATGGTCGGTGGGGTTTATGTTACTGCTCGCCATTTTTGCCGAAACGGCATGGGAGCTTTTTGAAAACACGGATTTCATTATTAATCGATACCGCGCCATTACTATCTCGTACGACTATTTTGGCGATAGTGTGGTGAATTCAACCAGTGACGTGCTTGCTATGGTTCTTGGGTTTTTTCTTGCGTGGCGCTTGCCGGTGCGGGTTACTGTTGCGTTGCTTATAGTCATGGAAGTATTTGTGGGGTATTGGATTCACGATAATTTAACACTTAACATTATTATGTTGCTCTACCCGTTTGAAGCAATTCTAGAATGGCAACGAGGTGGATAATGCTATGATAAAATTTATTTTCCTATTTATTATTCTTGTGTATCTTGGTTTTTCCGGTGTGCAATTTTTTCGGCGTGTACAAATAAGCGGACGTCTTATAGAGGTCACAACTCCTTTTTCTTTTCCTGCAGAGAAATTAGGAGCAAACCGATACAAAAGAATTCTTGTTGCAGGGGATAGTCTTGCGGTGGGGATTGGATCAGTTCAGAGCGAACATTCTATTGCAGGCAGACTTCATGCAGATTTTCTAGACGCGGAAATTGTGAATACCGCTCTGAGCGGTGCTAAGCTTGCAGGAGTTACAGAACAAGTGAGTGGTGTAGATGGGCGGTTTGATCTTGTTGTTATCATGGGCGGTGCGAACGACATCATTCGTTTCCATTCCATAAAAATAGCAGAATCTGACGCAAGCCTTCTTTTGAAGGCAGTCAAAGAAAAAGGAGACCACGTTATCTGGCTTGTTTCCGGAAATATTGGGCTTGCTCCCATTTGGCCATGGCCCATAGAATCCATCTATACATATCGCACGCGGAACTATCATGCGGTATTCCGCGCACTTGCGGAGAAAGAAGGTGTTGTTTTTATAAATCTTTTTAAAGAACATGCCGACGACCTATTCGCAAAGGATCCTGAACGTTACTATGCCAAAGACGGTTTACATCTTTCTGATGATGGGTATGCGGTTTGGTATGAAGCGATAAAAGAAAAATTATGAAACTCATTTCATTAAACACGTGGGGTGGACGAGCCGGGAAGGAAAAACTTCTCGTATTTTTTGAGAATAATAAAGATGTTGATATTTTTTGTTTGCAGGAAATTTGGTCTGCACCTTACGAACATCTTGAAGGGCAGGCGGTGGGTGGGCTTGAACTTAATCACTCCAACATAATGGTTTACGGTATGCAAGATATTTCCGCCGTTCTTGATAGGCATACATCGTACTTTCGTCCTCACCATCTTGATAATTATGGTCTTATGATGCTTGTTAAGAAAAGTCTATCTGTGGTTGAGGAAGGAGATATTTTTGTGTACAAAGAACGGGGGCACGTACCACAGGGTGATGTTGGTTTTCATGCACGGAATGTAGAGTATATAACTTTTGAAACACCTAGAGGAAACAGAACAGTAATGAATTTCCATGGGATGTGGAATGGAAAGGGTAAAGGTGATAGCGAAGATCGGTTACTACAATCAGATAACATTATTCGTTTTATGCAAACTATTCAAAATCCGTACATTATTTGCGGGGACTTTAATCTCTTGCCCGACACAAAGAGTATCGAGAAACTTGAAGAGTTCGGACTTCGTAATTTAATAAAAGAATATGGTATTACTTCCACACGAACAAGCCACTACACAAAACCTGAAAAATTTGCTGATTACGCATTTGTGAGCAAGGGAATAGAGGTAAAGGATTTTAAAGTGCTACCGGATGAGGTTTCGGATCATGCGCCGCTATACTTGGAGTTTGAATGAAAAGAGTGATACTATTTATTGGTAGTATTATTGGCAGTATTAACGATTTCTATGGATATTCAAATAAACTACTTGGCAGTGTTGGCTGCGGGTGTAAGCAACATGATTTTGGGAGCATTGTGGTATGGACCGTTGTTCGGAAAAATGTGGATGCGTTTGATGGGGCTTTCGGATGATCGTTTAAACGAACTGAAGAACCGTGGCATGGGGAAACTTTATGCAAGCGCGTTTCTTATGGCGCTGGTGATGGCGTTTGTGCTTGCGCATTTTGCGGCCGTGTGGGGCGCCGTCACGGTACATGGCGCGTTTTTGCTTGCGTTTTGGGTGTGGCTTGGTTTCATTGTTACTACCATGATCAATTCGGTGTTGTGGGAAGGGAAGTCCATGAAACTGTATTTTGTAAACATTGGCTACCAATTGGTTGCTCTCAAAGTCATGGCGCTTATTCTTGTGTTGTGGCGGTAGATAGAGTGTCTTTACGCTCTCTATTCGCGATGGGCAAAGAGGATTGACAGTTACCTATGAATATGATATGTTTTCGCTAGGTAAATGGGCGTTCTTTTTTAACTAACAACGAAACAATAAACTGTAGGCATAAGGAGGTGTAGGATGTTTAGAGAAGAAGAACTTGTAATAGGAGATGTCTTTCCAGCGGCAGTTTTTAT
The DNA here is from genome assembly GCA_001819815.1 of Candidatus Ryanbacteria bacterium RIFCSPHIGHO2_02_FULL_45_17b. Lineage (GTDB taxonomy): Bacteria > Patescibacteriota > Minisyncoccia > Ryanbacterales > 2-02-FULL-48-12 > 02-FULL-45-17b. The sequence continues at coordinate 160,359 of MHNO01000009.1, read as the reverse complement.
GGTAGGAGGCAGGCCCGTTACATGGCTTATCGTGTTACCCGTGATCTTTGTCTCATGGCTAAACAACTCATGGGTGATGTTACTGATATTGGCAGTTCTTGCCGTGTTGGTGTTGTTGGTCGTCATGTACGGATTAAACAAAAGGAGATTGTTTCCTGAAGACCCGGAAAATTTCTGGCTTGTTAAAAAAGATCAAAAGATATTTGCTTCCGGGTTTTGTGAAATGAAACTAGCCCCAGAAGGCTATACGCGGTATACGCCGCACAAATATCCACGGGTTTTGAACATAGGAATCAAGAAGACTATTGATTCCATAGTATGGATAATAAGGGCGGATGTTCATTTCCCCAAGGAAACATGGGGTCCGGTTCCATTTTTTAAAGACGATCCGACAACGAGGAACAACCGTTTAAGGGAAACACTTGCCTCTTTATCGTCAGAGGACGTTAATAATGAGGCTTTGGCGGAGTCATTAAGAAAGGAGTATGACTTTATGATTCCCGGGGTGCGTGTGATTGTAACAAAGCATCCTGAATAAACTGTTATAAGGCTGGCCATGCATATCTTGGAAATGCATGGCCTTTTGTTATGGCACAGTTTTTGCTTACCCATTGCTACGAAAGATTTTTTACTCTATCCTTACTAGTCTCACTATGCTTATCGACGAAATCACCATTACGGTAACATCAGGAAAGGGCGGCAGAGGCGGCGTTGCTTTCAGTACTATCAAAATGAGTTTGGGGCCTACGGGTGGGAATGGGGGAAAGGGTGGCAGTGTCTATGTTGAAGGCATTTCTGATCTGGGTGCTTTAAGCCAATTTAGATACAAGAAAGATATTGAAGCAAAAAACGGCGCAAATGGGAAAGCGCAATTTAGCGATGGGCCGGACGCGCCGGATGTTGTGTTGCGCATTCCCGTAGGTACGGTAATTCGCGTGGTTGAAACACAAGAGACAAAAGAAGTTTTAAAAATCGGCGAGCGGATTTTGGTGGCTAAGGGCGGCAGAGGCGGTAAGGGAAATTATAAATTTCGCTCGCCTACAAACACAAGTCCTCGGGAGTTTCAACCGGGCCTCCCGGGGGAACACTTCACGCTCAAGCTTGAGCTTAAGCTTATTGCTGATGTAGGGCTTATTGGGTTGCCAAATGCAGGGAAGTCAAGCTTGTTAAACGAGCTTACCGAAGCAAAAAGCAAGGTGGCGAATTACGCGTTCACTACGCTTGAACCGCACTTGGGCGTGTACTATGATCTTATCCTCGCCGACATCCCGGGAATTATAGAAGGAGCATCCGAGGGGAAAGGTTTGGGCGCTAAGTTTTTAAGGCATATTGAACGCACAAAAATTTTGTTTCATCTCATATCCGCAGAGTCCGCGGACCCCGTAGCAGATTATAAAGTCATAAGAAAGGAGCTTTCATCCTACAGTAAAAACCTTGCGGAAAAAACAGAATATATATTTCTTTCAAAAAGCGATGTTGCCACTCCTTTAGAAATAAAGAAAAAAATTACCGCTCTAAAAAAAGTCACCAAAAATGTATTTGCGCTTTCTATTCACGACGAAGAGAGTTTGGAAAAAGTCAAGAAAATTCTAAATAAAATTAATGATGAAAAGTAGTTGACAATATGGTTTGGCTATGATATACTTGAGTGTATCAATGCAGCGCTGATCCAGAGAAATGGATCGAGTCTCTATCTTCAACGTATTTTGCTTGATATTTTATCAACTTTTCTTACTTCGCTTTTATGGAAGAAGGAACAATTGCCCGTCTCACCGACAAGGGTTTCGGGTTCATCAAACGTGAGGGTCAGGAAAAAGATCTCTTTTTCCACTCTAACGAGCTCGAAGGTGTAACCTTTGATGAGCTTCGCGAAGGTGATCGGGTGACCTTTGAAGTCGCCGACAGTCCGAAAGGACCGAACGCGGTTAAGGTCAGCAAGATTGCCTAGGCAGTGATGCCAAAGCGTAAGCGCCCCATCCGCTCTAGTTGGGGCGTTTTGCTTTATCATTATGGAAATCAGAAACATCGCAATTATCGCGCACGTAGATCACGGTAAAACTACTCTTACCGATGCGTTGTTGCGCCAAATGGGAGCCGCAAAAGAAGGAGTTTCCATGGATTCCAATTCTTTGGAACAAGAACGCGGCATTACCATCTATTCTAAAAATGCCTCTCTCTTTTATAAAGACACAAAAATAAATATCGTAGATACGCCCGGTCACGCGGACTTTGGTTCTGAAGTCGAGCGCGTATTACGTTCTATTGATTCCGTGTTATTGATAGTGGACGCGCAGGAAGGGCCTATGCCTCAAACTCGTTTCGTGCTCAAAAAATCTTTAGAGCTCGGACTGCGTCCCATCGTGGTAATAAATAAAATTGATAAACCGGCGGCTGATCCTCATCGCACGGAAGAAAAAGTGCTTGAGTTATTTTTTGATTTGGGAGCTTCCGAGGAACAAGCCACATTTCCCGTGATATACGCCATAGGCCGTGAAGGCATTGCCAAACGCACATTAGATGCTGAGTCAAAAGATCTCTCGCCGCTTTTGGATGCCGTTTTGGAACATGTGCCATCGGCATCTTCTGAAAAATTGGCATCATGCGCGCTTCGCGCCCAACCATTTAATCTTGGATACGACAATTTTGTTGGCCGCCTTGCGATAGCGCGTGTCTACGAAGGCGTTATCAAAACAGGCGCTAATCTATTTGTTAAAAAACCAGACGGTCAAACCCGTTCGGGAAAAATTTCCAAGCTATTTTTGTTTCATGGTCTTGAACGAGTGGAGGCCGTTGAGGCTTCAGCGGGAGATGTGGTTCTTATCGCGGGTCTTTCGGATATTACTATTGGAGAAACCATAACAACCGATGCGAATGTTGATCCACTGCCGGCAATTGCCATTGATGAACCAACCATCGCGCTTTCATTTTTAGTGAACAATTCCCCCTTTGCGGGACGGGAAGGAAAATTTGTTACATCGCGCCAAATTGCTGAATATCTTACGCGCGAACTGGAAGTGAATGTAGGTCTGAAAGTAGATTTCGCTTCTGCCGATAATTTTCGCGTGTACGGCCGGGGGGAACTTCATATTGCGATTCTTCTTGAAAATATGCGGCGCGCCGGCTATGAAGTGCAGGTATCACAACCAAAAGCAATTGTGCGGGAAGAACAGGGTGTTACTGTTGAGCCATTTGAAGAACTTTTAGTGGATACGCCAAGCGAGTTTCAAGGCACGGTTATTGAACGCCTGGGCACGCGTGGATTTGTGCTAAAAAATATGGCAACCCATGAAAAAAGCGTGCGTATGACATTTGAAGGTCCCACGCGCGGTATACTTGGCTACAGGAATCAATTTGTAATTGATACAAAAGGTGAGGGCATCCTTGCTTCGCATTTTATCGGTTTTCGTCCTTATGTAGGTGAAATTAAAAAACGATTGGTTGGTTCCATGATTTCCATGGCGACCGGCAAAGCATTGGGTTATGCGTTATGGGGTTTACAGGAACGTGGAACGCTTTATATTGGTCCTGGTACGGATGTGTACGAAGGCATGGTAATTGGTAATACTTCAAAAGGTGAAGAAATGCGGGTAAACCCAACGAAAGGAAAACAACTCACGAATGTGCGCGCGTCAGGCACGGATGACGCGATAGTATTAGCGCCGCCATTTTTGCTTACCATAGAGCGTGGCATGGAAGTAATGGCTGATGATGAATATCTGGAAATAACACCTCATAATGTGCGTCTACGCAAACAGTTTCGCACCGAAGCAGAACGGGCACGCGCGCGCAGGAGTGTATAATTTAGAATAAAATAATACGGACGTTCTCTTGGCCGCTTTTCATGCAAAGGCGACCACTTTTTTGTATACTAAAGCTATGATAAAAAACAAATTCAACATGCGAGCAAAGGTGTGGTTGTATCCGGCGCAACACGCGGCTTGGCATTTTATTACGCTTCCCAAAAAACAATCGGGCGAAATTACCAAACGCTTCGGGCTTTTAAAGCGTGGGTGGGGCTCGCTTCCCGTGGTTGTTACCATGGGAGATACAAGCTGGAGAACTTCTATTTTTCCGGACAAAAAGCAGGGCGCGTATCTCCTGCCGTTAAAAGCGGAAGTCCGCAAAAAAGAAAAAATCAAGGCGGGAGATATGGTATTGTTTTCTCTTGAGGTCCGGGTATGAAATTACGCCTGGATTTCCGTGTTGATTTTTGTCTTGATATATGTAATGCTGATTGAAAATCCGGACAGGAGGTTTTTTTATGTCATTCATAGAGCCGAAAGATTTCGTTGTCGGTGAGCAGTATAAGCTTACGGAATTTGTGGAGAATCAATTGGTTTCTTCGGGTTATTATTACTTACATTCTATAGAACCAATTCCCAAAAGCCTAAATCCGGCACTTGGATTTGTAAAAAACGGGTTGGTGGAGAAATCGGACGTCTGCCTTGTAGAAGCACATGCTCAATTTGGCGGCCCTTGCTGGAGAAGGGCTTTCAAAGTTGATGGTCAGTGGGAACTCTACTGGCCTGCGGGAGGGCGTACATGGGGTTGGTCTTGTGTAGTGGTTGAGAAAATTCCAAAAACAGAGGAATAAAGTTGCGTAAGCCGTGTGGTTCTACCATGCGGTTTTTTTGTAAAATTCAGATATTGCGTTATGTGCACAAAGTATGCTTAACGGCAGGGGAGGCGCGGTGTATACTACTGGTATATAAACTAGCTTATGTTATGAACACAAAACACGTTGAATGGGTTTTGCGAATTGCCGTTTTTGGCGAATTTTTGGGCCACGGATCATTTGCTTTACAAGGTAAAAAAGATTGGATTGGGTGGTTTAGCAACTTCGGCATAACGGATGCGGTCTTAGCCGGCCAACTTCTTTTTATTATTGGTCTTATAGATATCGCGCTTGCGATTCTTATTTTGTTGCGACCGGTACGATTGGCTCTTTTGTGGATGGTGTTTTGGGGGTTTTGGACAGCTTTGATACGGCCGTTGGTTGGCATGCCGATTTGGGATTTTATGGAGCGATGGGCAAATTGGGGAGCCCCGTTGGCATTATTTCTCTTACGGGGGCGACCGGCATCTTTTCGGGACTGGTTGAAGTAGTATTTCATAGTATCAAACATATATGGAAACTCATATGCGTACGGAATTGTCGGAAGAGCGACTTCGAAGCTACATGGAAGTGGTCCGCTCGTTGGGGACAGCTTTTGATTTACTGGATGATCATGTAATTATTACTGATCCCGATGGAAATATTATTTATATGAACGAATCGGCGGAACGGAACACGGGGTACTTTCGTGAGGAAGCGCTTGGAAAGAACCCTGCTGATTTGTGGGGCGGCAATATGCCACAGGAATTTTATGAACGCATGTGGTTGCGCATTAAAAAAGAAAAAATGCCGTTTGTGGGAGAAGCACGCAATAAAAAAAAAGACGGCACGGAATATTGGCAGGAACTGCATATATCCCCGGTTCTCTGGGAAAATGGAGATATTAAGTTTTTTATCGGAGTAGAACCTAATATCACTAAAAAGAAGGAAAAAGAAAAATTTCGGGAGGAGTTTAGCTCCATGCTCGGGCATCAGTTAAAAAATCCTCTTACATCATATAAATGGGCGCTTGAATGGCTTTCCAAAGAAGGAAATCTTACGGGAGATCAAAAAGAAATGATCCATGCGCTTTATGAGCAAAATGAATCGCTTGTGAATCTTGTGGGTGATCTGCTTATGTATGCGCGTGTCGGCACTCTTTCTGATATGCAGAAGGGAGAGATTGATTTGGCGAAAGAAATTGAGGCAGTTTTGGAGCGCGTGAGAGCGAAACATCCGCAAGTGGTTTTTTCTTTTTCCAAAGGAGATGGTTTGTTTCTCTACTCGTCATATGTCTCGCTGGTTTCTCAAGTGTTCACAAACATCATTTCTAATGCGGCGGAATATTCTGACGCACAAATGGGGAAAGTGGATGTATCTCTTGGAAGGGAGGATAATGCTATTCTTTTTTCTTGTAGGGACAATGGGGTCGGCATACCCGCCGAAGATAAGGAACGCATTTTTTCGAAGTTTTTTCGCGCCTCCAATGCGATGAAAACCAAAGGAAAGGGCACAGGGCTGGGATTATTTATCGTCAAAATGATTGCGGACAATTTAGGATGGAGTGTGTCATTTGAAAGCCCGGCAGAAAACAGTCGAGGAACAATTTTTCGTATAAAAATTCCTGATATGTTGTAACCGTGGTTAGGATCCTTGTTATGAGTTATACTTTTTACTATGTTGACCCAAAATTTTGTACATGCTATGCTCTTTATTATCAAATACGCTACTGCAAGAAAACGAGGTCGAGTTTTACCTTCAGTAACACGTTTGACATTACTCGATTTAGTTTTCTTTAAGAAATGCAAGAAGGAACAATTGCGCGGCTTATGGACAAAGGCTACGGCTTTATTCGCCGAGAAGGCCAGTCCAAGGATCTCTTCTTTCATTCTAGCGAACTTCAAAACGTAGCTTTCAACGACCTTCGGGAAGGTGACAAGGTAACGTTTGAAGAGGGGCAGGGAATGAAGGGTCCACAAGCGACAAACGTAAGCCGTGCCTAACACATAAAAACAAAACGTCTCTGGCTTGTGCTGGGGGCGTTTTTGTTAGATACGTTGTGGCAGAGTACTTCGTCATTTATACTTATTTCTATGGACAATTCCATCCGTCCGATTTTGCGCGTATTTTGGCAGCACGCGCGGCGTTATAAGCTCGCGGTTTTTCTTGTGGTATTTTTTCACGCAGGCGTGCATATAGTAGAAACAATCGTACCGCTCTATTACAAAAAATTTTTCGACGTACTTGCAAACGCTTCTGGGTCAAATGATGATGTTATGCAAGAGCTTTTCTTTTTGATCACGATGATCGCGGGCTTGTATGGGATTACGTGGCTCTTTCACCGTGTTAACCAATTTGCCAACGTATATGTACAGCCACATATTAAGGCTGATCTCATGCGGACATCATTTGCGTATGTGGAACATCATTCTTATAAATTTTTCGCGAATAATTTTGCCGGTTCTTTGGTGCGCCGTATAAACCGGCTGGATCGTTCTTTTGAGATTCTTACTGATCAATTTCATTATGTGTATCTTCCATTCCTTGTTACGTTTCCCATCATTATAACGGTGCTTTTTATGCGGCACTGGTTGTTGGGTGTCGTATTTACTGTTTGGCTTATCATATTTATCTCAGCGCAATATGCGGTCACTATTTGGAAGCAGAAATATAATATTATGCTCGCCGCCAAAGATTCTGAAACGACGGGTATTTTGTCAGACTCTATCTCAAACATAACAACCGTTAAATCGTTTGCGGGTGAAGCAAAAGAATATTCCATGGTGTATGGTATTACCGAAGAGTTACGGCTTTTACGTTTTAAAACATGGACCATAGATGAATGGATAAATACGGCACAGGGCGCTCTTTTTATTGTGGTGGAGATTAGTCTTTTATATGTTGCTGTTTTGTTGTGGCAGAGGGGGATTGTAACAATAGGTGATTTTGCGCTTATTCAGGCCTATATTATACGCGCGTTTGAACGGGTATGGCATTTGGGGCAGACGGTGCGTAAATCGTATGAGGCAATTGCGGACGCGCATGAAATGGTTGAAATTTTAAACCTCCCGCATGAAGTGCAAGATCACGCGCGTGCTAAAAAACTTTCCGTGACAAAAGGTGAAATTCATTTTAACAACGTTTCATTTAATTTTAATGAAACACGAAGTATTCTTAAAGATTTTAATCTTCATATAAAAGGCGGCGAGAAAATTGCTTTGGTGGGCGCATCGGGTGCTGGTAAAACAACTGTCACGAAATTACTCTTTCGCTTTTACGATATAATGGCCGGGGAAATACTCATTGATGGCCAAAACATTTCGCGCGTAACGCAGGAAAGTATGCGGAACGCAATTTCATTGGTGCCCCAAGAACCTATTTTATTTCACCGCACGCTTATGGAAAATATCCGCTATGGCAGGCTTGACGCCTCGGACGAAGAAGTAGTGGAGGCCGCCAAGAAGGCGCATTGCCATGAATTTATTTCTCGATTGCCGGAAGAGTATGAAACCTATGTGGGCGAGCGGGGTATAAAATTATCCGGCGGGGAACGCCAGCGTGTTGCCATTGCGCGCGCGCTGTTAAAAAACGCCCCCATGTTAGTGCTTGATGAGGCAACAAGCAGTTTAGACTCCGAATCTGAAATGCTTATTCAAGACGCGTTATCCGTACTCATGAAAAAGAAGACCGTCATCGTCATCGCGCACCGCTTGAGCACCATTATGAAAATGGATCGCATTATTGTCATGGAAGAAGGGGATATAATCGCCACGGGTACGCATGAAGAATTACTTGGGCAAGGCGGTGTTTATAAAAAACTGTGGGAAATACAAGCAGGCGGGTTTATTCAATAGTTATTACGTGGTATACTATCGCATATGGCAATCCCATATCTTTATGCGTTTACAAGCGTACTCATTGTAAGCGGTATTTCGTTGATAGGCGTGTCTACGCTGTCTTTACAGACAAAACGTTTGCGGAAAATATTGTTTGTGTTTGTAGCGCTTGCGGTTGGCGCTTTGTTGGGCGATGCTTTTTTCCATTTACTTCCGGAGGCATTTGAGCATACGAACGATACCGCAGTCACTTCACTTCTCACGCTTGCAGGACTGTTAACTTTTTTTTGGCTGGAAAAACTTCTTCAATGGCACCATGGCCATCATGGAGATGTCGTTGAAATTGAGCGAGAAGACGCCATAAAACCTCTTGGGAAACTGATATTATTTTCCGATGGCCTGCATAATTTTCTTGATGGGCTTATTATCGGAGCGAGTTATCTTATAAGCGTTGAGGTTGGTATCGCAACTACTATCGCAGTTGTTTTGCATGAAATACCACAGGAGATTGGCGATTTTGGCGTGTTACTACACGCGGGATATTCAAAAGGTAAGGCCATTTTCTATAATTTCATTTCTGCACTCACCGCGATTGCGGGGGTGCTTGTAATAATGGTTATGGGTTCTTCGTCGGAGCGCGCAATTGGTTTTTTGATTCCGTTTGCCGCAGGCACGTTTATTTATATCGCAACCGCGGATTTGGTTCCTGAACTGCACAAACAACGTGGGTCAAGTACCGTGCTTGAGTTTGTAGCAATACTTATTGGTGTGGGAGCAATGTATGGACTCTTATTCTTAGAATAAGTTTGCTTTATGTTAATTGAATTCTATGGAACTGAATGTCCTCATTGTATACGTATGAAGCCGTTGGTGGAGCGGCTGGAAAAAGAGAAAGGCGTGGTGGTGGAAAAATATGAGATGTGGCACAATGAGGAGAATGCGGAAAAGATGAATCAATACGACACGGGGCTTTGCGGTGGCGTGCCCTTTTTCTTCAATACGGATACGAAAGCGTTTATTTGTGGGAGTACGTCGTATGAAGAATTAAAGAAGTGGGCAACCTAACTCTTTTTACTCATTCTCGCCCGCCGGCGCGGGCTCCGAGGATGAAGCCTTTTTGATCCCGCTAAAGCGGGACACCAGGCCAAAAGGGCTTCATAATCCGTAAAAAGAGTTAGGTTGCCCTTGGTCAAAGAGAAAATGAAAATAACTCAATGCAAAAGCACACAGGAAACGCAAGCGCGCGCGGGAGAGTTACTGCGCGCTCTTTTGATGGATGCAAAAGAGCATACACAATCCGTACTTTTGCTTCTTTCCGGCGGGTCGGCTTTTTCATTGCTGGATGCAATACCGAAAGACGCGCTGGGGGAACAGGTGACTATTGGCGTGCTTGATGAGCGTTTTAGTCAGGATGAAGCAGATAATAATTCTTTTCAGCTTACGGGAACCAAATTTTACGCGAATGCGTACGCGGTTGGCGTTTCGTTTATAGATACGCGCGCGGGTGCAGCTGAAACACAGGCTTTATTGGCGGATCGTTTTGAAAAAGCGCTTCATGAGTGGGCGGAGGCGCATGTGGATGGCGTTATAATTGCAACCATGGGCGTGGGGGCGGATGGCCATACGGCAGGTATCATGCCGTTTCCGGAAAACCCTGTTTTGTTTCAGAAATTATTTGAAGATAAAACAAAATGGGTGGCGGCATATGACGCGGGTACTAAAAATCCATATCCGTTCCGTGTTACCGTTACGATGCCTTTTTTGCGCACACAAGTGGATCACGCCGTGGTGTATGCGGTTGGAGAAGAAAAGAAATCTGCGCTTGAAAAAGTTCTTTTGGTGGAAGGCTCGCTTGCTGAAACTCCCGCCCGTATTTTTCATGAAATGAGCGACGTGCGTATGTACTTCGTTAGTATCTGACTTTAAATTACGAAACACATGTATTCCTCTCATCTGATGACCTCCCATCGATTTGCATACGCAAGCACAATATAACGTCTTGCGATGACCAAATTGGGTCATCGCAAGACGTTACACATCTTGTTCAACTCATTATCAATTCATGTGGCGGTCATCAGATGAGGGTGTGTTTCGTAATTCATGGTATCTGAATATAAACACCGTACGTTTCCAAAGAAAAAAGGCCTCCTGTGAGACCTTGGGCAAAAGGGAGAAAGGGGAGCGAGGAGGGGTTAATCTTCGCTCCCCGGCAACCACACCTAAAACAAGGAAAAAAATGTGGTTTTCATGTATATCCTAGCATGGCGTTTTTTACTGTCAATGCTCTTGACCTGCTACGCTACGTTAGCTATCATATAGACGCTTATCTATATGATATAGCAAGAAGCATTATGATTCCTGATGATACATCCGTATACGATAAAGCAGACACGGCGCATGAACGATACCGGGCTGGTTTTGGCGTGAGTGAAGATTTGATACGCGAGATCTCGCGGCAGAAGAATGAGCCTGTATGGATGCTAGAAAAGCGCCTTCGGGCGTTCGCCTTATTTTTGGAGACACCGCTTCCCCAATGGGGACCGGATTTGTCGGGGCTTGATTTAAACAAAATTACCTATTTTGTGCGGCCTGATGCCGGTGAATCAAAATCGTGGGAAGACGTGCCGGAAGATATAAAGCGCACGTTTGATCGTTTGGGCATACCCGAAGCAGAACGCACATCTTTGGGCGGAGTGGGGGCGCAATATGATTCAGACGTGGTATATCACAATATAAAAGATGAATGGGCACGGCAGGGAGTTGTGTTTGAAAATATGGATACCGCGGTTCAAAATTACCCCGATCTTATACGGAAGCATTTTATGACAAGTTGCGTGCCTATAAATGATCACAAGTTTGCCATGTTGCACGCGGCGGTGTGGTCGGGCGGTACGTTTATTTATGTGCCCCCAGGCATCAAAGTTTTGTTTCCTCTACAAGCGTATTTTCGCATGAATGCCGAACGTGGCGGACAGTTTGAACACACACTCATTATTGCGGATAAGGGATCAGAAGTTTCATATATTGAAGGATGTTCTGCGCCTCGCTACATGACAAGCGCCTTGCATGCAGGATGCGTGGAATTGTTCGTTGGCGAAGGGGCAACCATTCGGTATTCCAGCATAGAAAATTGGAGCTTGAATACGTATAATCTTAATACAAAACGCGCGCTTGTGGAGAAAAACGGAACCATTGAATGGATAAATGGCAACATGGGTTCTGGTACTACCATGCTGTATCCTTGTAGTATATTGGTAGGTGAAGGAGCGCGTTCCGAAAGTTTGGGTATTGCGGTTGCAGGTCCCGGGCAACATCAGGATACCGGCGCTAAAGTAATTCATGTTGCGCCGCGAACACGATCTATCATACGCGCAAAAAGTATTTCACGGGGAGGCGGTGTTGCTTCTTATCGCGGGCTTGTGCGTGTGGGAAAACGGGCAGATGAGACAATTTCGCATGTTACCTGTGACGCGCTTATTTTGGACGGCGCGTCACAGTCGCACACGTATCCTTTTATAAAAACAGAAAATACAAATTCAGAAGTGTCGCACGAAGCGCGTACGGGACGCATCGGAGATGATGAATTATTTTACGCGATGAGTCGCGGGCTTTCAGAAGAACGCGCGATACAAATGATTGTAGGAGGATTTGTAGAAGAAGTTTCTAAAAAACTTCCGCTTGAATATGCCGTTGAATTTAATCGGTTAATAGACCTTCAAATGGAAGGCGCGGTGGCATGACAAAAACACAGGAAATTTTTGTTCCCGAAAACAGCACAAAAACACTGCAATCATGGGATGGCGCTATTGTGGTACATGTTTCTGCACACGCGTCGCTTATAATTACAGAGAGGTTTGAAACACCGGTATCTAAAACCACGCGCGTAACCGTGCGCTTGGAGGGAGAAGGATCGTCTGTTGTTGATACAAGCCGCTATCAAGGTTTTAAAAACGCGGTTCTCGATATGGAACGCGTAATAATACATGCCGCGCCGCATACCGTATCACATGTAGACGTCCGCGGTATCGCGCATGACGCGGCGCGCGTCATGTGGCGGGGACGCGTACTAGTAGAAAAGAGCGCGAAAAACGCGCGGGCATTTTTACAGCATGACGCAATGCTTACCGGCAAAGAAACCCTTATAGATGCCGCGCCGTTTCTTGAGATATATACGGACAACGCGCTATGTAAACACAGCGCGTCTGTGCGCCGCGTTCAACCTGCGGACATATTTTACATAAAAAGCCGTGGAATTTCAGAAGAAAACGCGCGCGCTATGATACGAGAAGGATTTTTAGCATGAATGAAACAGAAATAAAAAAAGATTTCCCTATCTTTAAAGCACAATCGCGTGACGGCGCGCCTTTTACATTTTTAGACAGCGCGGCAACAAGCCAAATGCCGCAAGTGGTGATTGACAGCATGTTAGAATTTTATAGCACGTACAAGGCAAATGTGCACAGCGGAATATATTCTATCGGGGTACGGGCTGTGGAAGCATATGAAGGAGCTCGCCGTAAGGTTGCCATGTTTCTTGGCGCACATAGCAATGAAGTTATCTTTACCAGTGGCACGACTGCTTCCTTAAACATGCTTGCGCGTATGCTGGAGGTGCGTATATCCGCGGGGGATGAAATTATGGTATCAGCCATGGAACATCATAGTAATTTTATTCCATGGCAGGAACTTGCAAAAAGAACAGGTGCTGTTTTTACGGTGCTTCCGCTTGAAAAAGATGGGACGCTTTCTGCGGGCACCATACGCGCCATGGCAGGGCCGCGTACAAAAATAATCGCGGTTACCCATGTGTCGCATGCCACGGGTTCGGTGAATGATGTGCGCGAGATATCTTCCATAGCGCGTGGTGTGGGCGCGTTCTTCGTGCTTGATGCCGCGCAAAGCGCGCCGCATATGCCTATCGATGTGCAGAAGATTGATTGCGATTTTCTGGCGTTTTCAGGCCAAAAAATGCTGGGGCCAACCGGAATCGGTATTTTATATGGAAAGGAAAAACATCTTCGAGAAATTGCTCCTGCGGTATTTGGAGGGGGGATGATACGAGAAGTAAGAACGGATTCATCCACATGGGCAGATATGCCACAGAAGTTTGAAGCAGGCACGCCACATGTTGCGGGCGCAATTGGTTTAGGCGCTGCTATTTCCTATATCGAAGTCATAGGACGTGCGGAACTTATGGCGCATGAACGAAATCTTGCGGACATGGCGCGCTGCGCTCTTACCAATATGCCGGGTATTCATGTATATGGACCTCATAATGAACATGAGACAGCTGGCATTGTCTCGTTTACAGTTGAGGGAATGCATGCGCATGATGTTGCGGAAATTCTTTCGCGGGAGAATATTGCGGTGCGCGCGGGGCATCATTGTGCGCTTCCCTTGATGAATCATTTTGGTATTTCAGGAACGATCCGCGCCAGCTTTTATCTGTATAACACGGAAAAAGACGTGGAACGGCTTCTAACAGGTGTAAAAAAAGCGCAGGGTATTTTTCATGCATAATATGGAAGACGAACTATACAAAGAAAACGTGTTACACCACTATCGGAACCCGCGAAACAAATATGCGCTTGCGGGCGCTGATATTGTTGGAAAAGATACGAATGCGCTGTGCGGAGATGAAATTACTATCTACGCGCATGTGAACGGTGATAAAGTTATAACGACCATGTCGTTTATGGGCGATGGATGCGCGATAAGTCAGGCGGCCTCGTCTCTTCTTACGGAATATGCAACAGGAAAGCGTATGGAAGAAATTCAAAAAATGACACAAAAAGATATGGAACGCTTGCTTGGTATTTCGTTGAGCATGGTGCGCGCGCGTTGCGCGTTGTTGCCGATTCAGGCGTTCCAGCATATTATCATGCATACTCACCGTGAATATCATGCTTGAAATTAAAGATCTACATATTGTGGCAGATGGAAAAGAAATTATACGCGGGGTTTCTTTGCGTATTCAAAAAGGACGCATTGTCGCTCTTATGGGTCCAAATGGTTCCGGAAAAAGTTCACTCGTAAACGGGATAATGGGGCATCCTCATTATGCCATTACGCAAGGACACATACTGCTTCATGATAAAGATATTACACACATGCCGCCGCATGAAAAAGCCCGCAATGGCATATTTCTTTCCATGCAACACGCGCCTGCGCTTCCGGGCATAACTGTCTCGTCATTTCTTCGCAACGCGTGTTCCGCGCTTACGGGAAAAACTCTTCCGGTACTTTCATTTCAGAACATGCTTGAAATAGAAATGAAAAAGCTTGGCATAGATATTGAGATGGCTGGACGGCATGTAAATGAGGGATTCTCCGGAGGGGAAAAAAAACGTCTAGACGCCCTGCAGTTGGTGCTTTTTAAACCGCAGTTCGCGCTCTTAGATGAAACAGACGCGGGGCTTGATATAGACGCGTTAAAAATTGTTGCCGAAACAATTAAACAAGCATCCGCAGTCATGGGAATATTGCTTATTACCCACTATACGCGAATATTGAACTATCTTACTCCAGATGAAGTACATGTACTGCAAGATGGAATTATAACGCGAAGCGGTGGCAAAGAATTGGCGGAAGAAATAGAAAAACAGGGATATAAAAATGAAAGATGACATTATAAAAGCATTGCAAAGTGTTGATGACCCAGAACTTGGAGTGGATATTTATACGCTCGGACTTATCTATGATATTCAAGTTTCTGATACGGGAGATATATATATCAAAATGACGCACACAACCCCGCTCTGCCCGTTTGGAAACGAAATTACAAAAAAAATAAAAGAAGCGCTCTATCAATATACGCACCCGAAATCACTTAAAATTGAAATAACCTTTGACCCGCCGTGGAAACCGCCAAAAAAACTCCGTGAAATGTTAGGAATGTAATACCTGCAAATATGAACATAAACCATAAAAAAGAATTTACCGCGTTTGTCTTCTTTCTTTTGTTTCTTGTTACTTGGAGTTTTTTGATCTATCAGTTTTCTCCAAATGAAATTGTGGAAAATTTGGGTGTTGGGAATGGGTATCTGGTTGCTTTTGTTGCCGCGTTCTTGGCCGGTATTTCCACGTTTACTTCTGCACCATACGCTCTTATAGTAATTACGCTTGGCGCGGGGGGTCTCTCGCCGTTTCTTATTGGACTTGTTTCCGCGTTTGGACTTTTTTTGGGAGATTCAACTTCTTATGTGCTGGGATATTATGGCCACCACGTGGTGCCGCATGGACTGCAGGAAGAATTACAAAAAGTGCACGCGTGGCTCATGGCGCGGAAACGAGCGTGGACTATACCTGTGTTTATTTTTTGCTACGGCGCGTTTTTTCCGTTTTCAAATGATCTTGTAGTCATTTCGTTCGGGCTTGCGCGTTATCCTTTTTGGCGCGTAATGGCTCCTCTTGCGTTAGGAAGTATCGTGTTTAATATGATACTTGCATATCTTGGGAAATATGGCGTAGGATATTTTTTCTAAGTCGGCTCTCTTGCTAAGAGTGCGTCTTGGAGATACATTTTCTGAAAGCGTAAGAGGAGGATCATGTGGAGGGATTAACACCGTTGATCGTTTTTCTTATTCAGACACAGGGTGAAAATATTGTTTGCAATGCTTGGTGTGATAGTTTCTCGAGACAATGGCTTGGCACGAGTGAGTTGGCATAAAGGGTGCCACGCCAAAATTCGGAATTCAAATTTCCGCCAAAAATATGGTCGGCGCGACCGCCTTCTGAAAATGGGGACTGACCCCATTAACACGTTAACTAACATTAACCATTAACCCGCGAAGCTGAAACTAAAAAGAAATCAAATTGTTCACTTTGCGCAGTTGGGCACGACGCTAATAAGGAAAAAATTTGGAGTTTTGGCGAAATGGAAGCAGATCATGTATCAGCATGGAGCAAAGGCGGTGCTACTTCAGCGAAGAATTGTGAAATGCTGTGCAAAACCCACAATCGGGCAAAAGATAATCGGTAATTTTTTACAATGACAAAATTTAGGATTTATGCACTCATTCACGGCCAGACCCTCCCCCTCGAAAAGATAGCTGGTTGCGAGATAAAACAGATGGATTATAGCGAGCAAAAAAGACGCGGTTTTTCCCCCATTCAATATGAGTTCTCTGAAAATCGGGATGGTTATACCTCCTACGCCACAAGTCTTCCTTTTGTTGATCCAATGAAACTAAGCACAAATCATATCGTTGTGTTTGATATTAAGGAGTATGACGCAAAAGCCGCTTTGGGTGGAGCGGTAAGAGCTTTTGATAATTTATGTTCTAAGCTATTTCTGACTGGAATACGAGATTTTAAATCTGCTACAGACAGATACATAGGGGAAACCTATCTATATCAAATAAGCAAAATTTATCAGCTTGATGAGAATGACAATGAGCAAGATGTGATTCTTGAGCTTCAGAGCGGACATATTTTTCTTCCAAATAGACCTGATCGTAATGAATGGCAAAAAGAAGAATCTAAGGAATTTTTAGAAAAGATTCTGGACTTCAAAGACCCTGTTTTCAGTAAAGCACTCAAATATTTGTACAGTTCTTCTGTGGGTCATTTTCGTTTAGCTAGTTTTGAGAAAGTCGCTCTTGACCACTTTAAATCCATAGAGTTAATCGTAAATACACTGAGCAAAAAGAAGACATTCAAAGAACGAGCTAACGAAGCCGGTAAACTTCTTGAACTAACTGCCGACGAAATTAAAGAAATTAAGAAGTATTGGGACGCTCGGTCAAATGGAGATATTGCACATTCTCACCATCACGACCCTGTTGCCTTCTATCCAAATCAGTTTCCTCTTCCTCAAGGTGGAATGGAGTATCCGTGGGCACACTTGGACAGATTAAGCCGCGTAGTGCTTTTGAAATACTACGATGTGCGAAGAAGATATTTTCATATTGATGTCCACGAACCATATGGAGATGGTCCAGCTAATCCAACTCTCGGGATAACGAACGAACATTCCGACTGCAACCATTTGTTTTTCGAAACCAAGACTAAAAATAGAGAAGATGTCTTGAAAGAGATAAAGACTGAATTTAGCAAAAGTTTTCAAACGGAAGAGGGGGACTTGGAAACAGAAGTTTTGAACTCCCAAAACAGAAGACATCTTTTTACAGTGGGACTCTTTGTGAAAAATCCAGATTTTTGTGCGGAAACTAACAGTATCCGAAACAGGCACATCATTATTTTTGGCTAGACTTACCACTAACGCTACCGAACTACCACAGAACGCGGAGACGGGAGCGCCTCGGGCCGACGCAAGCGACAGAGAAAAGGAGGGCGTAAAACTGGCAAAAATGCTAAACTACACTTATAAGCCTTTTTGGAGGAGTGAAGCGGCGGCAGCAAAACCAAAAATTTCCTTCTTTTCAAATGTTCCGCTTCGCGGGTGTGGGGGGAGCCGCAAATAAAAATGATAGGAAATTTTTGGGTTTTGCCCCGTGCGAGCTTGTCGAGCGCGGCCGAGGCGCAAGTGTCATTCGTCAAAATCCTGCGGATTTTGTCCGAAATACATTCGAACTTTGTCCAATACACACCGCAAATTTACCTTGTCTAAATTATTAAAGCGGTTTATACTTTCAACTATGACACTCATCAATCCTTATATAAATTTTAACGGAAACACCGAAGAAGCATTCACATTTTACAAATCAGTCTTTGGTGGAGAGTTTGAAAAGATAACTCGTTTCAAAGATATAGCGAGCGCTGAATTTCCAATACCAGAAGCCGAGGCAAACAAAATAATGCGCATTGCTTTGCCCATTGGCAAAAACTTTTTAATTGCTAACGACATCCCAGAGAGTATGGGACGAGTAAACGAAAACGAGAATCGCTCTAAAATTGCAATTACTACAGAAAGCAAAGAAGAGGCGGAGAACATATTTAATGGACTCTCGGTAGGTGGCACCGTTGAGATACCGATGGCGCAAAGCCCTTGGGGTACGCACTTTGCTATGTTTAGGGACAAGTACGGTATTGAATGGACCATAGAGTTTGACCCAAAACAGGCCGAAGTGGCCTAGTAGATTTTTAGGCAAAGACTGGAACGCTAAAATAGCTAGATTTTTCCTTGTATATTCGGCGTAATTCCTTTACAATTCTGTCTATACGATTGAAGGATATTGTTGTTCTAGGCTGTGAAATCGGTTCAAAATTCCGCCAATTGTTACCGCCAAGAAAACTTTTTATTAGTGTTATCTTATTTGTTTGAGAATCACCACGAAGATTTATATAATAATTTTAATACCATGATACCCAAGAACACTATTTGCATCTGGTTCGATAAAGATGCGGAAGCTGCAGCCAACTTTTATGCAGCTACTTTTCCCGATAGCAACGTAACTGCTGTTTTTCATGCGCCCAGTGATTTTCCAGGTGGCAAGAAAGGTGATGTTCTAACGGTAGAGTTCACTGTCTGCGGAATTCCCTGTATTGGTTTGAATGGTGGCCCTGCATTTAAACAAAGCGAAGCATTTTCATTTCAGATTGCAACAGACAACCAAGAAGAAACGGATCGCTATTGGAACGCTATCGTTGGGAATGGCGGCAAGGAGAGTGAGTGTGGATGGTGTAAGGACCGCTGGGGAGTATCATGGCAGATTACTCCTCGTACACTAATTGAAGCAATGGCCGCAGGTGGCGCAGAAGCAAAACGGGCTTTCGATGCGATGATGACAATGGGGAAAATTGACGTCGCCGCTATTGATGCGGCACGACGGGACTCATAAATTTTTGTATTCCAAAATATCACCAGGCTGACATTCCAACGCTTTGCAAATCGCCTCCAAAGTTGAGAGGCGGATCGCTTTTGCCTTGCCGTTTTTCAACACGGAAATGTTTGCCATTGTGATGCTGACTTTCTCGGCAAGCTCGGTGACGCTCATTTTCCGTTTTGCCAGCATGACGTCGATGGTAATAATGATTGCCATGTTGGTTTAGTTATACCGTTAAATCGTTCTCGGATTTTATATCCATAGCACTTTGCAAAGTTTTTTCAAATACAGCCGTTGCCGTGGCAACTACGATAGAAATAAAGGTAGCCATAATAGACACGGCAATAAAACCCGCCGGATCGTCATCCGTGTTACCATCAAAAGATACCCTTATGTATATTGCTGCTGCCACAATTAAAACACTCAGTACGATTGCGCAATATTTTATATTCCTTAAAGCCTTTACAGAGCTCAATGAGAATACGTTATTTTGCCCGATATATCCGAGTAATTTGAACGCCTGATATAGGGCAACAAAAAATGCGATAGACGCTACGTAGCCATACACGATGAACGGATCAGCGTAAATACTAAACAGGTCTAAGTTTGTGGCTCTCCCTTCAGTCAAAGGAAACCGGATCATAATGGCCAGTGCCACGATGCCGATAAGTACAACGACAACCTGAAGAAATATTGTTGAGCTTTTTTTCATATGGTTGTTGGTTATGTTAGTGATTACAGCTTAATCTAGCGCTTATCGTTTGTCAATATTTATTTATCGTTATTTGTTGATAACATCGTGTTCCCATGGAGGATTTGATACAATAATCTTATGACTCAAGAGGAAATTGCTGGTGGTGTGGTACACAGAATGCCAGCAGATTTACGAACAGCCCTTATTTCAGCTCCAGCGGCGCGAACGGCATGGGAGGACATTACTGCACTCGCGCGCAATGAGTGGATCTGCTGGGTTGAGTCTGCGAAGAAACCGGAAACAAGAAACCGGCGGATTGAACGTACGCGTGAAGAGCTTATAGAGGGAATGCGTCGGCCCTGTTGTTGGGCTGGGTGTCCGCACCGTTGAAATAGTGGGGGCATTGGTAAATTTGAATCTCATGGAAAACAAGAATATTACATTTATAACTGGCAATCAAAACAAGGCTGACTATCTGGCTAAGTATCTTGGGTTTCCTGTTCAGCATGTGAAGCTCGATTTGAATGAGATTCAATCTCTAGACCTTAAAGAGATAGTCGAGCACAAAGTTCGGCAGGCGTATGAAAAGATCAAGTCCCCGGTAATCGTCGAGGATGTGTCGCTGGAATTCGAAGCGTTAAATGGTTTGCCTGGGCCGTTCATCAAGTTTTTTGTCGATACTATACCTTTCGAGACTATGTGCTCGATGATTGATGGAAAAACTCGCAGAGCTAGGGCAAAATGCGTTTTTGGGTATTATGATGGTAAAATTCTAAAATTCTTTGAAGGCGGCCTCGGTGGCGAGATTGCAGAAACTCCTGCCGGTGAGAATGGTTTTGGTTGGGATACAATTTTCATTCCTGACGGATATACGGTAACTCGAGCGCAACTAAACGAAGAAGATGATCAAAAGACTTATGTGCAAATAAAACCGTTTGCATCGTTGAAGGAGTTTCTCTCTAAGACATGAACAAAACAGTATGATTTTTAAAGAAGCGCCGGCGGATTTCAAAAAAGAAATAGATGTGGTGGGCTGTTATGTAGAGCATGATGGGAACTTTGTGCTCCTTCATCGTCAACCCCATAAGACCAAAGAGACTATGGAAATAAGACACCGATTTTTTGAATAGTTGTAAATGTCTCACCAATTCCATTACTATAGATGTATGTCTAATTTTGATGAATTAAAACGCGAAGCTCTTTTGGCTATTCAAGGCGCGGAGAGCGTGGTTAGGTTGCGAGATGTTGAAGTGAAGTATCTAGGGCGGTCGGGAAGGCTGACGGAAGTCTTACGCGGATTAAAAGATGTGCCCGAGAACGAGCGGAAAGAAAAAGGAAAAGAGGCAAACGCGCTTCGGGAAGTGCTGGAACGTGAAATTGCAAAGTGTCAGTCACAATTACAGGATGCGGATCATGAGCGCAAGCTTGCCGCCGAAAAAATTGATATCACACGTCCTGGCAAAAAACACCACAAGGGAAGTCTGCATCCTCTTACTGTCATCCGTCGCGATATCGAGCAGATTTTTGGCACCATGGGATTTACAGTTGCCGAAGGTCCCGAGGTGGAGACTGAGTTTTACAATTTTGATGCCCTCAACATTCCGGCTGATCACCCGGCTCGGGATATGTGGGATACGTTTTGGATTAAAGGCAAAAAATTAAAAACCGAAGGAAAAAAGCTCTTGTTGCGCACACATACGTCTCCTGTGCAGGTGCGCTACATGCAAACGCATACGCCGCCATTTCGGATTATTGCGCCCGGGCGGGTGTTTCGCTATGAGGCTACGGACGCTTCACATGAGATACAATTTTATCAGCTCGAGGGTCTCATGGTCGGGCGTGATATTTCGCTTGCCCATTTTAAACAAGTCATGCAGACATTCTTGGGCACATTATTTGGCAAAGATATGAACGTGCGTCTGCGGCCGAGCTATTTCCCATTCGTGGAGCCCGGCGCGGAGGTGGACATGAGTTGTGTGCAATGCGGTGGACGTGGATGCTCGGTATGCAAGCAGACAGGCTGGGTGGAGATCGCGGGCGCGGGCATGGTGCATCCTCACGTGTTTGCATCGGCCGGTCTCAATCCGAAAGATTGGCAGGGGTTTGCCTTTGGATTTGGGATCGATCGCGTAGCCATGATGAAATACAAGATTCCCGATATCCGCATGTTTTATCAAAATGATGTGCGGTTTTTGAAGCAGTTTTGAGTATGAAATTTTCTTACAACTGGCTCAAAGAGTATATTCCCACATTACCGAAGCCCGATAAGCTTGCCGATCTTTTGAACATGCACGCGTTTGAGGTGGAGTCTATCGAAAAACATAACAAGGATGTCGTGCTGGATGTCAATATTTTACCCAACCGCATAGCAGACGCCTCTGGGCATCGAGGGCTTGCGCGCGAAATATCAGCGATTCTTGGCACACCACTCAAAGACACGCGCCCAAAACTCAAAGAATCGCAAACGCCTACGAAAGATATTCTCAAAGTAGAAGTCAAAACCACGCTTTGCCCGCGTTATACGGCGCGCGTGATTCGCGGAGTTAAAGTTACCGATTCGCCTCAATGGCTCAAAGATCGGCTTTTGGCATGCGGTATCCGCTCGATTAACAATATAGTTGATGCTACCAATTATGTCATGCTCGATACCGGCCAACCATTACACGCGTTCGATCTTAAAAAAATATCTGGGGCTAAAATTATCGTACGCCTGGCCAAACGCGGCGAAAAAATCCACGCGCTCGATGATACAACCTACGCGCTCGATGAATCTATGATAGTCATCGCTGATGCCGAGAAAGCGCTTGCAATTGCAGGCATCAAGGGGGGAGCCACAGCCGAGATTTCTCCAACTACTCATGAGATTATCATCGAGGCCGCGACATTTGACGGGCCGACCATTCGCATGACTTCTCAAAAAATCAAACTCAAGACCGATGCCTCCGCGCGTTTTTCGGTAGGCATGGATCCCAATCTTACCTCTGAAGCCATGGAGCGTGTTGCCGCACTCGTTGTGGATATCGCGGGAGGTGAGGTACTCAAAACGCCTATCGATGTATATCCTAAACGCACACTGCCAGCAAAAATAGTCGTGCGCACAGAGCATGTACGCTCGGTTTTAGGTGAGGACATCAAGGATGCAGAAATGATCTCGATTTTGAAGCGGTTGGGGTTTGAGGCAAAACTTGCGCGGGGTGTCATGACTGTTTTGGTTCCTACGTATAGAGTGGACGTGCGTTTGGAAGAGGATGTCATAGAAGAGATCGGGAGACTCTACGGGTTCGAGCATATTGTCGCCAAACATCCCATGGGCGAGCTCGTGCCGTCGGAAGTTGAGCTTTCGCATGTCTGGACAGACCAGACCAAAGATATCATCGCAGGGTTGGGGTTTCGTGAAGCATATAATTATTCGTTTATCGGCGAGTCCGAAATTGCGGTCTACCACGAGTCTCCAGAGAACTATCTTGAGATCGAAAATCCCACGCGCCGAGAGTTTGCTTATTTGCGTCGGTATCTCTTGCCGGGGCTGTTGCGCAACATGCACGAAAATCTCAAGCACGAGCCAAGTGTGCGCATGTTTGAGATGGGTAGGACATATCACCCCACCAACACCAAAGACGGCTACACAGAAAAAAATAATCTGGGTTTAATTATGGCCGAGCGCTCAAGTACTAAAGACGCAAATCTTTTCTATGAGCTCAAAGGAGTGCTCGCTACTTATTTTGAGGGCATGGGTGTGGATGTTTGGTTTGACGAAGCCGAAGCTATTGATGCGCATGCTCCGTATCATCCATTTCGCCGTGCGGCTTTGCGGGCAGGGGATGATTTGGTAGGAGTTTTAGGCGAGGTCCATCCCGTCACCAGAGAAGAGCTCGGCATCAAGGCTACGGTTGTCTCGGCCGAGATAGATTTTGATAGGCTCGCAAGGTATATCAGCGCAGAAAAAGAATTCAAGGTTATCTCTAAATACCCCAGCATAATGCGCGATTTGGCGATACTGGTGCCGCTCGAAACCCGAGTGGAGGAGGTAACCGATGTGATAGAAAATACGGGAGGTGAGCTTTTGGTAGATTCTGATCTTTTTGATATGTATGAGGGGAGCGAACTGCCTCACGGCAAACAAAGTCTTGCGTTTCGGTTGGTGTTCCAAGCACAAGATCGCACGCTCAAAGATACAGAAGTAGATGCGATTATGACCTCTATAATAAAAACACTCGAGACGAATCTCGAGTGGGAAACTAGATAGACATTAGGCTTTAGGAAAAAGAAAACCCGGGCCATGGGAGATGGCTCGGGCGTTGGGTTTAAGTTTTTTCTACTTATTCCACCATCCTCTCTTTAAGAAGAGAGAAAAGATCGCAAGGCGAACTTCTTCTTTTTCCCATCGGATGAATCCGTCTTCCTTGAACGGGTCAAGACGACGGGAAACCCTTGATGGTATATCCACTAAAGATACTTCTTCTGTATCGGGTCGAAAAGATGGTATATCCACTAAAGATACTTCTTCTGTATCGGGTCGAAAAATTGGGACGCTGTAGATCACAAAATCATTAAGTCCCACTCTGATAGGACGAAGGATTGTACTGCGGAGCAGTTGCTCTACTCCCATTCCCACGTCTCCTGTATGTTTTGCCGCAAACATATTCCGTTGCGGATAACGTAGGCCATGCACGTAGGCGAGCGCACCGTTTTCTCCTCTGAACAGCATGAACACGGCAGGCTCGTTGTGGAATGTTGCAAACCCACCAACGAGCGACACTTCGATCAGTCTCTGTAGCTCGATGTACTCGAGCGCGTTACACCCGTACATATGCACTACACCGGGTGTCTCTGGTACACACATCTTCTCAAGTTCTGTGGAGCTTTCGCCATACTCCACAAGAGAGTTAATGAGTGCAATCTTTTGTAGAGTATCCAACTTGATTTTGAGGGTTATAATTTTCTCCTCATCTTCTTCGGTCGGGTGTTTTCCACAGGATGCAACCAGTGCATCCAAGTTGCGCTTTGTTTCTTCCTGTGCGCCAAACAACTTTTCTTCCAGAAATAATGTGTTACTCATCAGAGTACTCCTTTCCTGATTTTGGTTAGGTCTTTGGATGTTCTAACCAATCAAAGCGAACGCCATGACGTTTCTCAAGCTCCATAAGAATCGCGACAAAATCTCGCACCGTTTTTTTACCGACTTGCGTGGCTGACAAAAGAGCTGCCTGATTTTGGTATTGCGTGAATATTTCCCGAAGTGTATGCACATTTGCCACGCGCATGGACGTTTCCAAGCGAGTTGGCATACGCATATCGCCGTCAAATTCTGAAAGCGGAATTTCTAGAATGAGACGGAGAATGTATTTCTCATAGCTCACAACGAACCTCCTTTAGGGTGAATACCTCATCCTCCTTGTAGATTTGTCTCTATTATGCACAACGTGTGCTATTTGTCAATAGTGCTGGTGTTTAGAAAAGGTGATAAAATATTTATATCTATGTATGTGGAAATTTTTGTTAAACAGTTTTGGTGGGTATTTTTGCTTATTGCTTTATGGACGTTGCCATGGAAAGCAGTAGCACTTTGGAAGGCGGCCCGCCGAAATGAGCGCGGATGGTTTGTTGCGCTTTTACTTATAAACACAATGGGCTTGCTTGAAATTTTTTATATTTTTGTACTGACGAAGCAAGCAAATACAAACAATACAACTACTCATGGCTAAAAAAGAATCCAAAGAGAAAAAATCTGAAGCAAGTTCATCTTCCGACTACGGCGCGAAGGATATTTTTGTGTTGGAAGGGCTAGAGCCGGTACGCAAGCGCCCGGGCATGTATATTGGCTCTACCGGACCGGATGGATTGCATCATCTCATTTGGGAGATAGTGGACAATTCAATAGATGAAGCCATGGCGGGACACGCAAAGAATATTGAAATTGTTCTTCTTCCAAAAAACCAAGTTCGCGTGTCTGATGATGGCCGCGGTATTCCGGTAGATATTCATAAACAGACAAAAAAATCTGCTCTCGAAACTATTATGACCACGCTTCACGCGGGCGGAAAATTTGGCGGAGAAGCATATAAAGTATCGGGCGGTTTGCATGGCGTGGGAGCGTCGGTGGTAAACGCGCTTTCCGTGTATATGCGCGCAGAAGTATGCAAAGAGGGGAGTTTATATGCCCAGGAATACGAGCGCGGAAAACCAAAAGCAGATGTAAAAAAAGTCGGTAAGTGCGGCGCGAATGGCACCACTATTCTGTTTGAGCCTGATCCGCAGATATTCAGCGAGATTGAATTTAACGAAAAGCGCGTACTTGATAAACTTCGCCAACAGGCATATCTTACGCGCGGTGTTCGTATTTCATTTCATGATCAACGAAAAAGCGATGCCGCAAACGAGCACAAATACGCGTTCTATTTTGAAGGCGGCATCAAGTCGTTTGTAAAGCATTTGAATCGTGATATCACCGTCATTCACGACACGGTTTTTTACGCGGAGAAAACAGTAAACGATATTCAAATTGAAATCGCGTTGCAGTATGCTGATGACTTGCAGGCGCGCGAAATGGGATTTGCGAATAATATACACACCCCCGAGGGAGGCATGCATATTACGGGCTTTCGCACCGCGCTCACGCGTGTGTTAAATGATTATTCCCGAAAAAATAGTTACTTAAAACAAGATGAAGAAAATTTGATTGGGGAAGATGTGCGTGAAGGACTTACGGTTGTTGTCTCGGTAAAATTAAGAGAAACACAGTTTGAAGGACAAACGAAATCAAAGTTAGGAAATCCCGAGGCGCGTACCGCGGTGGAATCTTGTTTTGCGGAATTGTTTTCCTCGTATTTGGAAGAAAACCCCGCGGATGCGCGTGCTATCGCGGGTAAAGTTATTCTTGCTTCCAAAGCGCGCAAAGCCGCCAAAGCCGCCAAAGATACTATTTTACGCAAAGGTATTTTAGAAGGAATGACGCTCCCCGGAAAACTTGCCGATTGTCAGTCAAAGAGCGCGGAAGAATCGGAAATCTTCATTGTGGAGGGAGATAGCGCCGGTGGTAGTGCCAAGGGTGCTCGCGATCGGCGCACGCAGGCAATTTTGCCTCTACGAGGAAAGATATTAAACGTGGAACGGGCGCGGCTGGATAAAATGCTTGCGTCCAAAGAAATTAAATCGCTTGTTATCGCGCTTGGGGCCGCTATTGCGGAGGAGTTTAGCTTGGAAAAAATTCGCTATCACAAAATCGTAATTATGACCGATGCAGACGTGGATGGCGCCCATATTCGCACATTGTTGCTAACATTGTTTTATCGGTATTACCGGCCGGTTGTGGAAGCGGGATACTTATATATAGCCCAGCCGCCGCTTTATAAAATAAGCCGTGGGCGGGAGTTTCGCTATGCGTATTCGGATGCTCAAAAAGAAATCATATTAAAAGAGATGCAGGAAAAACGCGAAGCGCAAAACGTAAAACATAAAACACAAGAAGAAGATATGGACACAGAATCTAAGGGAGAGCAATCCGGAGAATCGGGTATTGGAGAGACATATAAAGGATTTAATATCCAACGGTATAAAGGGTTGGGTGAGATGAATCCGGATCAGCTTTGGGAAACTACTATGGATCCCGCGCAGAGGTTGTTATTGCGCGTAAGCATTCGGGATGCGGCGGAAGCCGACCATATTTTTGATATTCTCATGGGCGACGAAGTTGCGCCCCGAAAATCATTTATTCAAACACACGCAAAAGCAGTAAAGAATTTGGACATATAGAAGATTATTAACTAACTTATAAAATATATGGGATTTGAAGGACAAATTCATAATTATCCACAACCACCCGAAGAGGGTGTGCCGAAGAAAAAACCGTTTATAGACCCTGCTCCTGCAAAATTAGAAATAAGAAACGATCCTTTGTCTCAGGAAGAGATAGCAGAGGATCTTGAATTGTTACGAGCGACTCCTGATGCGCGTAAGGCAGCGGAGAAAGCAGGATTTAACCTTGAAACAGGCGAATTTCGAGAGGAGCAGGCTAAGCAACTCAAGGCGGGGGACAATGTAGAGATTTTAAGTGAAGAGGGCGAGAAGGAGGCACGAGTGCTTTCGGGGTTTGATCAGCAAACTGGTGAAGCGATAGTGAAAGTGGACATGGGTGGTGGGAGACAAGTGGAGGAACGATTGTCGCAGATCGAATTGTATGCGCTGAACAGGTCCGAGGGGGAAACGAAGCGTTTTTCTGTAAATGAGTGGATTCAACTAAGGAGTAGGTTTAAGGGCGATACAGAAGGCAGTTGGAAGTATACAGGGGAACCGCTGGACTTTTCTAAGACCATGTTAACACCCGAAGAAGCACGCACATTTTTGAAAGAAAAGTTTATTGAGATAAGGGATCCTAGGGTATCGCAAGCGCCAAACCGATTAGGATCGGAGCATGTTCGTCAGCAGCGTTTGCGGAAATGGCGAATAGCTCTGTTAGGTTTCTAGCTTTTGGATAGACGTATGGCCATCGAAAAGCCCACAATTGAAGTTGAAAATAAAGCTTCAAATTTTGAACAAGGCCCAATGGTGCAGGAATATTTTCCCACCACTACAGAACAGGCTAAAATGGGTGTTAAAAGGTTTTTGGAAGCGCAAGAAAAAAGTTCTGTTTTTCGGAAAGCAACTGAAGAAGACCCTGATCTTTTGCATGCGATCGCTGGATTGAAGCCGGAGATCGGTTTCTATTGTGTTTCCAGAATATATTATTGCTGACGATGCCTTCATTAATAAGAAGCTTACAAAAAATGAGCGCGTGGCTTATAATCGCTATATTCATGCCGATAGAGAAGTGCGTAAATTTCCAAAATCTATTGAGAAAAAGCTTTCTATGGCAGTAGCGGCAAAAGCAGTGAAGAATTTGGATATATAATTTAGGTTTATCAGCTAACATAAAGCGCAGGGTATATAACATAAGAAATGAAATTAAATGTTTCCAAGATTGTTTTAAGAGAAAGTTATATGTCCATTGAAAAGTCATTTGATGCGGAAACACGAGAAACAGTTAGTCTTGAGGAAGGAATAAAGGTGTATCAGCGGGATCGATCCAATCTTGAATTGAAGAAAGATCTCTTGGATCGCATACGAGCGCGCGCCGTGTTTCTTTCTCGTGAGCAATTTGCAAAGCGTGCAAAGGATGAAGGAAGGGATGATCCCGTTCCTATGTCTGAGTTTTTTGGTTTTGGCGGGGTAATGTCACGGCCAATTATAAATAAGGAAGCGTGTCCGCCGGAGCACCAGCCATATATTTTGACCCATGAGTGTCTGGAAGTTTTAGAAACTGGTCCATGGGTTGATGAGCGGGAAGCATGGAAGAATAAGCATGGTGCCGATAACCATCCACAACTTGCGGTCAATTCTCATAAAGAGGCAACACACGAAGAATATCGCCATGCGCAAACAGACGGTATGTTGAAGCAACATCATGACTTCATGGTAGGTTGGGCGGAAAAACTTGTCTCGGAATATAGCGGTACCGTACCAGGTTTGGTACAATTGGTGGAGAGGGAAACTGTGCAACGGAGGCATATTTTTGAGGAGATGTTACGAATGGAGGGTGATTGATGAATATCACGTCTCATGGTAGAATGTTGTCATGGCAACGGTAACCACGAGAAAAAAAAATAAAGGCACTACATCTTTACAGCGCATGGATGCTCATCGTTCGCTTGAGGCATGGCGCAAGAAATATGCAAGAAAACTTAAAGGATGGAATGCGGTAAAAGCGATACGTAATTTGCGTGACGGAAAACAGTCTACATGATTGTTCTTGATGCGTCAGTTGTCATTAAGTGGTTGCAGGAAGAAGCTGGTTCAGAGGAAGCCCGTGTTTTTGAGCGTCAACATGTTTCTGGAGAAGATGTAGTAGGAGTACCTGATCTTTTATATTACGAAGTGGCTAATGTGTTACGGCACAAGTCGGGTATTACGGAAGAAGGCGGACTTGCTGTAATGGACATTTTGACTGGTATGGAACTGCAAGCATTTAACTTTTCCCTGAAGGAATTAAAAGAGGTCTATTCTCTTGCTCACAGTCATAATATAACAGTATATGACGCTCTTTATGTGTATCTTGCGAGGCAACTTCATTGCCCATTTGTGACAGCAGATAGAAAGTTATACCAACACATCAAACAGTATGGTTGGGCAACGTTATTGTAGTGTACTCATTCAAACACACGCTAAATTGGTGAAGAATTTGGATATGTAATGAACACAAATGTAAGGACAAAAACCTATGGGATTTGAAGGGCCAAAACAATTTGTTGAATCTACATCTGAACCGTCAAAAGAGATGGAAGGCATAGAGAAGTTAAAACCACTTACACCAGGAGGAACAGTACCACGTTATTTATTATGGGAGACGCGAGTTACACAAGGAACGAGCCAAGAGCTTGCCGTAAAAACACCTGAAGGCGGCCATCTTCGATTACAGCCAGGAGAGCATTTTACTATTCTGCGAGACAGAGAAAAAGACTCCTATCAAGCGGTTATAAAAGATGATGAAGGTAAGACAATAAAAATTTTTGAAGAAGGAACATTGTGGGGTAAAGAGGGGGGAACAATACTATTTTATGATGGCGAGGCTATTGCAGGCGGTCGGGTAGTTCAAGTTCTAGAGAGCGCAGGTGAAGTGGGAAAAATATTTGCACGCGCATATGAAGCGGCAGCCGGAAATTTTCCTGAACTGCGAGACGTGGATATTATTTTGGGAGATCCAGAACGCGAGCCAGTGTTAAAGAAAACAGGAGGTTTTGCTCGTCATCAATCGCAAACTTTCAGGCAGAGACCTTCAGTGACAGTGAATGCTCGTTTAGGGATAGAACATTACCGTAATCTTATGAAAGAGCGCCGTGTGTCTGCGCAGATTAGTGCTGAGAAAGCAGGAATTGATCCAGATAAGGTGACACCTGAAATATTAGCAGCTTTTATTTTTCTCCATGAATTAGGCCATGCGCGGCATTATCTTATAGAACCTGATGGGGATAAGTATAGAGAGCAAAGGAAGATTGAAATGGAGGCGTTGCCTTTTGGAAATTGGAATCCCGGGCGGCTTGCGCTTGCACTTGATGCTGGAGGGAAATTAGATACATGGTATACTACAAATGAAAAAATTCTTTCCCAGAAAGGGTATCCTACGAGAGAATCAATTGTAGAAGCACAAGAGCGGGCTTATCACTCTATCAATACGGAAGATATTCCTGATCAGTTTGCCTCGAAGGTTATAAAAGAACATTTTAACAAGCTGTTTCCCTAAAAGAACTATTTTTCTAAGAATTTGACTTTCCTCCAGGCGTATAGTAGTATGACCGTATAAGGGCCTGCGGGCCTTTTAAAAAAGCTCAAAACTATGTTCACAAAACTTGCAACCTATTTTTCTGAAACAAAAACCGAACTTAAGCGAGTCGTGTGGCCTTCGCGGCAGGATACCACAAAGCACACACTCGCGGTTATTGGTATTTCAGTCGTGGTGGCAATATTTTTAGGAACGTTAGATATTTTGTTCCAATTTTTATTGGAAATTTTTATATTATAAATAAGGTTTTAAGCGAGTACATGGCTAAACAAACATCAGAATTTGGAAGAAATTGGTATGCGGTGCATACCTATTCAGGTTACGAAGATGCGGTATCCCGCAATTTGCGCCAGCGCATTGAATCTATGGGTATGGAGGATAAAATTTTTAACGTACTGGTGCCTATAGAGAAAAAAATAAAAATCAAAGGCGGGAAACGGCGCGTGGTGGAAGAAAAAATTTATCCCGGATACGTGCTTGTGGAAATGGTTGTGACTGACGATTCATGGTATGTTATTCGGAATACGCCTCGAGTGACGGGATTTGTGGGTTCTGGTACTACCCCTACGCCTCTTTCCCAAGAAGAGATGGATGTGTTATTGAAGCATATGAATCAGGACGAACCACGGCACAAAATTGACTTAGTGGCGGGAGATGCGGTAAAAATCACTGACGGACCGTTCAAAGACTATGAGGGCAGGGTCTCGGAGGTGGATGAAGAACGGGGTAAAGCAAAGGTTCTGGTATCTATTTTTGGCAGGGAAACGCCCGTGGAGTTAGACTTTTTGCAGGTAAGTAAACTATAATTATTATGGCAGGAAAACCAATAAAAATAATATTAAAGCTTCAGTTACCCGCTGGAAAAGCAACACCTGCTCCTCCTGTTGGTACCGCTTTAGGGCCCCATGGCATAAACATAGGTGATTTTGTCAATAAGTTTAACCAGGCAACGGCTGATAAAGGTGATTCAATTATCCCTGCGGAAATAACTATTTATCAGGATCGCACGTTTGATTTTAAGTTAAAAACACCGCCGGCATCCGATTTGCTTCGTAAAGCGGCTGATGTGGAAAAGGGTTCCGGCAGTCCGCTTCGCAATAAAGTGGGTAAGGTTTCCCGCGCCAAAGTACGCGAAATTGCGACAGTTAAAATGGAAGACTTGAACGCATACGATGTGGATGCCGCTTCTAAAATTATTGAAGGAACAGCTCGGAGTATGGGAATTGAGGTAGGGAGCTAGAGCACATATATGCCGCAATCCGCTAAGATTAGAATTATCGCAGTACTCTTGTTAGTCGCCGGCGGTTTTGCGGGCGTTTTTGCCTCGCCGTATACAATTATTCCGTTTCTTCCCCAAGTTCCGTATCGGTTGGGGCTTGATTTGCAAGGCGGCACTCATTTGTTGTACCAGGCGGATGTTTCTAGTATACCATCTGTCGATGTTGCGGAATCTATGGAAGGCTTGCGTGACGTGATTGAGCGCCGGGTAAACGCGTTCGGTGTTTCAGAACCGGTTGTCCAGATTGAAGAGGCGAGCGGGGAACAGAGGCTTATTGTGGAACTTGCGGGTGTGCGTGAAATTAGCGAAGCAATACGACTTATCGGTGAGACGCCTTTTTTAGAGTTTCGTACCGAACGGTCTGCTGAAGAACGGCAAGCGATTTTGGATGCTCAAGCAAAGGGTGAGCGGTTGGGAGAGGATGCTTATTTTATACCTACAGAACTTACAGGGAAATATCTTAAGCGCGCAGATGTTCAATATGGGCAAACAGGTATTCAAGTATTGGTAACGCTTTCATTTGATGATGAAGGTTCGCTGTTGTTTGAAAATCTCACGGAACAGAATATTGGAAAACAACTTGCTATTTATTTGGACGGGTTTCCTATTTCAGCGCCTGTTGTCCAGCAAAAAATAACGGGCGGACAAGCGCAGATCAGCGGAAACTTCACGGTAGACGAAGCGCGTGAACTTGTGCGCAGGTTAAATTCTGGCGCTCTACCCGTGCCCATAACGCTGGTAAGCCAGCAAAGTGTGGAGGCGTCTTTAGGGCAGGCGGAACTTGTCCGAAGCCTGAACGCGGGTGCGTACGGTCTTTTGGCGGTCGCGCTGTTTATGATTCTTTGGTACCGCCTACCCGGTCTTATGGCAGTGTTTGCTCTTCTTCTATATACGGCTCTGCTTCTTGTTATTTTTAAATTAGTTCCGGTAACGCTTACCGCGGCGGGTGTCGCGGGGTTTATTCTTTCCATAGGTATGGCTGTTGACGCAAATATTCTCATCTTTGAACGTTTCCGCGAGGAGATGAAAGCAGGTCGTACATTGGCGGGTTCTATTGAAGAGGGTTTCAATCGCGCGTGGGCTTCCATTCGAGATTCCAACATGTCTAGCATTATTACTGCTTTCATTTTATATTGGTTTGGCACAAGTTTGATTAAAGGTTTCGCGTTGACGTTAGGGTTGGGGGTGGTAGTAAGCATGTTTTCGGCGATCACGATTACGCGAACGTTTTTTCGCGCGTTGAAATTGCCAGATGGTAAAATTACCCGTTTTCTTTTTGGAGCATAACATTATGGATTTTGTTGCATTACGAAAGGTTTTTTATATGATATCAGGCGCGCTTGTTCTTACAAGCGGTGTTATGTTGGCTGTCTGGGGTCTACCGTTGGGTATTGATTTTACGGGCGGATCATTGATGGAACTTGAGTTTTCTGGTTCCGCGCCTTCTCAGGAGGCGATAGACAGTCATCTCGCCATGTTTGAATTAGGAGACGTGCAAATTCAGCAAACAGGCCAAAAGGGTATAATTCTTCGCATGCGTGACTTGGATGAAGAAACGCATCAGCAGGTTTTGGGAGCTTTGCGCGGCTTGGATTCAATGGTGCTAGAGAAACGTTTTGTATCTGTTGGTCCTGTTATTGGGAGCGAGCTTAAACGAAAAGCTGTCTGGGCGCTTGTCTTAGTTTTAGTAATGATTATTGCCTATATTGCGGTTGCGTTTCGGCATGTCTCGCACCCCATTTCATCGTGGAAATATGGGGTGGTCGCGATTATCGCGCTTATTCATGACGTGGCAATTCCGACGGGTCTGTTTGTGTATTTGGGCAGGTTTCATGGGGTGGAAATAAACGCGCTCTTTATCAGCGCGCTTCTTACCATTCTTGGATTTTCCGTGCATGATACCATTGTAGTGTTTGACCGCGTTCGCGAAAATTTGCGAAAGCATAGCGCCACAAATTTTGCAGAAACCGTACATGTGAGCATTCACGAGACGATAGTGCGATCTATAAATACTTCTCTTACGCTTATCTTAGTGCTCCTGACTTTATTTTTCTTGGGAGGCGAATCTACCAAATATTTTTCATTGGCGCTTTTAGTTGGCACAATTGCCGGTACTTACAGCTCTATTTTTATCGCAAGCCCGCTTTTGGTAACATGGCAGAAATGGCAAGAGAAAAAAGTTGGATAGCTATTGATATAGTTTTATTTCTATAGTACAATGTCTTCGGATAGAATTTTGCCCAAAAAGGAGTAGAAAAATGCCTGACGAGGAAAAGGGATGGCAGATTGGTTACACGGCCTCAAATAGTGGGCTCGTGTGGTTGGATAGTCTGTATACGGAGGAGGAGGCGAATAGGCAGAAGGATGTGGCAAATCTCATGTCGCGTCGTCCCGGTCTTCGTGGTTGTATTGATTTAACGACGTGGCACGTCCGCAAAAAACCAAACATGGATATAGAGTGTGGGAGCAAATCAAGCGATCCCAAAAAATAATTCTGTCTTTGTGACAAGTTTTTCTTTCTCTAATCCCGCAAGGATGTTTTTCACAGCTTGCAGGGAAAGATGTTTCAGGTGCCCGTCTGTTCTAAGCGATGCGCGGAGTTCTTCCACCGTCGCTTTTTTG
Source organism: Candidatus Ryanbacteria bacterium RIFCSPHIGHO2_02_FULL_45_17b (assembly GCA_001819815.1). Classification (GTDB taxonomy): domain Bacteria; phylum Patescibacteriota; class Minisyncoccia; order Ryanbacterales; family 2-02-FULL-48-12; genus 02-FULL-45-17b. The sequence continues at coordinate 125,296 of MHNO01000009.1, read as the reverse complement.
TTTTCCAATAAGTAAGAAATTATCTTTGCGCGAACGTAGCGCGGTGAGCTTTCAAACCGGGATTGTTTCGCGTAGTGTTTACTCTTTCGATTCGCGTTCGGTGTATGTCTCAATGCTTCTCGCCCGTAATCCATAAGCGCCCAATACCATTCTTGGGTTTTCTGTGCGGGTTCTACTGCGGTCAAGACTTTTAAAACATCTTTGTCGTCAACTTGTTTTTTCTTCGGGAAAAATTCATGAATGATGACACGGCGGATATTTGTTTCAATAAACGGTTCGCAGACGCCGTATGCAAAGCACGCAATGGCGCGCGCGGAATAGTGCCCGATGCCCGGGAGTGCCTTAAGCGTATCTATGTCTTTTGGAATTGTTCCGGCATATTTTTCCATAATGTATTGAGCTGATTGTAAAAGATAGAGTCCGCGCCGATTGTAACCCATACCATGCCAGACAGAAAGGACGCGCCGCAGGGGAGCTTTTGCAAGTGCTTTGATGGTTGGAAAGATTTTTAGAAATTCTGGATATTTTACAAGCACCCGCGGGATTTGTGTTTGCTGGAGCATGACTTCCGACACGAAGATATGATAGGGGTTTTTTGTGTTGCGCCAAGGTAAAGCAGGGGTATGTAGGCGATACCATTGCCAGACGATTTTTTGAAAATTTTGACGTTTTTGCTCATTCATGGATAATGAGTATATGATGGCATAGAAAGGTTGATTTTCAGAGGGGGAAGCCTCTTATAAGATCTAACAAATAAAAGTATGTTACAACGACTTAACGAAAACAAGGATTTAATTATTGTTGCTATCGCTTCGTTTTTTATTGGATTTGGCGTGGCTTCTCTTTTTACGGGAGACACAAATAAGGATTCAAGTAAAGATTCAGCGATGAATCCGACGCTCGCACCGCTTCCATTTAACAAGGAATCTGCGGGCAAAGGAACTGAGACCAATGTGGCGGCAGGAATGATGCCATCATCCGGAACAGATATGGTTGTAGTGGAAAATCAGCGTGCAGGCGCTTCGGTTTTGGTACAGAAGGCTGATTTTTCCGAGGCGCGGTGGGTTGTGGTGCGGGAAACAAATGATGATGGCGCGGCGGGCAATATTTTAGGCGCGGGGTGGTTTCCGGGCGGTGTGCATGAGAATATGCTTGTGCCGTTATTACGGGATATGGTTGGCGGAGAGCGGTATAAAGCCGAACTTTTTTCCGATTCAAATGGAGACAAACAGTTTGATCACAAAACAGACGAGCCTGTGAAAGATGCGGCGGGGAATATGATTTCTGTTTCTTTTAACACAATTGCAAGCGCCGATGGCGAGTAATTCCATTATTATCTATGTCACGCGGAAAAAATTCTACAAAACGAATCGCGGTGTTGTATCATGCTGATTGTACCGATGGGTTTGGCGCCGCGTGGGCGGCATGGAGAAAATTCAAGGACGAGGCTTTTTATTTCGCGGTTCCTCCTAATAATTGCGAACTTCCCTTAAAAGCCGTACATACTGATTTATTTACCCTTGATTATTCTTTTTCGCTAGATGTGGTGCCGCGGATTCGCGAGCGGGTAAACTCGCTTACGGTCATTGATCATCACGAAACAAACAAAGAAGCCGCGTCTCTGGCAGACAGCAAGTTGTTTGACATGGCGCATTCGGGCGCGGTGCTGAGTTGGAAATTTTTCCATCCGGGAAAACCCGTGCCGCGCTTGTTGCGGCATGTGGAAGATTATGATATTTGGAAATTCCGATTGCGGCACACGCGTGAAATTGCCGAGGCTCTTTCATTGTATGACATGAATTTTAAAACGTGGGACAAACTTGTTCGTGACTTTGAACAAGGAAAGGAAAAGAAATATATCGAAGAAGGAACAACATTGCTTCGTTCGCGGGATAGACGCATAGGGCGGCTTATTGGGTTTGGAGAAGATGTTACCTTTGAAGGGCATAAAGCATTGATGGTGAATTCACCATTTTATGTTTCAGAAATTGGCCATTCCATTGTAAAGCATGGTACACCGGTTGCTTTGATTTGGTCGTGGCGGGAAGGTAAGGTTGTTGTTTCCTTACGTTCAGATGGCAAGGCGGTGAACGTGGCAAAACTTGCCGAGCGCTATGGCGGCGGCGGACACGCAGCCGCCGCTGGGTTTACGTTTAAAGTGAAAGATTTTTTGAAGTTTAAGAAAACTAGCAAAAAATAGGTTTTGTGGTAGAATGATGAGCATGGTAGAAGCATCACATAAACCATCTCCTAAGGACATTTTTTTGCAATTGTTGGCCATTGTGACACTCTATGGAAGCGTGGCAGGTGTGTTGACACTCTTGTTTCAGTTTGTGAACCTTCAGATTCCAGATCCGCTTTCTTATGGAAGCGCAGAGGGCGCGCGGTCTGCAATCCGTTTTGGGGTCTCATCGCTTGTTATTGTCTTTCCTGTATACTTGTGGGTGATGAGTTTTTTGGCGCGGACTTACGCGAAAGAACCGGAACGTAAAGAAATACGCATCCGGAAATGGCTCACGTATTTTACTTTGTTTGTCGCCGGACTCATTATCATGGGAGATCTTGTGGCACTCGTGAACAGTTTTCTTAACGGAGAACTTACCACGCGGTTTCTTTTGAAAATTCTTTCTGTGTTTTTGGTGGCGAGTGCTGTGTTTTGGTACTACTACTGGGACATGAAAGATACCAAGCCCGCGGGCATGGAGTTGTTCGGGTGGGCGGTTATAGCCATTGTGGCCGGTATTGTTGGTATTTCATTTTTCTTTGTGGGTTCACCAAAGACAGAACGCTTGCGGCAATTTGACCAGCAACGCGTGAACGATTTGCAATCTATTCAATGGCAGATAGTAAATTATTGGCAGCAAAAAGAAAAATTACCTGCTACGCTTTCCGATTTGAATGATCCGATAGGCGGTTTTCAGGTGCCAATGGATCCGGATCCGGAATCAGGCGCAGTATATTCATATGTCGTAAAAGGGGGTCTGACTTTTGAACTGTGTGCGGATTTTTCTCTTCCAAGTAATGATGGTGACGTTAATGAATATGCAGTACCCTATATACCAGTTAATCCAAGTATTAAGTTTGATGGGCGTTGGACCCATGGCACGGGGCGTACTTGTTTTGAGCGTACGATTGATCCGGAACTCTATCCGCCACAGAAAGGATTAGAGAAGCCGGTACCTGTTCCTGCGCGGTATTAACGGGATGAAAAATTACGCAAAACTTGGTAATCGGCAGGGGCGTACCGCCTATCGGACGCCTTCATCATTTCGGTATCGGAAAACGCAAGAAAGGAATAATTATAATTATGTTGAAACCCATAACATTTCATTTCGAAACCGGCGCAAAAAAAGCGCTTGATCCGGATGTCGCACGCATTCGGTTAGCGCACGCAAAAGAATCTTTGCTTATTCGCGAAGACGGTTTGGGTGTGCTTGAGGTTGGCGCGGGCGGCGAAATGAAAGATATTACGCGGCGCAAGCTGGTGTTATTGGCGCGCAAAATTGTAAGTGTTGTAAAAGCGCACCATATAGAACGCGTGCATATAGACGTTGCAGATTTATTCCGCCAGTTGGGGGATTCCCATCTTCATTTGAAAGAAGAAGAGTTAGCGGAGTTGATTTCCACGCATATGGAGCTCGCGAATTTTGAGTTCGTTGTATACAAGTCGGAACCGAAAGAAGGCTGGAAGTTTCTTCGGGATGTATTTGTGACAGGATGCAAAACAAAAACTGTCCAAAAAGCATTTTTGCGCGGGCAGGTAATTGCAAAAGAAATAAACGCATGCCGTTCGCTCGCAAATACGCCGGGTGGCGATATGACGCCCGCTCTCCTTGCTGGTGCCGCGCGTAATGCAGTGCGCGGGTTGCCTGTGAAAATCACGGTTCTGGGTGAGCGCGAAATAAAAAAAGTTGGCATGGGCGGTATTCTCGGGGTATCTTGCGGATCGGACGAAAAACCGCAGTTTATTATTCTTGAATACCGTGGAGGGACGTCAAATGAAAAGCCGGTAGTAATGGTAGGAAAAGGTGTTACGTTTGATACGGGTGGTCTCAATTTAAAACCATCTGATGCTATTTATGAAATGCATATGGATATGTCGGGGGGTGCGGCGGTAATTCATGCCGTTGCGCTTGCGGCGCGGCTCGGTATTAAACGAAATATTATCGGGCTCGTGCCGGCAGTCGAAAACATGCCATCGGGTTCAAGTTATCATCCGGGAGATGTGTTACAATCGCTTTCCGGCCGTACTATTGAAGTTTTGAATACGGATGCGGAAGGGCGCATTATTCTTGCTGATGCCATTACATACGCAAAACGCTATAAACCAAGACTCGTGGTGGATGTAGCGACTCTTACGGGTGCTGCTATGGCGGCGTTGGGACAGCGGTGTTCTGCAATTTTTACCGAGGATGAAACCTTGGAGCATAAGCTCCGTGTATGGGGTGAAGAATCAGGGGATTATGTATGGCCGTTGCCTTTATGGGAAGAATATGATGAAGAGATAAAAGGAACGTTTGGCGATATTGCGAACGTAGGCAAAACTCGTTACGGAGGAGCCATTACTGCCGCGAAGTTTTTGCACGCTTTTGCAAAAGATTTAGCATGTCCGTGGGTACATATTGATATGGCGCCGCGTATGACAAGTATTGAAGGGGAGTATTTAGCAAAAGGAGCCGTTGGCGTGCCTGTGCGCTTGCTTTTAAAAATAGTTGAGGATTTTTGATTGTCTATACATACATACCCTCATCTGATGACCTCCCCTCAATTTGCACACGCAAGTACCTTCATTTTTTAACATATCTCGTTCGACTCGCTATCAATTCGCGGGGCGGTCATCAGATGAGAATGTGTTTCGTAATTCAAAGTATTATAAAAACCATGCATATACTAAGTTCCGCATTTAAAAATACTGATCCCATCCCAAAAAAATATACCTGTGATGCGAATCCGCTAACGCGTGGAATAAACCCACCCCTTTCCATAAGTGATGTAGACCAGAACGCGAAAAGTTTGGTGTTAATTGTGGATGACCCTGACGCGCCTGGCGGCACGTGGGTGCACTGGGTGGTTTGGAATATCCGTCCTGACACGCGCGAAATTACGGAGGGGTCGGTGCCCGAAGGCGCCGCCCAAGGAAAAACAAATCGCGCTCATTCTTATCACGGTCCATGCCCACCAAGTGGCGTGCACCGCTACTTTTTCAAACTCTACGCGCTCGATACGATGTTGAGCATTCCTTTAGCATCGGGCGCGAAGGACGTAATAGAAGCAATGGAAGGGCATATAGTGGCAGACGCAAAGATTATGGGGACGTACGAAAAAAAAGAGCGCTAATTTCTTAGCGCCTGCGGTCCCGTTTCTGTTTCGGTTTTTAACTATTCATATGCTACAAATATTACTCCGCGCGCTATGGAGATTTACTTAGGCTGGTTGCGGTTCCACGTTAGCTTTTTTCCTGTACGCTCGTTTTACCTTCGGCAGTTCGGGTGTTTTTGTAAAATCTTCCGCGTTGGAGGAATCTTCAGTAAGGCTCCAATGCTGGCTGAATCTCTCGAACAGAATTCCATCTGTATCGCAAATTGTATCTAAATATACAACGACGCGCGCTCTATTTTCCAAACAAAGGGGGAGTTTTTCTCTATGCAACGCAAAATCATGGAACATATCTCCTATGTTCAGCCGCACGGTATGGTGTTTGTCTAGATGCAGGATGGCTGATGGTAATTCTGTGTCCTTGTAAAAGGTGTATTGCGTTGTTTTTTGATATTCTTTCAAAAAAACCTTGATAACGATCCTTACGGGAATAAGCATTTATATCTCCATCTTATAAATTCGAAACACGGGTTCGGAGCGTTTGTTTTCAAGTACAGTGTATAGTACAAGACCACTTTTCGTCAAGGTTTGTTCTAACTTCATGCCAATGTTGGTGAGGTATTGTTCCTTTTTCCACGGAACGTTTTCTGTCGGAAAGATATAATATATTTCAGCGAATCCAGCTTTTTTAAAATAATCTGCCCCTTTTTCATTTAGAAATTTTATGTAGGTGTCAGCGGGTATGATGGGCCAGGCATGGTACACTTGCAGGCGGTCCAGTATCCAGAGCTGGGCAATGCTGTTTATGTTTTTATCATATACAAAAAGTGTTGAGAGGGGTTTTTTACCAGCGCGTTCGTCGGTGGCGAGTGATTGTTTATGGATTTCTCCTATGAAATTATATGTAGGTTCGAACGCGAGCGCGGGCATGCGGTCATCTGTTTGTTTACGCATCCACAAATCAAGTTCTTCATACCCCCGATGATAATTTTCATAGCGCACGGGGGACCATGCCCAAAACTCCGGACCTTTGGGGTACGGAAGCAATTGAGAGTTGGCAGAGTAGAGGATTTCAAACAGAAGTAATATTCCAATAATATATCGGAGGCGAAACCTCCGAATATAAGTATAATTCGGAGGTTTCGCCTCCGCTAGTATCTGTAATACACTGACTGTCACAAGTATCATAAATGGTGTAAGCATTGCCAAGAATCGCAGAGAGGGACCAATGATGCCAATGATAAGAAAAAGAAGCCAGATGAGTGTTATGAAAAGAAAAGCATGCATTCGTGCTACTTCTTTCATATTCTTTTTGAGAGAAATAACACATGCGCCAATACTGATTGTGACAAGAGACAAGAAGAGCCATGAATTAAAATGCATTATGTTTGGAAAGAATGCTCTTGCACGGCTCACGAGTGTGGGAAACTCTTCTTTGCCGGGTTGCACACTCCACACTTCCGGGTTTTGTCCTAGTATATAAGAAAGTTGGAAATCAAAATGCCCGACTGCTTGATAGAGTCTAAAATTGTAATAGAAAACGGGTGAAAAAAGAAGAAAAGCGCACAGTACGCCTATGTACACAAAACGTGAAAAAAAATCATTTCTCCGAAAGAGGAGCATATATGTCAGAAACACAGGGATAAGAATTCCGCTCGTGTATTTAGTAAGCATTGCGAATCCCAGTACGATGCCTACGAGAATATAATACTTTTTTTGTTTTTCGGCTTTTAGAAAAAAATAGGTGGCAAGAAGAATAAAAAAGATTACGTATGATTCCTGTAAACCGAGGCGTGAGATTGCGACATGGTTTGTTGTTACGCCCATGAGAGCCGCCGCAAGAAGTCCCGCGCGTTCTCCATACAATAAAGATCCTATTCGATACAGCAAGTATAGGGAGGCAATTCCTAAAAGTGCCGATGGCAGACGAAATGCGAACGGCGTTTCTCCGAACATGCGCATGGATATATGTTGTACGGCAAATACAAATGGCGGGTGGTCGTGAAAAGAAAATTTTGTCCATGAGGGTATGTGTGGGTCGAACCATTCAAGGGGCGTTGTTTGTTCTGCCGCTTCATCAAAATCGAGCATGCCGATGGCGCGGAATGAGTATAGTACTTCATCGGAAAGCGTATCACCGCTACCGAGTGACCATAAACGAAGTACACTAGCGGTCAATAGTATTACTGGGAGAAGCCAAGAATTTTTTTTCATTATTCCTACCTTATTTCGGTTGTTTCTTAAACCTCAACATAAGTACTTTCCAAAAACTTTCTAGAATAATTCCCGCGTTAAACTTAGATGTTCCCGCTTTGCGTTCCGTAAAAAAAATAGGGATTTCGCATATACGAAAGCCCTTTTTCTGCGCAAGATAGGTCATTTCGATTTGAAAATTGTAGCCGATTGAACTTACCGCGGTTATGTCCATCGCCTGCAGAACTTCTACGCGGAAGCATTTATATCCGCCTGTAAGATCGCGATGTGGCAAGCCGAGAATAAGTGATGCGTATATATTGCCAAGACGGCTGACCAGACGTCGAACTATATCCCAGTTTTTAATGCTGCCGCCCGGAACATAGCGGGAGCCAAGCACCACGTCGCATGTTTGTACGCGTTCAAGAAAGCGCGGAATGTCGGAAGGGTTATGCGAAAGATCCGCATCCATTTGCATAATGAGCTCGGGACGCTCGTCTGAGGGAAGCCCGAGGATTTCACCAAACGCGTGCATGTATGCTTTGCCAAGCCCTTGTTTTTCTTTTCGGTGGATTACGCGGAGGGGATATTTTTTTGAAAGAGAGTCTGCGAGCGCGCCGGTGCCGTCGGGCGAATTATCGTCAACTACAAGCACGTCGAGGTTTTTAACCGGAAGCGCAAAAATCCGCTTTATAAGCTCCGGAAGGGAGTCTTTTTCATTGTAAGTGGGGACAACCACTGTTACACGAGGTGATTCTGACATACTTTGAGTGTATCATGACATGAAAATACCAGCTATTGACTTTTATATATAACTCATATATAATGCTTTCTTGTCAAGAGTAGGTTCGTCCGGCAGTTTGCGGATTGATCCCAAATTGGCGATTATGTCTAAAAAACACTTATTTATAAGGGCTTTTATGGCTTATGCGGAAGGAACCGTAGAAAAGCTTTCAAAAGGCCTTGCGGCAGGGTTTTTTACCGCTTCATCACTGTTCTCTATGTTTGGCGGTGGTCTGAATGGAGAAGGTGGGGCGGATGTGAATAACTTTGTCAAAGAGATTACAAGTGTAATTTCAGCCGTAGAGGAGCAACGTGATTATTCCCCGAAAGGTCTCGGCGAACATTATCGGGTAACAGGGGAAATTCCATACACAGTCCGCGAAGGTGATACGGTGCATACCATTGCCCGTGACATGAAGCGTGATGGTGTGTGGATAAAGCCGCAGCAAATTATTGAGTGGAATAATCTTACGTCTCCTGACTATCACTTAAAACCCGGCGCGGAACTTACGCTTTATAATCTTGAGTGGGAGTCGCAGTTGGTGGAAGCATCCTGGTATGGTCCGGGATTTCATGGAAAAGCAATGGCGAACACGCAGATTTTCGACCAAAACGATCTCGTTGCCGCGCATATGTATTTGCCGTTAGGCATGAAGGTTCGCGTAACAAATGTCGAAAATGGTGTGTCTATCGAACTCCGTATCACAGATCGTGGTAATTTTGAAAAATACGAACGAGGAATTGATCTCTCAAAGCAGGCGGCAAAAGTTCTTGGTTATCAGAAGGCAGGAACCGCGAAGGTTCTTATAGAACCATTGCCAAGCCTGTAAAATATAAAAAACACGCGCGAAGTAATCACGCGTGTTTTTTATATGGATTTTTTATTGTTGAGGATTTATGATGAAAAAGAACATAATTGGAAAGGAGGATTTTTATGTCAGTTGTGGTTTGTAGTATTCCATTTCATGGTGAGTGGAGCGAAAAAAAGAGAGTAGATGCGTATTTTAGAAAGGTTCAGAGAATGTATTGGCGCACACCTATTGAGCGTGTAGAATTCAAAGAACGTCTGCGTGATCCTCTTGTTCCGCGTCATAGTACACGAGGTAGAGAGTTATTGTTGGGTATGTACATGTGGGATGAGAAAGTTCTGTTTCTCAACCCAATGGGAAGATATGATGGCAGATTGCATGATGTTGGTAAAATTTTCCTTCATGAATTGCTTCATAAGCTCGATACAAAAGCAGGTGAACGCACGATAACAAAACGAGAAAAATGGCTATGGAGTTCGTTTACGGGCGACCAACGGAATTATTTATATATCTGTTTGTTTGCAAAACTAAAACAACCAATGCGGGGTATCCGCATCAAGGCTACTATTCCCAGAAACAGGCGAGTGTAATCTCGCCTTTTATTTTTTCTGCGGCGGAGTTATACTATACAGTATGAAACTGAAACTAGGAGATATGGCGCCCGCGTTTACTCTTCCGGATCAAAATGAGAAAATTCATACTCTTTCGGATTACAAAGGCATGTGGGTGCTTTTATATTTTTATCCAAAGGATGATACGCCCGGGTGCACCAAAGAAGCGTGCGGGGTGCGGGACGCGTTTCCTCAATTCAAAAAAATGAGCGCGGTGGTGTTTGGCGTGAGCGCGGATTCCGTGGCGAAACACAAAAAATTTGCTGAAAAATACACCCTTCCGTTTGTATTGCTGTCAGATGAAAATAAGGATATTATAAAAAAATATGGCGTGTGGGCAAAGAAAAAGTTTATGGGGCGGGAGTATATGGGTATTTTGCGGACTTCGTTTCTCATAGACCCGAAAGGAAAAATTGCAAAAATCTACGAAAAAGTAAAACCAGAACAACACGCGGAAGAAGTATTGCAGGATTTGCAAGTTTTAATTAAGAAGTAATATAATGTTCATATGGCAAACATATCTCGAGATGAATTTGGTAAAGCTCTTTCCACGCTTCGGCGAAATGGTTTAAGTGATACGGATATTAAAGATTTACGCAATGCCACAAGCGGTCATTTTGATACAGACGGGGCTTTTGGCGGAAAATCCATGACGAAACATGAAACGGAGAACTTGGTAAAATACTTACGTGAACACCCAAGCCATCACCATCTTTCAAAAAACCAAATTGACAAGGTTGAAGAAGAATTGAAAGAAGATTTAAACGATTAACATATTTGGACACATTCAAACAACACGTGTTTCAGGTTGTGCGGCGCATTCCTTCCGGTACCACTCTTACGTATAAAGAGGTTGCTCTGCGCGTGGGAAAACCGTTTGCGTGGCGGGCAGTAGGAAATGTTCTCAACACAAACTATGATCCTGCGATTCCATGCCATCGTGTGGTACGTTCGGACGGAACAATGGGAGGGTATAATAGGGGAAGCATGTTAAAGAAAAAACTGCTTGCAGAGGAAGAAAAATCATGATATAAAAGAACGGTAATGCACGAGATATTTCTTAACGCGGAGCCTCTTTTTTTTATAGGTACTTATCCGTTTACCAATACGCTTTTTGCTTCAGTCCTTGCTGTAGGCATTATTGCTCTCGGCAGTTATGTGCTTAGACGAATGTACGCTGAAGTGCCGGGTGCGGCACAGGGAATTGTCGAGTTTGCGTATGAAGAATTTGTTGGTTTGATGGATTCCGTCCTTGATAGCCGGAAAAAATCGGAGCACTATCTTCCCTTTGTGGTTACTATTTTCGTGTTTATTCTTGTTTCCAACTGGCTTGGCATTCTTCCCGGTGTCGGATCGCTGGGTCTTGTGGAAGAAACAGGTCATGGCCACTCTTTTACGCCGTTGTTGCGGTCTCCCGCGAGTGATCTTAACTTTACCCTTGCGCTCGCCATTCTTACGGTTGTAGCAATAAATGTATTTGGTATTATGTCGATTGGCGCATGGAAATATGCGTCCAAGTTTTTGGACTTTTCAGGCCCTATTCATTTTTTTGTGGGTATCCTTGAATTTATTTCAGAAATTGCTAAGATGATTTCGTTCGCCTTTCGTTTGTTCGGGAATGTCTTTGCGGGGGAGGTACTGTTGGTGGTCATCGCGTTTTTGGTGCCGTTCGGAGCGCCTGTCCCCTTTTTTATTCTTGAGCTATTTGTCGGGTTTATCCAAGCGTTTGTGTTTAGTATGCTCGCTCTTGTGTTTATTGCCATAGCAACAACGCAACATGCATCGGAGCATGAATAATTTCGGTCGACGTATTTATAAAACATAAAATCACTATAACAGCATGGAACCAGAAGCAGTAAAATTATTGGCAGCCGCTATTGCAATTGGGGTAGGCGCGGTGGGGCCTGCCATTGCCATAGGATTGATAGGTTCAAAAGGAGCGGAAGCAATTGGGCGCAATCCGGAAGCAGCACCCAAAATTCAAACGGCAATGATACTTGCTATCGCGTTTGCCGAAGCCATCGCAATTTACGCGTTGGTGATAGCGCTTATAATAAAATTTGTGTAATAGGTGGAAGCATTCATCAAACAATTTGGCATTGATTGGCGGCTCTTGGCAAGCCAAGTGGTTAATTTTCTTTTGGTGCTCGTGGTGTTGCGCGTGTTCGTGTATAAGCCAATTTCGGTACTGTTGCGCGAACGGAAAGAACGCGTGGAACAGGGCATTGCAAAAGCAAAAGAGGCGGATTTGCGGTTGCAAAATGTTAAAGAAATGGTGCGTGATCGTTTGCGTGAAGCCGAAGCTGAAGCAATGTCATTGTTGGGCGATGCGGAAGTAAAGGCAAAAGAACGCGAGGGGGTGTTGCTTGAAAGCTCTCGGAGGAAAGGAGAAGTGTTAATGCAGGAAGCACGCAGAACCATTGATACCGAACAGGAGAAACTACGGGCTGAATTTGAGCGGGAAGCGCGGACGTTGGTTCGAACGGCGGTGGCGCGCGTTGTGGAAATGGATCCGGAACGTGTTGATGATTCTCTTATCGAAAAAGCTCTTACGGGTGTAATGAAACACGCATGATATCTGTTTCTCCTTTTCTTTACGCCGAAGCATTTCGGAAAGCGCTAAGCGAAGGCGCGTCCGAAGAAGAGTTGGTCCGCAATCTGTCTCGTGCAGTGTTGCGTCACGGGCAGGGGGCTCAATGGCCGCGTATTGCCATGCAGGTTTCGAAGGAATTAGTGCATCACCGCAAGGGAACATGGGTTACAGTAGAAACAGCCCGTCCCCTTACGGACACCCAACGTAAAAAAATTGGGGAAGTATTTTCCAAAAAAGATTATATAGAAGAACAGATACGCCCTGATCTCATCGCGGGAATGAGAATAATTGTCGATGGGGAGCGCGAATTTGATGGGTCGCTGAAGAGGAAGTTGCATAATTTATTGTGATGTCTTACGAACTTATAGAAAAATTAAAACGCGAAATAGCAGACTTTCATGATGAGTCGAAATGGGAAGATGCAGGTGAAGTTATCGAAGTGGGAGACGGTATTTTAAAAGTATCCGGATTACGAAACGCTGTAAGTCAGGAGCTGTTGCGCGTAGAAGCGCGTGAAGGCAGCGAACGCATGGCGCTTGCGTTAAACTTGGGCGAAGAAACCATCGGCGCGTTGGTGCTCGGTGAGTACAAAGGCATTCAAAGCGGAGATGCGGTGCGAACTACGGGCACAATCCTTTCGGTTGAAGTGGGACCCGAAATTTTGGGGCGCGTGGTTGATCCATTGGGAAACCCCATGGATGGAAAGGGGCCGCTTTTTTCAGGGAAATCAGACACATCTTTGAGACAGCGAATGTTTTTGGAGGAGCAAGCGCCGTCCGTGGTGGATCGCGAGTCGGTAAATACGCCTCTGCACACGGGCATCAAAGCCATTGATGCTATGATCCCTATTGGCCGCGGTCAGCGCGAACTTATCATTGGCGATCGTCAAACCGGCAAAACCGCCATCGCGCTTGATGTTATTGTAAACCAGCAAAAAGAAGAGGGGGAACCGCCCGTTTGTATTTACGTGGCTATTGGGCAGAAAGAATCCAAAGTTGCCCGCATGGTGGAAACGTTGAAAGAACAGGGCGCCATGGGGTATACGGTTGTGGTTTCGGCTCCCGCGTCTTCGAGCGCGGCGTTTTGGTACTTAGCGCCGTTTGCGGGGTGCGCAATCGGAGAATATTTTCGCAATAACGGAAAAGACGCGGTGGTTATTTATGACGATCTTTCAAAACACGCATCAGCCTATCGCCAAATTTCATTGCTCTTGCGCCGGCCGCCGGGGCGCGAGGCGTATCCCGGGGACGTATTTTATTTGCATTCGCGGTTGTTGGAGCGTTCGGCAAAGCTTTCCAAAGAAAAGGGCGGTGGTTCTCTAACTGCGCTTCCTATTATTGAAACGCAACTGGGTGATGTTACGGCATATGTGCCCACAAATGTAATTTCTATAACCGACGGGCAAATTTATTTGGAGGCGGATTTATTCAACAAAGGCATGCGCCCGGCAATCAACGCGGGGCTTTCGGTTTCGCGCGTGGGGTCTACCGCACAGACTAAAGCCATGAAAAAAGTTGCGGGTAAGCTCCGTCTTACCCTCGCGCAGTTTCGTGAATTGCAGTCGTTTGTGCAGTTTGCGTCGGATGTGGATGATGAGACAAAAAAACGCATTCAAGAAGGCCGTGTTATGACCGAGCTTTTGAAACAATCCGATTTATCACCGGTTCCGTTTGAGCGCCAGGTAGTGTTGTTTTATGCGGCTATCAATGGATACCTTAAAGACATAAAACCTGAAGATATTCAAAAATTTGAAGCGGAGTTTACGGAATATCTCGAAAAATTCCACGAAGCGGATTTACTTGCTCCTCTGCGGGAAAAGAAAGCAATTGATGAAGAGATTGAGAAAACACTCAAAGAAGTGATTCAGAAATTTATTGATTCTTATAGATTTCCATAGATCTAGAATGTGGAATTGTGGGACTAAAATGTGTTATGAATAAATATTTGCGTGTTATTTTTATTGTATCTTGCGTCATTGTTGTCGTAGCTGTAAGCTTTCTTGGTTATTTAATCTATCGGTATAATCATACCCCATGGAATGATGTAAGATTAGAATTTGCTACAAATAATCAGGATAAAATACAAAACTGGAAAACATATCGGAATGAGAAGTATGGGTTTGAGGTGAGGTATCCCGCGGGGTTTGTTTTGGAAGACGGCTCGTCTTTTATCGCCGTGTCAAATTATATAGTTTATGACACAGCAAGTCCTGTTTATAGAATAAATAAAGATGCGGCTAAGATTTATAATTTACGTATGGTAATAATGCCACATACAAAGAGGCCGATGAGTGGAACATCAGCTCCATTAAGTGATTTAGCTATTGGATCAAATATATTTAAGACTTCTAAAATTAATTATGACGAATATGATATTCTTACAAATTACTATCTAGAAGAGCCGAACAATAACGGTTTTATTTACTTTGCCCATAGTTCATCTGCGCGTCACGAAGCAATAAGAGCTCATCAGGGTTTTTTAGAATATCCAGAGCAGGAAAGGCTGATACAAACTATCCTCTCTACTTTCAAGTTCATCAACTAATTTCTAGTTTCTAGATTTCAGTACCTAACAATCAAATATTATGCAATCCCTTCAAACAATTAAACATCGGCTCCGAAGTGTCAAAAATATTGGGCAGATAACAAAAGCCATGGAATTGGTAGTGATACTTGAAAACTATGTGAGAAAAGCATACTATGGGCTTATGACTACAATGGCAAATTCTACAACTACATATGTGGAAAAATTGGGGGGGGTTAGAAAAGGAACTTTTGAAATTGAAAAAAGGATCAAAACAATTTTCGACAGCTCCTGTTTCGCTTAAGGGCATTGGGAAAAGGGTGCAGATTAGTGAAACAGACATAGGAAAAGCGAAGAATAATCTCTTTAGGAGTAAGAGATGATGATATGAATATGAAATTAAAGATTCCCACTATAGACATAAAAAAGTATGGCGGTAAAGAGGTCGCCATTTTGAATGGTAAAGTTATTTTTGCGGGCAAATCACTTCCTGATGTCATAAAAATTCTAAAGAAAAAAATGCCGGCGCAACCGCTTCGGGAGGTAACATTTCTGCGTGTCCCGGAGAGTTTAATGGTCATTTACCATGTCTAACTCCATTCGATTTCCATATGGGATAACAATGGAAGTATCGGGACAGATCGCAATTTTCCCCGCGGCGAGGGTTGTCTTACATACCGCGCAAAAGGAAGAATTGCCTGTAATGATGTTGATTGATTCCGGGGCGACCATTTCTGCACTGCCGAAGAATATTGCGCCTCTTCTTGGTATTGATCTTACAAAAGGAAAGCTCTTGCGTATATTTGGCATAGATGGGAAGAGCATTCGCGCTTGGCGTCACGAAATTCCAGTAAAAATGGGATCATACGCTTTCCGATTACCTGTTGCATTTCTCAACAGTGAGAATGCTCCGCGTGTACTTGGGCGAGAAGGCATTTTTGATACCCATACAGTTATTTTTGAAGAAGCGATGCGTCAAAGCGCGCTTCTTGGTAGTAATACGCCGCATGCCCGCGATGTGCAAAAGACAATTTTTACCGTATCCTCAGATGAATAAAATTATTCTATCAAAGGTAATATAAACACATGCAAAAATATACCATGCAAAAAGGATTCGGTCTTATCGGAATACTCATTGTAGTCGGTATTATCGCTATTTTAGGCATCGGTGTTTTCAAGATACAGTTGCCGATAAAAGATAAATTTACTCCGACGAACGAAGAAAAATCTGCGATTGACATGGCAGAGCAGATGAAAGACGTAATGGAGGAGAAAAATAGTCAGGCGGTTGGTACTGATGACGTTACCGATGTACCTTCTGTTGCAGGAAATAATCTTGTTAAGTTCATGTTATCTGATCCTTCTGAAAAATGGTTGGGTGGGAGGGCACGAACTGAAGCACCCGGTTTTCTCGCGGTTCCCAATGCGTGGTCTTCAGAACAGCAAGTTCTTGTTCTTGCAGGGGATAATGATCATACGGCATTACTTGCGGTAGGTAGAGATTTGTACCTTCTTGATACAAATACATTTTCTTTCCAGCTCATACAGATACCCGAGTTGCCCAAAAGAGAAGCATTTCAACAATTTGATGCCGTTTATTTCCAAGGAAACTTCTTTATAGGTGCTGCTGAATCAGGAGAAATGTATTCTGAGCCAAGTATTTTAGGCGTGTATCGGTTTGATATAAAAAATATGAAACTCTATTCTATAAAACACAATAGTAGTGAGGGTTTGGGGCAATTTTTGACCGACGGCACGCATGTGTATACAACGACTGAATACATAGAATTTCCAGGTACCCGGGGGTTGGGATTCCATATTGTGCCTGAAGCTTTTGCAAGTGGTAAGTGGTATGTATGGGATAAAAAAAGTGACTCATTTATAGAAACAAATCGACCCAAAGACTCTGATTTTGGATTCAAGGCAGGCACAGACACTTATAGCTGGTATGTTCGGCAGACAGCAAGCCGTCTAGTTAAAGAAAATTTTGGAAATTATCTTTTTTCCGATTTCAGAGCAAGATTAAATGAAGCTCTAAAGTGGGATGGGGTTGCAAGTGGCTGGCATCAATTTATTTATTTTCCAAGTTTCGCTCTTTTATATACAGACGGCACTCTTATGAGGATCTCCTTATAGGAGTTACGTGTAAATTTATGCAATCTCTCCAAACAATCAAACAACGGCTCCGAAGTGTCAAAAATATCGGGCAGATAACAAAGGTTGTGGAACTTGCTCTTTTGGGATAAAAATAGCATAGTATTCTCATATGGAAAAAACGGTTATTGAGGAAAAAATCAATGGAATAAAGGATAAAATCGTTCGTGAGTATCAGCCGGAAAAAATAATTCTCTTTGGTTCTTGGGCTTGGGGAAAGCCACACGAAGATAGCGATATAGATTTACTCGTTGTTATGGAAAGTAACAAGCCACGTATCGAACGGCAGCGAGATGTTTTGAGTATGATGTATCCTTCCGATGTTCCGATAGATGTTCTTGTCTATACACCTCGTGAATTAGAAGAGAGTATCAATAAAAGCAGGAATCTTTTTCTCGAAGATATTGTGCATAATGGAAAGGCGCTTTATACGAATCCCGGCTTTCATATTTCTTTGTTACATGAACCGGCTGAGCTTGTGGCGGCATGAGCGAGATATCTAAATATGTAAATGATTGGTTTTTGCGTGGTGAGGACGACATGGGAACCATTGAAATTCTTCTTAAAGAACATGGCGTGCCAAATACCATCTGTTTTCACGCGCAACAAGTGGCAGAAAAGTATTTCAAAGGGTTTCTTGCATATAACAAAAAGAATGTTCGTAAGATTCACGCTATTGAAAACTTACTAAAGGCATGCGTTGCTATTGATAATTCATTTGAACAATTAAATGAAGACGCAGTATTTTTGGATCAGTTTTATACAGAAACGCGTTACGCGGATGATTATATAGAATTTAGCCGGGAAGATGCCCAAAAAGCGTTTGAAGTTGCAACACACATCAAAGAGTTCGTATTGGATAAGATTAAAAACTAATTACATACCATGCAAAAAGGATTCGGTCTTATAGGTATTCTCATTGTAGTCGGCATTATTGCCATTTTAGGCATCGGCGTTTTCAAGATACAGTTGCCGATAAAAGATAAATTTATTCCCACAACCGAAGAAACATCCGCGATTGACATGGCAGAGCAAATGAAAGATGTGATGGAGGAGAAAAATAATGGAATGATGGCAGATGCCGATGATGAAACAAATACAAAACCTCTAGAGACTAGTAATTCAAAGCAACCTACTGAACCACAGGATCAGAGCTCAAATAAGATAGTATGGAGAAGCTTTTCTTCTTCTGAAGCATTAAAACCAGTTGCTTCTGTTGAAGGGGATTTACTATTGTCGACTCTTCAAACGGGAGATGAGAGTGGAATAAGAACTGATATACAAATACATCCAAATGCAGATCTTTTGATGTTCGACATGAATTTTCTAGAACCGGGAGATGGGGATTGGTTAACCATATCTTTCGAGGACACTCTCTTGTTTACATTCCGTGGAGATGTATCTAGCAGGAACGAGTATCTGCCTGTAGAAGTACCTATAGCACATATTAGAGCAAAGGTGGGCGTCTTGGAGTTTAAGTTGCATGGATATGGTTCAGTAACGAAGAACGGAATTTCCATAGTAAACTTAAAAAATATTGCCATAATTAAGGATTAATGCAAAAAAAAACAACATATTGGAAAATATTATGATCGGATTTTATCTGATACTAGCTTTGTTTTTTTTACTGATTCCTTGGTGGTGACGCATCAAGAGCGTAAGGAACATCGGACCCGTCCTTGCTGAAGCTTTGGCGAGGCGAGCAGATTACGAAGGCGAAAAGCTGGAAAAATTAAGCGAAACATGCTAGTATGGGAGCATGTACAATTGGTCTGTAGACGAACAATCGTTTGAAATATCGGACCCGGAAGGGCACGAAAAGTGGCGGCTTGAGCAATTGATTAATTTTGGGTTGAACGGCGAGAAAATCAACGAGGCTCAATTGCGAAAATACTGGGATACGCTTCATCTCGATCCTCCACGAAAAAGATATTTAGAATTGGCTCTTGATATCGATGGATATTCTCACTAAGAATCAGATTACTTTTTTAACCGCGATTGGCGAGTCTCCCTTGTTTACAGAACGTTTTTATCTTACAGGCGGCACGCCCTTGGCGGCATTTTACCTGAAGCATCGCTATTCGGAAGACCTTGATTTTTTTTCTGAACAAGAAATAAACGATGTCGGAGCGCTTGAAGTGGCAGTGCGGACGATTCAAAAAAAAGTGTCCGCCAATAGCATCGATTTTCAGCAGAGCTTCAACAGGAATATCTTTTTTATCCATTTCGGCAATGAGGTATTGAAAACAGAGTTTACGTATTATCCTTTTCCACGCATCGAAACAGGAAGAATCGAGTATAGTGTATCAGTAGACAGTATTCTTGATATCGCTGTCAATAAGCTTTTTACTATCTATCAAAGAACAACTGCGCGTGATTATATAGATCTTTATCTCATTTGCCGTGAAAAAAACTATGTGATTGATGAATTAATGAAGAAAGCAAAGATAAAATTCGATTGGCATATTGATCCCTTGCAACTTGGCACACAGTTTATAAAAGCGGAGAGTGTGCAGGATTTTCCCCGCATGATTATAAAAATCGATCCGCGGGAATGGAGAACTTTTTTTATGGAAGAGGCAAAAAAATTAAAATCAGAGATTATCGGTTCATAAATTAGTTTTCAGAGTTTAGAGTTATGCAATCTCTCCAAACAATTAAACAACGGCTCCGAAGTGTCAAAAACATCGGGCAGATAACAAAAGCCATGGAATTGGTGGCGGCAACCAAAATGCGCAAGTCGCAAGAAGTGGCGCTGTTGTCGCGGCCGTACGCATATGTGGCGTTGGAATTTTTGGCGAATCTTTCGCGCGTATCTGTCGGTTACATGCCTCCCTTGATGGAAAAACGTCCTATCGAAAAAACTGCCGTCGTGGTTGTCGCGTCTGACAAGGGTCTTACAGGGTCGTTCAACAGCGCGGTCTTTCGCGCGTTTGAAAAATACGTAGCGGTTCAACCGCTACGTATGGATGCTTCAACGACTACGTACATTGCGGTGGGGCAGAAAGCAGTTTCATATTTAATGCGGCGCGGAGAGACTATTGAACAGAGTTTTGTGAAATTCGGCGATTACACAAACATAGAAGAAGTGCGCCCTCTTGCGGATTATCTGATTTCCGGTTACCTTGAGAAAACATGGGACCGCGTGCTAATATTTTACACAAACTTTCGGAGCGCCATGCAGCAGGATGTAGTGGTGCGGGAACTGTTCCCTGTTACATTTGAAAAATTGAAAGAAACGGCAGAAGAAATTATTCCTCAAACAGGGAAGTATGCGGCGGAAGGACATGGTGCCTTATTTCAAACAAACACAGGCGCAACAGAAAAAGAATATATTATTGAACCGTCGCCCGAAGCGGTACTTCGAGAACTGGTGCCGCATCTTATTATAATGCAGGTATATCACATTATTTTAGAAGCAAACGCGTCGGAACATGCCGCACGCCGTATGGCGATGAAAAACGCTTCAGATAACGCGTCAGATATCGTTGATGATTTGACGCTGGAATATAATAAATCGCGGCAGGCAGGAATTACAAAAGAACTTACCGAGATTACCGCAGGCGCGGAAGCATTATCATAACGTACTATCTAGCATGTATGAATAAAGGAAACATAATTCAAATCATAGGTCCTGTTGTTGATGTAGCGTTTCAGGAAGGCACTATGCCCGCGCTTTTTAACGCGCTTACCATTAAAGACGGGGATCGGGAAATTGTATTGGAGGTTGTAAAACATTTGGAGCCCGGGCGCGTGCGCGCGGTCTCTCTTGCTTCTACCGATGGTCTCAAGCGTGGTATGGAAGTAGTGGACGCGGGTGAACAAATTACCGTGCCGGTAGGGTCGGAAGTTTTGGGGCATTTGTTTGACGTGTTAGGAAATACGCTTGAGACAAAAGACGTCTTATTCAAAAAACGCTGGCCTATTCATCGCACAGCTCCTCCGCTCACGGAGCAATCCACCGAGACCGAGATTTTTCAAACCGGCATTAAAGTTATTGATCTTATGGCGCCTATTATTAAAGGAGGCAAGGTGGGGTTGTTCGGCGGCGCGGGTGTGGGAAAGACCGTGCTTTTACAGGAGCTTATCCGAAACGTAGCCGAAGAATCGGGGGGTGCATCCGTGTTTGCAGGCGTGGGAGAGCGGAGCCGCGAGGGAAATGATTTATATCATGAAATGCTTGAGTCGGGCGTTATTGGAAAAACCGCGCTTGTGTTCGGGCAAATGAACGAGGTGCCGGGCGCGCGTTTGCGCGTGGCGCTCTCCGCGCTTACGATGGCAGAATATTTTCGCGATGAAGAGAAGAAAAACGTACTTTTTTTCATAGATAATATTTTTCGCTTTTCACAGGCAGGGCTTGAAGTCTCTACCTTGCTGGGACGCATGCCATCCGCGGTTGGGTATCAACCAACGCTTGCTACCGAAATGGGCGAGTTGCAGGAACGTATCACGTCTACAAAAAACGGTTCTATTACGTCCGTGCAGGCAATTTATGTTCCGGCGGACGACATTACAGACCCCGCGCCCGCAACCACGTTTAGTCATCTAGATTCTACTATTGTGCTTTCCCGCGCGCTTACAGAAATTGGCATTTACCCGGCGGTGGATCCTTTGGCGTCTACTTCCACGGCGCTTTCGCCCGCAATTGTGGGGCGTGAACATTACGATGTCGCGCGCGCGGTGCAGGGCACGCTCCAGCGGTATAAGGAATTGCAAGATATCATTGCGATTTTGGGCATTGAAGAACTCTCGGAAGAAGATCGCCGTACCGTAAACCGCGCGCGGCGTATTCAGAACTTTTTGTCGCAGCCATTCTTTGTGGCGGAAGTCTTTACCGGCACCAAGGGGGCGTTTGTAAAACGAGAAGATACCATTCGTGATTTTGCCGCTATTTTAGAAGGGAAGTACGACGATCGTCCCGAGCAGGATTTTTATATGAAAGGAACAATTAGTTAGTAACAGGTATCTTTCATGTTATTTTGATCGATGATAGAGTTAAGGTACAACTTATTCTTAAAGAAGTCGTATGCAACATATATATAAGAAGATTTCGTTTTTATTTTTATTGGCGTGTGTAATACTAACGCCTTTTGCCTTTGTATCTGCCGATCACACCAACACGCACACCATTGAACAACTTCAACAGCAAATTACCACTTTGCTTGCCCACATTACGGCATTGCAAGAACAGTTAAACAGAGAGCCGGTTTCCTCTCCGGTAGTGCCCCCGGCATCTAATTTGTGCCCGCGTTTCACCTATAACTTTTATCTTGGCATGGATGATGCCGAAACAGGCGGGCAAGTTACGGAATTGCAAAAAATTCTTGGGGCAGATTCTGAAATCTATCCGGAGGCTCTTATCACCGGATATTATGGTCCGCTTACCGAGCAAGCAGTACGGCGGTATCAAAAGAAACACAGTATTGTCTCCTCGGGTTCTCCTGATACTACGGGCTACGGTGTAGTGGGGCCAGCAACGCGGGCAAAAATGCGTGGATTGTGTGGTACGCCAACACCACTACCTATTCCAGTATCATCTATGCGACCTCCAATCATCAGCGGAGTCAGTGGTCCGCAATCATTAGATATTAATCAACAAGGAACTTGGGTTGTAAAAGCCTATGATAAAAATGGAGGGAATCTTTCGTATTGGGTTACTTGGGGAGATGAAATGCCTCCATTTGGAACTGGTGGTGCGAATGGTATGCCGGGATATGCTCAGGGTCAACAGACTTCAACATTTACTCATAGTTATGCGCAAGCTGGAATATACAGAATTACGTTTTATGTCACGAGCGAAAATACAATACGTTGTATTACAACTCCATGTCCTACTAACGTAGAAACTGCGCAAACAAGTTTGACTGTAAATGTGGGTGGAGAAGTCACAAACCCAACACTTCAAGTTCTTTCTCCAAACGGGGGAGAAATATTTTATATGGGAGATGATAATGTGATTAGGTGGTCTGGAGGCGATTCTCTTATGGATATATATCTGGAAGACGCATCAACAGGCAGAACTGTCGGCTGTATTTACTCTAAAAAGTTCGATCTTGGCACTCAAAAAGCACTTTATTGGGATGGGAGTTCTGTGAGCAGTGACTGTCAATTTAGTGGAGGAACGGATACGAAGGTGGTAGCAGGAAGTAATTATAAAATACGCATTGTTGATGCGGATGGACCCTCGGACGTAAGTGACGCGCCGTTCAGTGTTGTTGTAAGTAGTCCAACAACTAGTTCTTCAATCCAAGTTCTTTCTCCAAAACAGGGTGATCAGTGGGTTGTCGGGAAAACGTATCGTATCAGTTGGTTGCCGTTTTCTCCGACTGCGGACACATTTGTCTATCTAAGCGGTGGAGGCAATACTGAAGGGTATTCCAAATATATCGGGGGTCCCTCAATCGGTACCAATTACTACTTTGATTATACGGTCACGAATTCCGATTTGCCTGCAAGGAGTGGTAGTAGTTGGAAAGTGGCTGTGTGTGATGGAAAAATGCAATCAGGAGGAAATAGCTGTGGTTGGTCAGAAGAAGTATTTGTAGCTAGCTCTCCGTCAACTAGCCCTTCAATCCAAGTCCTTTCTCCAAATGGCGGCGAGGTATGGCAAGTTGGTACTGATACACAAAACAAAACATCGCAGAAAATTTTATGGAATTTGTCAGGTTTTACGCCAAATGCACGGCTTTATCTGTATTTTCTTGAACAAGATTCTTATGGTAATTGGACTCAGGCTAATAAACTTACGAATGGTATAGGGTCGTTTCTTCCAAGCACCAGCAATGAATTTACTGTTTATCCTGATTTAGTTCATATGGGAAATAAAAAAATCAGAATCTCAAATAACCCGAATGAAATAAATATGCTTTGTATGGACTTTACTATTGCTCCAAATCCAAATACAAATTGCCCAATTTCTCCGGAAAAACAATATGTCCATGACGATAGCGACGCGCCGTTTCGTATTGTTTCGGCAACTACGGCTCAACCCTCTATCACTGTTCTTTCTCCCAATGGCGGGGAGACGTTGCAAAAAGGGCAAACATATCAGGTGAGATGGAATGCCTCTCCTTCAATTCCTAAAGTGACAATAGCGCTCCAAAATCAAAACCCAGGCGCTATCCCAAGTGCTTTTTTCAATGTTGTAGATGTCCCAAATACAGGATCATATAATTGGACAGTAAACACATATTCTGACGGGCAGGCTTCTATTATTACTGGATCATACAAAATTCGCATAGTTGAAGTAACCGGTCTCAATGTTGCATATGACGATAGCGACGCGCCGTTTACAATATCAGCCCTTCCTAACCCGCAACTTAGTTTTACAGGCACCCAAAATTATACCGGTTCTGACGGCAATCCCTATGTAAAGTATAACCTGTCGGTAACTAACTGGTCTTCGTATTCGGACAGCATGTTTACGTCAGCATCAAATCTACCTCCTTGTGGTTTGAATGCCAATTCCTCCCGAACATGGATCAACATCTACAATGCTACAAATAATGCCTATGTGTATGGTTTTTGTGCGTTAGGATCAGCACGAGACCTTACCACCATTTGGTTCGGCATTTTGCAAGGGTCCAATCCGCCACAGTCCGTCTACATAACAATCAACGATCGACAGACGGGTGTTGTCTATCGGTCGAACGCGGTTGTTACCCTGCTTCCCGATCTTACTGTTTCTGACATTTATAATGATGGTGGCAAATTATCTATTAAAGTTCAGAATATAGGTGTTGCCGATGCGCCTATTGATACGGGACACCTCTATATTTGGATAGACGATCAGTTAAAATGGACCTACAGTGTCAGCACTTGGTCGACTAAAGATTATCGTCTGGCAGGCGGTGTTACTATTGTTCAGCCCCAAATTCTTTCCGGATCGCACAACATTAAGGCAACCATTGATCCGAATGGTGTTATTAGTGAGTCCAATGAAAATAACAACATGTTGGAAAAGACTGTTACTTTCTAGGTTCCTATATGAAACTCGGTGTCTATTCACTCAAAAATACCTGTTATCAAGGGGAAGTAAAATCCATTACCTGCCGGACATCGGCGGGCGAGATTACGGTTCTTGATCATCATCGACCGCTTTTGAGTGTGCTTGCGCCGGGCGTGATAAAAATTACCGACACCGATAGGCGTGAGCACTACGTTCCGGTAGCGAGCGGGTTTTTGGAAGTAATGCAAACCAATGAATCCCGATGCATCATTGATCAAATTTAACAAGGCAGAGTTTCTCTCAGGCAAACAAATTATTGCTCTTGAAACTGCCAAAGATCATTACCATGCTGACGCGGCGGTTGTGTGGTGTTTTGATGATCGATTTAGCTCGGCGCTTTCGGTGTTTCTTGAAACAAAACAGATAAAGCGCAAAGATTTAGTTTGTATCGCGGGGGGGCTAAAAACACTTGCTTCTCCCGACAATGAAAATGATCGTACGTTTGTGTTGGGGCAAATCCTTGCTTCGATTGCATTGCATCATACACCAACCGTGTATCTGATGGTGCACAGTGACTGCGGTAAGTATGGAGGGCTACAAACGTTTGGCAATGATGAAAACGCGGAGCTTAGGCACTATCAGCTGGAAGCAAAAAGAGCGGTGGATTTTTTGACTGCCAATCTTGAAGCATCAATAAAAATCGAGCCGGTGTTTGTGGACTTTACGGGGGTGTGGAAAATCTAAGATGTTGATAAAATTTTGTAATGGTGGTACTCTGAAGTTTGGTAAATCTTTGTAATAGGAGGGTACAATGGCGGAAGTGCTTACGGGAAGGGATTTGGATCTTTTCCAGGAGTTGAAAAGGAGACAGGTTTTGAAACCTGTTAGTAAGGAAGCGCTAGAACCAAGAGATGGTGTCCTTGGTTTTGGATGCGGAGATGATCGCAATGGGCGGATGCGCGATATGTGCAGGTTTCATGTTGACCTTCAAGATGGAGTGCGCGAGGAGCCAAAGTCGTTTCTTTTTGCCTGGCCCGGAGGGCCCTTGGCATTAACGCCCGTATCGCCTCTTACGGGTATTATTGTAAGTGGCAACTTTATGGAGGAAGCGTTTTTTACTATCAAAAGAATGATGCATCTTGGCGGATTTGCATCGTTTTTATTGCATGCGCATTATCCGTGCTTGGCGGTGGAGGCGGCGATAGGCAAAGATGCTCTGTTCCAGACTATGAATGTTTTGTTTGCGGCAAAGAAATGCTCCAAAGAAACACTTCTTGAAATTCCGGTTGCCGCGCTGTGCCAGTTTGATCTCGGCGGAGATGATGACAAAAAAAGTTATTATCTTGACCGAGAATACTGGAATGCGGCTTATCCTGAATTACTGCCATATTACAAGTAGCCACTCTTTCTTTCCTATCACAATCCCGATATTAATCGGGATTTCTTTTTGTTTCAAACAGACTCTGCCGCCGTAAAATCCATACTTTGAATCACGAAACACATCCTCATCAGATGAGGCTCTGATTATCTCATCATTGGCCGTTGATTTCCGTTTTACCAAAAGGCGTTATGTAATTTGAAGTTTCTTCGGTGGAGTTTCTTGAGATACGTGATACAAACAAAATGAGAATATTGGTAGGAGAGTAGAAGAATTTTGTGTTGTAAAATTAAGTCTCGCGTGTTACTCTATTGGTAAGCTTTGAAAGAAAGGAACGCACACATGAATGCACAAGATCGTTTTAGTCTCGGGGTATCATTTATCGAAACTAGGGAGGATTTGCGGACTATCTGTATCCGCGGCGGTTACGATCCGTTTGTTGATCCGCACGGAGCTATTTTACCTCCGTTGTATCGCGGGGTTACCTATGCGATGCCCGATACAGAAACTGCGGAGCGCATGGTTTCCGGGAAAGAAAGTGGTTTTGTCTATGGTCGATTTGGTAATCCCACTGTAGAAATGCTCGAACAGTCTGTTGCTCAACTGGAAGGTTCGAACGCGCCAGCTCTTTTTTTGAGTGGTGTGGATGCTCTTGCGTGCGCTTCGGGGAATGCGGCGCATCGGCTTCTAATCACTCACTTTTGCAGTAGCGGAGACAACATCGTATTGTCGCCGTATCTGTACGGAGGCACGCGGCATTTGGTCCAACACCGTGTTTCATTCGCAAATATAGAAGCTCGGTTTGTGGAAGATCCAACTGATATTGAGTCGTGGCGGCGGTTGATAGACGATAAAACTCAATATCTTTTTGTGGAAATGCCTACCAATCCGCATGGTTACGTGTATGATATTCGCTCCCTTGCTGATCTCGCGCATAGTTTTGGAAAACCGCTTGTGGTGGATAGTACCATTGCTACGCCCATTTTGTTGCGGCCGCTGGAATTTGGCGCAGACATTGTCATTCATTCGCTTACCAAAGGAATGGCGGGTTTCTCTCAAGGTATGGGAGGCGTGTTGGTTGGGCGAAAAGATATAATCCACCATCTAAAGATCAGTGAATCTCGTGATGAGGGATCTGTCCTTGCGCCTGATGCGGCGTGGCTTATCCGGCTCGGGATTATGACGCTCTATGAACGCATGAAGAGGCACGCGGAAAATACACTCAGTTTAACGCTTACTTTGCAACATCATCCGCGCGTACGCAAAGTATGGCATCCGCTTTGCTCTGACCATTCTTCCTATGCGGTTGCGTCTCAGCTGTTAGATGGATACCCGCCCTTGGTGTATATGGAAATTGACGGGGGAGAAGAAGAGACGCGGCGTTTTATGGATGCTCTCCGGTTTTGTCGCAACTGTGTGCATTTGGGTGACTTAAATACATTCGCTACGCATTGCTGGTCTACTACGCATGGCGTATTAGAGCCAAACGAAAAAGCGAGCAGTGGCATTGTTCCCAATGGTGTTCGGTTTTCAGTGGGCGGAGAGGATATTGCGTGTATTGTTTTTGATATCATGCAGGCTCTCGACAAAATATAACATTGTTTTCTTATGGCGGCAGACGATATGTTCTATCGTCTGTTTTTTCTTTTGGAGAAAAGAAAATTATGCTACCATTTCTCCATGTCTGATGGAGCAAAGCACAACGTGGATTATCTTATTATCGGCGGAGGAATTGCAGGCACCACTGCTGCCGAGACCATTCGCAACAAAGATGATAGTGGCACGATAGCTATTGTAAGCAAGGAGCCTCATGTCCTCTATTCGCGAGTTCTTCTGCCTAAATATGTAGAGGGCGCTTTATCACGCGCACAAGTTTTTTTGCGTACAGTGGAGGATTACAACAAACGAAACATTAGTTTATATTTGGAAGAGGAGGCAACGGTGTTAGACCTTAAGCGAAACGAGGTGCGTACGAGGCGCGGCACTCTTTTTTTCTATAAACAGCTTCTGATCGCCGCGGGCGGGCATGCCAAACCATGGCGCGTGGAAGGGTCGGAAACGGTGCCAATAACACGGTTTCAAACCATCAATGACGCAGATGCATTATATAGTAAACTATCGGAGAAACATAAACAGGAAGTAGTTCTTGTCGGCGGCGGATTTATTGCCCTTGAACTTATAAACGCGCTTGTGCCGCGCGGAGTCTCGATGATCCATTGTCTTATTTCAGAAAAACGATATTGGCAAGACTATATGGATACAGAGGGGAGTGTATTACTGGAAACGCATCTCGAACGGAAGGGAGTTATTTTCCATCATAACGAATTAGCAACAAGAGTACGGCAAGACGAAAAAGGAACTATAACCGTATTTACGGGCAGGAATACGTCTTACGCGGCTGATGTGCTCGCGGTTGGCGTCGGGCTGGATCGTGAAGTCGAGACCTTTAGAGACATCGGTATGGAAGTAAACCGCGGCATTATCACGAACGAATTTTTAGAAACAACAACAGAACACATATGGGCAGCCGGGGATGTTGCCGAAAACTACCATCCGGTATTTGAGCAGCATCTTTTAACGGGAAATTGGAACAACGCGTTTTTACAAGGAAGAATTGTGGGCTTAAACATGGCTGCTTCACATATGAAAACCGGGCATCGGCACGCGTTTACCTATGTTCCCTTGTACGCTATTGATGTATTGGGGATGCATATTGCGTTTCTTGGGGATGTATCCGGAGCGATACAACATACCAACCGTACATATATTTCACGTTTCCAAGAAGGCGCGTGGTATGAGCGTTTTGGCATGGAAGATGGCAAACTTGTGAGCGCTGTGTTTATAAATAAATTCAAAGATAAGCGGGTTATCGAGCTTCTTATAAAAGAACAGCGAGACTGTGTGTCTTATATCCCTTATTTGTCCGATCCATCCGTTACACTCGCAGATTACATTACATGAGAAGCTTTTTTTCAAAAAAATATATTTTTACAGGAATGGGAAGCGCGGTCGTAGTTATTGCGGTTGTTTTTGTTTGGGTAATGAACAGAGGAACAGCACTGATATACATTGCGGACGAGTACGGTAGCGCAACTATAGCAACAGCGGTTTTACCT
This sequence comes from Candidatus Ryanbacteria bacterium RIFCSPHIGHO2_02_FULL_45_17b, assembly GCA_001819815.1. GTDB lineage: Bacteria > Patescibacteriota > Minisyncoccia > Ryanbacterales > 2-02-FULL-48-12 > 02-FULL-45-17b. The sequence goes on along the minus strand of MHNO01000009.1, from coordinate 95,872 downwards.
CCGCCGCCCCAACATATATCCACGCCGGATGCCGTTCGCGCCATTTATATGTCAAGTTGGGTTGCGGGGACTCCATCCATACGTGAACCGCTTGTAGAATTTGTTCGAACATCAGAAGTCAACGCAATTGTTATTGATGTTAAAGATTATTCTGGCAAGGTTTCTTTTCGCACGGGCGATCCGATAATAGAGAAGATGGGCTCGGAAGAAGAACGCGTGCCGAATATGCGTTCTTTTATCGAGGAGTTGCATCGTAATGATATTTACACAATCGCGCGTATTAGCGTCTTTCAAGATCCGCATGTTGTTGCGAAAATGCCTGAGATTGCCGTGCGCACAAAAGAAGGAACGGTGTGGAAAGATAGGAAAGGAATCACATGGGTTGATCCTGCCTCCACGGAAATGTGGAAGTATATTATTCGGGTTGCGCATGCCGCGGAAGCGGTGGGGTTTGATGAACTCAACTTTGATTATGTGCGGTTTCCATCTGATGGTAATATGAAAAATATTGCGTTTCCCGTGTGGGATGGCATTGTGCCGCGGAGCGATGTTCTTGAGAATTTTTTTGCCTATCTTGATACTGAACTTAGCAAACTGCCCATTCCTATTTCCCTTGATTTATTTGGTATGACCATGACAAATACCGATGACTTGAACATTGGACAAGTGCTTGAAAAAGCAGCGCCTCATGCGGACTATATTGCGCCCATGGTATATCCTTCCCATTATCCCAATGGATGGAATGGTCTCTCAAACCCTGCGGCACATCCTTATGAGGTTATTCATTTTGCCATGTCAGAAGGAGAACGGCGTCTAGAGGCAATGCGTGTATTAACTGCAAGCACAACTTCGCCTTTATATGGCGCGCACATTGCCGAGCTACGACCATGGATTCAGGATTTTGATTTAGGCGCGGATTACACGGCAGATATGATTCGGAAAGAAAAACAAGCAACGTATGATGCAAGGCTTGACTCGTGGATGGTGTGGGATCCAAAGAATGTGTACACGAAAGAAGCCTATTGATAGTTATGTAGCGGTTCAACCGCTACGTTCAGAAACCGAATTTTGCGTTTTATCAACTGTTTTGTATACTAGAGGCATGGTAAAAAAAGTCACAAATGAAGAACTTGCGCGTATGATTGCGAAGGGTTTTGAGAATACAGCAACGAAAGATGATATAAAACGATTGGATGGTCGTATGGATACGCTAGACGACCGTATGGATACATTAGACGGTCGTATGGATCACTTTGAAGAGCGCATGGATCGTTTTGAAGAGCGCATGGATCGTTTTGATGGGCGCATGGATCACATGGATGCCCGCTTAGGCAGAATAGAAGCCGACGTTGCGGAAATACGTGGTAATTTGGTGTATAAAGATGAATTTGAGGATTTAATGGCTCGAGTTAAATATCTTGAGATAAAAGCGGGAATAGATAGTGGAAAATAATATCATTATGTACGACGTCATCATTATCGGGGGAGGACCGGCGGCCGCGGGAGCGGCGGTGTATGCCGCGCGGAAAAAATTAAAAGTATTGCTTATTACAGGCGAGTTTGGCGGGCAATCCATTGTTTCTGCCGATGTGCAAAACTGGATCGGCACCAAATCGTTGTCGGGGCTTGAGCTTGCTAAAAATCTGGAAACGCACATACGCAATTATCAGGAAGAGGTGGAAATAAAAGCGCCGGAACTTGTTACAAAAATTTCCAAGAAAGATGGCGGTTTTTTGGTGGAAACCGACAGAGGTGGGGTATACGAAACACGTACGGTTATCGTTACGTCGGGGGCGCGCCGGCGCAAGTTGGGCATTCCGGGTGAAAAAGAATTTGACGGCAAGGGGGTGGCTTATTGCTCCACATGCGACGCGCCATTGTTCAGTGGAAAGGATGTCGCAGTGGTAGGCGGAGGAAACGCGGGGCTCGAAGCGGCGGTGGATTTGTTGCCGTACGCGAATAAAATTTATTTATTGGAATATACTGACACCTTAAAAGGTGATCCGGTAACGCAGGAGAAAATAAAAAGCTCGGGGAAGGCCGAGGTGATTTATCATGCCGAGACGGTGCGAGTAGAGGGGGAAAAATTTGTAACGGGGCTTGTATATAAAGACCGTGTATCGGGCGAAGAAAAAACGCTTTCGGTTGGCGGCGTATTTGTGGAAATCGGCTCGGTGCCAAATTCCGAGTTTATAAAAGATTTAGTAGAATTGAATAAGGCAGGCGAAATCGTAATTGACCACAAAACATCTGCAACATCAGTTCCAGGCATTTGGGCGGCAGGAGATGTTACCGATGAAATGTATAAACAGAATAATATTTCGGTGGGGGACGGGGTAAAGGCCGCACTTTCTTGTTATCAGTATCTGCTTAATAAATAATTTATCGTCTAAATGAAATCAACTATCGGCATTTTCTTGTGTATCGCAGGGGGGTATATAGGAGGTTATTTATTCGTTAAAATAACATACTTGTTTACCGTAGTGGATATTGGGTTTGGACTTATATTGTATGGGTTTTTGCCAGGAGTTATTATTACATACCTAATTCTACGTAGGTTTTTCCCAAGTCTGGTCGGAAATTCTAGTGCCAAAGGTAATTAATATATCATCTTATTAATTACTAACAACTAACTACTATTCTATGAAAATTGCAATAAATGGATTTGGGCGTATTGGCCGTTCATTTTTTCGAGCAACACATGGTCTTGATGAGTTTGATATTGTCGCTGTTAATGATTTAACGGACACTAAAACGCTCTCATATTTGTTGAAGTTCGACTCGGTTTACGGACGGTATGACAAAGAGGTCAGCGCAGACGAACAGCATATTATCGTAGATGGCAATAAGGTGAGAGTTCTTGCCGAAAAAGATCCTGCCCGTCTCCCATGGAAGGATTTGGATGTCGATATAGTAGTAGAGTCAACGGGATTTTTCACTTCGGGCGAGAAAGCGCGTGTGCATTTGGATGCCGGGGCCAAACACGTGGTCATTACTGCGCCTGCAAAAGGCGGAGTTCCTACGCTTTTGGTGGGAGTGAATGATGATGACTTTGAGACTGCGGGTAAAATAACGTGCAACGCGTCTTGTACTACCAATTCCGTAGCGCCCGTGATGCGCATTTTGATGGATGCGTTTGGAATTGAAAAAGCAGGTATGGTTACGGTGCACGGGTATACCGCCACACAAAAGTTAGTGGATGGACCCGATGAAAAAGATATGCGCCGAGGACGGGCGGCTGCGGTAAACATTGTGCCTTCCACCACGGGGGCGGCGGAAGCAGTAATTCAATCTATTCCGGAACTCAAAGGAAAATTTGACGCGATCGCGATGCGGGTGCCGGTGGTCGCAGGGTCCCTGTCGGCAATAACCGCACTACTTGGACGTCCGGTTTCCAAGGAGGAAGTAAATGATGCATTCAAAAAAATGGCTCAGGATCCTCGATGGTCAAAAATTCTTTCTGTGAGCGAGGATCCGCTTGTCTCTACTGATGTTCTAGGGCAACCCTACGGCGCCATTGTGGATCTCGCGCTTACTAAAGTAGTGGATGGGAATCTGCTAAAAGTATTTTCATGGTACGACAATGAAGCGGGGTATACGGCGACCTTGGTCGAACATGTGCGGAGAGTTGCTAAAAATTTATAGAAACAACCTGTGATAATGGAACGGTGTGTCTATGAAAATTTCCGGACTTGTGTTGATTTTTGTCTTGCTGGTCTACAGGATGTCTCTTCAGGAGAAATTGCAGTTATTCAAAGAGGGCATGATATCTTGCCTACCAAACCCAAACAAAGTTGTGAAAGTCCCCCATAAAGCTTTTTGAGGGAGTCCTCGCGGACTCCCTATAATTTTGTCCACAGTTGCTTGTATCTTTTATGGAGTGGTAGTATTGTTGTATATGAATCAGGATGGTATTGAATCACATTCAAACGGGAAGGAGGATGAAATGCCGCCCGGGGTGGAAGATATTTGGACGGAAGCTGATAGACAAGAGGAAGAATTACACAAATGGAATCAACAACGACCCGGCTACATGGAGGGAACACAAGCGCAGATGGTTGCTTTGCATACAGGCCGGTTTGGGAACGCGCTTGCATTCATGGAGGATGAGGAACATGAAGCTGATGTCATACAAGTGATCGGACAGGAAGCATGGGACATGTTTTGGAAACTGCGGGATATCTACTTCAATACAAAAATGACTCCGGCGGATTGGCATCGATCATCTGAACGCCTTCGTCTCTATGAAATGGTTGGCAAGGTTGCTCAGCATCCTCCGTTTGAGAAGTTTATTACAAGAGGCGTGGATGTGCCTGTTGAGAATGAGACAGTTCATTAAGGAGGTTTGTGCCAAGAGTTGCTTTCTTTCCTTCCACTTGCAACATCTCGATCATATAGAGACCATTTTTAGTACAAGCGGCAAGGTGGCCGCTTTTTGTTTTGAGAATAGTACCGGCTGGCACGGTTGATTTTTCATCCAGTGGATGTCCGGCAAGAATTTTTACCCGCTTAACACTTTCGGAGGCGAAACCTCCGATTTTTGAAAAAATCGGAGGTTTCGCCTCCGAAAGTGTAGACCAAGTGCCGGGCCATGGATTTAGAGCACGCACCATGCGGTCTATTTCTTTTGCTGATTTAGTCCAATCAATGTGTCCGTCTTCTTTTGTAAGAAGTTTTGTATAGGTTGCTTCCGGATGATGTTGCTCTTGAGGTGTGATTTCTCCTGCAATCCATCTCGGTAAAGTCTTTACAAGCAAATCTCCACCAAGTTCAGCAAGCTTGTCGTGAAGTTGGGCGTAGGTACTATTGCTATCTGCAATGTGCCAACTACAGGTTGCAATGATGGGTCCATGATCCATCTCTTTGTCTGTGAGCATGAGCGTTATGCCTGTTGTGCTATCTCCGGCGAGAATTGCGCTCTGGATGGGTGATGGGCCGCGGTGGCGCGGAAGCAGTGATGGATGGACATTTATAGTTCCTTTGAGTGGGATATCAAGAAGATTTTGGGGAAGAATTTTTCCATAAGACGCGATAACAAAGACATCCGCGTTGAGATTTTGCAATGTATGCAAGAAAGTTTCGTCTTTGAGTTTTTCTGGTTGAAATACAGGAATGGTATATTTTTCTACAAATGTTTTTACGGGCGGACTTGTAATGATATGTCCGCGTCCGGCGGGTTTATCGGGAGTTGTTACTACCGCGATAGGCGACATATGCGCGTCTATCAACGCTTTCAAAATGGTAACAGCAAAATCAGGGGTGCCGAAAAAGATTATCTTCATATTTCAGGTTTTATAGCGTGTATGTTCTTAATATTCTTTGCTTTTTCAATAAACAAAATGCCATTGAGGTGATCTATTTCGTGCTGCATGACGCGGGCATATAATTTTGAGGTGCCCCGCTGGAACTTTTTACCTGTTTCATCATACGCTTCTACGGTAATTTTTTCTGACCGTTCCACGGTGCCATATGTTTTAGGCACGCTCAAACATCCTTCTGTTTCAGATGTTTTCTTTTTTGAAGCTTTTCTTATGATAGGGTTTATAAATGTATAATACGTCCATTGTTTTTTCTTTCGATCTTCACGTGGCATGTCTTCAAGCTCATCCCACCGGAGGGCTTCTTCGGATGCAAGAAAGATTTGCAAACTATGTCCGATTTGGGGCGCGGCAATGCCAATGCCTTCTGATGTGCCGCGGAGTGCCGTCGTCATATCCGCAAGTATATGCTGGATTTTTTTGGAAGTAATTTCAACAATAGGTACCTCAAGTGCCCGTTTATGAAGAACGGGGTTTGGGTTGGTAACAATTTTTTTTGAGTTTTGAGGAGACATATACAGTTAGAATTTCCGCATGATACGCGCGACTTCTTCTTTCATGCTTGTTATGTCTGCATGAGTAAAGGGTTTCCACATGGATACTGTTTCCTTGCGCGGGTAGTATTGGTCCATGAGCGTATCTATTTCTTTCCAAAACGACGATTTATCCATTTCCCGCGTAAGCTCATCAAGCACGCGTGTTGAGAGCATGGTGCCGATAAGGGGCTGTAAGTTTTTCTTGCGTGCCAGGAACCACACGGTGAGTGTTTCCAATTTACCCACGGGGAGACGGCGCAATGCATAAGAGACAAGCTTGCCATCCTTTCCGCGTATAATGGTTGGTTTTTTGCCTATCATTTTTTCACCTGTGCGGACAAAAAAATCAATAAAGCGGAATATATCTGGGTTCGTAGCACGTGGGGCAGCCTTCGTCCTATTTGATTTTGTTTCTTTTTTCAGCATACTACTACTATACCATGAAGCAACATATTCTTGATTATAAGACGATTCATATGGTGGGTATTAAGGGCCAGGGCATGGCGGCTTTGTGTGAACTTTTGGTTGCCCAGGGAAAGCATGTAACGGGTTCGGACACAACTGAGCCCTTTTCTACCGACAGTGTTTTACGAAAACTTGGCATTCGGGTGCGGAGATTTCAAAAAAAGAATATCACAAAATCAATTGATGTGGTAGTGCGTTCAAGCGCTTATGGAGATAGTCATGTAGAGATAGCCACTGCGCGCAAAAAGGGCATTCCTGTTATGAATTATAGTGACGCGGTTGCAGAGTTATTTACTATCAAAAGAGGTATTCTGATTGTCGGAACTCACGGCAAAACTACCACTACCGCGCTTATTGGTCTTATGTTGGAAGATGCCGGATTAGACCCAACCGTGCTTGTGGGAGCCACGGTGCGGCGATGGCAAAAGAACGCGCGCGTGGGTCAAGGATCGTGGATGGTTGCAGAGGGAGACGAATACCAAAACAAGTTCTTGAAATTACGGCCGGAGATACTTGTGCTCACAAGTATTGAGCATGATCATCCTGATTTTTTTAAGACAAAAAAAGAGTACGAAGATGCGTTTCGAAAACTCGTATCGTATCTTCCCCAAAACGGTCTTCTGATTGGGGAAAAACATCTCAAAGGGATTCTCAAAAAAATTCCATGCAACGTTGTGTGGTACGGTATCGCAAGAAAAGGAGAAGGGAGACACATGGAGCTCAACAAAGCGGCTGCGCTTTGTGTGGCGAAATATCTTGGTATTTCCGCGTTAAAAGCGAGGCAGTCGCTTAATGCGTATGAAGGAACTTCACGACGCATGGAATTTTATACGTCCCCGACTGCTTCAACTATTGTGATAGATGACTACGCGCATCACCCGACGGAAATTCGTACTACACTTGCCGCGGTGCGCCGCCAATATCCAAAACATCGCATAACCGCGCTGTTTCAACCGCACACCTATTCGCGTACACACGCATTACTGAATGATTTTGCGCGCGCTTTCAAAGATGTTGACGAGGTGGTGTTGCTGCCGATTTATAGTTCCGCGCGGGAACGCAAAGAAGATTTTCCAACCGATTTGTTACCGCGCTTGCGAGACGGCATTATGCGGAGAGAGAAAAAATCGCTTGTACATATCTTATCTTTTCCGGAGGCGATTATGTATGGCAAGAGATTATCTTTTACCCCGAAACAACATGTTATCATTACGCTTGGCGCGGGGAATGGGTGGAAGATTGCAAAGGCGGTTGCGTAAAATTATAGGAGTGCTACCCTAGGAACGGGTATAGTGTTTGAGCGCAAGCAGGCGAGTGGTGGCGTCGGCTTTATAAAGAGACATTCTCTGGAACTTGAGGGTTAGACCTCACATTCTTGCAAGATTGCCAACCACCACGACCAAACCAAAGCGAGCCTGAAAACTCGCTTTTTTCTATGGAAGTTCAATCGCAAGCAGGGACCCATTATCATACACGTACAGTATTTTTTTATGCGGTGGCGCAAAGAAAGAAGGTTTGTTGCCTTTATAGAGAATATGTTTATTGCGTGTTCCGCCGCGTCCGTCGAGTTCTAGAGTATAGATCGTGTTCTCTTCCTGGATAATCAGATAGTGTTCTTCCGGATAGGGCATCACATTTTGAATGGTTTCATTCGATTCATATAGTGTTTCCTGCTGACTTTTTTGGAAAGAGGGGAGTTGTTGCTCGGGCACAATCCAGTGGATCGAGATAGTGTGATTATCCCACCAAAGCACGTAAGCATCAGTATGAAGTATGTTTTGAAGGTTTGATGAGTTTGTGGAGAGTTGGGATGGGTTTTTGCCTGAATTTGAAAGAAGCCACGTTTTATCCTTGCTTGCAAGTAAAAGATAGCTACCTATTTCCCGCATCTTGCTTTCTGTAATGATAGGAAAGGAAGAAGTGGCATACGGCCGCGGCTGGGTTGCATCAAATGTTGTGATTTGTGGCGCGCCGCTTTGCATGTCCCACAAGATAAGATACGTGTCTCCCACAAGAAACCCGCCGATACTTTGGAGAAGCTGCTGTGCGACGTTGGTTTTTGTGTTCCAGCGTGCAAAATTTGTTCCATCAAGAAAAAAATAGGAATCTACATTGCGCGGGTCTTCTGCCAGAAGACGCGGTTTTTTGCTCACGATATGTGCGAGCGGTGTTTGGCGGTAGAGTGAACGGACGCGTATGACATTGTCTTGGCGCGTGAGTCTGATCCAGTTATCGGATGTTTCTATCAGGGCACCGGTTTCTGATGCGTTCCAATTCCATACGGCATCCGGTGGCACGGAAGCTATGAGGGATTGAGACAGTGCGTCGGCGAACGGAAGTGTTTTGTGCAGGTTGGGATCAAATAGTTCATATATATGTTTGGCCTTCTTTGTATCATAGAGAATGAGGAGCGATGCGTTGGGAGACGCGCGCATGCCGGTGGATGACGCAGTCTTCAATACGGTTATTATGGGCGTGGCGGGCATGAGTACCGGAAATAATTCTGTTACCGTTTGCGCTTCTACATCAACCGTTTTTTCCCAAGACTGATAGCTTTTACGTGATACGCGTATGGTATAGGGAGCAGGGCGCAGGTTTTGGATAAACGCGTTGCCGGTAAGATACGATGTTGTTTGCTTGACTTCTCCAATGGCAAGGTCTGTCCCCGGCGGGTTTGTGTGTATAAAAACACCCCCCGTTTTATGTATGTCGAAGTTTGAAAGTGAAAGCCGATAGCCGAATGTGTAGAGGAGAAGAGGTCCGCTTAATGTCAGGAATGCGAGTATACTGAACAAAAAAAGGAGCTTCCGCGCACGGTAGGTCATACCTTGATGCTAGCAAATATGAGTGATAGAGTGAATGCGCTATGTCTCATTTTATTATTCGCGGCGGCAAGACGCTTTCCGGTGAAATTCCCGTTCGGGGGGCAAAAAATCATGCAACAAAGATGTTTCCAGCCGCTTTGTTATGTAAAGAGCCTGTAGTGTTGACTCACATGCCTGTTATAGAAGACGTTGCGCGTATGCGCGATCTTCTCTCTTCTGTTGGGTACCAAACGGTTGACACGGCATCTCGTTCAATTCGTATTATTCCGACCACACGCTCTCTTGCTACGGAACTTCCTCGTTCTATCGCGGAACGCATACGTCCATCCATTCTTTTTGCAGGTCCGCTTCTTGCGCGTGAGGGCCGGGCGCAATTTCCGCATCCGGGGGGTTGTGTTATCGGGCGCCGGCCTATAGATGTTTTTCTGGAAGGATGGCGCGCAATGGGCGCGGTGATCCGAGAAAATTCTGCCGGATTTGATATACGCGCTCGGGAGTTGCGTGGTACTGATTACACATTTCGTTTGGTGAGTCATACCGGAACGGAGGGGCTCATGATGACTGCTGTTTTGGCAAAAGGACGCACAATACTCCGAAATGCCGCTTTGGAACCGGAAATCGCGGCGCTCGCAAAATTTTTGAATGCGTGCGGTGCTCGTATACAGGGTGCAGGAACGCCTATCATTTCCATCGAGGGTACGGGAGGTAAACTGCTCAAAGGCGGGACTTGCCAGATAATACCAGACAGATTGGAGGCGGGGAGCTTTGCTATTCTTGCGGCTCTTTTAGGAAAAGACCTAAAGATTACACAATGTGATCCGGCGCACATGGAGGTACTTCTCGCTTATTTGCGTTCCGCGGGCGCGGGTATCGAACAGGGGAAAGATTGGCTTTCCATAACGCGCGCGGCAAAACTGCAGCCGGTGAATGTGCGGACGCATGAATATCCCGGGTTTGCGACTGATTATCAAGCTCCTTTTATGGTCCTTCTTACGCAAGCACACGGTGAATCAATGGTATTTGAAACTCTCTTTGAAGGGCGTCTTGCATATGTAGAAGATTTGAATCGTATGGGCGCGCATATTGTCCCGTGTGATTTGCATCGTGCTATCGTATTTGGACCCGCGAAATTACGTCCCCGTAATTTTGAAAGTCCGGATTTGCGAGCGGGTATGGCGTTTGTAATTGCTGCACTTGTGGCTCGCGGTACTTCACGCGTCAGTAATGTGTATCAAATTGACAGAGGGTATGAGAAATTAGATGAACGCTTGCAAGCGGTGGGAGCGGATATTAAGAGAGAATAGTCAGGCATCAGGTGCTGCTATGTTTAATTTTATTACAAAACTTGGCATAGATTTGGGTACGGCAAACACGCTTGTGTTTGTACCCGGGCGCGGCGTTGTTATCAACGAACCGTCGGTAGTTGCTGTTTCCACGATTGAAAATAAAGTTCTTGCGGTTGGGAACGAGGCAAAAGTGATGGTAGGACGCACACCCGAACATATTATCGCGTATCAGCCTATGCGCGACGGCGCTATCGCGGATTATCGCGTAACAGAAGCAATGTTGCGTTATTTTATTGCAAAAGCCCGCGGACGATTTCAGATATTCAAACCCGAAGTGGTGATATCGGTACCCGCAGGCGTTACGTCTACCGAACGGAGATCGGTGGTGGAGGCAGCCATGCGCGCGGGGGCAAAATCTGCTTATGTTATAAAAGAACCGATACTTGCGGCAATCGGCGCGGGTATTCCCATTCATGAGCCTACGGGTTACATGATTGTAGATATCGGAGGCGGTACCACGGATGTGGCTGTTATTTCGCTGGGAGGTATTGTGGCGGCGGCGTCCGCAAAAGTGGCGGGAAATAAAATTGACCAGGCAATTGCTGATTACATTAAAAAACATATGAATCTTGCCATTGGTGAGCGTGCGGCTGAAGAAATAAAAGTTGCCATTGGTTCTGCTATACCTGTGGAAGAGGAAGAAACACATGAAGTGCGCGGGCGGGATTTTCTTACTGGTCTTCCGCGCACAGCAGAACTTTCTACGAATGACGTGGTGGATGCCATTTCTGAGCGCTTGCAAGAAATGGTTCGCACCATCAAAACCGTTTTACAACAAACCCCGCCGGAGCTTGCGGCAGACGTTATGGATCATGGCATTATTATGACAGGCGGCGGCTCGTTATTGCGGAATATCGACGAGCTTGTGTTTCGCTCCACGGGAGTTCCCGCGCGCGTGGCAAAAGATGCCGCGCTTTGCGTTGCGCGTGGCGCCGGAGAAGCGCTGGATCATTTGGACGTGTACAAGAGAAGTATGGTGGCAAAAAGATAGTATAAATACCCTTGTAAAATAAGGGTATTTATTGTTGTGGGCATGGTTCTATTGACTTTTGTAGCATATATTGTTATAATTTAGGCAGATAGAAAGTCCCTTAATTTCATGCCAAAAACCGTGGTCCCGACGTTCGGACGAGGAGGAGAAGATGCCTGGTATTACGTTTAGTGTTACGTTTGTAGATGTTTGTTTGTTCGCAGTGGCGCTGTACTTTCTTTGTATGGTGATAAAAAGTACAGTTGACACTTTCCACGGAAAGACGGGGGTCAACTCGTTTGCAAACATCGTGGGGGTCGGGGTTGTAACCGCAATCCTCTCCATATTCTTGGGGGAGGGTGTGAGAGGGACGCTCGTTTTAACTATCCTCGTGGAGAGGATAGCGATTCTGCAGATGGGACAAGATAGACTGGCAGGAGACTAAAGTAGAGTTTCCTGTCCTTTCCGAAAGGAGCCACGAATGAGGTGAAGAAACCAAGGTGGGAAAACACCACCGTAAAAAGTTTCGGCTGAGGGAAAGTTCCGATTATATCGGAATGCCGTTACCAAGGAAGTTTGCAGAGACATCTTTGTAAACATCTTTCCCTCCTTGACTGAATTTTTATCCTGAGCAAAGTCAAAGGACCAAACCCAAGATAAAGATTCTGAGAGGAAAGTTCTTTGAACCATACACGTTCCCGGTTGCGATTGGGGTAATTTATAAAGTTATACTTGAATCGCGGTCGGAAATTACAATCTCACCTGAAGGAGGAGAGAAAGATGTTCAAGCACTTTACAGATGTTTTGTTTGCAGCCCTTCCTTACTGGCTGCCGTCCAACGTGACGGCAGTCGAATTGGTCCCATGTCGAAAGGCGTGGGTCCAAGATGGGAAAGTTCAGACATATGACTGGCTCGCTGTTTTTGTTTCATATAACTAGTGAGTATAGGGCAGGTATTGAAACCATCTGCCCTCCACATCCTAGTCTGTTAGACAAGTAATAGATTGAGACGTGGAATTTTAAAACAGCTCTTGTTCGCAGGGGCTGTTTTTGTTTGGTATGATACGCTCATGATTATTGGTCACTACCGTCAATTACAATTACTTGATATTCATATGCGTTCGGGCACTATGTCCCACGCGTATCTTTTTTCGGGTGCGCGGCATGTGGGGAAAATGGCGTTTGCTAAAAAAGTTGCCGCCGCGTTGCTGTGTGAAAAAAAAGAAACCGGAACGGAAACACTATTTTCATGCGGAATGTGCCGCGCGTGCGTAATGACGAAGGCGGGAACGCATCCAGATATGGTAGTGGTTGATGCCGAACAGACAGGAGAAACCACTCTTCATTTGGAGGATATTCAACAGGTGCGGGAACAAGCCGCTTTGTCGGCGTATGGCGGAACACGTGTTTTTATAATTCGGGATATTTCTCGCATAACGCGCGAAGCGGCAAACGCGTTTTTGAAAGTGTTGGAGGAGCCACGCGGGCGGGTGCTGTTTTTGCTTCTCGCGTGTACAGCAGATGATGTGCTCCAGACCATTCGTTCACGTGTGTGGCATGTACGGTTTTGGCCATTATCTGAGAGCGCGCTTGCTGCGGGTCTTGAAAAAGAACATCGGCTTTCTTCGGAACAAGCGGCTCGCGTAGCACGGCTCGCGGGCGGTTTTCCGGGTGTTGCTATTCGACTTATAACGTCCGTGGATGAGCAAAAACTGTTAGAGAAGGAACACACGCATGTCCATGCGTTATGTGGCGCTTCTATCGCGGAACGTATGAAGTACGCGGAAAAGTTACGTGAAAATCCGGAAGGAATGCAAAAATGGTTTACGGAAAGCATTGCTATACTCGCAAATAGAGTACATACAGCTCTCTCACAAAATAACTCTGAAGCTGTTATTGCGGCTGACCAATGTAAAATGCTTATGGAACACGAAGAACAGTTTTTGAAGCCCTATGGAGTAAAACGTATTATGTTTGAAGATGCGTTGATAAGGACAGGGTTTACAGGCTGATATGTACAGGATTTGACTTTGTTTTTTTATTGTGACACCATGGAGACATATTTTGATTTTGCTAATGGCGGTTTATTCGCGGAACAAAAAAATATAAGCATAGTAATACTATATGGATCCAATTCACATTCTAGAGGAAACACAAGTTCCTCCGTACGCAAAAGAAGAAGTAGTGCCGGGTGTTCCATTACTACCTGCGCCCAAAAGACATTTGGTGCGTTGGGCAGTGGCGCTTGTTGTGATTATTATTGTTCTCGCGCTTTTATATGTATTCAGGAGCACATTTGTTGTAGCGCTCATAGATGGAACTCCTATTAGCCGTTTCGCGGTTGTGCGCGAGTTGGAAAACCAGTCAGGGGCGCAAGTGCTTGATGCGCTTGTGAATCAGACGCTTGTAGAAAAGAGAGCCACGGAGTTAGGAATTGTAGTGAGCGACGAAGATATTGAGGGAGCTTTATCGGATATACGTGCGAGTTTGAGCTCGCAGAATATGACCTTAGAGGATGCGCTGAAGGCAGAGAATGTCACCATTGAACAAGTGCGAAAAACCATTCGCATGCAAAAACTCGCGGAGCGGCTTTTGGAAGATCAGCTTGTTGTTTCTGAAGAGGAAATAAAGGCATACACGGAACAAAATAAAAGTTTCCTATCTCCTACAAATTCAGCTGAAGAACAGAAGAAAATAGTACGAGATACACTGCGCCAGCAAAAATTTTCTTCCGCGTTCTCAGCATGGTTGAGCGCTACAAAAGCAGAAGCAAACATCTCCTATTGGAAGACGTACTAAGAGTTTTTTCAAATATATAAGATCATCCGTAAAAACAATCCTTGTTGTTTGCGCGGCGCTTGTTGCAGGGGCAGGCACGTGGTTTTTTGTCTTGAAAGAAAAAAGTAATGGCTATGAGACGCTTGTGGTGGAGCCCGGTGACTTTATTCAGCAGGTAGCCCTGGCTGGCACGGTTGTCGCGGCAGATAGTGTGGATTTGGGGTTTGCCCAGACAGGACGCCTCGGGCATATGTATGCAAAAGTTGGTGATGATGTGGTGGCTGGAGCGGTGCTTGCTGAGCTTGAAAATGATGATTTGTACGCGCAGGTACTTCAAAAAAAAGCGGCGGTTGAGACTGCGCGCGCGGAGTTGGATTCTTTGCAAGAAGGATCGCGGCCGGAAGAAATCGCGGTGCTTGAAGCATCCATAGAAAGCGATGGGATTGCGCTCGATCAAGCGCGCCAAGCCGTGGAAAACGCCTTACGCGACGCGTATACAAAAGCGGATGACGCAATACGGAACAAAATTGATCAGTTTATGTCATATTCCCAAACATCAGGCACGAGTCTTGTGTTTTTACTGCCGGACGCGCAATTGGAAACAACGCTTACGTCTGAGCGTGTGGCTATAGAAGGAGTGCTTGTGGAGTGGAAGGAACGCAACATAGCTCTTATCACTGAGAATAATGTATCTCAGATGGTGGCATTTGCCCAAAATGATTTGAAGCAAGTAAGTGTTTTGCTTGCGGATGCTGATAGTGCTTTGAGCAAAGCGGTGACAAGTTCATCTGTGAGCAGAGCGAATATTAATGATTGGAAAAGTGCTATCGTGACGGCTCGCACCACCATAAATACCTCTGTTTCTACGCTGACTAGCGCGGTCACAACTCAACAGAGCGCCGCCGCCACATTAAAAAAAGATATACGCAGTCTTGCGCTTGAGAAAGCGGGTGCTTCAGGGGCGGATACAAATGCTCAAGCGGCGCGGGTGCGATCTGCCCAAGCTGAAGTGACCCAAGCGCAAGCACAGCTTGCAAAAACCATCATACGCGCTCCATTTTCAGGAGTAATAACAAAAGCGGATGTACGAGCGGGAGAGAGCGTGTTATCGGGTTCGGCGCTTGTTTCTTTAATAAGTCGTGAGACGCTTCAGATAGAAAGTTATGTGCCAGAAATTCATGTAGCGCTTCTTGCCGCGGGGAATCCAGCGGAAGCGGTGCTCGACGCTTATGGCGCGGACATAGTATTTTTTGCTACGGTTGTTTCTATTGACCCGGGGGAAACCATTCGTGACGGTATTTCAACATATCGCGCCGTGCTTCAATTTACTCAACAGGATCCGCGTATAAAAACAGGAATGACCTCAAATATTACTGTTACCACGAGACAAAAATCAGGGGTTATCAGTGTTCCGCAGGGCGTGGTAACCAATCGCGGCGGCGCAACATATGTGTCTGTGAAGAAAGGTGACGTATTAGAAGAACGAAAAGTTACTACCGGCATGGTTTCATCGCTTGGATTTGTGGAAATTATTTCCGGTTTATCTTCAGGAGATAGGGTGGTATTGAAAATGGCAGAAGAATAACATGGCATCTTTTCTTACTATCCGTATTGGATTTTTTCTCGCGATACGGCAGGTACATAGGGCAAGTATTTGGACAACCAGTCTCATTATTTTTGTCATGGTGCTTACATTTCTTAACTTGGTGGTAGTAAGCGGTATTTTGGTCGGGTTAATTCAGGGCGCGGTTGATCAGGCTCGTTTTGAGTTTACAAGTGATGTTATTATATCGGCGCCCGATGATAAACAATATATTGAAAATAGCCCCAACCTGCTAGCGCTTATGAGGAGTTTTCCAGAAGTACAAGCAGTTTCCGGACGATACGGTAGTGGAGCGGTGCTTGAAGCGAATTATAAAACACGAAAAGAAACAGAAAAACGCAATACCGCAAACGCGCAAATTTTTGGCATTGACCCAGCGCAGGAAGATGCGGTTACGCATTTATCTGAATCGGTAACGGAGGGTGATTATCTATTGCCAACCGATTATGATCAGGTCATTATCGGGCAGTTTTTATTAAGTCAGTACGTACCGGTAGATGATCCTAATTTTGCCGCGCTGGATAATGTGGGTGTAGGGAGTAAAATTCGTATTACCGTAGGGGACGTTACGCGCGAGGTTACGGTGAAAGGCATTATAAAGAGTAAAGTAGACGCGCTTACCCGAAATATGTTTATGGTTGACTCGCAATTTCGAAGCATGATCGGACGGAACGATGGCAATGTGGCGCAAATTTCGGTACTTTTACGTCCGGGAACGGATCCCGCGCTCGTGCGTGACAAATTAAAGCAAAGCGGAGTTGATGGATACGCAAAAGTGCAAACGTATGTGGACGCCCAACCGCAATTTTTGAAAGATATTATTAATACGTTTAACATGTTGGGAACCGTGTTTAGTTCCATGGGTCTCGTGGTCGCATCCATTACGATTTTTATTGTGGTGTTTATTAATGCCATTACGCGGCGAAAATATATTGGCATTATGAAAGGTATCGGCATTGATGGCAGCGCTATTCGGATGTCATATGTGTTTCAATCGGCGTTTTACGCTTTGCTTGGTTCGGCTATTGGACTTCTTTTGGTATATGGTTTTCTTGTTCCGTTTATTGATGAGCACCCCATAGATTTTCCTTTTAGCGACGGCATTTTGGTAGCGCCCGTGGACGAAACACTTTTTCGTGTCGGGTTGTTGGTGTTTTCTACTATTATTGCCGGTTATATTCCCGCGTGGATGATTATTCGAAAGAACACACTTGATTCTATATTGGGAAGAAATTAAGCCTATGTGAAAATTTTGAAACATGCACGAGAAAAGTCTGGCCGAGCGAAGCGAAGGAGAACCGAGGACTTTTCCCCTGCATGTTTCAGAATTTTACTTGCACATAATTCCATGATTGAAGTAAAAAAATTAGTAAAAACATTTAAGAACGGGAGTGTGGAAACCCGTGTATTGAAAGGCATTGATTTTGCCGTGAGCGATGGAGAGTTTATTGCCATCATGGGGCGCTCAGGTGCAGGGAAAAGCACTTTTTTATATCAAATGAGTTTGCTTGATGAACCAACTTCCGGTGATGTGTTGGTGGATGGCCATAGCACGCGCGAGATGACTGATGCAGAAGAGGTTATATTTCGTCTACAAAAGTTTGGATACGTATTCCAAGATTATGCCTTGTTACCGGATCTTACAGCTATTGAAAATGTAGCGTTACCTCTTTTGATGCAAAACCTTATTTCCATAGAAGCATACAAAAAAGCGGATGATGCGCTTACCAAAATGGGTCTTGGCCATCGCTTATACAACTTACCGAGCCAGCTATCGGGCGGGGAGCAACAACGGGTATCTATTGCGCGTGCGATTGCGCATAATCCCAAGGTATTGTTTGCGGATGAGCCGACCGCGAACCTGGACAACGAGTCATCCGCGCTTATCATGGATATTTTTAAGAGACTGCACAAAGAAGGTCAGACTATTATTATGGTTACGCACGAAATTCAATACGCAAAACGCGCGGATAGAGTTGTAAAGTTTGACGATGGAAAAATCATTTCCATAGAACAGCAAACCATTGAGTGATTCTGCCCGTCTCCTCGTAAACCTTGAGCAGGAAAACCGTCGAAAACATATCTCTGTCGTTCTTATGTCAATTATATTCGTCGTGTTATAATTTCTTTATGAATCTTGCAGGAGAAATACGTTCTTTTTTTGAAGGTGATGTGGAAACATCTCCGAAAGTGCGTGATGAATATAGCAGAGATGCTAGTTTATTCCGCATAAAACCAGAAATTGTTGTGTTTCCGAAAGGCGTGGCGGATGTATGTAATCTGGTCTCCTTTGTCGCGAAGAAAAAACAAGGAGGAGCATCGATATCACTTACGGCTCGTTCTGGCGGTACGGATATGACAGGTGGTCCGCTTTCCCAGTCTATCGTGTTAGTATTCGCGCGGTACATGAATCGCCTGAAAGGGTTTGCGGGGGAGTACGCAGTTGTTGAGCCGGGTATGTATTATCGTGATTTTGATGCCGAGACAAAAAAACATGGATTGATATTGCCGAGTTATCCGGCATCTCGTGAAATTTGCGCCATCGGAGGGATGGTGGCAAACAACGCAGGCGGGGAGAAAAATCTCAAGTATGGAAAAACGGAACGGTATGTCAAAAAAATAACCATGGTGCTGGGCGATGGAAAACCTCATGTGTTTAAACCGTTGCATAAAGAGGAATGGAAGCGGAAAATGCAAGAGGATGGGATTGAAGGAGATATATATCGGCGGATGCGTGAATTGATTATTTCTCATCGCGCGATTATTGAAAAAGCGCGCCCCGCTGTTTCAAAAAATTCATCAGGGTACAATTTATGGGACGTGTTTGATGAAAACCGCGGTGTTTTTGATCTGACTAAAGTTATTGTGGGTTCCCAGGGAACGCTTGGTATTATTACGGATGTCACGTTTCAGCTGGTGCGTCCGAATCCGCATTCAGCGCTTTTAGTGCTCTTTCTTGATGACATGAACAATTTGGGAAGGGTGATTAAACGTATAATGCGTCATAAGCCGGAGAGTTTTGAATCATATGATGACCATACGTTTCGGGTTGCCATACAGTTTTTTCCGGAGTTTGCTGCGCGCTTGAAGAGTACCTTTTTTAAACTTGCCGTCTCATTTTTGCCCGAGATGTGGATGGTGCTTACAGGAGGTGTTCCCAAATTGGTGCTTCTTGTGGAATTTACAGCAAAGACCGAGAAGGAAGCGCGCCTCATGGCAGAGAAAGCAGAAAAGGATATCCATATGGTTTCAGGGTTACGCAGTAAAATTGCGCGTACCAACGCGGAAGCGGAAAAATATTGGGTTATGCGCCGGGAGAGTTTCAATTTATTACGGAGACGTGTTCGAGGATTACGCGCGGCTCCTTTTATAGATGATGTGGTTGTTCCGCCGGAACAGGTATCGGAATTTCTCCCCAAGTTGAAACAGATTATAGATGAATATGATGATTTAATTTATACGATTGCGGGGCACATGGGTGATGGAAACTTTCATGTGATACCGCTCATGGATCCGAAAAATAAGCGCATGAAGCAAACCATACGCGAGGTGGCGCGGCGCGTGTATGATCTTGTGTTTGCATATCATGGTTCTATTAGCGGGGAGCATAATGATGGTTTGATACGCGGAGCTTATGTAGAAGATATGTTTGGCAAAGACATGTATGGATTGTTTCAACAAACAAAGCGCATTTTTGACCCCAATGGTATTTTTAATCCGGGGAAAAAGCTTGATGTTTCCCTTGAAAACATGTTGGGGTATATAGAGACGAAATCTTGAGGTAAGTTTTTATGGAACCGCTTGCGTCAAAAATACGTCCGCAAACGCTCGATGAGTTTGTGGGGCAGGATCATTTGGTTGGCGAGGGAAAACCTCTCCGCGTTGCCATGGAACAACAGCATCTCTTTTCGTTTATTTTGTGGGGTCCGCCCGGTGTGGGAAAAACCACACTTGCGAAAATTTATGCAAAAGCGCTCTCTGCCGAGTTGTATGAATTATCAGCGGTCTCCGCCGGAAAAGATGATGTGAGAAAAATAGTTGCTATCGGAAGCCTCGGTAAACCAAAAATATTATTTTTGGATGAAATTCACCGTTTCAATAAGGCGCAACAGGATTATTTATTGCCGCATGTGGAGTCAGGCGCTCTTACGCTCATTGGCGCTACTACGGAAAATCCCAGTTTTGAGGTAATAGCTCCGTTGCTTTCACGATGTCGTGTATTTGTGCTCAATGAATTGTCTTGTGATGAAATGGCGCGCGTAATTGATAGAACAAACATGAATATTTCCGCAGCCGCTCGCGAGTGGCTTATACAAATGGCAAATGGAGACGCGCGCCAAGCAATTACCATGCTTGAGAACACAGAAAAATTATATGGCGCTGTAACCGTATCAACTCTCAAGGAAACACTCCAATCAAAACATTTGCGCTATGACAAAAAAGGCGAAGAACATTATACTGTTATCTCCGCGTTTATAAAAAGCATGCGCGCGGGGCAGGCAGACGCGGCATTGTATTACTTGGCGCGCATGGTGGATGCGGGGGAAGATCCCAAATTCATTGCGCGGCGCATGGTTATATTCGCAAGTGAGGACATAGGACTTGCGAACTCCACCGCGCTTGTGGTTGCAAATGATGTATTTCGGGCAGTAGAAACCATTGGCTACCCCGAGTGCGCCATTAACCTCGCGCATGGTGTCGCGTATTTATGCGCGCAAAAAAAAGATCGCCGCGCGTATGACGGCCTCATGGCCGCGATGGCGGATGTAAAGATGCATGGTAATTTGCCAGTGCCGCTCAAAATTCGAAACGCGCCTACCAAATTGATGAAGGATTTGGATTATGGCAAAGGATACGAAACATATGACAAGGAAAGCTATTTGCCGGAAAAACTGAAAGACAAAAAGTATTTATTATAAAAAAAGCCAACACACATTGGCTCTTAAAACGTTAAAGAACAAGAGAGGTATGTGGATATGCTGTTAGCAACGCGGGTATACTTATATTTTTAGATACCGAGGAGTACTCGAAGCTTCTCTTCATCAAAGCCGATAACAACTTCATTGTCTATGGTGATTACCGGCACACCCATTTGCCCGGTGCGCTCTATCAATTCATTTCGCTTTTCGGCATCTTGAGCAACGTTGTATTCTGTGTATTCAATGCCGTGTTCTCCGAAAAGCTCCTTTGCCATTTTGCAATATACGCAGGTAGGTGTTGTATAGATTGCTACTTTTTTCATATATGTTTAGAAGTTAGAAGCTTATATTACTACGTGTGGATAACCTTTTAGAAATCGCCGTCTAGCCTGTTGTATAATAGCAAAGTCTATGTAATTTGCAAAAGGTCGATTTGTCAAAATTGCTCTTTATTTTTTAATTTTATATGTATATGAAAGCATTACACACAGTAGCATTTATTCTCTTGGTGGTGGGTGGTCTTAATTGGTTGTTGGTAGGTGTTGCGGGTTGGGATATTGGAAAACTTTTTGGTGGCATGGATGCGCTTGTCTCAAGGGTTATTTACATTCTTGTAGGACTTTCCGCAATTATGCTGGTTGTAACGCATAAGAATGATTGTCGTAACTGTTCTGGAGGGAGTCCTACAACCATGCCACGTTGATAGATTATTCTTAAGATGTATTTTTTATGGAGCATCATGTATGTAAAGGGACATGTGGAGCTGTTTCAGAGCAGTCAGATACCTGTTCTGCGGAAGGCTGTACGCATAAGGGTGAAGCATTTGAAGAGTGTGGTTGCGGTGATATGTCGGCGCACAAAAAGAATGATGATAGCGATACCCTTGATGAAAATAGCCAGTAGGTATTGATAGTTACTGCAAACAATGACTCTGCACAATGTGCGGAGTTTTTGTTATACTGTCTTTATACCATACGCGGTTTCAGTGGAGGATATATTCTCCGCCCTTTTTTAATGAGTATTACGATTGCGCGTTTATTCTCGACAAGCCCAAAAAATAGATTATAATAGAAATATGAAATTTCTTTTTGATTGGATTATAAGCGCGGCTGTTATTTTTGTGCTTGCCTATGTGTTGCCCGGAGTATCCGTTGCGGGGTATCTTGCCGCGTTTGGCGCCGCTATTATTATCGGGCTTGCCAACGCAACCGTAAAGCCATTACTTATTATTCTTACGCTTCCCATTACTGTTATCACGTTTGGGTTTTTCCTATTGGTAATAAACGCGCTCGTTATACAATTTGCCGCGTGGATTGTTCCCGGGTTTTATGTGGATGGGTTTTGGTGGGCGTTCCTGTTCGGAGTTATTCTTTCCGTTGTGCATATGATGCGAAAAAACTCCGAACGGAATTATTACTCGGCTTCACGCTCGTAAAGAAACTTTACCGGTGCGCCACCCGCACTTGTTTTCCTTTGTGTTTTGCGTGCTTTCGGCGCGCAACTTTTTTCTTTTTGTACATAGGGCTATTGTAGCGTATTGAGTGTTACAAAACAATACGACCTTCTCCGCTAAACGATTCTTCATGTCTAAGAATTACTTGTCTCTTTGAATTACGAAACACATGTATTCCTCTCATCTGATGACCTCCCATCAATTTGCATACACAAGTACAATATAACGTCTTGCGATGACCCAATATTGAATTCTTTATTATTATTTTTCATATTTTGGTCATCGCAAGACGTTACACATCTTGTTCAACTCATTATCAATTCGTGTGGCGGTCATCGGATGAGGGTGTGTTTCGTAATTCACGGTTGTCTATAATGGCGGTCAGGTCGCCAAACGCATGATACTATTGATTGCAATTTTCTATTTGTTAGTATACGTTTAAATCAGATCTTACAGGAGGGAGTTGTCTATGAATGAAAGTTTATCTGACTACGCGCGAGAAGAGCTTGTATCTTTTTATCTTTTCGGTTTCTTTGTTGTCTTGGGTGCTTCGTTGAGCAGTTTTGTTTACGTATTCAGCGGTTTTTTGACCTTTGTTTTATTGGTTGGCTGTGCCGTAGGATGTATGTTGCTTATTAAAAATACCTACTTGGCAGGTCTTAACCGCGGACAGCAAACAAAGCCGACTGTGAATCAAAAAAAAGAACGACGGAATCGTCCGCTTGAAAAAATTCGACCCCCAAACAAAAATCCGCCACGTCTCGTGGTGAATAACACAAGAAGAGTGCATTGAACCTCTTCTTTTTTCTTTTTATGGCGCCGTGATATAATTGTATGCATGCACATGTCTCTAAAACGACTTTTTCTCTTCCTAGGTCTTATAGTATTGCTACTCATGGGCGCGGTTGTCTATAAGATAGGGCTTCCTGAAAACAATGGCGAGACGATCCACATTACAAGTTTCAAAGAATGTATGGAAGCTGGCCACCCCATAACGGAAAGATACCCACGGCAATGTCGGACTCCTAATGGCCAAACATTTACTGAAGAGATTGATAATAAGAAGGATAAAAGTAATCTTATTCGGGTTTCAGATCCCCAGCCAAACCAAGAGATTGTAAGTCCGATTACGATTACCGGAGAAGCCCGCGGCGGTTGGTATTTTGAAGCATCGTTTCCGGTTGTGCTTGTAGATTGGGACGGGTTAATTATTGCCGAAGGGTATGCCGAGGCGCAGGGTAAGTGGATGACGGAAGAATTTGTGCCATTTAAAGCAACACTTACATTCAAAGCGCCTGCCTATAAAAACTACGGCACGTTGATATTACGAAAAGATAATCCTTCAGGGTTGCCGGAACATGATGATGCGATTGAAATCCCTGTACTCTTTCGTGATACGCCAAAAGAATCGGCAGAGGAAGATATTGAAACAGGCCGAGAACGCGGTGGCTGTATGGTTACCGGTTGCAATGGGCAGGTGTGCGCGGATGGTGATGTTATTACCACATGCGAGTACAAGTCCGAGTTTGCGTGCTATGAACAAGCTGTGTGCGAACGTCAGGATGATGGCCACTGTGGATGGACGCTTACGGCAGCCGTGGGGCGATGCTTACAGGAATTGTCATCACCTTGATTTTTTATGTCTCAATACTACAACTCAACGCGCACAAAAAACATATACATTACCGGATCAAAAACTCCCTTTAAGTTGTCGCGTTCTAAAATTGAGTTATACACGGAGTGTCCGCGGTGTTTTTATCTTGATAGAAAGCGTGGCGTGGGGCGGCCACCCGGGTTTCCGTTTAATTTGAATTCGGCGGTTGATAAACTATTAAAAAAAGAATTTGATATACACCGCGCCGCAAACACCAAACATCCGTTGATGGAGCACTATGGCATAGACGCGGTGCCGTTTCAGCATGAAATGATAGACGAATGGCGGGAAAATTTTAAGGGTGTGCAGTTCTTGCACAAGCCCACGAATTTTTTAGTTACAGGCGCGGTAGATGATATTTGGATAAATCGTCAAAAAGAATTACTGGTGGTAGATTATAAAAGTACGTCAAAAGACGCGGAGGTAACGCTCGATGCCGATTGGCAAATGGGCTATAAACGGCAGATGGAGATTTACCAGTGGCTCTTGCGTCACAATCCACATGCCAAACATGTGGTGTCTGACACGGGGTATTTTGTCTACTGCAACGGCCGTACGGACAAAGAAGCGTTTGACGCAAAATTAGAGTTTGATATAAAAGTTATTCCCTATACAGGCAGTGATGATTGGGTGGATGGCGTGTTGGAGGATATAAAAGCTTGCCTTGATTCGGAAATAATTCCGGATGCGGAAAATGAGTGTGATTACTGTCAATACAGGGAAGCAGTCAACAAAGTTAATCATGAATCGTGAATTAAGAATTATGGAAAAAATTGTGGAATTTCTAAAAAAGCAAGCGGTCGTTAAAGGTTTTAGGAATTAGGGAGAAAGTCTGTAAACTCTTTAAATAAAGGGTTTTTGAAAAACCTTGACAAACTGACACAAATTTGCTATAAAGTCGATGTAGTTTTAGATCAATTTTTGCTCTTGTTCTTTGCAAATTTGCGAGCGAATTTCCTTGAGATTTTGAAATGAGCAGCGCATTGAGTGACTGAAATACCGCTTGTTGCGCTAACAGAT
>MHNO01000009.1:0-70958 GCA_001819815.1 Candidatus Ryanbacteria bacterium RIFCSPHIGHO2_02_FULL_45_17b | reverse complement strand
GATATTCAATGCGCTGCTCATAACGAGTTAGACCTCGTCGCGTAGGACACGCGATTCAAAATCTCAAACCAAAAGGAGGACGCGGTGAAAGAGACGCTTATTGTACCTCTTACGAAGAGCCCCCACCCGCGCGGGCGGATAGGACCGACAAGGTGGCAGGACTGGTTCCGGGGGTTAAGACGAGCGGTTACAATTGCTAAAGTAATCCCAAATGCAGAAATTCTCATCTTGAGTAATGTTAGGGTTGCAAATCAGCCACACGAGGCGGATTTGTATTCTGAGGCGCTTGCTGAGATGGGGGTGATTTCTTTTCGCGTGATACGCGAATGTTACGAAACCATCGAGCAGATCAACTATTCGATTGATCTGGCGATTCAGGAAAGAAAGAATCTGATTTTTGTCTCCACCTTTTTGCACTATCTTCGTGTGGAATGGTTAATCTTGACACATCCGGATAGGAAGTTAGTGGAGGTGAAGCATTACAGTGTACTTGGTATTCCTCGTCCAAAAGAAGCACTTACCGACATCGTTTTAACAGTTCTATTTCCGCTCATTGACCTCGTGGGCGGTCGGCAATGGTTTCTTAGGGCGGTAAACTCGAGGAGGCTGACTGGGAAACATTAACACTATGCTCCGTTTCCAACTCAAGCCCCCCGTGGTAGCAACATCACCACGGGTTCTTTGAAGGAGGGGTCGTTTATGTGTGATTTTACGATGGTTTGGGTGGAAAAGGCCATCGCAGGAATGCAGGTAATGCGGGGCCTTGGGTACCACAAGCATCCTGTGTTCGCGGGATGCAAAGATGGAGAGGGGCGCAATGTGGACGGTTGGCAAGTGCCGACCGAAGACGTGGAAACCCTACAAGAATTACTTGCGGAAACAGGAGCGTATTTTTTTCTCAACACACTCAACACATAAGGAAGGAGGTATTATGGCGGTTGGTCAGATGTGTATGACCAGCCGTTTTTTTCTACGAAAGTGGATGTCGGATTGGGTTTGGTGTGACAATTTTAATCCACATGAATAGCGCGAAAGCGCTTTTTTATGTGGTACCATATATGTATGGAAGGAAAACCAATCGTGTTGGATGTTCTTGCTTCGCCCGGGTGCGTGCATTGCAAGGAATTTGAAGATTTTTGGCATACAATCGAAAGAGATTGGCCGAATGTAACATTTAAGCATGTTGACGTAACAACACCCGAAGGGCAGGAGATGGCAGGGAAGTTTATGATTTTTACTTCCCCTGGAATAATTTTGAACAGTGAACTTTTTTCCACGGGCGGAGTTGATACAGAACAGTTTATTACAAAATTAAAAGAGCTTTCACAATGAATGAACCATCACGAGCAACATATGCTATTTGGTCTCTTCGTCTGGGTTTAGCCGCCATGTTTGGCTACTCGGGTATGGATATTCTTTTGCATCCAACGGCGTGGTACTGGGCAGTGCGCGGGTTGCCACTATTTGTACAAAACATCATCAATACGATTGGTATTGATACATATTTGATGTTGCAGGGAGCAAGCGAAGTATTTTTTGCGCTAGTATTTCTTTTGTGGGTATGGCCACGCTTGACGCGCGCGGTGGCGTTGCTTGCCGGAGTTGAGATGGTTGCCATTCTACTAATGGTAGGAGTGGACGCGGTTACATTTCGCGATTTTGGCCCACTGGGTGCGGCGATAGCACTTTTCTTTTTGCTATAGTGCTTGACACACTATACACCTTCATTAAATGAAAGTAATATGCGCGTTTCCGCCTTGCCTGTAAGAAAAAATATTCTTTATGGCCGACCCAGTACTTATATAGAAGGACATCGTAGAATATTTTTTCTTACAGGCAAGGCAGGTAAATTCTTTATGGCTTTGGAAAACACATCTTCACAAACAACAACATCGGGGGCAGACGGTCGTGCGCGGAATGGTTTGATTCTGCTTACGTTTGGCCTGGCGGCGGTCATTGTGCTTGGGCTTTTTTCCGCGTTCTTTGGCTCGTCATCTCCGGAAGGGTTCGGCTGGTATCTGTTTAGCTATGCCATGGGGCTTACCATGATTGTGCTCCCGTGCACATTTCCATTGGCGTTTGTTATTGTACCGCTCTCGCTCGGGAAAGGACCGATGAAAGGGCTTGGTATGGCGCTTTCTTTTGGCATGGGGGTTGTGATAACTCTTAGCATGTATGGGGTACTTGCGGCAGTTATTGGAAAGACGTTTATTGGTACGCTGGGGGTGGAAGGAGAGGTGCTTAAAAATTGGCTTTATTTTGGAGCGGGAACCATTGCGTATTTGTTTGCGCTGGGTGAAATTGGCCTCATTAAATTTCGCATGCCGACCTATTCGGGCGCCGCGCCTAAAATAATCCAAGAAAAAGGCGATTACCTCAAAGCGTTTTTACTGGGATTGTTTTTAGGGAACATCGGCGTGGGGTGTCCGCATCCGGCGACCCCGCTTATTTTTTTGGAAATTGCGCGCTCGGGAAATATATTTTATGGATGGTCGTTATTTTTTGTACACGCGGTTGCCCGCGTCTTACCACTACTACTTCTCGTGATGCTCGGCATTCTTGGGATCAACGGACTTACATGGCTTACGGCGCACCGAGAAAAAGTGGAGCGGGGTACCGGCTGGCTCATGGTGTTTGTGGCGGCTTTTATTTTAGTACTGGGGTTGTTCACGCACGACTGGTGGGTAAATTCAGGACAGCATACGTTACTTGAATCAATAACCGGTGAGGAATCGGTTTTGAATATTCTAAGCGCGCGTCTTGGTGTCGGGCAGGCTCATAGTCATGGTCTTGAAGATGGCGCAGGACTTTTTGGCTGGCCGCTGGAATGGGGCAACTGGGTGCTTGTTGGCTTGTGGCTGTTGCCGTTGTGGTGGGCATATGGAAAGGAACACTATAATATAAAGGTAGAGAAACATTAGTATGCCCGAACCACTAGATCAAAAAACCGTACATGATAATCTTCGTCAGTGGCACTACTGGTGGCTTATTACATTTTCCTTGTTGCTCATTATCACGTTTGTGTATTACTTGCCGCTTCGATTTTTGTATCAGGCCTCAACAGGTGACCACAATGAGATGATTGATGAGCACAGGGAAGACATATCTGCGGATACCCATGAGGACGCAATGGACGCGCATGTAGAGGATATGCCTGGAGGAGATGACCACGGCGGCGGCCATGGTGAGACGGTTTTCCATGAGGAAGGTGATATCTTGGAGGGGCTTGTAAGCGTTTTTTCGGCTTTTCCGCTTCCGGCGCAAACCGGCGCAACTACCACGTTTGAATTTTTTGTAAACGAGAAACCGGATACCACTCCAGTACTTTCCGGCGCGTTGGAAATAGAGCATGAGAAATTGATGCATGTGATCGGCGTGCGTTCTGATATGAATGAGTTTTTTCATATTCATCCAACAGAGACAGAACGCGCGGGTGTTTTTTCGGTAAATCAAAATTTTTCAAAACCAGGCGTTTATAAAATTTGGTCAGAAGTTAAGCAAAATGATACCATTCATGTTTTCGGGCACCCAGAACTTTTTGTGCGCGGAGAGGGAATGGAATCAGAAAAACAGGTTTCATTTGAGCGACATGCGGTGGTGGGTGACTATCAGGTATTTTTACAACAGGGGACCATGGCAAAGAATGTGCCAACGCATCTTTCATTTGATGTGCATGATGTGTTTGCAGAGGATGTTTTGTTAGACGATTATCTTGGCGCAAAGATGCATCTTGCGATTATTAAAGATGATCTCACGCAATTAATTCATACCCACCCCGGGAGTGATTCTATAGAAGGCGCGGATGATCATCATGCATTTTCCCCGGTTATTTCAAAAGCTTATGCTCATGGAGAAGAAAATGAATCATCAGCGCCGGTGCCAAGTACGCATGAAGAGTCAATTGAATTTACTGTTGAATTTCCCGAAGCAGGACTCTATAAGGCATTCGCGCAATTTAGGCCGCACGGTATTGATATTCCTCCCGAAGAAGCGTTGGTTGCCGCGTTTTGGATTGAAGTCAAGGATATACCCAAAACCACTATATCTCCCTGGTGGATGCTGTTGATTGGGTCTCTTATTTTGATTGTGATAGTAAGCACATATGTGAAAAAATATATCGGAGAGGAAAAAGTATGAATAAATACATAACCATCGGAATAATTCTTGTAGTAGTTTTAGCGGGAGGCATTTTGTATCGCACCTATCTACTGCCGGAATCTTCAAAACCAGTGAGTACCGGAAAGGTGCGAGAGATTACTATCACAGCAGAAAAAAACGAATGGCGGTTTGCTCCTGATACTATCGAAATTGAGCGGGGCGATTTAGTAAAAATGACTGCCATCAATGAAGATGATTATGATCATGGCATTGCGATTGACGCATTCGGCATTTCCCAGCGCATGCCCGCCAATTCAACTATTACGTTTGAATTCGTTGCCACGCAGGCGGGGGATTTTCAATATTATTGCTCGGTGCCGTGCGGCGAGGGGGAAACCGAGGGCGAACACCGCACGCATTTTGATATGATCGGCACTATTACCGTTAAAGATGTGGTGAAGACAGAATGAGTTATGGTCGCAAAAAACGCAAATAGTTTTAATTGGTGTCATGTGATCTTGGCAACAAATGCGAATAATAAAAAACCACGATATTTATAGGATAAATTCCGATGGAATAAGTCGCCGAGAATAAAATAATTTTACTTTTTACACACAGTAGCCTTTAAGTAGGGATTCAAATGAATGATATTGTATACAATAAGTTTGCGATCGCAAGTGTACTATTTTATTTATTGAGTGTTGTATCGTTCAGTATTGCTTTCATTATTTCTGCATATGTGCCATTATATGATGGTTTGCTTGGTATTCTATTAGAGGAAGATAATTTTGGAATGTTTTCAATTGCATCCTTCTTTCTATCTATTTATATGGCATTACATGGCCTGTATCTTATTAAGTGGCGACATAGTGGAAGGGGGACAATGTTATGTATAACAGTCCTTATGTTGGATGTAGCAACATTTTTGTTTGCTATTATAATGTCTGTTCGTAATATAAATAGTTTGTACTAAAGATAGGTTTGTAATGTATAATTAATTTGTGACAAAACTTGTACTCAAAGTAAAAGGCATGCACTGTGCTTCGTGCTCCATCCTCATTGATAAGTTATTGGGGCAGCAGCCGGGGGTAACGTCCATAAAAACAAACTACGGCGCGGAAAAAACGGCGGTTGAGTTTGACGAGTCCAAAATTTCGCTTGAGAAGATGGACGAGTTGGTGCACAAAATGGGCTACGACATTATTCGCCCCGACGAGCAATCCGCAACTGTTGAGGAAGAAGAAGCAAAAGAAGCAAAGAAAATTGATGAAGCGCGCCGGCGCGTGATCGCGAGCTTTGTGCTTTCTGCGCCTATTATTCTCTACTACATGCTCATTCACATGTTCAACGTAACTCATGTGCATGAGTTCTTTGACTTTATCACTCTTTCTCAACCGGTAATGGGGTCAGCAGGATATGGGTCGTTCGTGGCACAATATCTTTTTTGGCTTGTAGCACAACCGTTTGCATGGGTAACGAGTTTTTTTGTTGATATCGCAAACCCCCCATTTAGTATCGATCTTAACTATTTTTATTGGATTCTTTCCACCCCTATTCAATTTATAATCGCGTGGCCGTTTTACCGCAATTCATTTACGGCAATTCGCGTGGGGTCCGCGAATATGGATGTGCTCGTGGCGCTTGGCACATCAGCCGCCTATTTTTATTCGGCAATCGGGTTTTTATTTTTCAATATTGATCACCCGTTTTGGGAATCGTCTGCCGCGCTGCTTTCGTTTATTCTTCTTGGGCGTTATTTTGAAGCGGTTGCGCGCGGGAGAGCATCCGCGGCTATTAAGGAATTGTTAAAATTAAGCGCAAAAGAGGCGCATGTCATGCGTGATGGGAAAGAAGTTACCGTACCCATAGATGATTTGAAGGTCGGCGAAATCGTGGTAGTGCGCCCGGGCGAGAAAGTGCCAGTGGATGGGGTTATTATGGAAGGAAAAACGCATATCGATGAAAAAGTGGTTACGGGAGAATCATTTCCGGTGGGGAAAACGGTAAACGACGAAGTGATTGGCGCTACTATAAACCAGGAAGGGCTTATTAAATTCAAGATAACCAAGGTTGGCAAAGACACGCTGTTGTCGCAGATTGTTGCCATGGTGGAAGAAGCGCAGGCATCGCGCGCGCCCATCCAAAACTTGGTTGATAAAATCAGTGAAAACTTTGTGCCTGCGGTGGTGGTGCTTTCCGTGCTTGTGTTTGTGGGATGGGTGTTTTTTGCGGCTCTCCCGTTTCGTACGGGCTTGGTGCGGATGATCGCGGTTCTTGTTATTTCGTGCCCGTGCGCCATGGGCCTTGCCACGCCCACTGCGCTCATTGTGGGTATTGGGAGAGCGACGAAATTCGGCATCATTTTGAAAGGCGGCGAGGCGCTTGAAAAAGCATATCGCATTCAGGCAATCGCGTTTGATAAAACCGGCACGCTTACTGTTGGGAAACCCGTGGTAACAGATGTGGTCATGTTACGGAAAGATATTATGGAAAAAGACGCGCTGCTTTTTGCGGGTGCCGTGGAAACCGGTTCTGAACATCCGTTGGCGCGCGCCATTATTGAAAAAGGAAAAGAACAAGGCGTTTTGCAAGAGGTGAAAAATTTTGAAGCGGTTGCGGGAAAAGGGGTGCGTGGCACTATCGGCATACGCGAAGTGCGTGTGGGGCAACCCTTGTACATGGCAGATCTCGGTTTGGATATCGCTCCCCATAAAAAAGAGCTTGAGCGTTTGCAGGGAGAAGCAAAAACGGTTGTATTTCTTGTTGTGGATAAACAGCTCACGGCTCTTATCGCGATGGCTGACACATTAAAGCCCCATGTGGCTGAGGCAATTTCCGCTTTGAAAGATATGGGAAAGGAAATCATCATGATAACGGGAGACAATCAAAAAACAGCAAAAGCGATTGCCAAACAGGTGGGGATCGGCCGCGTAATGGCGCAAGTTCTGCCGCAAGATAAAGCGAACGTTATTAAAAAATTACAGAAAGAGGGAAAAACTGTTGCTATGGTAGGAGACGGCATTAATGATTCACCCGCGCTCGCGCAAGCCGATGTGGGTATTGCGGTAGGTTCCGGCACGGATGTTGCGGTGCAGACGGGGCAGGTGGTGTTGGTGAAAGACGACATTCGCGATGTGGTAACCGCCATTCAACTTTCTGGAAAAACAATTAAAAAAGTATGGCAAAATTTGTTTTGGGCGTTTATCTATAACGTGCTTGCGGTCCCGATTGCGGGCGGTATTCATTTATTGGTAACACAATCGTCGTTGGGGGTGCCGGCTGATTGGGTGGTTTCGTTTTCGAGTCAGCTTGGAAGTTTCGGCCCCATATTCTATAGTTTCTCGCAAGCAACACTCCGCCCGGAAATTGCAGGGTTTGCCATGGCGTTTAGCTCGGTGTCGGTGGTAGCAAACTCACTTACACTCAAACGCTATGTGCCGCCGATGGAGCGCAAGAACGAGGAATATGTTAAGGATTTATAAAATGAATGAGCTATTAATATTAAACTATTTGTATGAATAAGTTCTTGGCTACTATTGTTGTATTGATAATAACATGCATGGCAGTGTTGGCTGTTTGGTATTTTTTCAGTGATGTGCAAACAAAAAAATTTAATATCCAGGAAGATCAAGAAAATATTGGTGGAGAAGAAATTTCTCAAGAAGAGTATGCCAACAAATTGGAATTTGATACTCATCTGAAAGTGTATATAAGCGAGATACAAATTTTACTGGAAGAATATCATTCTCAATACGGAGTGTTTCCGAAAGATTATGTCCCGCTTACAAAAAATAACCCGTTTCCTACGACAGATGTGGCAGAGCTGGAAAAAGCCATACAATACACTGCACTACAGGAAAATACTCATTATGAAATTAGAGCTCGGTTTAAAATAAGTACGAGGACGGTAATATTTTCACCAACCATATCAGCACTGCGTTATCAGGTAAAAACGGGAAATTTTATAGGAAATTAATTACATATGTATGGAAAAACTTGAATTGCATATCGAAGGAATGCATTGCGGGTCATGCGGGTGGTAGGTTGTTTATGACTCTTCAATACAGGCAGGCCATTATGGTATGATATAAACATGTACACTCTTGAAAAACGGAACCTTTTTTGGGATACAGAGGCAGGTAAAATTGATATTCAAAAGAATGCGCGGTTTGTCATAGAGCGTGTCCTTCAATATGGTGACGAAGAGGATTTTCGTTGGGCGCTTGATATGTACGGCGCAGATGTATTAAAGGATGTTCTTAAGAAAAGTAGAGTACTGGATAAAAAGTCCCATAATTTTTGGTGTATGTATTTTACTATTAATCCAGAACAATGTTTCCCAAAGCAATCAATAGGCAAACAGGGGGCGTTCTTGCGCAGGTAGGTGCATGCAATTTCATCAATGATTTTTATCTTGTGGGCGGCACGGCATTGGCGCTTCATCTTGGTCATCGCGAGTCCGTAGATCTGGATTTTTTTTCTCAAAAACGATTTGACGGCACGGTGCTTAAAAAAGAACTTTCTCAAGCTGGAACCTTCACGGTAACAAGTGAAGACGATACCACATTAAATGGCATCCTTGATGATGTTCGCGTAAGTTTCTTCCATTATGATTACAATCTTACCTATCCGCTTATTTCATTTGAGAAGATTATGCTTGCGGACGCTCGCGACATAGCTGCCATGAAAATAGACGCTGTTTCATCTCGTGGCAGTAAAAAAGATTTTGTTGATATTTATTTCTTGATGCAGGAATACGGACTTCCCGCGCTTATTAATTTTTTTGAGGAGAAGTACAAAGATATCAAATACAACAAACTTCATATACTAAAAAGTATAACGTATTTTATTGATGCGGATAGCGAACCGGATCCTATAATGATAAAACAAACTAAATGGGGAGAGATAAAAAAATCGATACAGGAAGCAGTAAAAGGGTTATTATAAGCTAAGATATTGTTGCTATGCAAAAATTAGAACTACACATTGAAGGAATGCACTGCGGGTCGTGCGCGGTGGGGATTCAGATGCTTACAAGCCAAATGGACGGTGTTTCCAAAGCGGAAGTGAGTTATGAAGGCAAAACGGGCGTGTTCGAAATTGATCCCGCGAAAGTAAAAAAAGAAGATCTCATTAAAGCAATCGCGGAGCTTGGATATACAGCGAGTTAGAAAAACGATCGTTTGGTGGCAGAAGTAAAGTACTTTTCAAAAAGAGGCTGTGGAGAGGGGATGGTCTTTTTGAAAAGTAGCTTTGCTTCTGCTCAACAGAGTTATGCATCGCTTTTTGGTGGTTCGCGTGAAGTGATGTATAATTACCGTAATGAGAAAAGAAGCGGAAGGAAAAACACGCATCGTAATACTAGGTGCCGGTTTTGCGGGCGTGTACGCTTACTTGCGTTTGCATAAGCTTTTACATGACACCAAAGAAAAGCACATTACGTTCATAAGTGAACGGGATCTTTTTACGTTTGTTCCCATGATACATGAAGTGGCTACCGGCACATTGTTGCCCTCCAGCATTACGCAGTCGATTCGGTCATTGCCACCCTGTTGCCTGAATCGTTTTATAGAAGCGCGTGTTATGCGAGTGGATATTGATGCAAAAAAAATTCTGGTTCATCATCTCAATCCTGAAGCTCCTGACCCTGGCAAGAGAATAAAAGAAGTATCCGAAGAAGAAGTGCCATTTGACTATGCCATTCTTGCTCTTGGTTCCGACGTGAATTTTTTTAATATACCGGGCGCGAAAGAACATACGCTTACGCTTAGCACATTGGAAGACGCACGCCGTGTAAAGAATCGGATTATTGAGAGTTTTGAGCAAGCGCAAATTACAAAAAGCGAAGCAGAAAAAAGGCGGCTGTTGCGCTTTGTGATTGCGGGCGGAGGTCTCACCGGAGTGGAACTTGCGGGAGAACTGGCTGATTTGCTTCATGGGGAATTGAAGAAAGCGTTTCCGCTTTTGTATCCATATGCAGAAATTCATTTGTACGAGGGGCGCGAGCGGTTTATATGTTTTGCCAATGAGTGGTTTGGGAATCGCGCGTTTCAGATTCTTTCAAGCAAGCATGTGCGGGTATTTTGCGGCATGCCGTTATCTGAAGTATCTTCTGAAGGAATCCACGCGGGAGGGGAGTTTGTTCCTGCAGGTACGGTGATTTGGACGGCAGGGGTACAGGCGCGTGAGATTGAAATTGTCTCAAAAAAGCGCGTGTTAAAAGATGTGAAATCTCGACGCATCAAAGTAAATGAATACCTGCAGGTTCTTTCTTATCCGTATTTGTTTGTTGCGGGGGATCAGGCATGGATTGAGAAAAAAGAAAGAGACCAGCCGTATCCCATGCGGGCGCAGTTTGCGGTACGAGAAGGAGAAGTTGCCGCGGAGAATATTGTGCGTTTGATGAGTAAAAAAGCTTTGAAAGAGTTTTTTTGGCGTGATAAGGGGCTCCTTGTCTCTGTGGGAAAAGGCACCGCGCTGGCTGAAGTGTCGGGAATTCAATTTTCCGGTGTGCTCGCGTGGGTGCTCTATCGGGTGGCGTATCTTTTGAAAATTGTCGGATTACGTGCTAAGTTTCGTACAGCCCTTGAATGGATACTTAATACGTTTTTACCGAGGGATATATCAAAACTTTAAAGTTTTCACATAGGATTAGATTTCGTTTTGTATCTTCTTCTATTGCTTGCAAGAAAAGTGTTCTACGATGGCCTTTTATATACATACTCGTTGGCCATAAAGAACACTTTTCTTACAAGCAATAGAGTATGGTGAGATATTATTATGGTTCCTGCGCTCGAAATAGAAAATTTGGGAAAGACGTATGGATCCGCTGTCGCGGTGAATGGTATTTCGTTTGTCATAAAACCGGGAGAGTTTTTTGGTTTTTTGGGACCAAATGGTGCCGGGAAAACAACCACTATTCACTGTATAACCGGCATTGCTCGTATTACATCCGGTAGTATCCGCGTGTATGGACATGATGTGGTGAAAGACTACCGTGAAGCGCGCAGGCACGTAGGGCTTGCTCCGCAAGAATTTAATGTGGATATTTTTAGTAGTGTCCGGGACATACTCGACTATGTGGGTGGGTTTTATGGTATGCGGAAAGCCGAACGCAAAGAACGCATCGAGCATCTTTTAGAACAGTTTGATCTTACAGAGCATGCAAAAAAAGAATTTCGTATGTTGTCGGGCGGTTTGAAACGCCGGGTAATGCTCGCGCGCGCCATGGTGCACAATCCGCCATTTTTAATCTTGGATGAGCCGACGGCAGGCGTGGATGTGGAATTGCGGCATATGTTGTGGGATTATCTCCGTGAATTAAACAAAGAAGGGAAGACAATTTTACTTACGTCGCATTATTTGGAAGAAGTGGAACTTTTATGCAATCGTGTTGCTATTATACATAAAGGATCCATAGCGGCGATTGATGATACTTCGGCATTTCTTAAAGATGGCAAACGTCTTGAGCATATGTATTTAGAAATTACAAAGAAAACAATAACTGCCGGCATATGAATATTATAGGATTGTGGACATTTGTAAGGCGGGAACTGGGACGATTTTCGCGGGTTGCCGTTCAAACATTAATTACGCCGTGGATATCGGCGCTTTTATATATTTTTGTATTCGGACGCATTGTGGGTTCACGTATTGATAATATTGGAGGCGTGGAATACATTGATTTCGTGCTCCCCGGAATTCTTATGATGAATATTATTATGGGGGCATTTATGCAAACCGCCTTTTCCTTGTACTTTCAGCGGTTCGCGCGGCACATTGAAGAAGTGTTGGTGGCGCCGCTTGCCTACTGGGAGATGATTATAGGCCATATTGTTGGTGGCGTTTTGCGCGCGATAGTAGTGGGTATGGGCATTTATGTTATCGCGGTTTTATTCAGTGCCGCGAGTTTTGCTCATGTAGGGCTTTTTATTTTTTATGCATTGTCTGTAGCCGTATTGTTTTCTCTTATTGGACTTCTTATCGGACTTTGGGCTCAAAGTTTTGAACAGCTTACTATTTTAAACACGTTTATTATTATGCCGCTAAGCTTTTTGGGCGGGATGTTTAATTCAGTCAGCATGTTACCGGCGTTACTCCAGAAGGTTGTTTTATTTAACCCTTTTTTCTATTTTATTGACGGTATTCGCTATGCTATGATTGGGGTGCATGAAGCGAGTGTGAGCACGGGAATACTCGTTATTATGGGCTCTCTTTTGGTTCTTGGGGGGTTATTGTGGCATTTGTTTCGTGTCGGATACCACATACGGGTATAAGGATGGTGGTAAGAATTATGGGATAAAAACGTCGTCTATGGTGGGTGTGGAAGAAAAAGAACAACAGATATTAACCGCTTATGATTCTTACGCGGATGCCATTTTTCGGCATTGCTATTTTCGCTTGTATGATCGTGAAGACGCTAAAGATGTGATGCAGGAGGTGTTTATCCGCGCATGGGAGTATGTGTGTGATGGGAATGCCATCGATAACACGCGAGCGTTTTTGTATCGTACGGCAAACAACCTTGTCATTGATCGTGTTCGGAAACACAAATCATATTCATTAGATGCGTTAAAAGAAAAAGGATTTGATCCGGAAGATCACGCGCAAGATGCCGCGCGGATTGCTGATATTGTATCGGGACGAGAAGTGCTTCAGGTGCTTCACCGATTAGAAGATCCATATCGAGCTGTAGTTATTATGCGCTACATTGACGACTTGATGCCGCGTGAAATTGCGTCGGTTCTCGGTGAGACGGAAAATGTGGTTTCTGTGCGGATTCATCGGGCGGTAAAAAAAGCAAAACAATTATGGGAAGGTGAATTCATACATGAAGCATAAAGATATACAAATGCATATGAAGTATGCCACCCTTACGTCGGAAGAAAAAACCATTCTTCAGCAGAAGCTTCTTCGCCGTATGCGTTCTTTACAAGTTCTGTCCCCGTTTGATTACGGGCATTTTTGGCAGTCGTTTCGAGTAGCAGCGGCCGGTTTTGCAAGCGTGGTGCTTGTAGGCGTGGGCATCTCATACGCAGCTGAAGATGCGTTACCGGGTGACACGTTGTATGCCATGAAAATAGAGGTGAACGAACGCGTGAGGACGTGGGTTGCCTTGTCTGAAGAAGCGGAGGTGGAATGGTCAGTTGTGCGGACTATGCGGCGACTTGAAGAATTGGAACGCTTGGCAACGGCAGGAGATCTGAACGATATATTGCGGGATCAAATCACGACTCGTCTTGAACAAAACACAGAAGAAGCAAATAAAGCGATTGAATCACTCAAAAAAGAACAGATAGCCGTCGCTGCGGATGCGAGTTCGCGATTGGAATCCTCTCTCCGTGTTCATGAACGAATGCTTGTGCAAGTTGCTGAAGAGCGCGCAGATATGAGTTCACAAATTGGTGTTATTCTTGATACTGTTCGCAAAAAAGCGGAAAGTGTTTCAGAAATCAGGCAAGAGATAGAAAAAGAGCTCGCGGACGCGGAAAATGATTTACTGTCGAAAGATGTGATCATAGAAGATGCAGACGCCACAAGTACACTTTCTGTGGAAGGAACAAAGGAAGAAGATGGAACGAGAGGAGTTGATAGTAAGAGAGATACAACAAATGGTCTATAGGTACTGTGATGTTGCGTCCTGCAAACATACGATCCATATATTCTTTTAATGACTATCGCCGTTTTTTAACTCATAGGGAAGCGGAGCGCTTGGAAGAATTAGCGCGTCAGCTTCTTGGTAAACGTATTATACATATTAGCGCGACGGACACAGGTGGCAGAGTCGCTGAAATTCTAGAGAGCTTGGTGCCGTTTGAACAAAGTTTGCCGGTGGAAAGTATGTGGCGTGTGCTTACAGTGAGACATCCCTTTTTTTCCGTAACAAAAAAGATTCATCATGCGTTGCAAGGGTCGCGCGCCACGGTAGGTGCAGATGGTATTTCAGAAGGAGAATGGCAATTCTATTTTGAACAAAGCAAAGATATCGCATACGCGATAGCTGGTGTTCACGCAGATATCTTACTTATTCACGATGTCGAGTTGCTGGCGGCAGGGCGCATTGCTGATACAAGCGCAAAAAAAGTATTTTTCATGCACGCAGATGAACCTTTCGGCAACAAGGTTTCTATGCGTCTTTTGCCTTGCCAAGAAGGATATTATTTGTCTTTTCTTGGTGGAGATTCATTATGGACGGATGCAGAGGATGACAGGCATCTGTCTTTTTTGGCTTGGAAAGCGCTTGACTATCTTGAATTATATGCTGAGGCTTTGCGTATGTTTTAAGCAACCATAGAGCTTCTCCTGATCTTCCCGATGAGAACGCTCTACGGTACCATTCAAGCGTATGAAGCGACTTTACCAAAAGGTCGCTTTTTTGAACGGTCACATGAGGACTTTTTACCTTGATTTTATGTTGAGATAGGCTATGATAAAACGAGTGAAAGATATTCTCAAAGAATTCGAACAAGAACTTGCAAGCGCGAACGCATGGTTTCGTGGGGAAATCGCATCGCTTCGCACAGGGCGCGCAACGCCTGCGTTGGTGGAAGATTTGCTCGTGGATTCCTATGGCACAAAAACTCCTTTAAAGCACATTGCTTCCATTTCCGCGCCTGATGCTCGGTCGTTGGTTATTCAGCCATGGGACAAAGGCGTGCTTGAAGCAATCGGGAAAGCTATTGAGAACTCGTCTTTGAATTTCGCGCCCATTGCCGACGGAGATCATATTCGGTTGACATTGCCTCAGCTTACCGAAGAGCGGCGAAAAGATCTTCTTAAAATTCTGAATGGGAAAACAGAAGAGGCGCGCATGAAAACACGGAGAACCCGCGATGACGCATGGAAAGATATTCAACAGTCTGAAAAAGATAAAATTATTTCAGAAGATGAAAAGTTTCGCGTAAAAGACGAATTGCAGAAAAAAATGGACGGATTCAACATAGAATTGGAGAATCTGCGAGAAAGAAAAGAAAAAGAAATCATGGAAGTATAAATTTCTAATATAACGTCTTGCGATGACCCAATTTTGGTCATCGCAAGACGTTATATTAGAAATTTTTAATGTAAATATTATCACCTGAAGTTTTATGCTTACATTCTTACTTTTTTTATTGGTTATTGCTGTGCTTGTGCTCTCTCACGAGTTCGGTCATTTTATTGTTGCCAAGTGGAAAGGAATGCGGGTGGACGAGTTTGGGTTTGGATTTCCACCGCGATTATTTGGCAAGCAACATGGAGAAACATTCTATTCTTTTAATTTATTGCCGTTTGGCGGGTTTGTAAAAATTTGGGGTGAAGACGACGCAGATGGCGCAAACGATCCGCATAATTTCGCGGCTCGTAGCGCGTGGGATCGGTTTTTGGTGCTTGTGGCGGGGGTAGGAATGAATTTTGTGCTTGCGTATGTTCTTTTTACTATTGGACATGGCATTGGCATACCAGGCGTAGTGGGCGCAGGGGAAGATGCGCGTGATGCGATGGTGCGCGTGGTGGATGTGATACCCGGGTCTCCTGCGGCCGAAGCGGGCGTAAAAGCAGGAGATTCTATTCTTGAATTGATACCTTCCTCTGATACGGAAAGTTCTTGGCATCCCGTAACGGTACATGTTTCGGAAATTGAGCAGGTGCAAAATTTTGTAAAAACACACGCGGGTGGAGATATAACCATGGTGGTGGAACGAGTGAATGAAGAACTGCGTTTGCCAATTAGGCTTCGGAAAGAAGCGCCTGCGGGAGAGGGCCTTTTAGGGATTGCGATGGCAAAAGTTGGTATCATACGAACCGCTTGGTATC
Organism: Candidatus Ryanbacteria bacterium RIFCSPHIGHO2_02_FULL_45_17b; assembly: GCA_001819815.1. Taxonomy (GTDB): domain Bacteria; phylum Patescibacteriota; class Minisyncoccia; order Ryanbacterales; family 2-02-FULL-48-12; genus 02-FULL-45-17b. The sequence goes on along the minus strand of MHNO01000009.1, from coordinate 55,067 downwards.
GGGCGCCTTGGGAGGGGTTGTTAACGACCATTGCTACTACAAAATTTGTAGCGGGAGGTCTCGCATTCTTTTTCGCGAATATCGTTAGCTCGGATGTGATAAATTCCGTCGCGGGGCCGGTAGGTATTGCCAAAGTCGCAGGGCAAGCAAGCGCGCTTGGGTTCGCGTATCTTTTGCAGTTGATAGCAGTGCTTTCTATCAACCTTGCCATTTTAAACATTTTGCCCATTCCCGCGCTGGATGGCGGGCGGGTGCTGTTTTTGATAATTGAAAAACTACGCGGAAAACCGATAGGCGTGCGCGTAAGTCAATTTGCCCATACGTCTGGATTTATAGTGCTGATTCTTTTGATGCTGGTTGTTACGTATTTTGATTTGACGAAGATTTTTTGAAAATAAGTAATAACTTGTTAAAATTTAGTCATGGAATCACCTGAATTTAATGGAGAATCTCATGTTGAGCAGGCTGATAAAGTCATATTTGCCTGCTTTGAAAATCCCGATACACTATCTCCCGAGTCCAAAGAAAAAATAGACCAAATAAAAAAGGAGGGGGTGAATATAGATTGGCATGCGACACAAGGCGAACTAGAAAAAAGAGATATGAAGCATGGTTGCGACGATGGCTCATATGCAATTTCTCCTGTTGACAGTAAAGATAAATATTCGGAAGGATACTTTATCTGTCTTGGTATAGTTGCCGTAGGTAGAAACAGGGAAGGAGAAAACATATCTTTCATGTCTCACCAAAATCCCGGAGCAACATTTGTGGAAGAAATTGAGGAAAAATTTAGCGTTAATTTAGCTGAATGTCTCACGACGTTAAAGGAACAATCAATAGAAGGATCAATCGATATTGTCTTTTTAGGTGGGCAGTATCCACGATTTGACAGCTCAATAACCGAAGAATACTACTGGGATGCCTATGAAGAATCAATGAATAAGATGCGCGATATAGTTTTCTCAACCATAAATATTGAGCCGACAATTATTACAGGTCCAAAGACCGAGGAAGATGCAACAAAAGAGAATGAAACAAACGCATATTTTTCTACTCACGACAGGCGTTTGTATGTAGTGCAAGATGATTATACACTCGGTCAGGCAGGTCGGGTATCAGATATCCAAAAGATTTATAAAAGATGATTGTGCCAGAAATAAAAAAAGGGCGCTATCGGCACTATAAAGGAAAGGACTACTTGGTAATCGGCGAGGGATGCCATCACGAAACACGAGAGCCGATGGTTTTGTATGTGCCCCTATACGGTGAGTTTCGCATTGAGATACGACCGAAAGAAATGTTTTTGGAAGAAGTAGACATGCCGGAATATAACTACAAAGGCCCGCGGTTTCGATATATAGTGGAGGATGAAAAGTAAAACAGGAAGGAACCTTTATGAAATACAACAAGCTGGTTCGAAACGAGATTCCCCGTATCATAAAAGAAAAGGGACAGACACCGACATGTCGAATTGCAATTCCGGGTGAACGCCGCAATTATGCAGTAGAAAAATTATGGGAGGAAGTGCGGGAATACGCGGACGCAAAAACGAAAGAAGGAAAATTGGGCGAACTCGCGGATATATTAGAGGTTGTGCGTTTGCTTTGTAAGGTTGATAAGATTTTTTTTAAGGAAGTGGACAACGCGCGGAAAAAGAAAGCAAAGAAACGAGGCACATTTAGTGAGTGGGTTATTCTTGAACAAGTGGTATAGTATCGCAAGCGGCTTTCCAAAGCCGCTTTTCTTGTTTCAACCTGTTGAGCTTTCATGGTACGATATATTTATAAAAAATTCCTAAATATATCGACGGTCGTTCATTATTTTAGGAATTATATTTTGATTCTATTCATCATGTACGAACATAAGAAAAAATTGATAAGCGGTTGGAGTAATGAGTTTCTTCCTCAATTGCCGGAATACAACGAAAAATTGCCCGTTAGCGATGTGGTGTTGGGTATTATAGGTATTGCTGGGATTGTGAGTATTGCCATTTTGGCACCCAATGCTGTTCAGATACTCAAATACGTAGAACCAAAACGTTGGAAAAAAAATAATCCGCGTTACCGGATAAGCGAGACTCTGCAAAGGTTTATTAAGGATGGTATTCTTGCTCTAGATCATGTGGAAGGAGAAACACCCCATGTGCGACTTACCAAGAAAGGAAGAATGCGCTTTGAAAAACTTCAGTTTTATAAAAACTCACCTGAACCATGGGATGGTAAATGGCGTATAGTGATGTTTGATGTAATAGAAAAACGTCGTAAGATAAGAAATCATCTTCGTGTTGAACTTCGGAATATAGGGTTTCGAAAACTGCAGAATAGTGTGTGGGTATATCCATATGATTGTGAAGAAGTTCTTGCCTTACTTAAGACTGATTTAAAACTAGGATACGAGGCGCTTTATTTTGTTACAGAGAAAATGGGAGGGGATGCATATCTTCGGAGATTGTTTTTTTTACCAAAACAGACATAGAAATACAAATATAGAGATACTGCACAGTAGAGGATAAAAAAGTTCGTGTGAAATAACCTGTCGTGGAATTCCTAAAATAATGGACGACCGTCGATATGTTTAGGAATTTTATACATACGCATGTATATGCCTGCACAATTGCTATGTGATGAAAGATATGCTAAACTCTTAAGGAAAATGATACAAGGAGGTGGTTTGTGTTTAAAAGGGAACGATTGCAAAAATTAAGCGGATGTAGACTGCGTGGATACGTATTGCAACTTGTGTTCACTCCTACGGAGCTTGCCCAGATAACAAATGTAAAGTCAGAGGATATTCATAAGTTATTCAGGCGGACAACAATCCCGAATGGTGATATTGGCGTGGAGCATGCCGAATGGCTTCTCTATGATAAGTTGTATATGATTTACAGTATTGTCTCGTCGCTCTTGAGGTTTGTTGGTTACGAAAAAAATGCAGATATTCGTATGAGAGAGTTCCTCACGGAAACAAGCATGTTTCGTTGTATGAAGGAAGAGCCGCCTTGGTATCCTTTGCCGAACGTGCCCTCGAGAACATTTCCGGCTTGGCAGCCAAAAAATTTGCGTGAATATCTTTTGGAGGGCCGCATGGTTGCCGTGCAAAATGCGCTTCTGTGGTTCCATGAAAACTGACAAGTAGCTCCTTCTTTCAGAGGCCTGGTTTTTCCAGGTCTTTTTCTTGTGCAATGCTCGGCTTTGCACATTTTTTCATTTTTTGCCTAATTTCGGGTTTTTTCCTATACTGCATGCATATGCAAAGAATGTCGCAATTGTTTACCAAAACCCGACGGGAGGCCCCGGCGGATGAATCAAGCCGAAATGCCCAGCTGTTGATTCAAGCAGGCTTTATTCATAAGGAAATGGCCGGGGTATATTCGTATTTGCCGCTTGGGCTTAGGGTAATCAATACTATCAAGCGTATTGTTTCTGCCGAGATGGAAGCTTTGGGATCCCAGGAACTTATTATGTCAACAATACAAAACAAAGACATATGGGAAAAAACAAACCGGTGGAGCGATGAGGCGGTGGATGTGTGGTTTAAGTCGCAATTAAAAAACGGAAATGAAATCGGGTTCGGGTGGTCGCATGAGGAACCTATCACAGACATGATAAAAGGGCACATAGCGAGCTATGCGGACCTGCCGCGGTATGTGCACCAGTTTCAAAATAAATTGCGGAACGAGGTGCGGGCAAAAAGCGGCATCATGCGCTGTCGCGAATTCATCATGAAAGACATGTATTCCTATTCTTTGACTGAAGAACAACACATAGCGTTTTATGCTAAAGCGACTGATGCGTATATGAATGTATTCCGAAATGTCGGACTTGGCGATCGTACATTTGTTACGTCGGCATCCGGTGGATTATTTACGGAAAAATTCAGCCACGAATTTCAGACAGTATGCGAGGCGGGCGAGGATGTTATTTATGTACACAAAGACGGTACGCATGCGCTCAATGGAGAAATCTTTACTGATGAAACTCTGCAGAAAATGAACGCGGAGAGGTCTGACTTTGAACAGAAAAAAGCGGCAGAGGTTGGGAATATTTTTACGTTCGGCACAAAAAAATGCGAGGAGTTGGGGTTGTATTTTACTGATGCGGAAGGAAACAAGAACATGCCTTTTCTTGGCTCGTATGGCATCGGCATAACAAGGCTGATGGGGGTCATCGCAGAAGTTTTTTCAGACGACAAGGGTCTTGTCTGGCCCGCCTCTGTTGCGCCCTATGACGTGCATGGTATTGTATTGGATGGTAAAGAAAGAGAGGCAGAGGGTATAGTTCAAGCATTGGAGCAAAAAGGTATGAATGTGATGTATGATGACCGCGCTGACCGTACGGCGGGTGAGAAATTTGCCGATGCGGATTTGATTGGTATTCCATGGAGAATCGTTGTAAGTAAACGCACCATGGAGAAGGGAATGGTGGAGGTAAAGAATAGACAACGTTCGGCAATAGAATATGTATCAGAGGCAGGTATTGTTGAGAAACTCAAAACTGTATAGATTCGTTTTTTAGGGTATCCCGCCTCCCATGGTGGAATAATCGTTTCACTCCTTAATTTTTTGGCACATATGTTCAATAGATTATTTAGATTTTTCTCCAAAGACATTGGTATTGACCTCGGAACGGCCAACACATTGGTGTATGTTCAAGGGGATGGTGTTGTGATAAACGAACCGTCTGTTGTTGCCATAAATCAAAAAACAAATCAGGTGGTCGCGGTGGGGAACGAAGCACGGCGCATGGTGGGGCGTACGCCGGCACACATTGTAGCGGTGCGTCCGTTAGTGGAAGGGGTCATTTCTGATTTCGAGGTAACGGAAGAAATGATGAAATATTTTATCCGCAAAGTGCACAACGTGCGATACGGTTTTTTGGCGCGTCCGCGCGTGGTCATCGGTATTCCTTCTGCCACTACCGAGGTAGAGCGGCGAGCAGTACGCGATGCGGCGGTGAACGCGGGCGCTCGGGAAGTTTATCTTGTGGAAGAACCCATGGCCGCGGCAGTAGGTATTCGCATGCCGGTACAAGAGCCGGTAGGAAACATGGTTGTGGACATAGGCGGCGGCACTACGGATATTGCAGTTATTTCCTTGGGCGGTATTGTGGCATCGCGTAATATAAAAATAGCGGGTGATAAATTAAACGAAGACATTATTACATTTACGCGTGACGAATTTAAGATGCTCATTGGAGAACGTACCGCGGAGGATATAAAAATGGCAATCGGTTCTGTGTGGGACGGCGATGAAGAAATGGAAACCACTATGCGCGGAAGGGATCTTATTACCGGTCTGCCGCGCGAAGTGCTTATTTCGAGTACAGACATGCGGGAAGCTATTTCCCGTTCCATAAAGCTTATTATAAGCTCTATAAAAGCTACCGTAGAAGATACGCCACCGGAGTTGGTCGCTGATATTATGCATCGCGGCATCGTGCTCGTGGGCGGCGGCGCATTGATTCGCGGGCTTCCCAATATTATTGAACGTGAAACGCGGATGCCGGTGCGGATTGCGGATGATCCATTGACTGCTGTTGTGCGTGGAACCGGCATTATCTTGGAGGATCTCGACATATTGCGTAATGTCCTTTTGGAACATGAAAACGATGTGGTGGTATAGGCGAAAAACGCTATCCATCCTGCTTATGTTTGCGATAGGGCTTGTCCTGTATTTTGGAAACAGCATACATGCGCTGTTGCTGGATGGTTTTCGTCCTGTGATGTATTCATTTACAAAGATGGGCTATGTGGTTGGCGATGTGCTGGATGTATTTTTACATAGTTCGCGGCGAGCGGAAGAAATCCGTCAGCTTCGTCTCAAGAATCAAATACTTGAGACAGAACGTGTTTTTGGTGAGAATATAAAAAGAGAGAATGAGGAATTACGCGCTGTGTTGGGAAGAACGGAGGATAGAACGAAATTGGTATACGCGCGCGTGGTTGGACATTCCTCTTCGCGTGTAGATGACTTTTTGGTGGTGGATGCGGGAGAGCGCGAAGGAGTGAAGAAGGATATGCCTGTGCTGGTTGCTGAGGGTACTATACAAATAGGAACGATTGCGGACGTTGCGTCGCACACTTCGGTTGTGCGTCTTCTCTCTCATGTGGGTGAAAAAATAAGTGTCTCATTACCCGAGTCTGGTGTTTTGTCAGTAGCGACAGGGCAGGGCGCTGGTGTGCTTGAAATACAGGTGCCAGCCAGTATCCCGGTGCGCAAAGGAGAGCCATTGTTTTCGGTTGGTCCGCCAGACTATATGCTTGGGTATATAGAACAAATAGAAAAGTCCGATGCGGGACCTTTCCAAATAGCGCGCCTCAGCCATCCCATTACTCTTACGGATGTGCGTCGCGTTTACATTGTTATAAGTGTGTCTTATGAATAAGGTATTAAAAAATATGGCGGCGGGCGGGGGAGTAGGCGCACTCTTTTTGTTTCAGATTATTGTTGCTTCCGGAAGTCCAAATTTTTTGTTTTTTCCGGCCGCCTCATTGTATCTTGCTACTTACATGACGCCGCCGTTTGCATTTGTGTTGGGAGTTCTTATGGGCAGTATCTGGGATAGTGTTTCTCTTGCGCCTTTTGGTGTGCATGCGCTCGGTCTTGGAGGGAGTATGGCAGGTGTAAGTTTATACATGAAATTGATGGATGAACGGAGTATAGCCGCGCGTGGGTTCGTGGCTTCTCTCGTGTGGGGAATATACACCATAGTTCTTGGAGCACTGTATCTCTTTTTGGAAAAAGAATCTCAAGTGATCATGCTGTACGGATATGATAGTCTCTTGGGTTTTTTAACTCTATTGGTGGCAATGGGTAGTCACGTGGTTTTACTAAAATTATATAGACGCGCATAAATCAAGTATGAATTACCAAAGAAAACTTACCGTGGAGGAAACCTTAGTTGATACAGAAAATTTGCCCGGGTTTGATACCACGCGGTTTGAAGGAGTTTTTGAACGTCCTATAAGCACGCGGGTATTTTGGACAGTCGGCGGTATTTTTTTTGTTATAGGCGGTCTTCTTGCCGTTCGCGCTGGATATCTTATGCTTGCCCAAGGAGGAGCGTACGCCATGCGGGCGGAGGATAATCGGCTTGTGCATCAGACCATCCTTCCCGAGCGTGGTGTTATTTTTGATCGCGTGGGTGTTCCCCTTGCATACAATGTGCCGGGTTTTCGCGTAGTGGTGGATACGCGCGAAGCTCAAAAAAATGTACTTTTGCCTCGTCTGGAGGAATTGGCTCGCCTGTTAAATCGTGACAGCGCGGAGGTTGTGGGGATTATAGAGTATCATTGGGGGCAAGGAGAGATCGTGGTTGATTATATACGTGAGTGGAGCATCGCAAACGATATCATGACGCGTTTCAAAGATGAAGACTCTATTCAGGTGGTACCCATGCCGCTTCGCGCCTACATGCCGCATCCTGCATTTGGACATGTGGTCGGTTATGTTGGCGCCGTTACCGAAGAAGACATAGCGAAGGATCTTTCTATGATTGGATGGATGGAAGCCGGAAAAACAGGAATTGAAGGAGCATATGACGGAGTTTTGCGCGGAAACCCGGGTGTAAAGATTGTAGAGACAAATTCTCATGGCGCGGTATTGTCCGAAGGGGTATATAGGCGCGAAGATCGGGGAGGAAATCTCACACTAAGTATTTCCGCTGATTTACAGAAAATTACCTATGAGGCAATTCAAAAAATAGCGGAGGAACGAGGATTTGCTGGTGGCTCCGCAGTAGCGCTTGATGTAAAAACGGGAGATGTCCTTGCATTAGTAAGTTATCCGGGGTTTGATGCCAACGTCATGAGTACGGGTGTCCCGCGAGAAGAAGTTTCCCGTATATTATCAGACAAAAACCATCCGTTATTTTTTCGCGCCGTTATGGGGCTCTATCCGCCTGCCTCCACCGTAAAACCATTTCTTGCCGCTGCCGTTCTTGACGAGCATGTCATAGATCCAGAAAGGGTCATATACACGGAAGGGCGCATCGTAGTTCCAAATCCATTTGATCCTGACCATCCGGCTATTTTTAAAGACTGGAAAAATCACGGCCCCATTAATATGCTACGAGCTATCGCTGTCTCTTCTGATGCATATTTTTATACAGTGGGCGGTGGTCATGGCGCTATTAAGGGGTTGGGGGTTGAGCGGATGCATGATTATTTCTTGCGGTTTGGTTTTGGTCAGCCTACAGGTATTGATCTTTTAAGCGAAGAGGATGGATTGGTGCCGGACAAAGCATGGAAAGAGCGGACGTATCCCGATGATCCATTGTGGCGCGTGGGGGATTCTTATAATATGAGTATTGGGCAGGGTTGGTTTCTCGTGACTCCGCTTCAGATGGCACGAGCTACATTGGCGCTTGCTCGCAAGGGAGAACTTTTACAGCCGCGTCTTGTACAGACGATTGCCCGTGATGGAAAGAAAGAACTCAGCGACATCCTTAGTACTCAGACACCGCTTCCCATTTCTATAAGCGGCTCAAGTCTGGATATTGTGCAGAAAGGAATGCGCTTGGCGGTAACGGAGGGCACGGCGATGGGTGTTGCCAGTATAAGACTGCCCGTTGCGGCAAAGACAGGTACAGCTGAAGTTGACAAGTCAGGGCGTACTCATTCATGGTTTATCGGATTTTTACCCATAGAAGACCCCAAGCTTGTACTTGTAGTAAACATGGAGAATGGGCCTGCGGGAAATCTTGTTGGCGCTACAGCCGTGGCACATGAAATCTTACAGTGGTGTTTTCCACAGGGTTTGTTGACAAACAACTGTTAAATAGATAGGATAGGGACTCATATATGGACGATCGAAATAAAAATAACGATTCCACAACTCCTCTCAACGATGCAGGCGGGCAAAGTGTTGAATACATGAGTCGTGAGGGATACGAGAAGCTCAAAATAGAACTTGAGACTCTCAAGACGCAGGAGCGCATTCAAATTGCAGAGCGTTTGGAATACGCGAAGAGTTTGGGAGATCTTTCTGAAAACGCGGAATTTGATGCCGCAAAGGAAGAGCAGATGCTGAACGAAATGCGCATTGGAGAACTGGAGCAATTATTGCGTCGTGCTACTGTTGTTGATAAACGCGTTTCCACCACATCAATTGGAATCGGTTCAACTATTGTGGCGCGCATGAAGGAATCGAATAAAGAAGAAACATACATAATGGTTGGGTCTTCCGAGGAAGCAGATCCTCTTACGGGTCATATTTCTCATGAGTCTCCGTTGGGACGGGCGTTTTTTGGTTGCAAAAAAGGAGAAGTGATAACTGTTACAACTCCACGCGGAGCCTCGGAATATGTTATAGTGGCAATTAGCTAGGATCTAGAGAGACAGGCTCTAGGCGCTAGAATTCAATGTTGGAAGAAATTCGCCGAATACGGCTTCATAAAATTGAACTTCTGCGGGAAAATGGCATGGATCCGTATCCATCGGATCCAAAACGCACGCATACCATCCATAACGCGCACGCTGATTTTTTGTCTTTAGAACATTCCGGACAGCCTATTTCCATTGTAGGGCGCGTGCGTGCCATGCGAAGCCATGGCGGTTCCACGTTTTTAGATATAGAAGATGGCACAGGTACATTGCAAGGTTATCTCAAAGAAGACATATTAGGAAAAGATTCCTACGATTTTTTTAATTCTGTCGTAGACGTAGGGGACATTATAGAAGTATCCGGCACGCTGTTTGCAACCAAAAAAGAAGAAGAGACATTGAAGGCTGCAGAATGGCGCATGCTTGCAAAATCTCTGTTGCCTCTGCCGGAAAAATGGCACGGATTGGAAGATGTTGAGGAACGGCTTCGCCGCCGCTATCTTGATCTCATAATGGATCAGAACGCCAGAGATTTGTTTGTAAAAAAATCTCTTTTTTGGCAGGAAACACGCACGTTTTTAATACGGGAAGGCGGGCTAGAAGTGGAGACTCCGGTGTTAGAAAGAATTCCTGGCGGCGCTGATGCTGAACCATTCAAGACACACTTAAATGCTTTAGATATTGATCTGTATCTTCGGATTGCTCCGGAACTTAATTTAAAACGTCTTATTGTCGGCGGCTATGATAAGATATTTGAAATCGGAAGAATTTTCAGGAACGAAGGTATAGATCGCGAACATTTGCAAGATTATACGCAAATGGAGATGTACTGGTCTTATACCGATTATAAACAGCTCATGCAGATAGTTGAGCGTCTTGTTACATGTGTTATAGAAAAAACACTTGGGGGTTTAACTCATGCGTATCAAGATAGAATGATAGACTGGTCTTTGCCGTGGAAGCAGATAGATTACTATGATGTCTTTCACGAATACACCGGATTACATTTGGCTGGCGTATCCGAAGAAGAATTAAAAACGTACGCTCGCAATAACAGCATTGATACGCAAAAACATGCGGGACGCGGCAGGTTGATAGATATTATATTTAAAAAGAAGGTCAGACCCAACCTTTGGGAACCCGGGTTTTTAGTTTTGCCGCCGGTTGATATCGAACCGCTTGCCAAGCGATGGTCTGAAGATACGGGCAGGGTTGAGCGTTTTCAGATTGTGGCGGGAGGATCGGAACTTGGCAAAGGATTTTCGGAGTTAAATGATCCTTTTGATCAGCGAGAACGTTTTAGGGAGCAAGCTCAACTTGGCAAGGCGGGAGATACAGAAGCGCAGAGAATGGACGAAGATTTTGTGGAAGCATTGGAATACGGCATGCCGCCGACAGCCGGTTTCGCGTACTCAGAGCGGTTGTTTGCGTTCTTACTGGATCGCCCAATCAGGGAAACGGTGTTTTTCCCCTTAATGCGGCCGAAGTAATATATTAAATTAAATCTATGTCTCCAGAAGGAAAAAAATTTCACTTTGATGTTGAAGTTGAGGAGTTTCCAGATTCTGTTCTTGTGGGATTACCAGAACAAGTAGAGCGAGATATAGCAAAGGAATCACTAAATAGTCCGCTTTCGATTACGAGGCGTATGCTCTTAGAGGCAGAGATTCCTGATGAAGAAGTGGAGCGGTATGTTCAGGCGGTTTGGGAATTTGCAGGACGTAAGTCAGTTGTTGAGCTGAATAAGGAGGGAGCTTTTGGGTTTGCGCCCCAAGAAATGTATTTTGGTTCCCATGTTATATTTAGCCAACAAGTTTCGGCAATGCCGGATTTGTTAAAGAATGGACCCTTTAAGCCGCATTTTGGCAAAAAAGAAGGTTTTACATTAAGCACCAAAACCATAGATGGGGAAAAAGTTCTGGAGTCTATTGTCGGTGCCAGTGAGAATCATAAAGATCCCACAGCATTTGAAAAAACGCTGGTAGTATTGAATCGTCTTATGTATAGGTTCCATGAGCCCATTCATATCAATCAAGGCTTAGCGCCAGGCGACCGTTTTAATCGCTTGAAAGATCATATAGTACTGGAAGATCTTGTTGATACAGAACATGTAACGGCATATTTGCGGGAACATACAAGCATGGGTGATGGTTTTGAGATATCCAAAGCAGATTGGATGGATGAGTCGTTGCTTATTATGCCAAATCCACTAGAAGATTCTGAAAAAAGTATGTATTGGACTGACTTGCTCATCGCCAACAATGAGGCGACCATGGATATATTAGCAGATGATGCAGTATCTGGATATTTGCGTAGTAATCCCGAAACAATGGTTTGGCTACACAATACGCTTGCTTATTATATGGAAGGTTTGCGAACGCTCAAGGAACGGTTGAGTAAGGATTTCGACAGAGATGATTCAACGCAGGAAGAAATGAATAAAAAAATACTTCAGGAAATAAAGAGCTCGTTAGGATTTTTAACGCGTCCTTATTTTGCCGCTTTTGAGTCATCTCTTGAGGCGGAGGAATTTTTACAAAATAGTCACTCCAAAAAGCTAGGCCGCAACGTATCCGGTGAAATTGCGAAAGTCGCGCCGTTTGATTATGCAGAGGTGTTAAATATTATGGGGGACATAGAGAAGTTGATGTATTTTCAATATGCGGTTCATGACCACGCGCCTGGTAAACCCAAGAGGTTTTTAGGAACTACGGTGGCGGATTTGGCGACACATACATTTCCTTCGGGAGTAACACATTTTTTGGCTAGTGAAAAAACGGCAGATAGATATATACCTCAGTCAGATCCCATCACTCATGACGGGATCTACAATACCGCCTCATTGTTTGCATCAATGGTTGAAAAAGGGTTTTCTAAAGATGTTATTAAAAACACATTAGAAGGTATCAATGATTTTTTGGATCAAGAAGATGAGGAAGGACTTATTCGTGCAAAGGAAAAGCTACAAAAAGAGTACAGTATTGAAATTAGCATTACTGATCTCAAGGAAATGTACAGAGTTTATGAATATCTATATTTTGATGAGTTATTAGATGCAAACTATCCATATAATTTTTTGGTTAGAAAAGAGGTACTTAAAAAGCTCAAGACGGTAGCTCCAGAAGAAGCGCACAAACTTATCCGGGGAATGTTTTCTTTTGAAGCGCAGACTTCTAAAATAGATACTTTTCTTCTCACGGGCTTTGGCCGATATGTGAAAGGAAAATTAGTGATACGTCTGTGGGAAGAGATTAAGAATGATAAAGAATTGGGTATTTTTAATCTTGATGTACCAAGGCTTTCCAAAGACCAACAACAGGAAATGGAGACTATATACCAAGAGCTAAACAAAGAAGCTGATGGAGTAGATTATGAAGATTTGATTGCAAAGGTTGCTGACATAAAACGGCAACAATAAATATCTCAGAATCACTCGAGGATTGGCCGATTGAGAAAATAATGCGACGGATCGTTGAAAAGAATAAATATCTTGATCGAGATGTTGTGTACGAGACGTTGATGGAAGAATTACCAGCAGGAGAAACAGGATAGAGCGAATATAAACCTGTGGAAAACATGTGTGGAACGTTGCCAGATATATTACGGGTTCATAAAAAACGGCTTAAAATAAGGCGTTTTTTATTTTGTGTGACAGAGTGGTATTTCATTGGTATAGTGTAGGCGTAAGTGGTATATTTGTGTATGAAAGTGGGAGTAAGTGGGATAGTTTAAATTTTTGGTATGTTTCTTGGCGAATACAAACACAACCTTGATACAAAAAAACGGCTTTCAGTGCCGTCGAAGTTTCGGCGCGAGTTGGGCGGGAGCGTGGTGCTTACGCGCGGATTGGATTTGTCTTTGTTTCTGTATCCGCGCGAAGAGTGGGAACGCATTGCTGAAAAATTGAGCGCTCTTCCCGCAGGGCAAGCAACTACGCGCGGGTTCGTGCGTTTGATGCTCGCGGGCGCGGAAGAAATCGCGCTTGATGCCTTAGGGCGCATGCTTATTCCCGAACACTTGAGAGCGTACGCGCGGTTACGTCAGCAGGTTGTTATTACCGGCGTATATAACCGGCTTGAGATTTGGGATGAGCAATTGTGGAACAACTACAAAAAAAAGGTGGAAAAAGATGCGGATATGCTTGCGGAAAAATTAGGGGAGATTGGCGCATTTTGAGGGGGCGCTAAGAAACCTTGAATAATGAAATATGATGTCATCGGATGTCTGTTGCGTAATTCAAAGCAGGAAAAACCCATGCACATACCTGTACTACTAAATGAAATCTTAGACCATCTTAATCCACAGCCGGGCGGCGTGTTCATTGACGCAACCATAAATGGCGGCGGACACGCAAGAGCAATAGCGGAGCGCATTGGAAAAGAGGGAAAACTTTTAGGAGTAGATCGTGATCATGAGCTTGTTGAAAAATTACAAGATTCAGATTTTACGGTTGCATGTGATACGTTCGCGAATATTCGGCATATTGCTGAAACGCGCGGATTTTCAAATGTAAATGGGATAATCTTTGATCTTGGATTCAGTTCTTTTCATGTAGAATCATCCGGAAGAGGGTTTTCATTTCTTCGCGATGAACCGCTTGATATGCGCTACGACACCGATTCAGGTATATCAGCGAAGGATGTGGTTAATACATGGCCTGAAGATAAACTGCGCAACATAGTATTCACATTAGGCGAAGAACGCTTTGCGCGCCGTATTGTGCGGCGCATAGTAGAACAGCGCGAGCGCGGACGCATAGAAACTACCGCGGAGTTGGTTGAAATTATACGAAAGGCGGTACCGGGTTCGTATCGTCGGGGTCGAATTCATTTCGCAACACGAACATTTCAGGCATTACGCATGCGCGTGAATGATGAATTGGAACATGTTGCGAAAGGAATTGCGGAGGCAATTTCTTTATTGGCAACAGGCGGGCGCATAGCGGTTATTTCATTCCATTCGGGAGAGGATCGCATTGTGAAAGAGTGCTTCCGTGAAGAAGAACGAAATGGCATCTTACGCCGCATTACAAAAAAACCCATACGCGCTTCTGCCCAGGAGTGCAGAGAAAATCCTCGTTCCCGGTCTGCAAAATTGCGTGTAGCCGAACGTATCACATAAAAACATTATGAATATGTATAAAAAAGCTCCACAGATAATGATCTTATTCACGCTTTGTTTTGTCGCGTTTGGAGCTCTTTATATTTACGGCATAAACAAAATTGCTGTTCATACCTATGGCAAGTCAGCTGAGAATAAACACCTCGCGGATGTAGAGGAAGAATTGCGGGCACTAGAGACAGAGCGTACTCATTTAGCTGTTGGTTCTTGGTTGGAGGCACGGGCTCGACGGTATGAATTGGTTGCAGGGGGGAACGTGCATGTTCTTTCACATGATACATCTGTTGCCCGTGCAGAATAACATACTAGTATGAATCGATTTACTGTTTTGGGAGGTCTTTTGGTCGGTATGGCGGGGGTAGTTCTTATACGCCTCTTTTTTCTCCAGGTTTCTTATGCGGATGTATATGGAGAAACGGCGGCAAAACAGCACGCAATCGCGTTTTCATCGCTTCCCACAAGAGGTGATATTTTTTTCTCGGATAGGCAGGGAGCATTGGTGCCTGCCGCTGTTACAAAACGCGCGTATATGCTTGCGGGTAATCCGCAAAAAATTACTGATATCGCAGCAGCGTATGAAGAATTGGCACGCATCATGAATTTTGACAAGGAAGAATTTTTTTCACGTGCTTCGGCTACAAGCACGTACGCGGTGTTTCTGAAGGACATTCCCAAAGAGAAAGCGGAGGAAGTTATGCGTTTGCAAATTCCTGGCGTATGGATTGCGGGAGAGGAAGGTCGGATATATCCGGAGGGATTAATCGCAAGCCATGCGCTTGGTTTTGTGGGATATGTGGACAATGAACGCGTCGGAAGATATGGAATTGAACAGCAATATGAAAAAATACTCGCCGGTTTTTCAGGAGATTCTACCGATAGAAGATCGAAAGGAGGCTTTCTGTCTTCATTTGGAAAAACATCACTCACAGAAAAAAAAGAGGGTGCCGATATCGTATTGACCATAGATCCGCATATACAATCTATTTCTCATCAAATTACGGCAGATCTTATGGAAAAGTGGGACGCGGTTTCCGCCGGAATTCTTGTCATTCAGCCGCAAACAGGGGCTATTCTTGCCATGGAAAGTTTGCCGAGTTTTGATCCAAATGCCTATAACACGGTAAAAGATTACGACGTATTTTTGAATCCCTTTACGCAAAAAGTTTTTGAGATGGGTTCTATTGTAAAACCCTTAACAATGGCGGCAGGGCTTGACGCATATGCTGTCTCAGAAGCTACCACGTATTATGACGCGGGCTTTGTGCGCGTACGGGATGCTGAAATAAAAAACTATGATGGAAAAGGGCGCGGCACGCAAAGCATGTATGATATTTTAGATCAATCATTAAACACGGGAGCGGTGTTTGTTATGCAACAGCTTGGTATGCCGCAGTTTAAGGATTATATGGAGCGGTTTGGTTTGGGAGATACAACAAGCATCGACCTTCCGCAAGAAATAGCGGGAAATATGCAAAATTTGGAGGTAGGAAGAGAAGTAGAATATGCGACGGCTTCGTTTGGTCAAGGTATTGCTGTAACTCCCATGGCGCTTGCGACCGCGCTTTCGGCAATTGCGAACGGAGGGGAGTTGGTGCGGCCGTATATTGTGGATCGCGTTATGGAGGGAGACACACTTGTTACAAAAACAGTTCCTTCGGTGCGCAGACGCGTGTTGCGGCAAGAGACAACGGAAATCGTTTCGCGCATGCTTTCAAAAGTTGTTGACAAGACACTCGCGGGCGGTTTGGTAGCTATGCCTGGGTATTATATTGCCGCAAAAACGGGGACCGCGCAGATGGCAGATGCCGACGGCGGATATTCTGATTCTTATTTACACACATTTTTTGGATATGCCCCCGCTTTTGATCCTCAATTTTTGGTATTGATTTTTCTTGAAAAACCAGTCGGGGTGCGCTATGCTTCTCAAACACTATCAGAGCCATTCCATAAGTTGTCAGAGTTTATAATCCATTATTATGGGATATTACCGGATAGATAAAAATCCTGAAACCTTGTATATGAGTTCATTCTTAAAAAAAATTGTTTTGGCAATTCTCGCTTGGGAAGCGCGAGCAGTGCTTGTAAAATTCAAGCCAAAGATTGTTGCGGTAACCGGAAGTGTGGGCAAGTCTTCCACAAAAGAAGCAATTACGGTTGTGCTTGCCGCGAAGTATCATGTGCGTAAAAGTCCCAAAAGCTATAACAGTGCTTTTGGCATTCCCCTTACCATACTGGGGCTTTCCACTGCGTGGCGGTCGCCGATAGGATGGGGAGCGGTGATTATGCGGGGGTTTTTGGCGCGTTTTCAAAAAGAGTACCCCGAGATACTGGTATTGGAAACGGGTGTGGATCGCCCGGGGGATATGGATAGTATTTTATCCATCATAGAACCACACGTGAGTGTGATAACAGCCATTGGAGAAATTCCTGTTCATGTGGAGTTTTTTTCTGGTCCGAAAGAGCTTGCGTTCGAGAAAGGAAAACTCGCGCGTGGAACGCTATCTACGGGGTTGGTGCTCTTAAATGCGGATGACGAGATAGTGTATGATATGCGGAACGAAGCTCGCGGAAAGGTTGTTACGTTCGGTTTCGGAAAAGGCGCTGATATTCGCGCGTCTCAATACACTCTTTTTACACAAAAAAATGCCCTGAATATAGAAGTCCCTGCTGGTATACGTTGTAAAATCGATTACCAAGGTTCTACGGTTCCCCTGCATGTAGAGAACGTTTTAGGAAAACAGCAATTATATATGGCCGTAGCGGCTATTGGGGTTGCGGGTTATTTTGGCATCAATGCGTTGTCTGCCGCGCGCGCTCTCGAGGGATATCAGCCGCTTGCGGGTCGCTTGCATATTTTGGAAGGCATAAAAAATTCCATATTGTTGGATGATTCCTATAACGCCTCTCCTATTGCAATGCACGCCGCGCTTGATACATTACGCGATGTTCCTGCGCGTAGACGCATCGCGGCGCTGGCTGATATGCTTGAAATTGGCAAATTCACTATTCAAGCACACCAAACAATGGGAGAACTCGCGGCAGGTTTTCTAGATATCCTTGTTACCGTGGGCCCCCGGGCAAAATTTATCGCGCGCGAGGCAATGGAACGCGGTATGAAGCGGGAATCGGTGCATGAATTGGGAAGCGCGGTGGAGGCGGGGAAATTGCTTCAGAACATGTTGCAACCGGGGGATGTGGTGTTGGTAAAAGGTTCGCAATCTATGCGGATGGAGCGGGCGGTGGAAGAGGTTATGGCGCATCCGGAACTTAAAAAGGATTTGTTGGTGCGCCAAGAGGAATATTGGACAAACTAGATAAAGAGCGTGGTATACTGTTTATCAAAGGGGGATTTTTTGTGAAAGGACATGAAAAAGAAGCGTCTGTGAAAAGATGCTTCTATGATCGGTTTTGTCGATCCGGTGAGCGTGGTGGAAGTTGGTGCAACGAAGTGAGTTGTATTGGTATGAAATGCCCAAGATGCGGAACTTTGTTATCATTTCGAGCTGATGTGAACGGATGGGAATGCGGCGTATGTAAAGATAATGAGCGAAAGAAAACAAAGCATAACGATAAATCCCCGTCAGCTTAGGGGATTTTTCTTGAATTATTGCGCATATACAGTATAGTTAAGTATGTTTTGACGTGGCCCCATCGTCTAGTGGCCTAGGACAGATGGTTCTCATCCATCAAACCGGGGTTCAATTCCCCGTGGGGCCGCCACAGATACGTTTTATGCGCACAAGAGAGTGTAACTGGTGGTTCGCCTGTAAGAGCTATCATTAGCAACACCACTTGGCGGTCCGACCGCCAAGTGCGATAACTTCTCCACAGATAGGGGAATTTTTTTGTTTGCTCACGAGATGGTAATATGCAGACATGATATCTCTTCAAAAGAAAGATGCGTGGCACGCGGTTTCAGAACACGAGTTGTCTAAGCATTTTGAGGTACATCCACATGAAGGATTAGGAAAAGAAGAGGCGAAGAGACGGAAAGAGCGAATAGGGGAAAACCGTATCAGCGGCAGTGAAGAATTTCATCTTTTGCGTATTATTTTGCATCAATTCGCAAACCCGCTTGTTCTTATTCTTCTTGCCGCGGCGGTTATTTCTTTTTTCCTCGATGAACGCGCCGATGCTCTTGTTATTGTATTTACCGTGCTCGTAAATACGGTGGTTGGTGTTGTACAGGAAGGTAAGGCATCACGCGCGTTTATAAAATTGCAGGAACATGTAACGCGCCGCGCGGTTGTGGTGCGCGACGGCGCCGAACAGGAGGTTATTTCAACCGATATTGTTCCGGGTGATGTTATTGTGTTGCGCGCTGGTGATTATGTGCCGGCGGATGCGCGCATGCTTGATGGGCGGAATGTTCGCATAAATGAATCAGCGCTTACGGGTGAGTGGATTGGCGTTGATAAAAAAATCGGCACGCTTCCGGAACACACGCATCTTACGGATCGCACGAATATGGTATGGGCGGGTACATTGGTGGAAGAAGGTCTCGCGCGAGCGCTTGTGGTTAATACCGCGCATTATACGGAGTTTGGGAAGATAAGTCTTATGGTTGGCACTACCCGTAAAGAAAAAACACCGCTTCAGCGCGACATGGCTTCTCTCGCGAAGCTTATCAGTGTTGTTGTTCTTGGAACGGTAGGCGTTATTTTTGCGCTTGGATTGTTGCGCGGGGAGTCTGCGACAGAAATGTTTCTTACGTCGGTTGCCATCGCGGTTGCCGCGGTTCCCGAGGGGCTTCCGGTGGCGGTTACGGTTATTTTAGCTCTTGGGATGGAACGGATTTTAAAAAGCGGCGGATTAGTAAAAAAGCTTACCGCGGCAGAAACTCTTGGATCCACTAACATCATTCTTACTGATAAAACAGGAACTCTCACACAGGCGAACATGCAGGTTTCCAAAGTTGTTACCGGCAGTCAATTGTTTGGAGATCCGTCCGATGTTCTTACGCAGGAGGCGCACGCAAGCGCCGCGCTCATCATTGGCGTTTCCACATCCGGCGCGTTTATTGAAAATCCAGACGCGGATTTAAGTGAATGGATAACACGCGGAACACCCACGGATCGCGCCATGCTTTTGGCAGGTATTCAAGCAGGCGTGCGCCCTGTGCATGTGTTTGCTGAAAATCCACGCATTGATTTTTTACCTTTTGAAGCCGAGCGACGGTTTTCCGCTTCATTACATAAAACGAAAAAAGGTACCCTGCTTCGTATCACGGGCGCGCCGGAAGTGTTGTTGAAATATGCCGCGCGCGTGTATGTGGGGGGGCGCACATTGATTCTTACCAAGCAACGTCTCGAAGCTCTGCAAAAAGCTCATGAACATCTTTCCCAAGGCGGTAACCGCGTGCTTGCAACCGCGTTTCGTTTGGAGACAGCAGAAAAAATACCAACGGCGGATACTGCTGATTTTTTTGAAAAACTGGTGTTTGTTGGTTTTATTGCGTTTCATGATCCATTACGCCCCGACGCTGTAGAATCTATGCAATTGGCGCGCCAAGCAGGGCTACGCGCTGTTATGGTAACAGGCGACCATCGTCTCACGGCGGAGCGCATAGCGAAGGAAGTGGGAATTGACACGGCGAATTATGCCGTTGTAGAGGGGGATGATTTAGAAGCAATGTCACCGGAAGCATTGGCGGAGCGCGTGGAATCTATCGCGGTATACGCGCGTGTTTTGCCCCATCAAAAGCTTCGTATTGTGGAAGCTTGGCAAAAAAAAGGCGCGGTGGTTGCCATGACCGGAGACGGCGTAAATGACGCGCCTGCCCTCAAACGCGCGGATGTGGGAGTTGCGCTTGGTTCTGGTACGGAAGTTGCGAAAGAGGCTTCTGATATTGTGCTGTTGGAAGACAGTTTCAGTGTGTTGGTGAAGGCTATTGAGCAGGGACGCGTTATTGTGGACAATCTTCGTAAAGTAATTACGTTTGTGTTTGCTACGGGATTTACGGAAATTATCCTGGTGGGAGGAGCGCTGTTGTTGGGTTTTCCGTTACCGGTGCGCGCTACGCAAATTTTGTGGACCAATATTGTGGGAGGGGGTTTGTTGACATTCGCATTCGCGTTTGAACCGAAAGAACAAGATGTCATGAAGCCGCGTGGTAATGGCGGGCGTGAACGGCGTATATTTACGCGTCAAATGTGGTTTCTTATTTTTATTATAGGCATTGCTACTGATTTGGTGCTTTTTGGACTCTTTTTATATTTACAATGGAATGGATATGAACTTGCGCGCATTCGCACGCTTATGTTTTTAGGGCTCGCGATTGATTCCATTTTCTTTGGGTATTCCCTGCGAAGTTTGCGCCGCCCGTTATGGAATATATCATTTCTTGGGAACCTGTTCTTTTGGCTGGCGCTTGCTATAAGTTTATCGCTTTTAATGCTAGCCTTTTTATTTGAGTCGCTTTCAAATATACTTTCTTTAGTTTCTATTTCATTCTCCGATGTTGGTCTCATTCTATTATTTGGTATATCAAACATCCTATTGATTGAAGTTGGGAAATGGTGGTTTATTAGAAGAGAACAGGTTGAATAGAACTTAAAACTTGAAACCTATGTATTTCTACAATATCTTTACCATCGTAGTACTTATGCTAGGATTTGCCGTCCTTATATGGCTTATTTCCCGCATGAAAAAAAAACCGGAAGATAATCAATCGCTCATTCTTCTCCAAAACCAAGTGCAGGAAATCGCGCGTACGCTTGATCGCAACATGGGGGAGTCGCATAAATCTATGCAGGTGCAATTTCAGCACAGCAGTAAAATTATTCAGGATGTTACCGAACGCCTCACGAAGCTCGATGAGACAAACCGGCAGGTGATGGGGTTTGCCGATCAGCTAAAAGGCTTGCAGGATATTTTGCGCAACCCCAAACAGCGCGGCGTCTTGGGAGAATACTATTTGGAAACGGTGCTAAAAAATGTTCTCCCGCCCGGAAGTTATCAAATGCAATATGGGTTTGAAGACGGTTCTTTGGTGGACGCGGTGGTATTCATTAAAGATAAAATTGTTCCCGTGGACTCCAAATTTTCACTCGAAAATTACGAGCGCATTCTTGCCACGAATGATCCGACAGAACGCGAGCGATTCGAAAAAGTATTCAAACAAGACTTAAAAACGCGCATTGACGAGACATCCAAATACATAAAACCGGCGGAGAATACCATGGACTTTGCGTTTATGTTTATTCCGTCGGAAGCAATTTATTATGACTTATTGATAAACAAAGTGGGCGCGGTGCAGGTTTCTACCCAAGACTTGATTGAATACGCGTTTAAAGAAAAACATGTCATTATAGTTTCTCCCACATCGTTTCTCGCATATTTACAGACCGTGCTTCAGGGGTTGCGCGCGCTTCAAATTGAAGAATCCGCGAAAGATATTCGCAAAAACGTGGAAGCGTTAAAAAAGCATCTTGTAAACTACGACAGTTATGTAATAAAAATGGGCACCCAATTGGGTACCCTGGTAGGAACGTATAATGTCGGCTATAAGGAGCTCAAGAAAATTGATAAGGACATTGTCCGTATAGCCGGCGGAGAGGGGGCTATAGAAGCGATACTTTTGGAGAAGCCGGTAGGGGAGGAGGATTCTTGAAGTGTTTCCAACTGCCCTAAATAAGGAATGGGACACTGTTAGTCATTCCGCACGCATTGCACGTTACGTGTCGTTTCGTCATGGGTCGCACTAGGAACATCTGACAACCATTACAACGGAGCGGCTGTATCCAGCGATACAGCAAAATGAATCCAATAACCACACCTGTCAGAATGAATACTATGTTCATCTTTTTACTCCTTTCGAAATGTTGGGCCTTTTAAAAAAGGTCTTGTTGGATTTGCATATTTGCTTTAGGTTTGTTATAGACTTCTCTGATGATTCTAGCCACTGTCTCAACTTCCCGCAAGAGCACTTCTTTTGAAATAATCTCCTCCGGCGAGGTGAGATCAAGTGTTTTGTATCCTCGTGGTGCCAGATGTGCCTTGAATATTGTCTCTTGGGAAATGCGGCAAGAAAGCACGAAAAGCGTTTCCAAACTAGTACTGCCTTCGTACAAATTAAATGTGGTTTTGAAGACAATTATGGCTTTTGGTTCTTTCACATCAACCGTTATACTATGACTCATCGTGATTCCTCCTCTTCAATAAGTTCAACCACATCAGGGTAATTCCCCAAAAGGGCTTCCTCTGCAGATCCGATGATCCCCATCTCACTCGTTCTTAGTTTAACCCAACGAGCGGTCTGTCCTTCTATTGGATTAGGTATGCGTTGCACAACCCATACCCCTGGCGGGAGAACAACATGTTCGTGCGTGCTCGCAATACGGAGCCAGATCTCTTCCGTGTTAATGAGCTTTAGTGCCATACCTGCCTCCTTTTTTCTTTTAAAACTATCATAGTAGTTTTTTTACTATTTGTCAAGATATACAATATGTTCTTAATTTGGTACTATTTTTTCATGTCTTTTGCAGTCATCAAAACAGGCGGGAAACAATATGTTGTGGAACCCGGAAAAAAACTCAAAATAGAAAAACTGCCTATTGAAGAAGGGAAGGACTTTTCGTTTGATGAAGTTTTGTTGGTGGCAGGAGAGGAGGGAGAGGCAAAAATCGGTACTCCGTTAGTGGAGGGCGCCAGCGTATCTGCGAAAGTGCTTCGGCACGCCCGCGCGAAAAAAATAACTAATTTGCGGTATCATTCAAAAACCCGCCGTCGCCGCAAGCAAGGTCATCGCCAGCATTTTACGGAGGTTGAGATAACGAAAATTTGAGTCTGTGAGGAAATAGGCGACTCGACCGCCAATTGGCGGTCGAGTCGCCTAACACGCAATTTTATTTTCTATTTTTAAGTGCCTGTTCCAACGTAAGCGGATCGGCATATTCAATCTCTGCTCCCGTAGACAACCCGCGTCCGAGGCGGGTTATTTTTATTTGGAGAGGTTGGAGAATGCGTTCAATGTAGGCTGCTGTTTGATTGCCCTCAAGTGTGTTTGAAGTGGCTATAATAACTTCCATGGTACTGCGCGCGGGGTAAGTTTTTACGCGTTCAAACAATGCTCGTAAGCGCAGTTTTTCGCCGGGATTTTTTTCAAGCGGGGAGATAGTACCACCGGTTACATGATATGTTCCCTGAAATTGTTGATAGGTTTCAAATTGTTCTACGTCTGACTCTTTTTCAACAACAAGAATGCTATCTTTTGCGCGCGAAGGTGAACTGCATATATCGCAATAAGAAGACCCGCGTTGCTCCATAACGCGAAAACAAAGTTCACAGCGCGAAAGTTGCGCGTCAAAGGATTCTAGTAATTGAGCTAATTCTTTTCGCCATATGATATTTTTTTCCGCAAGAACGTAGCTTAACCGCAGTGCTTGGCGCGGACCTATACCGGGGAGTTGTCCGAGAAGTTCTGTTGTTCGCTGAATATGTTTAGGATGTGCCATGGGTTTCTAAACTTCTGAACGAAGTTATTTCCTGATTGAAATAAAGACTTACTTTTCCTAAAGGTCCGTTGCGATGTTTTGCGATTTGAAGTTCCACAATGTTTTTATTGTCATCGGAATCTTTGTATCTATCTTCGCGATAAATAAACATAACAACATCCGCGTCTTGTTCCAAGCTTCCGCTTTCCCGCAGGTCAGAAAGTTTTGGAATAGATGGATGGCGTTGTTCAACCGCGCGTGAAAGCTGGGAAAGGGCAATAACAGGAACGGCAAGTTCACGCGCGAGTCCTTTTAAGGCGCGAGAAATTTCCGTGACTTCGCGCACTAAACTTTCAGAACCTGCTTTATGGTAGGTGATAAGTTGTATGTAGTCCACAATGATAAGCCCAAGACCATGTTCTGCCTGCAGGCGCCGCGCCATGGCGCGCATTTGGAGTATATTATTGGAAGGTTCGTCATCAATAAAGAGCGGGGCTTTTGAAAGGCGTCCAAGAGCATCGCGAATGCGCGTAAAATCATCTGAATCATGTTTTAAGCGGCCGGTGCGGAGCCGCCACGAATCCACGTTTGCTTCTGCGGCAAGCAGGCGGTCTATAAGTTGTTCCGTAGACATTTCAAGGCTAAAGATGCCTACGGGAATATTTTTGGTAACCGCGGCGTGCCGGGCGATATCAAGCGCCAAACTTGTTTTTCCAAATGACGGGCGGGCTGCCAAAAGAATAAGGTCAGATTTTTGAAAACCTGAAAGCAAATTGTCGAGCTGGGTAAATCCGGTAGGAACTCCGCGCAATGCGTTTCCGTCTTGCATGTTATCAATGCGATCCCATGCGGCCTCGAGTCCTTCCGAAACGGGGGCAAACCGTTGGCGCAACGATCCGTGAGAAATACTAAAAATCTTTTTTTCAGCTTCATCCAACAATGTCTCTACTTCATCTGATTCCTGGTATCCCAGCTGGTTTATTTCTTGTGATATGGAAATGATGTTTCGCAGGGTAGATTTTCTCTGCACAATTTCGGCATAATGCACGATATTGCTTGCGGTCGGCACCATGGTAACAAGCGACGTAAGATAACTCATGCCGCCCGCGGTGTCCAGGTGCTTTTTTTCACGGAGGCGGTTTGATGTGGAAAGCACGTCTATGGGTATCCGTTTTTCAAACAGATTTTGCATGGCCTCAAAAATAACGCGATGCTGATCGCGATAAAATGCTTCCGGACGCAATACATCCGCAATTTTGTTATAAGCCTCTTTATCAAGCATTAAAGAACCCAAAACTGACATTTCGGCTTCCACGTTTTGGGGTGGCATACGAACGCCGGCAATAGGCGCGGATTGCATGGAAAAAGAGGTTTTAGACGCTGAAGTGCCTGCCATATAGGATAAGTATAGGCGAGAGTAATTTTAGAAACAAACACCAAATTGGAGGATAACGTGTAGAGAATGTGTGGGCAACAAGCAATCACCGTTTTGTGATAATAGAACCGTGGGCAGTATCTTTTACTTCCCAGCCCTTCTTTTGAAGCTCGCCACGAAGGATGTCTGCTTCAAGCCAATGCTTTTTTTGGCGGGCCTCTTCGCGTTTTACTACTAACGTTTTGATGGTAGCAGGTATCTGTATGGATCTAACAGCGTAAAGGTCAAGTCCTAATAGAGCATCAAATGTTACCATGAGCTCGTAAGCTGATGCAGGGTGTTTTGTTTTTGTCGTGCGATAGTGGCGTATAAATTTCCAAAGAACACCTAAAGCTTTTGGAGAATTAAGATCGTCGGTAATTGCCGCTAAAAATTGTTTTTTCGCGGACGCGTAAAAGGCAGGCAGTGGTTTTTTAGGATCTTTTTTTTCCGCAAGAACTTCGCGTACAAACTCTTCCAATTCTTTGCGCGCATGTCTCGCGCTTTCCAATGATTGCCAGGTAAAATTCAATTTTGAACGGTAGTGTGCTCCAAGAACAAGATAGCGAAAATCAAGCGGAGAGAAGGCTTTCTCCTCAATATCTTGGAGTGTGTATATATTATGAAGAGACTTCGACATTTTTTCTTTATCTATGAGCAAATGTTCACTATGGAGCCAATAACGGACAAACAGTTTTCCTGTTGCCGCTTCCGATTGCGCGATTTCGTTTTCATGATGAGGAAATATAAGATCAACTCCTCCCGTATGAATATCAAACGTCTCGCCAAGTTCTTTCATAGACATAGCTGAGCACTCAATGTGCCACCCGGGGCGGCCTTTACCAAAGGGCGAATCCCAAGCAGGTTCATCAGGCTTTTGTTGTTTCCAAAGAACAAAATCCTGAACTTCATCTTTAGAATACTCATCTACATCCACGCGTGCTCCTGCTTTAAGACCTTTCTTGTCCAAATGTGCTAGTTTGCCGTATGGCTTGAAAGCAGAAACATCATAATATACGGAACCATCTTTCATGTAGGCGTATTGGTGGGCGACAAGTTTTTGTATTACATCGATCATTTCGGGAATATGTTCGGTGGCGCGAGTAAAGGTACTTGGTAATATGATGTTGAGTTTCTTGAGGTCTTGGATAAAGGCAGTTTCGTATGTGCTCGTAAATTCTTTCAAAGATATTCGCGCGGCTTTGGCACCTGCAATGGTTTTGTCGTCTACATCCGTAATATTCATTACATGATTGATCTGGTACCCATTTTTTTGGAGCACACGTTTTAGAATATCTTGGAACAGGTAAGCTCTAAGATTTCCGATATGTGCAAAGTTATATACCGTAGGGCCGCATGTGTACATGTGAACAACCCCCTTTTTGAGGGGCTTGAATAGTTCCTTTTTTCGCGAAAGGGTATTGTAAAGTTTTAAATCCATTTTTTCCATTTGAAAAATATAAACATTCCCGTAATTCCGGCGAGCATAATGCCTACAATAACCCAGAAATCATAGGGGTTTCCGACAATGGGAAAGAACGCCACGTTCATGCCAAAAATGTTTGCCACAAGAGTAAGCGGCAAAATAATAAAAGCCATGATGGTGAGGTTTTTGGTTATCTCCGTAGCGCGAGATGAAAGAAGTGATTCATTTGTTTCGTGCAGCGCTTCCACGGTTTCTTTGTGATTTTCCAAAATGTGCCACATCCGAAGATGATTTCCCGTAATACGGCTTATGTACGGCTGCATATGTTTTCCAAAAAATTCCCTTCCTTCATCCGCCAGAGATTGCAATACCGACTGTTGAGAATGAATAGTGTGACGAAAATCGAGTATTTGACGCCGCAGAAGAGAGATGTTTTCTATATAGTCGCGATTTCGTTCTTTGAAAATAATATTTTCCATGGCAGAAATGACCGTATCCATTTTTTCGAGTTCGTGGAATGAATCTCTAAAAAGATCGGAAAGCAGGTAATACAGGAGCTCACCGACGCTTGTGAGATATTGTTTTGATTTTCGCTTATCTGTTTCGCAGGCGTTTATGAACTGTTCACATACAGGCATACGCGCGTATTGGGCGGTAATAAAAAAATCTTTTCCGATGACAACATCAATCTCGGTGCCATGGGTTGTATCGCGAGTGTCAAAGCGGGGGAAATGGAGTACGAGATAGATATAGGAATCATATACCTCTATTTTTGGATGAAATGTGGGATGCAAAAGCTCCTCAACTACCAGCAGATGAAGGTCTCGATTTTTGGCAATTTCCAATATGTCGTCTTCCGTTGGTTTTTCTAGGTGCGTCCAAATAAAATTTTTTCCATGGATAACGGGCATATGTTTAGTGTACCGTACTTGTAATTTTTATGGAAGTATGATAGGAGTAAGTCTAAATCCACACAATAAGGAGGTCTTATTATGCAGAACATTAACAAAGCGCGTGGAGCGCTCTTGGGGGCAATCGCCTTTGTGGCTGGTGTGTCGGTATATCTTTTTGGGTTATCACCAGAAAGTAACCAAGGCAAGTTATTATTGGACATAGTAAAAGTGGTATTGGTGTTACTTGAACTTTCCATGCTCACTTTTTTTGCATTTCTTTGGTCGGAAGATTTTTACCATACTTCGTATTCTCGCTATATGGAGACGGTGTGGGATTCTTGGAAAGAGTATTCTGGGGTTTCGGTATGCCGAGGATCGTGGCTTACTTTTTTCACTCTGTTTCTGTGGCTTGTAATGCTGGCATCTATGTATGCGATAATAAACACTACCTATTCAGTTGGTACGGGAGGGTATGATCATTTTTTTGCCTGGAATGAAAAGGATGAATTTACAAGCATGCTTCATTTGATAGTGTGGTCGATCTCATACAACATAGTATTCACGTTCCTGTATTGGAACCTTGTGCTAAAATATAAAGCAAACAGTACAGTAGCCTTTTATTTTCTGGCGCTGTTTGTGAGCGCCAATGTAGGTTTTGTTTGGATTCTCGGGGGCATACAAACTTTTGGCTGGAGTGCTGTGTTGGGGGTTTTCTACTGGCTTGGTATTGTGGTTTTTGCTATTTGTCTCGTTGTTGCCTTTGTTATTGTAATAGCAAAACTGCAAATGTTTAAAGGTGTGACCGCTCAAGGAAGCCTGTTTATGCAAAATATCACGGCACTATATAAGGGATTTTGCCCGATTATTCCAAAGAAAGGCGAGGAAGAAAAATCTAAATAATAAACGGTATCATCAAAACGAAGTTGTTAGAGCTTTGGTCAATTGACCAGAGCTTTTTTCTTTGCGATACTTAAGAAATGCAATGTATGAGAAAAATAAGTTTGGTTGCTGCTGCGTTTCTTGTTATAGGAGCGGGGTTTGGCGTAGGGGTGTATGTGGGCTACAGTCAGCGGCCGACGATAGACCAAGTGACATCGTTATACAACAAAGAAACCGCAAAACCGGCGGAAGTCGATTTTTCGCCATTTTGGAAAGCATGGAATTTAATAGAGGAGAAATATGTCGCAAGTGATGGGCTTGATAGGCAGAAAATGGTATATGGCGCTATAGGCGGTATGGTTGCCGCGCTTGATGATCCCTATACCGTATTTTTTCCGCCGGTAGAAAAACAGCTTTTTGAGTCAGAAATTGAAGGAAAATTTGAGGGTATAGGCGCGGAGATCGGCATGCGCAAGGGGGTGCTCACTGTCATTTCTCCGCTTACGGGTTCGCCCGCAGCGGGAGCCGGATTGCTTCCAGGCGATAAAATTGCGCGTATAGATGATGTCATAACGACAGAGTTGACGCTTGATGAAGCTGTGCGCCTTATTCGCGGGGATAAAGGAACCGTTGTTGCGCTTACTATTTTACGGAGCGGGGAAGACGAAATGCGTGTTATAAAGATTACGCGCGATACTATTCATGTGCCCATTCTTGATATGGAGAAACGAGACGGCGGTGTTTTTGTGATCCATCTGTATAATTTTTCAGAACAATCTCCGCTTGAATTTCGCAAAGCGCTTCAAGAAATGGCGCGTTCGGGAAGCAATAAACTTATTCTTGATTTGCGAAACAATCCCGGCGGGTTTTTAGAAGCGTCAGTAGATATTGCAAGTTGGTTTTTGGAGTCGGGGAAAGTTGTTGCGCGGGAAGCATTTGGTGATGGCACTGAACTTCAGCATAGAAGCCATGGATATAACGCGCTCAGCAATATCCCCACAGTAATACTTGTGAATAATGGTTCCGCGTCGGCATCCGAAATTCTTGCAGGAGCCTTACGTGATCATTTAAAGACACAGCTTATTGGCACCAAAACATTTGGCAAAGGTTCTGTGCAAGAGCTGGTTGATGTCACGAATACTACCTCATTGAAAGTAACCATAGCGCGTTGGCTCACTCCATCAGGTATTTCACTTTCTGAAAACGGTCTCGATCCGGACATTGTGGTTGAAATAACCCCGGAAGACGTTGAAAAATTACAAGATCCACAGATGGAAAAAGCTCTTGAAATAATAAAAGGAATGGAGTAACATGGAGGCATATGCAGGTAATTTTACGAAAACAAGTAGAAAAACTCGGACACGCAGGTGACGTAAAAGATGTCTCATCCGGGTATTTTCGCAACTTTCTTTTCCCGCGCGGACTTGCCCACTTGGCAACAGCCGCCGGTTTGGAGCAGGCAAAGCGTATGCAGAGAGACGCGGCTTATCAGCACGCGAAAGATCAGGAGGCATTTGCCATGTTTCTGGAGGCGTTGCAAAAGGAACAGATTGTTATCTTACGGAAAGCGACTGACGAGGGTCATCTGTTTGGATCTGTTACAGAAGCGGATATCGTAAGTGCATTAGCAGGGAAGGGACATAATCTTGATGAGAAGCACATTCATCTGGAAGCGCACATCAAAGAACTGGGAACGTATCCCGTTACGGTAATATTTGACGACATGGTTACTGGCATTATTTCCATAACAGTGGAGCGTGACCAGAGCCCCTCTCAAAAATAACCGTGCATTAACAAAGATATATGTAACTACTTGAGGGCTATAATACTTATATTTCTACTGCACGAAATCCAAGCATTCTAGTTTCTCATTATTTTTGAGATGGGCTCTAATCATAACACGCGGTATATTTTTGTGGTGGGGGGAGTGATGTCCGGCATTGGCAAGGGTGTTGCGACGTCCTCCATCGGTAACATTTTGCAATCACGCGGATATCGCGTAACGGCAGTAAAGATAGACCCCTACATCAATGTAGATGCGGGAACCATGAACCCTGTAGAACACGGGGAGGTTTTTGTTACTACTGATGGCATGGAGTGTGATCAGGATATTGGCAACTATGAACGGTTTTTGGGGGAAGAGATGCATGCTTATAACTACATGACAACGGGGGCGGTGTATCTTTCTGTTATAACAAAAGAGCGTAATCTCGAGTTTGACGGCAAGTGTGTGGAAGTGGTGCCCCATGTGCCGGAAGAGGTTATACAACGGATTGAACGCGCGGGCACGCGCACGTCATCGGATTTTGTTATGGTAGAAATCGGCGGTACGGTAGGTGAGTACCAAAATTTATTATTCCTGGAGGCGGGCCGTATGATGAAATTACAACATCCCGATAAGGTTCTTTTTGTGATGGTGAGTTATTTTCCCATACCGCAGATGTTGGGAGAGATGAAGACAAAACCTACGCAATACGCGGTGCGTTCTTTGAATACGGCTGGAATTCAGCCGGACATCATTCTTGCGCGGTCATCGGTTCCGTTGGATAAACCACGGAAGCAAAAAGTGTCGGTATTTTGCAATATGCAAGAGGAAGATATTATTTCAGCGCCCGATGTTTCTTCTATTTATGAAGTGCCTTTGAATTATGAAAAGGAAGGCTTGGGTGATAGGTTGTTGAAAAAATTTCGCATGTCGGTTTCGAAAAAAAAGAAGAACATGAGTGCGTGGCAGGAGCGCATGCGGCAGGCGCGCGACGCAAAGAAGCCGATAAAAATCGGAATTGTGGGAAAGTATTTTGGCACGGGCGCATTTACGCTTTCTGATTCTTATATTTCGGTAATTGAGGCGCTGAAACACGCGGCGTGGACGGAAAAGCGGTTTCCGGAATTACATTGGTTAAACGCGGAAGAATATGAACGTGATCCAAAGTTATTGTGGAGCTTGCGTGATTTTGATGGTATCGTGGTGCCCGGAGGTTTTGGCAGTCGTGGTGTGGAAGGAAAAATACGCGTTATAGAATTTTGTCGAAAAAACAACGTGCCCTACTTCGGGTTATGTTACGGTATGCACTTGGCGGTTGTAGAGTTCGCGCGGAATGTCGTTCACATGGAAGGCGCCCATACCACGGAAGTAGATCCAAAAACGACATATCCCGTGATTGATGTGTTGCCGGAACAAAAAGAGAATATCGCCACGCGTCATATGGGCGGTTCTATGCGTTTGGGATCGTATACATGCCGCTTGCAACAGGGAACAAAGGCGTATGGCGCGTATGGTTTGCCACGCATAAAAGAACGCCATCGCCATCGTTATGAACTCAATAATATGTTTCGCGAGCGTTTAATAAAAAAGGGTCTCGTTGTCTCCGGAGTAAACCCGGAACGAGACCTTGCGGAAATAATCGAGCTGCGAGACCATCCCTTTTTCATGGGAACACAATTTCATCCGGAATTTCAATCTCGGTTTTTAGACCCGCATCCATTGTTTCTTGCTTTTATACAAGCCGCGATGAAGAAAGACGTCAAGAATTAGCAACGACGCTTACCACTTTCTTTCGTGTAGTAGTTCCATCAAATCGTTTCTTTCGTTTTGCAGAGAATTTTACAAGACCAGTTCGAATGGCATAGAGCGTAAAATCGCGTCCTTGGCGAACGCCTGTTCCCGGGAGAATGCGTAAACCAACTTGGCGGACAATAATATTGCCTGCGACAGCGCGGTCTCCATCATGTATTTTTACACCCCGATATTTTGCTTGTGAGTCGCGAACATTCGCGGTAGAACCCGCAGATTTTGTATGTGCCATTTTTTAGACTCTAGGCTTTAAGCGCTAGGCAACTAAGATTAGTATATGCTCCAAAGAGTAGCAAGACTTAGAGAAAATAGCAAGGAGTGGTGGGAAGAGAGCAGAGATAGCGTGTTTTGGGCGTGTACGGCGTTTTTAGGCGCTGTGCTTATGGCGGGTTTGCTGCGGATTGCTCTATTATGGCAGGAACGGAGTCCGATACAAGTCGAAGAAAGACAGATCAATCTGTCAGAAACGGATGTTCGTGATACCTACATGGCAGCTTCCGGGCTTCCGGGATTGGTGGCAACAAGTCGAAATGGCACGCGTTATTACTATCCATGGTGCGGAGGGTTTAGCCGCGTCAAGGAAGCAAATAAGGTTTGGTTTCCATCAGCGCAAGCAGCTGAAAAAGCAGGATACACTATTGCGTCTGGGTGTGAGGGATTATGACGCATGTTCTTCGAACGTTTTTTTTATAGTTGCGGTGAGCACTTCAAATTTTTTCGCAATCGATCGGGCTTCCAAAACCTGCTCTTTGAGAGGAGAGGGCAGGGAAGATATAATAGTTTTTAATTTTTTGTCATCTGGTTGTAACAGCGCGTTCCATATATCAAGACGATTATGTGTTTCGAGTACGGCACGAATTTTTTCATAGTCATAGACGTAGCGTTCTTGTATGGTTTTTGAAATAACACCTGCATCTCCAAATACGCGGGTGAGACCTTCTTGATCCATGTATGCTTTGATATCCATCTGCAATTCCGCAAGCCGTTTTGCGTGTTTTTGTGTTTCTTTTTTAATATCAAAATACTCTGTCAATATGCCCATGATATTTTTTTGTTCCATGGTACGTGTTCCATGTTCCATGAACATGAATTTCCAGGCGGGACACATGGCCTTATACCCACACCAGTCGCAGAGCGCCGATGGTTGGGGAGGGAAATCGTTTTGGGTGGTACGAGCTTCGATATCACGAATGGTGGCAAGTACGTGTTCCTCGACACGTTTCGCGTCTTCGCTTTTACGAGCCGTTGTTATCTTTTCATTATGTTTTACATAGTAGAGGGAGAGCGCAATGTTGCTTGCCTGTATATGGGGCCACCGGCGCAATAGACCCAGGTGATACAGCGAAAGCTGCAGATCAGAATCTAGATGTTCTTGCGATTTCATGGTGCGGCTTGTTTTGTAATCTATAATTTCAAAAGTATCGTCCGTGGGTTTATCGATACGATCCATAATGCCGGCAATATTATGTGTAGTTCCGGTTGTAGGGTCAGTGACTGAGAGCTCAAAACGAGATTCCATGTCTACCACATTAAAATTCCACGGCTGGTTTTTCGCATAAAATCGTTTTAATATATTCTCACCTTGTGCCAAATACAAAGAACGTTCCTCTTCTGTCATGTTTGCTATCTCAGACGCACGCCAGGAGTCGCGGAAGTTCGCAATTACCTCATCGAGAGAAGGGTACAGCGGGTCGCGTGAAAAAAGAAATTTAAGGGAAGCATGAATGAGTGTGCCAAAAACCGCCTCCTTTGATTTGGGAGTTTTTATCTTGTCTATTTCCTGGAATTTATATTTTTGCGGGCATTGCCGGAGTGTTTCCAGCGCCGAATAGGAGGTACGCATGGTTGTTACTAGGAATTATGTTTCCCGCGCTTTTTTGTAAAAAAATTGCGCAGGGAGGGGGAGTGTACAATAGTACGTCGCACAATATATCTTTTGCGACATTACGACCCTATTGTGCAACATGTAAGCACGTCGCACAATCCTGCCCCCGCTTACTATTTGTTTTTACTTTATTAAAAATCACTATCGTAACTCCTGAATTTTCTGCCAAAGCGTCTGCAGATAAGGCGATACGTATGTCCCCCATGCGTGCAGAACAAAATCCCACACGAACATAAAATTTTCTTTAAGCGTTTGATCGGTAAACAATGCGCGCAAACTTACGCCCAGCAGGCTTAAAATAATTACGGAGAGAATGATTATAATAATGAGTTGTATAATACCTTTATTCATGATTCATTATAAATATGCTAGTGGATTCAAATAACCTCCATACGGCAAGAATTGACAGTTGCTTCCTGCTATTTTTGATGAACGAAATTGCATGGTGCTCGCGTCGTATACGCCAAAATGGAGATGCGGTCCGGTAGCGTATCCTGTCTCCCCTGTGTATCCTATCAAATCCTCCCGCGTGACGGAAGTTCCACGTGTGACTAGTATTTGTGAAAGGTGCGCATACAGGGTGGCAAGATTGTTGGGATGTTTGATAAGAACCCATTTACCATAAGATAAACAACCTGCATATGCGTCTGTATTGCCTGTCTCCCATACCTCGCCTGAATCAGCGGCATGCAGGGGTGTGCCAATAGGAGCGCGCAGATCTATGCCATTATGGGGTTTGCCATTGTATAGAATTTGAGAATCCGGTGTATTCCCAAAACTTTGGGTAAGCGCAACACTGCCTTTAATGGGCCAGGCAAGAATGCCGGCGTGCGATCCGGGGATGGTTGAAGGATCTATAAGTTTTCTCAATTCATCTTCTGTACGCTGTATTTCATTTAACATCGCTTCCCGTTTTGCTTCACGATCCCGCACTAACTTTTGATAGCGCGCTTCTTCATTTTTTGTTTCTGCAAGCAGGGTATTTTTTACTTTTTTGGCATTTTGTTCTATGACGCGTCGGCTTTGCAGTTCACGGTCAAGAGCAGAGAGTGTTTTTTTCTGTTCCGTGCGGGTGGCGTGCTCATCCTCAAGAACTTTTTTTGATTCGCGAAGAGAGGCAAGATTGCTATTGATAGATTCTTCCAGATGTTCCAAATCTTCCAGGTTTCCAAAAAAATCAGAAATACGCTCATGTTGCAATAACACCTCCATAAGCGAATTCGTATCTGCTTGATATACCGCTTGTAATGTTTCGGCAAGTGTCTGACGATGTGCTTCCATTTTTGATTGGCTCTCAGCTATATTCCCATCCAACTCTTCTATTTGAAGCTGTGTGGAGGCAAGGCGATTTTGAGTAAGTCGCATATCCGCGTTTACTTTTTTTATTTGTGTTTCTATGCGTGCTACTTCCTGCTGGAGTGTTTTTGATTGTTCAGTGGTTTGTGATAGCGTTTTGTGGTATGCGGCAATTTCTTTTTCCAGTTTTTGTATTTCTTTTTGCTGTGCTTCCATTCGCGCCCGAAGTTCGGATTCTGTGGCCGCAGAGGCGTATGATAATGGATGCATAAGAAAAACACCTGCCAATACCACGAGCATAGTTGTTGCTATTGAAGCTGTGCGCGTTTGATGAGACATGTATGTTATGTGTCAAGAAGTTTTATCGCCTTGTCTATTCTTTGCAATGCTTCTGTTTTTCCAATAACATATATGATCTCAAATGGCCCCGGCGACTTTTCGCTTCCGCAGAGCGCAACACGAAGCGGCCAGAGCACGTTACCTCTCGAATGCGCGGTGGCATAGGGCATAATCACGGCCTCAATATGATGCATGTCATAAAAATCTGCTTCAGGAATGTCGCACAATAATTGTCTCACGTTTTTAAGGTGTCCGATAATTTCAGTATAATCCTGCGTTCCTTTCCATCGGAGGAGTGTGGAATCATATACGGATGTTTCCGTATAGAACGGAAGATTTGTTTCTACGTCTTTTAGACGCGAGAGGCGCGGTGCTTCCACATACGCGATGCGTTTTATAAAATCCGTAGACAAGTCTTTCTTGCCTGCTTGTTCTATGAATGGCGTAAGATTTGAAGCAAGCTGTTCGATTGAAAGACTGCGCAGATAGGCGCGGTTCATCCATGCAAGTTTTTCCTCATTGAATATCGCGCCTCCTTTTTGCACTTTTTCCAATGTAAATTCTCTTACGAGATCTTCCAAAGTGAATAGTTCTTGGTCTGTGCCTGGGTTCCAACCAAGAAGCGCCAAGAAATTCACTATCGCTTCAGGCATATATCCTGCTGCGCGATAATCGCGGACAGCGGTATCGCCATGCCGTTTTGATAGTTTTGAGCGATCAGCTCCCAACAAAAGCGGAAGATGCGCGTAGATAGGCCGAGAAAAACCCAACGCTTGTTGGATGAGAAGTTGCTTAGGAGTGTTTGGAATGTGGTCTTCTCCTCGGATCACATGCGTTATATTCATTTCGGCATCATCAACCACGACCACGAAATTATACAAAGGTGATTCCAGTTCCCGCGCTATGGAA
Source organism: Candidatus Ryanbacteria bacterium RIFCSPHIGHO2_02_FULL_45_17b (assembly GCA_001819815.1). Taxonomy (GTDB): domain Bacteria; phylum Patescibacteriota; class Minisyncoccia; order Ryanbacterales; family 2-02-FULL-48-12; genus 02-FULL-45-17b. The sequence continues at coordinate 18,576 of MHNO01000009.1, read as the reverse complement.
ATATCTCCCAGGAGCTGTGGATCAAACGTGATATCTCCGCGGATACGATCAGCAAATGAAAGCGTGACGTCCGTATCGTTTCGTAAACGAATAACACCTGATTCCCTCCCCTCGTCTCGTTGACCGCATATGTGTCGCGGGATTGCCCGTTCTTCCATTTGGCGTTTGTGTTCCGTTTCGAGCTCTTCTTTGCTGTGCGCGCAATAAAACGCTTTCCCCGATTCCAAAAGCTGCCGGAGATATGTCTTATGGATTTCCAAACGTTCCGATTGCCGATAACATTCATCCCAGCTAAGACCTAACCAGGAGAGTTGCTCCGTAATATCGTCTTGGAATTCTTTACGGGACCGTTCCTTGTCGGTATCTTCTATCCGCAATACAAGCGCGCCGTTGTGATGGCGGCTAAAAAGATAATTAAAAAGCGCGGTACGCACATTTCCCACGTGGAGCCAGCCGGTAGGGCTCGGGGGGAAACGTGTTCGGATTTTAGGGTCTTTTGTTTCCATAGTATGATTGCTTATGAAGACCCAGGAGTATGACTTCCCGGGCTATTTTTTCCGCTGCATCAATGCGCGCAAATTTTTGCGCCGCGGCTGACATGCGGTTTCTTCGCTCATCATCGGAGAGAATCTTTCGTGTTTCATTCAATAAAACTGTCGGCGTAAGATTGGATTCTTCAATCACGCTACAAGCGCCATTTCGCGCGTACATGTAGGCATTGTGGCGCTGGTGGTCGGCTGCGGCTTCGGGAAGCGGGATCAAAATACTGGGAATGCCCCATGCGGCAATTTCAAAAATGGCACCGGCTCCCGCGCGAGAAACAATCACGCGCGCGAGATGAGAAGCGTTTCGGAGTTGGTCTTCAGTAAGGAACGGGAATAAACGATATCTGCTGCGATGAGGGGATTTTTCCAATAACACGGACGCTTGTTTGAGAACATCAGTATAGTTATTCTTCCCCGTCTGATGTATAACTTGGCATGTTTCTATAAGTTCTCCTACGATTTGAAGAAATACCGTATTGATTGATTGCGCGCCCTGCGAGCCGCCAAGAACAAGTATGACAGGTACATGGGATTCCAACGCGAACAAAGCAAGGCCTTCATTTTCATTACCGCCAAGAATTCTGCTGCGTATGGGGTTGCCCAGGTATGCCGTTTTTTCTTTGGGAAAATATTGCAATGTTTCAGGAAACGATATGGCGATGCGATCTGCAAATTTTGCTGCCCATGCATTTACGCGTCCCGGGACGCTGTCAGATTCATGTATGATTACCGGAATGCCGTAGAAACGCGCGGCGGCAAGTATGGGAAAGCTCACAAACCCCCCCTTACTAAATACAACATCAGGAAATTCGCGATACAGTATCCAAAATGCTTTCAAAAGCGCAAAACATGTTTTAAACAGGTCGACGATATTCCATAATGATGCATATCTGCGCATTTTTCCCGAAGATATTTTAATAAATTGAATATCGTCCATACGAAGCGCTTCGGGATCAAATGGCTGGTCGGCAATATATAGAATAGTAAGAGAGACAATTTTTTCCTCATCCGCGATACGGCGAATTTCTCTGGCAACGGCAAGGAGAGGGGTAAAATGTCCTCCCGATCCTCCGCCTGTCATAACGATTTTCATATGCGCGTGTATTTAGAAATATTCATTAAAATACCGACAGCCGCAAGGTTTATTACAAGCGCGGATGATCCATAACTGATAAACGACAACGGAAGACCTGTAAGAGGTACCAGGCCGCTGATGGCAGCCATATTGATAAACGCTTGAATGACTATAAGCAGGGTTATTCCCATTGCGAGATAACTGCCGAAGGAATCAGGTGCGCGGTTCGCAATACGTATACCGCGCCAGCTGAATATAAGAAACAGCATAATAAGGATGATGTTGCCCATAAAACCAAATTCCTCGCCAAAAACCGCGAAAATAGAATCTCCGGTAGGTTCCGGCAAGTAATAAAACTTTTGTTGGGACATACCAAATCCTTTACCCCAAAAGCCGCCTGAACCGATAGCAATAAGACTTTGGTTTAATTGATATCCAATTCCTTGGATATCTTCGGTTGGTCTCAAAAATACCGTAATACGGTCAAGCCGGTAAGGTTGTAATGATACAATCATCCATAATCCCACTATGCCTATAAGACATAATATACCAATCTGGGCAAGTTTGCCACCGCCCGCAAAGAATAAAAGAGTGGCTGTTATCGCAAGAACTCCCAATGTACCTATATCTGGCTGTAGAATGAAAAAGAGAGAAACGGTGCCCAACATGACAAGAAAAGGCAGAAACCCTGTTGAAAATTTTCTAACATCTTTTTGTTTCGCTTGCAGCCACGCCGCTATGTAGATGATGAAAGCTAATTTTGTTATTTCGGAGGGTTGTACGGTAATAGGACCCAGCTCTATCCAGCGAGCGGCGCCTTTTAATTCAAGGCCGACTCCCGGAATAAACACGAGCGCCATAAGAAATAGGCTCGCGACAAGTATGAGCGGCGCTGTTTTTTTCCAAAAGGTATATTTTATGCGCCATCCTGCAAGAAATGTTACAGCTCCCACCCCCACCCCCACGAGCTGGTTTTTTAGGAAAAAATATACTTCTCCAAATCGGGTCTCGCCTATCACAGGAGAAGCGGATGCGATCATGAAAACGCCCACCAATACCAGAATAATGGTAACAATAAAAAGTTTGTAATCAGGTGAATGGGCGCGAGAAGCAACCATATGCCAACGTATATTATCCGGCTAGTAAAATGGCGCCAACTCTTTTTTCGGTGAGTTCTCCGTTTTGTACGGCAACCACACCCCCTACAATAACCCATGGTATGCCGACGGGATATTGAAATGGGTTTTGGTATGTGGCCAGGTCTTGTATATGAGCGGGGTCAAATATCGTTATATCGGCGGGCGCGCCTTTTTTTAATAATCCCCTGTCGCCTTGTAAGCGCAGAAGCATTGCCGGAGCAAGAGTCATTTTTGATATCGCGTCTTCCCACGCAAGCAAAGATGTGTCGCGCACAAGGTGCCCTAAAAATTGCGCAGTAGCGCCAAATGATCGCGGATGTGTCACATTATGCGCCATGATATCGTTGGTGTTTGGTATTTCATATCCTATGCCATCCGTCGCAAAGTATGCATAGGGCTCGCGATAGATTGCTTCCATATTTTTTTCATTGATTGTTTTGCTATATATTGTTACGGCAAGATCGTTCACCATAAGGACATCAAGAAACGCGTCTTCAGGAGTTATGTTCCAGTCTTCGGCAAGTTCCTTGAGAGACTTTCCCGTAATTTGTGGCGTATGTTTGGCAGAAGCAATGAATATGGCATCGTAATGTAATGTAAGATTACGAAGATTTGCGATTAAAAGACGCCGGCTCTGTGGATTTTTTATTTGGTGCAAGATTACATTTTTCCCGCCATCCCTGTTTGTCGGAGGGAGAAGAGTATACAGAAGTGATCCGGTGCACTGGTAGGGAAACGTGTTTATTGTAATGTCCAGACCTTCTTCCCTGCCACTGCGCAATAAATGAAGCGCGCGAGAAGACTGATTCCATGTGTCTCTTCCAAGCAATTTGAAATGAACAATATGTGTGCGCGCTCCAGACGCGCGCGCTATGCGTAATGTCTCGGTTATCGCAGGCAGAATATCTTTCCCTTCATCGCGCAGATGCACGGTAAGAAGGCGATCACGGGCCGCGACAATTTTGGCAAGTTCTATCAGCTCTTCATCCGTGGCTGGCCGCCCATGACTAAATGTAAGGCCTAACGAAAGACCAAATGCATGTTCTTCAAGGGCCTGATCAAGGAGATATCCCATTCGCTGAATTTCGTCCATGTTTGCAGGACGTACGGCATCTTCCATAATACTTCGCCGCAAAGTGCCATGCCCTACCAGAGTTCCAAAATTAACTCCTACATTATGGCGTTGGAGTTCTTCAAAAAACTCTTTCATGCGAAGCCAGTTGACATTGATTTGCGATACATCAACCCATTTCTGAATTGATTTCGCGTTCACGGATCCGTGGACTAACGGAGCAAGCGATGTGCCGCAGGATCCGCCTATGACGGAGGTGATGCCTTGCCGCAACATGCTTGCTTGCGAGGGGTAGTCAAAGAGCGTCCAATGCGTGTCGGAATGGTTGGTAATGTCTATAAAACCCGGCGAGACCATGTGACCCGTGGCGTCTATAACAGTTGTTGCGTCCCCTTTTACGCGCGCGCCGATATCTGCAATTTTCCCATCTTTTACGGCAACTGATCCCGCGCGCGGAGTTTTTCCACTGCCATCCACAATGGTGCCATTTTGTATGAGAATATCATATTTCATATAACATGGAACACATAGTTTTATGTTATGTATTTCGTGGTACTACCGTCCCACTAATGCAATCGCTACTCCTATGATAGCACAGGCAATGCTTACTACCCAGAAACGCATAGTAACTTGATGCGACGGCCAGCCGAGCGCTTCAAAATGGTGTTGGATGGGCGCTACGCGAAAAACTTTTTTCCCAAATAATTTTCGCGCGGTGATTTGTACAATATCCGAAGCACTGGCAAGCACAAGCGGGAACGCAATAATCGGGAGCATGAGCACGGAATCGGTAAAAAATGCTATTACGGTCAACGTCGTCGTAAGTCCGATGATACCGGTTTCGCCCATCCAGAACTTGGCTGGCGGTATGTTGAACCACAAAAACGCAAGGAGCGCGCCCACAATGGCCGCCGCAAATGTGGCTACATCTATTTGATTTTGAAAAAACGCGATGCCGGCATACGCAGTGAACGCGGAGGCAAGCACGCCTCCCGCGAGGCCATCAATGCCATCTATCACACTGCCGCTGAACGTGGCTATCATGGTAAGTACAAAAAATGGGATATACCATGCGCCGATAAAGAGATTCCCCATGCCGGGGACATATATGGTGCGCCAATCAAGCTTAAAATAAAACCAAAACGCGCCGACAAGCGCGATCAAAGAAACAGCCGCAAGCCGTGTGGCAAGGTCGATGCCTCCGGAAAGTTTGCGGTGGCGCGATGTCCAAATTTGAAGCATGTCATCTGCAAGGCCCAAGAGCGACGCGGCAGCAAGCGTAAATGCAAGAAGCCACGTTTGAGATCTTGAGAAAAAATTAAGCTTTTCCAGAACAGAGTGATCTGTGAGCGTATCAAAACTCCAGAAAAGAAATAATAATGTAAGTACGCTTACCCAAATAAGAATGCCCCCCACGCGCGGCGTGTTTGTTTCATTATGCAATGCGTTAAATAGTTTTGCTTCCCCGCCCGCAAGCGCTTTTTTTCCGCTATGTGTTTTCCAAAGTTTCTTGCTTTGCATGAGCCGCACAAGAGGCGGCGTAAGGGCAAGCGCGATAAAAAAAGCAGCTCCTGCTGATCCAAGCACTTTTATGATGTTAACAGTAAGGTCTGGCGTATTCATTGGGTGCGGAGCCAATCAAGTAAATGCAAGGTATCTTGAAAGCGGTCATTGCGCGTGGAACCCAGGATAACAACAATGGAGAGTTTGCCAACAGGAATTTCTGCGACTGTCGCGAGCGTGCCGCCTGCTATATCAGTAAATCCTGTCTTCCCGCTGATAACCCCGGACTCGTTCATAAGTAATACATGAGTAGGAGAAAGAATGTGCACATTGCCTTCTTCAGATAAGAGCGTTGAGAGAGTCGGACTCATGGTATAGAGGAGTGGATACCGGAGCGCGTATCCTATCAATTGTGCCGTTTCTCGCGCCGTTGACACGTTGCTTACAATGCCTGCTGTCTCATCAATATCAAGGCCGGTAGGGTTTTGGAACTGTGTATCTTTGAGGTTCCTATTTTTTGCGGTTTCATTCATAAGGCGCACAAAAATTCTCTGACTTTCTTCAAAGGAAGAAGCCCCCTGGAGAAATCCGACGTGTTCGGCAATGGCAACTGCCGCATCGTTGCTTGATGCAGTGAGCATAAGAATAATAAGGTTATGGAGAGTAAAATGTTCACCGTCCAAGAGTGCTCCCTCATCGCCTTCTGTTTCGATTGCTGATGTATGAACTTCTATAATGTCATTTTCTCCTACGCGTTCAAGCGCTACGATTGCTGTCATTATTTTTGTAATACTTGCGATACCGGAAGGATCATCGGCGTTTTTTTGGAAAAGAAATTCATTCTGCAGCGGATCATATATAACTGCCGCCTTCGCCGTAATATGCGGCGGCGAAGATGAGCCTGTTTTGGAAGCATCACGCGTGGATGTATCGGTGGCGTTTAATAAGGTGGCATATGATGTAGCTTCGTTCAAATTGGTGCGCGATGGTTTAATGGGCAGAGCTAAAAACAGTACTCCTCCCGTGAGTGCGCAACAAACTACAATAAATCGGAATGATGATCCCATGGATTCAGTATGACTCTTTTTGGGGCGCTTGTTCAATCCCCCGCGTAAGTTCTTTTTGCACAGTTTCAAATTCCGGCAGTTCCGTAAATGAAGTGATGCCCAAGAATTTCATAAATTCTATTGTGGGCTGGTAGCGGTATCCTCTTCCGCTTTCAGCGGATAGACGTTCAACAAGTCCTCGCTGGGTAAGGCTACGGAGCGTAAAAGAAGAGTTTACACCGCGAATATAATCAACATCGGCGCGGGTTATGGGATGGTGGTATGCAATAATGGTAAGAGTTTCCAGACCGGCTTTTGAAAGATCGCCCAGCAATTCTTCTTTGATGAGTTGTTCTGCATATGAGGCAAGATGCGCTGCTGTTACGAGTGAGACAAGCTCATCTTTTTGTAAAATTCTGATGCCGCGCGTCTGGAATATTTTTTCTAATGAAACGATTGCTTCCTTCACTTCCCCCGCGGAGCATCCGGCATGTTTTGCAAGCATAGAGATCGACAAGGGTTCTCCCGCAACAAAAAGAAGCGCTTCTATAATGGATGGGAGTTGTTCTTTGGGTGATATCATGTGGTTGTTTGAGGTTTGTGCTGGATGGTGATATCCCCAAATGCGTTACCTTGATCAACAGCGATATGCCCTTGCTTCACTAACTCAAGAAGAGCCAAAAAGCTTACAATAATTTCTGATTTTTCTGTTACCGAACCCATGAATGTCCGAAATGAGTGTGTAAATGATTGCTCCACGCGCGTCATGAGTTCTTTTATTTTTTCCTCTAGCGATATAATGTGTTGTAGGGTTTTTTCTGGTAATCGCACAGAAGAAAACACAGGCAATGCGCGCATAAGCGCCCGCATGCGTTCATGGAGGAGTACCGGCGTAACTTCTTTGGGCGGGTAAAAGAGCGCGGGAAGATCATAGCAAGCAGTACGTTCAAACATGCGGTTTCCCCCGGTCGCACGTTCTGATATATGCCCTGAAAGTTCGCGCACGCGGTGCAAATGAGCAAGGCGATTTTCCAGTTCCTGTATGTGCGACTCTTCTTCATCAGTGACGGGGAGGTTTGGCAGAAGCGATCGAGATTTAATAAGCATGAGCGTCGAGGCAACAACCAAAAAATTAGCGATTTCATCAGGTGCGAAGGAAGCTCGCGATTTTACTTCTGTTACGTATGCATCCGTGATGGCGGCAAGAGACACTTCGTTTATGGAACGTTTTTGTTTTTCAATGAGGTCAAGAAGGAGTTCGAGAGGTCCTTCAAATGTATCTGTTTGGACAACGTACACAAGATTAAGGTGTTTTTTTAATTTCTATGCCAAGCTCATCCAGTTGTTTTTTTGACGCAGGGCTAGGTGTGTTCATCATGGGATCACGGGCTTGTCCTGTTTTCGGAAATGCAATGACTTCCGCGATGCCCGTTTCTTTTGCGAGGATCATGACAAGCCTATCCAGACCAGGTGCGATGCCGGCATGCGGCGGTGCTCCATAGCTGTATGCATCGATAAGGTGTCCAAAACGCTCTTCTGTTTCTTCGGGGGTAAGCCCCATGATCTCGAATACTTTTCGCTGTATCATTGGGTCAGAAATACGCACACCCCCGGAGGCAAGTTCATAGCCATTGCAGACCAAATCATACTGCTGTGCGCACAGGTGCTCCAGATCTTCTCTGGCAAACAGTTTTTCTACATGTTCTGGTTTGGGAGCGGAAAACGGATTATGGGCAAATGTAATGTGTCCCGTTTCTTCGTCTTTATCAAATAGCGGAAAATCTACCACCCAGGCAAACGCGAGCGTATCGGGATCTTTTTCGGTACGCAGATCAAATTTGTCGGCGCCAAATTTTTTCATGGCTTCTTCATGGGTAAAAACAGGAAATGGTTTTTGGAGTACTTTTTTTCCACATCCTTCGACCACATGTATCATCATTTCTTCTGCAATTGCGCGCACGTCCTGTTCGTTTACAAAAGACATCTCTATGTCTATTTGTGTGTGTTCGTATTGTCTGTCTCCGCGTGGATCTTCATCACGGAGCGCGCGCGCAATTTGGTAGTAGCGCTCAAAACCTGCGATCATCAACAGTTGCTTATATTGTTGGGGCGACTGCGGAAGCGCAAAAAAATTACCCGGGTATTTGCGTGAAGGAACTAAAAAATCCCGCGCGCCTTCTGGCGAGGTTTTAGTGAGCAGGGGTGTTTCTATTTCAATAAAATCCTGATTATTCAAAAATTCTCGCACCAGTGTGGTTGCTTTATGTCGAAGGCGAATGTTTCGTGTCATGCGTTGCCGGCGCAGATCAAGATAACGATATTTGAGGCGCATCTCTTCTTCAATATCACGGCCATCAGAGTCTAGGGGGATAGGTGGTGTTTTTGCTTCACTTAAAATTATAAGTTCCGTTGCCTGGAGTTCCCAATCTCCCGTTATGGTCTCGGTGTTTTTCATGCCGTCGGGACGTTTGCCGATTATGCCCGTAACTTGAATTACCCACTCGGGGCGCAGGGTGTTTGCTTTGGCATAGAGTTCGGCATCTTTTGACATAAACAGCACTTGCGCGGTGCCCGTGCGGTCTCGCAGATCAATAAAAAGAAGTTTCCCATGATCACGCCGAACATCAACCCACCCCATGAGAGTAACTTCAGAGCCTTCCTTGTTTAGTATATCTTTGGTATAGGTACGATTTTGTTCCATAGATTGAAATAATAATACGTCATTCGATGACCCCCTATCGAATTATTTCAATATAGCATTTTTCCCACCTTTTTCAATTCCTTGGTTTGCCGTCGACAATTCCAAAATAAAGGTGCTTCCCTTTCCTATTCCCGCGGATTCAGCCCAAATGCGGCCGCCGTGTTCTTCCACAATAAGCCGCGCAACGTATAGTCCCAACCCAAAACCTGCCGTCGTAAGGTTGCTTTTTCCTTCAACTATGCGCGTAAATTTGGTAAAGAGTTTTTGAATTTGCGGCGCGGAAATTCCCCTGCCGGTATCGGTTACGGAAACACGAATGGCTGTATCGTGTCGTGTTACGGCAACCGTGATTGATCCTTTTTCGGTATATTTTATGGCGTTATCAAGCATGTTAAAAATAACATTTCGGATTTTATTGAGATCCACGCGGGCGCGGAGTTTTTCTGTTGGCGATTTCCAGATGAGTTTAATGTGTTTATGTTCCGCTGTTACGCGCACTTCTTCTACCGTTTCTTGAACGATGTCCGGAATGTTTTCTTCACTCCAGTCATATTTCATGCGGCCTTCTTCCACGCGGGAAAGATTAAGCAAGTCTTCCACGAGAGAAATAAGCCGTTCATTTGAAATGAAAACTTTTTCCAGCTGGTCTTTTGTCATTTTGGTTATTTTCCCGAAACTTCCCTCAAGGGTCATGGAAATATATCCTTTGATGATAGACAAGGGTGTTTTTAATTGGTGTGAAGCCATGGAAATAAAGTCTGATTTTGCTTGGTTTATGCGCGCAAGTTCTTCATTTGCTTTTTCTAAATCTCCGGCAAGTTGTTCTATTTGCTCGCGGATTTGTACTTCCTTTAACACGCTCCGGATGATGAGATAGCTCAAAATAGACACCGCGGCAAGGGTGATTGTCTTTATTACGAATTCCAAAATTGAATTCGCCGAAAATACCTCAATAACAAGAATGAGAATAATAAGAGAAACAAAAAACTCCGTGGCAACAATTTTTACATTGAGAAGGTTATGCTTAAAAACGGCGTAAGCAATACAAATTACAAAAAAAATGCCAAAAATAGGGCCCATCGCAAAAAAGGTAAACTGTCCAAAAGCAGGTAAAATAAGATTTGAAATAAGCGCAGGGACGCTTGCCATGATGCTACCAAAAAACACGTAAAGAATAGGTATTTTATTAGCATCATGTTGTCTTTTATATTTTTTGAATAGTATTATCGTCCCTGCAACAAAGAGTGCTAAAGTGCATAAGGTATAGAGGGTATAGCCAATATTGTTAAAGATGACTTGTTTTTGATTTGCAAGATCAATAAAAAATGATGTAAATAAGAAATTACTTAATATGAGGGCAAAAATAATAACACTATCAATAAGCGTAATGAGAAGAGGCAGTATAAGCGAGCGTTTTGTTCGTTCCGGAAAATAAACTGAAAACCAAAAAAAGCTAAGAAATATAAGATTACCCGCCACATAGTGTGCATATATGCCAATTTTGAAGAGTAAGGCTGATTGCGAAGTTGAAACAGTAAGAAAAGTGGCAAGTCCCCACGCCGTGAGACAGAGTGATAGTAACCCAAAAAAAATCTCACTCATCTGTCGTCGGCTGTGTGCGTAGACGATACCACCTAGCATTAAATATATAGCCGTGACGGTAAGAGCGACGATGTTTATAAACGTCATCTAGAGATGAGATATGTTAGCCTATACACACGCGTTTGCTGACGCGAGGAAATCATCCACCACTTTCATAATTTTACGTGCGGCAATTTCAGAAATGTTTTCATCATGTTTTCTATGAAAGGCTAAGGCTAATTGCAGTTCTAGATTTTCATGTGATATATCGCCATGATCAATGGTGTGTACTAGAAACCACTTCATTCCTTTTTCGCCGAGGGTTGATTTAAAAATATCTGAGTGTATCAAATCTTTACTTACAGATTCCGCTATAATTTCAATGGCAACGTATCCAAAAAGCATTTCTGAAGGCTCAGTTTCATTCGCAACTCCATCTTTCCAAACTTGTGTTTGTGGGCTGATGGGAGCATAATTTTCTGGATATTCCAAACCAACCGCAGATCCGGAATCAAGCCATAACAAACGATGACTTTTTTCATCACTCGCTATACTTCTTAAAAACACAACCGTATTAGATGCAAGTGACAACATGTTTAGTGGTCCATGTCGAAAGTACAACCGTGGATTAGTAAAAAGATACATATATTTTTGACCTACCAGTCGTGGAAACACATCAACAAAAGGCCACAAACCAACTATCAGTTTTTTTATGCTTTCTTTGTCGCCTCGTCGGCATGCTTCCGCAAATGGCGCTGTGGTGATTTTTTTATACGCTTCTTCTTTTACATCCTTAAACCATACAGGGGGCGGGGTGTTAAATTTTTGTTTGAAATTAACAAGGGTAGCTGTTTCCATATGCCACGATTATACCATATATCAATAAATTTTACAAGCCGGTGCTAAAGGCTGTGGATAAGTGAAATAACTTGCAAAAATTGGTTTTTTATTGCAACCTAGTCCACAAGGACTCTATCTTTGGCACAACATAATTAATTTCTTTCAAGCTCATACCCGTTCAGAGGTGCAAACCAACCAGTATCATATACATACTCCAGACATTCTTTCATTATCTTGAAGTGTTTTTTGTTTACTGCGTGATCCATATTTGCTTTCTTTTTTGCTTTTCCTTCTACTGTTCCATGTGTATATATTACATAATTTTCTCCTTCTTTTTCAAAAATAACGCATTTCTCATGGACTAAGTTTTCTTCCGAAATAGTAATAAGCGCCTCCTCGTAACGAGTAGTCATTAATTCATGACACCAAGCTTTCCAAACTTCCAGCTTGCCCGATTTTATTTTCCAAATTGTATACTTTATGTTCATATTTTAATTAAAAACGGCAGAGAGCAAAAAAACTCTCGGTCTTATTCTTATTCATCTGTTTCCCGAATAATTTCGGAAGTGAAGAATTGTTCTTGGAAATGTGTTGATCTTCGGATTTCTTCGTCGTCTACATCACCAAGTGACACCGGTATCACTACAAGCTTGTCATCGGCATCATTGAGGCGATGAACGACGGCGATGCATTTACCTGTATAAGTCTCGACTGGATCATCGATGCCAAGAAGATATGCGTCTATTCCCTCGCCGTCTGGAGCCTTTGTGTTTGGTATAAATCCATAGTTGATCTCATAAACAAAACCATACTTCGGATGTTTCGAATGAAGGGGTCGATCAATTATTATTTCTACTTCTTTGCCGATAAATTGTGTAGCGTAATTGCCTGACTGTTTAGTATTATCCTGCATATTTTTTATTATAGTGGATAAAAAAAGATAGGCTAGGCAACTTTATTGTTGCTTAGCCTATATGAATTTTTGAGAGGACCAAATTGAGTTAGTTGCTCCATTAGTGACTTGTGTGTTTATTTTTCTCCTCCTTGAGAATGAGCTAATAATTTCCTTCGCTGTACACCCTTATGTAGGTTTGGGAGAGTTCTATATGTTGTAAAAATCGTGAATAACGTGCCGTGGATATTCTAGGATGGAAATGTTAGGTTACAAATGGAGTATGGGCCATCCTTCAAACCCACACTTATTCGCGTGAGTAATCAAGCAAGAGAGGGGGTGATATAAAATGGTTGTTTCTCCATGTCTATAAACGTGCACATATTATCTAGTTCAAAAGGTTTAAATCCATTTGTGGAAGAACTGTGCTCTGTAACAAAATCTATAGGGATGTTAATAAAAAAGCTCGTGCCACTGGAGGATATTGATGTAGTTTTTTATAATAATCCTGGGGCGACTTTCAAAGAAACTGGTATCGGAGGGTATACGCCCTGTGCCAATGTTGTATTTATTTCACTGGATCCACGAAATTCAAAATTTCAAGACGGAATTAAAAAAGAGCTTCCTTATATACTTGCCCACGAGATAAACCATGCCATTCGTTTCCGTACTCCTATACACAAAGAAACATTATTTGAAGCCATAATATCTGAAGGACTCGCCGACCATTTTGCTATAGAGGTAACGGGCAGAAAAAATCCACTATCGTGGTCTATTGCATTAACTCAAAAACAAAAGAACATATTTTTAGAACGAGCTTCTAAAGAATGGAATATGTCCACATATGATCATAACGCATGGTTCTATGGTTCAGTAGTAAGGAGGATTCCTCGTTGGACAGCTTATACTTTGGGGTATGATTTTGTTGCTGCCTATTTACAAAAATATCCAAAAACACTAGCGTCACAACTTATTTCTTCCAAGTCCTCCCTTTATTTAAAAAACTTTAATTTGTCAAATAGTTTTTCGCATACCAAAACAAAAGAGTTGTAAAGAAATCTCCGACGTATGCACAGGTTTGGGAGAGCTTTGAGTGCGAACTATGTGTGGTGCGCAAGAGTGCCTTTTATGCCAGTACTTTTATGTTAATATACTGTTTATGATTGACGATATAAAAATTAAAGTAGGTGCGCTTGTAACTAATCAGGTTGGCGACAAGGCTCTGTTCATCAAGGAGAAGATTAAGAAAAAAGATAGGCCTTTATGGAATATTATTCAGGGGACATACGGAGACAGAGAGAATGAAACAATTCTGGAAGCAACTATCCGCGAATGTAAAGAAGAGGCTTTGGTGAATGTTGAAGTTAAAAACTTTCTAGGTGCTTACATTTCCTCCGATGAAACGAAATTCCGCGCTCTGTTCGCGTTTTTGGTTGAAGCAACTGAAGGTAAGCCAGCTATCCCGAGGAAAGAAGATCAAGATTTGCGGCAAGAATCAATTATAGAAGTCAAGTGGTTCACGAGAGAGGAAATCGCCAGTATCCCAAAAGAGGAATTTATCTCTTCTCGTTCATTCGCTATTGTTCATCAATGGTTAAGAAATGAATCTTACCCGTTGGCTATGTACAAGCAAATTCCTTTTGATTAAAAATTAAAAAGGGAGACGAATCTCCCTTTATGGGACTAAACTGACGCGTTTGAGTTGTAAAACAAAAACGTCATGAATTAAAGTTCCATCATCCAGCTCTCGAAATACATAGCCAGGATATACTTCCTTGATCCAAGCGATGTTCTCTTTTGTTTTCCCGTGATTCCGCACTCGGCGTTGATTTCTAGATATGATTATGGAGTTGAAGCCCATACTCTCAGCGATAGCAATTAAGGAAGGTCTGGTATTATATGGGGTATCAACTCCTAGAAAATCAAAGCACAGGATGTATAGCTGTCCGTTAGTAGTCAGGAAGGAAGAACAGCCTTCTATGATTTTAAGGATGATTTCTCGTCCATCCTCTCCCCCATAGTCATGCAGTTCCCCAGGAGTTCTCATAGGCATCTGTGGTGGATTACTAACTATTATGTCATATAAAACATCCACCGTGAGCTTAGCAAAGATGTTGCTTTCTATCCATGTTATGCTCCCCGCTCTCAAGTCCATGCTCTTTGCATAATGCAAAGCTGAAGCTTTTATATCTACTGCAGTAACTGTTTGTACTCCAGCCGCAATTAGACAATGTGCTAGAATTCCACTCTCTCCTGTCCCGATATCGAGACCATGCTTGGAAGTCAGTTTGTTTCTGATTAGTGCTTCTCCTAGTATTAATCCACTACGCGGTATAAATCTTTCGTGCTTAGCCCCGATGAGGATGTTATACATAGGAGAACCTAGAAATACGCTACCATCTGGTGAAGAAAAAAGGACAAAGTTATCGGAGAGTTGCTCTAGCTTTCGTAAGCTCCCGAAATCTATCCTTTGTGTCGGCGAGTTTTCTGATTTTTTCAACAACTCGCGTGTAGGCATCTAGTCCTCCGTTTCTCCCGATCTTTTCAAGAAAATCCATAGGGAAGTATACCACTCCGTCCAACATAAATGGTGTAGCGGCGAATACCATGATGTCCTCAACGTCCTCAACTTCTCTCCCCGCGTAAGCCTCTTTCCGTCCGAATTGCTTCTCGAGTATTCTGCGTCTTCTCATAGAAGTAATTTTGGTTAAATGGATGTGTTCCATTGTTTCCCCCTTAAGAGACTCAGAGAAAACCTTTTTCTGTTCAGATTTGAATAAAAACGATGAGAACTCCTCGTACGCATAATTGCGTACGAACCTACGGAAGCTGGATTCATCAACCGATGTGCTTAGGAAGCATTGTTCTCTCTCGAAATCCATTATCCTTACTAAGCGCTTTTTTTCTTGGATGACTATGTTTCTTGGAGCGCAGTCTCCCCATAGAAATCCTATCGAGCGCATCTTAGAAAATAAATCCTTGCAGAATATTAACCATGAGGATCGTTCTGCGAGACTTGTTTTTCTAAGAATGTGTTCTAAATTCTCACCATCACAAAATAGTGTGGTGAGTAAGGACTTTTCATTTTCCCAGGACACTAAAGGGACTGGTTTAACAGAGTAGATGGAACCGTTTACTAGAAGACTCAAGGGATATCGCGTAAGATATTGGTGTGCCTGTAGTATCCCCTCATATTCATGGGGGATGGTTCTTTTTCTTACAACAACCATGCCTGCCTTCTGGTCGACCCATACTTTCTGGGGGTCATATGACAGGACTGCAAACATGAACAGCCCTCCTCTTAGTTAGTAAGTTTGTACCCAAGTTTTTGATACAGGGATATTAGCTGTTGATTCTCTACAAGTGAAAAAATCTCATTACTTGTCAGGATATCAATCCAGCTTGTATCTTCAGAGATTGTATTTCTCTCGTCAAATATCATACGGTTACCTTTCAGTACATGCCCTCGGTCCTCTTTGAATTGCAACATTGACTCATTGTAGGTTACACCTAAGAAGTTGCATACCTTGCGGATTGTGCCAGATGGATTTGCACAGAGATCTTCGTATCGGAGGAGCAAAACAAGACTATGAGACTCCAATAATCGTAGTGCTCTTTGCGCAAACTCAATATAGACTGGGATTTTTGATGAGACTGACCTAGGCACATTCTTCCGAATACCCGCGAGTTTATTCGAAGAAGCCAGACCCCGAGGATCCCTAGTCAATAAAAGGATTTTCCGGATAATGGGGTCAGTCCCCATTCTTTTTTGGTCGTCCTGGCGCATGAAGTGTCTGTTCCAGTCCGAGTTTAGTTGATATTTTTTCAACCCAGGCAACATCGCCGTAGGGTTTGCTTTTAATGACACTGTGGCGTATATCTTCTAATTCTGGTGCGGTTTGCGGTTCATTGATAAATTGAAGATACTCATCAGGAATTTCTATTGGCCATTTGGAAAGGAGTTTTTGGTCTTTTACGATACCGTATTCCCTTCTCCATAGACTGGACCATTTCCAGTTTTCTGCCTTTACTAATAATGGGGACTGACCCCATTTCCAATCTGCGTGAGGGATTTTTATATGGTGATTTCCTGCTTGAACGCGCGTTCTTTCATAATGATATTGGTAATACTTTTAGGAACTATATGTTCATTACTAATATTACATTTGTTAAGAAAATCCAAAATTTTTTCCTTAGCACTATTTTCTTCTCCTTTTAATGACATAATCTCGACTTCTACCGCTCCGCCAAAATCAATTATATCTTCAACACATATCTCCATACTATCCAATGCGTAAACATATCTCGTTTTCTCTAATTCAAAGAAAGGTTTAAATTCGGTGGTGTCTAGTATTTCAGCGGCTTCTAAAAAATCATTGACCTCAACCTCGTGTTCTTCCCATGCATTATGATCACCATAATTAGTAATGGTCTTTGTGTTGATGGTGATATGTTCATTTTCTCCTTCCTTTTTTGATTTGCGCAGACGAAGACTATATGATCCGATTTTATTCATTTCTACATCCTCAACTTTGTTTGCGGTTTTTAGACAAAAGTAGATATCATGCACATAGAGCGAAGATACTTGCTTTACACCAATAGTATTAAGTACTTTTCTAAATTCGGTTGTATTATCAAGACGCGCACGAATTTCAACCTCTATATTTTTAGATTTTATTTGTTGCATAACATCATCGTAACAATTTTTTTAGTGTAATAAAAGAGGGGCGACCAATTTGATCGCCCTTTGCTTAGTTTCCAAGTGCCGCAATTATTATGTCGGCGCATTGGTTTGGAGAAAAACGTTGCGTATCAACGACGATGAATGGGATACCAAGTTCCAGCGCATTCTGATAGAAAGCCATGGTGATTTCCCGCTGCCGCTCGCTTCAAACCGCTTGGTAAAGTTATGTACTTGACAAGACTATGCTAGTTCTGTATGATGCTATCAAATTCACAATTAGGAGGTACAACATGGTTAACCAAAGCGCAAACCTTCCTGGTTTCGGGGCACTGGTAGCCCACATGACAGAAATTGCGCAGGCAGCTCTAAGGGGGAGTAAGGCAGTTACCAGGGGCACGATAACAATTGCAGGGGAAAGGTTGATTGAGGTTATTATCACGCACCCTAGTGAAAACAAGTGTCTAAGGGTGCACCTATCTACAAAAGGACAGGAAGTTGTCAGCAACACGTGGGGGGACCCATGGGAAGGAAGTCTGACCTCCCCAAAGCAACAGACTTTTGTCTGCAACATGTCGCCCGGGGCGCTTCATGAGCTCCTCAATTATATTTGTGGTGGTGAGCTGGAGAAGGCGGAGGCCGCTAAATCCCCAGTTCAAAAAATAGAGTTTCCGAAGATCACTATCGAAGAGCTCCCTTGGCTCTTGGAGCATATTTCTCGAAGCTCCGAAGAGTGATGTGCCTAGCAACCTCAAGCCCAACGCCCTGTTTCGCGACACGAAACAGGGCGTTCATACGTTTATGGCCGTTATTTACGGCAATTTTTCTGCTGACCGCAGTTATCTCAAATATCCAATCTTTTTTAACCAAAACACATGTTCCCATTCCCAGAGGGTTTTGGCCGCGAGAAACGCTTTAACATCACTATAATAATACGGAAATTCTTTGAGCTCCACATCACCCTCCATCTCTCCCCACTCGTGCTCGTCATCGGTACAGACATTCTCAGGTATGCGTTTGCTCCGTACTTTGGAGCGACCTCCTTTCTCGCGTAGAGTCGCCCGACATTTGAGGCACACCCGATGCTGGTTGATACGCAAAATCCACCGCGTCTCGATATTACGCGGGAGCTCAAGACTCTGCTTTAGCTCTTCCTCTTGCAGGGCGAGCACGTAGGCGGCTGTTTGGAGATTATATTCGCGATAAAATCCTGTGGAGGTTTTAATATCTAGCACTCCAAACTTGCCATCAATGGTAGCGAGCGCGTCCACCGTGCCCGCGTATCTATTTTTGAAAGACACGACCGATCGCTCGATAAATTCTGGATGAAAAAATATGCCGCGCGCATCGCTGAAATCCCGAAATACATTCACCGCCGGTTCTATTTCTTTCGGTAATGGGTAATGGTAATGGGGTCAGTCCCCATTCTTTTTTGGTCTTCCCGGTGCATGAAGTGTCTGTTCCAGTCCGAGTTTAGTTGATATTTTTTCAACCCAGGCAA
>MHNO01000008.1 GCA_001819815.1 Candidatus Ryanbacteria bacterium RIFCSPHIGHO2_02_FULL_45_17b | reverse complement strand
TTTTTTGAATAATGTCGCCATAAAGTCCCGTGTTTGCCGATAACCATATGGCAACTTCCTGCTTATATCGTATGCGGCTTGCAAGTTTTTTTAGAAAACCCATGTGAAAAAAAGGCTTTTTCCCCTTCGCATGAGAGGATTCTTCTTTGTGGGCGCGTGATACATCATCATATATAGTTTGTAGACCGTCATAGAAAGCACGGCTGTTTACTATTGATTGTTTTGTGCGGCGCATATATGTGGCTGCTATGGATTCATATGTTTCCATTACATTACGTATGTACTCAATGTCGTCAATTTCCTGCTCAATTGTATGAAGGGTAGACATGTAAGAATAAGATTATGATTTTATTTTTTGAGATTGCACTAATGAGAGCAACATATCAAGATTTGATGCTTTTGCGACCAAAGCATCAACTTGTTTTCGAAACGATGTACCCGTGGTGTATTGATTAACGAGCATATGAAGCTCTTTTTCCACCTTTTCGGACGGGGCGTCTTTCCAATATTGTGTCCAGACCAAGCAAAAAAGATACAGTTGAAGTGACGGCGCTATTATTTCGTTGGCAAACTGATTGAAAAAGATATAAACATTGCGTTGTTTCTCTAGGGTTGTTTTTATTTGTTCATTAAGTTCTGTGCCAAAACTTGTGATGGTTTCCAATTGTCGCGCGGAACTTAAAAATCCGGTAAGTAATTGGTTTACCTCTTTTGCAATAACTGGTTGCGTTTGTTTACCTACGCGCGTAACGGAAAGAAATGGATTAATGGCGGGACGCCGTCCTTCTACGTATAAATTATAATCAAAAAATAAATGACCATCGGTCATGGAAATAGTGTTTGTGGGAATGTAGCCGGTAATATCGCCATGCGCGGCTTCTATCACGGGCAAGCAAGTAATAGATCGTTCTCCCGCGGGCGTGATAAAATTTCCCGCTCGTTCCATCAGTCGCGCGTGAATATAGAACATATCACCTGGATATGAGTTTCTTCCGGGCGGACGTCTTCCTAGAAGTGATAATTCCCGATGTATTTTCGCGTGCATGGAAAGATCATCAATTACAATGATCACATCTTCTCCCGCGTCACGAAAGTATTCAGCAATTGTCATACCGGAGGAAGGCGCTATGTGTATGATACCCGCAGGATCTTCGGCATAAGCGGCTACCATGATAACACGATCAAATACCCCCGCTTTTATGAGAGCATCTTCTATTTGCCGAATCACAAGCTTGCTTTTACCAACCGTTACGTAAATACCTACGGAACCTTCATGTATTTGTGATATAATGGTACGCAATAGAAAAGATGTTTTTCCTGTTTTTTGATCTCCCACCACCAAGGCGCGCTGTCCTTTTCCTAGCGGCACCATGATGTCAGCTATGGTAATTCCTGTTATGCAAGGTTCTGTTACGCGCGCCCGCGCGCGAATTGGAAGCGGTTCCGTGTCTACCGCGCGGCGAGTTTTGGGAAAAATCCATTTGGTGTCTTGCCGCAATGGCCTGCCCAACGGATCAATCATCATACCGAGCAATTCTTCTCCAACAGGAATGGAAAGTTGTTCATTAGTGCGCGCGACACGAAGCCCCGCCGGCAACGGAACCTCTGAAAAACTTATGGTTTCCACCATATCTTCCGTAAACGCGTTTACATATCCATACGCGCCCGTCTCAAACATAACCCGTTCGTAAGGACGCACGCCTGGCAAACCTTCAACATAGGTAAGGGAAGAAATGACACGTCGCACGTATCCTACTTCACCTGTTGTATTTAAATAAGAAGCAAATTCTTCATTCATCCCGTTAGAGATAGGAAACGCTTTAATCTATTTTTGAGATATCGTTTTCCCATGCCAGTTTTTAAATAGTTCTCTCGTGACCTTGCATCTTCTTCATCAAGACATGCTTCATAATATATAATCTTCCATGGGCCTCTTTCTTTAGTCCATGTTGATTTTCCTGTATTGTGTTGATTAAAACGTTTCCGTAAATTATTCGTATATCCTGTATACCAGTCTTCATTTTTTTCACTTTGTATGACATACACATAGAGCATAAGGCTTTGATCTCTAACGGGATTCATCCCGTTAGAGGTATTTTTATCGTGTCGTTAATTAGTTCTTGTTGTTCTCGCATTGTCTGTTCAATAAATGTTGCAAGATTGATTTCTTTATAACGTCCTTCGTATGATACGCGCGCTCCACCAAAGAGTCCTCTGTCCACGGAAAGCTCCATAATGATATCATTTCCAAGGAATTCCCGTATCCATGTTGTTAATACCGCTATTGTTTCTTCTGTTGGATCATAAGCAATTTCCAGAGAGAGAATACGCAGACGCATAAGTTCTTTTCCTAAACCATCCAGATATGTTTGTATTGTTTTGGGTGATTTATCCGGAAGGCGCGCGAGAGCTTGTTTGAGTGGTCGAACGATCACGCTCGGCATTTCTGTTTCAATATGCGTATTAATATCAGTTTCTTTTTTATAAAGATTTTCAATAATAGTCTCTATTGCCATTGAGATAGCGCCTCGCTCGGAGGTTGTGCGTATATTTGAGTAAATGGGTTCGTAATTCATATTTACAATTCAAGATGACCGAAAAAGCCCTCTTTTTTTGCTTCATCCAGAGCACGCAACACCAGTTCGTTGTGTTCTTGTATGTTGAGGGAACGACCAATAACAATTTTTGCCACCAGTATGACTATTTCATTAATTGCCTTATCGACACGCTTCAGTTTTTCTTTTTTATATTCGTTTACTTGTTCGTTTACCTTATTGCGCAAATCATCTATCTTTTTTTCCATTTGCTGTTTGTATCCGATAGTCTGTTCTTTCAAGAATATCTCAAACATATCAAGCGTGTGTTTCGCGTCTCCTGCCATAGCTTGAGAAGCTTCATGTAACGTGGTGAGATATTCTTCCTGCGCGCGCTCCGCCATGTGTTCATACGTTTCCACATATTTGAGAGACGCGTCTTGCAGGTATTGTTTGTGCTGTTCGGCGATTGCTGTTAGCTCTGTTGCGAGTGAAGAAGAAACTC
The DNA here is from genome assembly GCA_001819815.1 of Candidatus Ryanbacteria bacterium RIFCSPHIGHO2_02_FULL_45_17b. Lineage (GTDB taxonomy): Bacteria > Patescibacteriota > Minisyncoccia > Ryanbacterales > 2-02-FULL-48-12 > 02-FULL-45-17b. The sequence goes on along the minus strand of MHNO01000008.1, from coordinate 19,771 downwards.
CTTCTTTTACACGCGCGGCGCTTTGTAACATTTCACGTGCTTTTGCAGTTGCTACGCGTATAATATCCACTGCTTCCTCATGGGCGTTTGAAAGAATATGTTCCGCTTCCCCTTCCGTAGAAAGGCGCGGTTTTTTAGCTGCTTCTTTTTTTTGGCGATACGCCACACTCCCCATATGCGCGATAAGAACAATAAAAATGGCGCCACATAAAAAAGCTGTGAACAATTCCAAGCTATATGAATTCAATATTCCTCCAAATGTCATGCTCTTATAGTACAACTATTATGTATGCTATGAGAACACCCAACAGCATAATACCTACCGTGAGCAACAAATGGAAAAATACGCTTACATAAATGAGACGCGCCGCGAGCGGGTTTCTGCCAAGCGATTCCACGCCTGATTGCGCTACTCTGCCGAAATAGACAAACCCCGCGATTACGGAAGCCGCCGCTACCACAAACGCGAGCACATATCGAAACGCCACGCGGGGGTTTGACGTAAGATTGGTAAGAAGACCATAGGCGCCTATATCAAGATTTACGGCTATAGAGTGTATTTCTTCCGGATCAGAGCTTGCGTAATCTTCCAGCGCAGTGCCAATAATCACGCCAAACTGTTCCGCTTTTACGCCGATTCCTGGAATAAGCGATGTTGTTATGTTGTCACCGGCTAAAATGGGGCCTGCCAATGTAGATACGCGCACAAGCACCACCCCGGAAGATACAACCACATAACTTTGATCATCTTTAAGATTCCCTACTACCAGAGTTGGACTATTAACCACCACACCCGCAACCGCTGGGTCATATGATTCATTGCTTAGCACATAACGCCCGTCAATAAGACTAATGATATCCCCTGCTTTTATGTGTGTCCCTTCAATGCGCACAGGAGTGCCGATTGTTCCCTTAAATTCAGTCCTACTGTTTTCTTGAAGCTGTTGACCAAGCACAAACGGAGCTGAAAGAAAGCTTATAATCACAAGCATGCTCATTACACCTGTCAAAAATTGGCGCAACATACGCAGTTGCGAGTCTTCGTACGATTGAAATGTTCCTGGGTGAATGTACTCCACTGTGTGTCTATTATACGCAAAAAAGCGCATATTGTGGACAATACAAATGGAGAAGGTGTTTATAAGAGTTGAAAAGATTGCGATAACGTGATATAAATTTATCACTACAGTAACCGCTCGTAGCTCAGCTGGTAGAGCAGCTCCCTTTTAAGGAGATGGTCGCAGGTTCGATTCCTGCCGAGCGGACATTTTATACTCCTTCTTTTTTCAATTCTTCCAATAATTCTTTTGCTTTTTTTGAAAGTTTGTGAGGAGGTTTAATGAGCATACTAATGAGAAGATCGCCTCGACCGCCTCGCTGACGAGGAATGCCTTTGCCACGAATGCGCAGAATGGAACCAGATGCCGTACCTTGGGGGATCTGCACTCTCAATGTACCTTCAAGTGTTTCTAAGTCCTTTTGCGCGCCCAGGAGCCCGTCGGTAACCGCTATTTCGAGAGTAGTGATTATATCAAACCCACTTCGGCTAAATTTCTTGCTGGGTACTACATGGATTTTTACATAGAGGTCGCCCGCGATTCCTCCTGTTATGGCTTCACCTTTACCGACAAGCTTGATCATTTCTCCGTCATTTACTCCCGGGGGTGTGGAGATAGTTACTTCTTCCGACGCTTGCGCCACGCCGGCGCCGCGGCATGTATGACAAGGTGTTTCCGGTACATGACCTGTGCCATGGCATGTAGCGCACATGTGAAGTTTGGTAAACGAACCAAGGAATGAGCGACGGGTTTCATGCACTGATCCACTTCCGTTACAATGAGAACATGTTTTTGATTTGGTGCCCGGCTCTTGGGTGCTTCCATTGCAAGTGGCGCATGTGGCGGTTTTACGAAGAAGCATAGTGCGATTTACTCCGAACACGGCCTCTGAAAATTGAAGTTCGATGTCTATGGCAATATCGCGCCCGCGTGGTGTTTGGCGGCCATATCCCGAAGAACCAAAACCAAACATGTCTCCAAAAATATCACCTAAATCAACTCCTTCGAATCCTTGCCCAAAATTAGAGAAATCCCATTCAACACCAGTATTATTTCCCCTACCCGCGCCCGCATGTTCAAAGCCGGCAGATCCGAACCTATCGTATTGCGCCCGTTTTTGCTCACTGCTCAATACTTGGTAGGCTTCATTTACCTCTTTGAATTTTTCTTCACTACCGCCAGTTTTATCAGGATGGAATTGATGCGCGAGTTTTCTGTATGCTTTTTTGACTTCTTCTTGCGAAGCGTTGCGAGGAATGCCAAGAATTTGATAATAATCTTTCATAGACAAACTCCAATGTATCATGGATACACAACTAGTTCAAGCTATACCAACTCCAGACGTTCTTTGACGACATGTTCTTCCACATAGTGTAACATGTTATTCTTTTTCATGATTGCGACTATTCCGCTCATGATAAGTATTATTATCCAACCATACGGCAACGCAACTGTTCGGAGAAATAAGAAGAACCCCAGAGCAAGCGCGAGTGGCACAAACTGTTGATAGGAATCAAAAAACTTCTCACTGCGCGCGATGGTAATATCGTAAAAAACGTCTGATAATTTTTCTGTCCCCGTAAGTTCTCTATGAGAAAAGAGTTGCACGCGTGTTTCTTTGAGCACGCGTACTCGTTCTTCTTGTGAGACTTGTTGGAGATCAATACCGCTTGCCTGAAGCTGTTTTTCTGTGTACCTATCCACTGTGTCATTTTGATCAAAACTTGGAAGGATCGTATCGGGAAGTAACGGTACGGTGTTTTTAAAAATAGCGGTGAACATGCTTTGGGGAAGTATATCTCGGATAGTGATACGTTTAGGAGCATGTGTGGTTTCTACATAATATCCAATAGCGCACGCAATGGAGAAAGCGGTCAGAAGCGTAGGCAAGCCTTGTCGAAGAAGTATCGGGACATGAAATGTGATTCGGTTTTTGAGTTCCCGTTTTACGCGATGGTAGCCAATCACCACTGCTATAAGCAAAAGAACATACGCCACTATGGTAACCAGCAGGATTCCAAAAAAATAAAAGATCGGAGCTATACCAAGCGCGTATGGCAGGAAAACAAAGCGTGGTCGGGCGGCAAAGAGAAAGAGAATGTTTACGGCTATCAGATGGATAGAGAGGGATATAATAGCGTATGTGCTTGCCAAAGCTTCAACGGCACCCGTGATGGCATCGTAGAAAAAGAACCAAAACGGGATGATGGCAAGAATGGCTATGACGCCAACGATAGCAGATTTAGAGTTGCGCATGTTTTGAAATTTACTGAGCAACTTGAAGACTTATTAGTGGTCAGGTTGCTTACTTTTTTACAAAACTATTCCTTTTTTTCTTCATTAACATCTTTATATTCCGCGTCTGTTATGTTTTCATTCGCTGGTTTTGTATCCTCTTTAGGAGTCTCACCTTCTGGTTGTTGGGTTTTGGAAAGATGCTCGCCAATTTTAGACATGCTTCCTGAAAGCGCCACCGAAGCAGTTTGAATAGGCGCTATGTCGTCTCCTTCTTTTACTTTTTTAAGATCGTTTATGCGTTCTTCCACGTCGTTTTTGATGTCCTGAGGGATTTTATCTGTTGCGTCTCGCAGGGCCTTTTCTGCCGTATACAGAAGTGAATCAGCCGTGTTTTTTACCTCAATTATTTCTTTACGTTTTTTATCTTCCTCCGCGTGTGTTTGGGCATCTTGCTTCATGCGTTCAATTTCTTCTTTTGAAAGACCAGTCGATGCCTCAATGCGGATGGATTGCTCTTTATTACTTGCTTTGTCTTTTGCTTTTACCTGCAAGATGCCGTTTACATCTATATCGAAAGAAACTTCAACTTGCGGCATGCCACGCGGCGAAGGAGGTATGCCGTCTAGGATAAAACGCCCCAACGATTTATTATCATGCGCGAATTCACGTTCACCTTGAAGCACATGCACATCCACGGATGTTTGGTTGTCTGCCGCCGTTGAAAATATCTGGCTTTTGGATGTGGGGATAGTGGTATTTTTTTCTATCAAACGGGTAAACACGCCACCGAGCGTCTCGATACCAAACGAGAGAGGGGTTACATCAAGAAGAAGCACATCCTTTACGTCGCCCTGCAATATGCCACCTTGGATTGCCGCGCCTACCGCGACCACTTCATCAGGATTGATGGATTTATTCGGTTCTTTACCAAAAAGATCTTTTACCGCGCTTACGATTGCCGGCATGCGTGTCTGCCCGCCCACAAGAATGACTTCATCTATGTCTTTTATTTCAAATTTTCCATCCATAACCACTTGTTTCGTTATGGCGATGGATTTTTTGATGTACTCTTCCACGAGAGATTCCAAAACAGCGCGCGAAAGTTTGATTAAAAGATGTTGGGGACCTTCCGCGCTGGATGTAATAAATGGAATATTTATTTCCGATTCAAGGGTGGTAGAAAGTTCGTGTTTTGCTTTTTCCGCGGCTTCTTTCAGGCGTTGAAGGGCGAGCTGATCTTTTGATATATCAACACCAGATTCTTTTTTAAATTCCGCGACTAAGTAATGTATGATTTTTTGATCAAAATCATCACCCCCGAGATGCGTGTCCCCTCCGGTTGCTTTTACTTCTATGGTGTCATCACCTATTTCAAGCACGGAGACATCAAACGTGCCGCCGCCAAAATCGTATACCACAATTTTTTCATTCTTTTTCTTATCAAACCCATACGCGAGCGCGGCCGCGGTTGGTTCGTTGATGATGCGTTTTACGGTAAGCCCCGCGATTTCTCCAGCGTTTTTGGTGGCTTGGCGCTGGGAATCGTCAAAATAGGCGGGCACGGTGATGATGGCCTCTGTTATTTTTTCTCCTAGCTGTTCTTCCGCGTCATGTTTTAATTTTTGGAGCACCATGGCAGATATCTCTTCCGGCCGATGCCATCCACCGGTGGGTGGAGTTCCCATTTGAATTTCAACTCCCCCGTTTCCAGCTCCACGGATTTCATAGGGAAGAAGCTTTTTATCCTTTTCTATTTCCGGATCGGAAAATTTCCTGCCTATCAGCCGTTTTGCCGAAAAGATGGTATTTTTAGGATTTGTGACCGCCTGACGTTTTGCCAAAAGTCCCGTGAGACGCTCGCCTGTTTTTGAAATGGCAACAATGGAAGGTGTTGTGCGATTACCCTCTTTGTTTTCAATTATTTTGGGCTGTCCCGCTTGCACAATGGCCATCGCGGAATTTGTAGTACCTAAATCTATGCCTAGAATTTTGCTCATAGTAGTTGTATTAATTAATAATAACTATATCTCAACGATATCCTCATGTATTATCCCGTGCTTAATGTGGGGTGACAGAGATTCATTTTTTGTATTCCCCTACTTTTACTTTTGCGGGTTTTATGACCTTTCCATGCAAGATATACCCGTTCTCAACCGTTTCCATGACCTTGTTAGCATCTTCCTCTTGGGGTACCAAAATGGATTCTATTGCTTCATGACGCGAAACATCAAACGGAGCACCCGTGTCTGAAATTACGGAAAGTCCCTGTTGAAAAAGAATTGAGAGAAGTTGGGTTCGCACATGGCCGAAACCTTGCACGTACGGATCTGCCGCGTTTTTCCCCTGAAGGGCATGGTCGAATGCGTCAAGGATGGGCACAAGAGCTTGGATGAGATCTTCAGCCGCAAACTGAATGACATCCCGCTGTTTGGTCTCGTATTGTTGTTTTATATTTATCGCGTCTGCCTGACATCTCTGCCAGCCAAGAAGATAGTCATTTTTATCTTTACGGCACTGTGTTAGTTTTTGCCGCAATGTTTTCTCGACTGATGATTCATGTTCTTCTGCTGTATCGTGTTCTTGAGACAATTCTTCTAATTGTTCAGGTTCATCTGTCATGTCCGCGAATTAATGATTAATAAGAATACGTAATACGTGTTCATAGTCCATGCGTGAAGGTCCTACCACAAATACAGTCCCATCATTATCGCTTTGGGAAACAACAACGCTCAGTAGTCGTGCCTCAGGTACCGGGTTTTCACGTTCAATAAAAACGCCGTATGATTTTTGTTCCTTTGCCAATATGGCGTGGTAGAGGTCGCTTATACTCTGTATAGCATCCACAAAGTCTCCAAATGCCCGCACGCGTTTTGCATCATCAAACTCGGGAGCTCGAAGTGCTTCCCCTATGCCGAACTGCACGTAGATATTTTTTTTAGGGTGCACATATAAACCCAGCAGGCGAGTTTTAGAAACAATATAATGGATGAATTCCTGGGGATCGTCGTGTGGTTGTTGATGGTTGTCGGAAAACGGCGATCTGATACACGAATCCACAAAAAAACGATATCCTTTTTGTGTAGGAATGCGCCCCGCGGAGGTGTGAGGCTGTACCAGATATCCCATTTCTTCCAGCTCTCCCATAATGGCGCGGAATGTCGCGGAACTTGTGTTTCTGTCGCTTATTTCACGCACGCGCTCTGATGAGACAGGCGCGGCATTTGTAATATAGTCGCGGATAACAACTTCCAGCACATCTTGTTCTCGTTCTGAAAGAGTAGTCATAGCCCTAGTATAAAAAAATTAGCACTCTCTTGTCAAGAGTGCTAATTTTATTTTTACCGTTTACTCCATTGAGGAGATTTGCGGGCTTTCTTGAGACCAAATTTGCGACGCTCTTTCATGCGCGAGTCGCGCGTGAGGAAGTTTTTAGAGCGTAATTCCTTGCGGATTTCAGGGTTTAATACCACAAGTGCCCGCGCGATACCATGACGTATTGCTTCCGCTTGAGCCCGTATACCTCCGCCAGATACATGTACGCTTATCTTTTTGTCTTCGTTTTTACTTATTATAAGTGCTTCTTTCACTATGCGCGTCAGAGCTTCACGCCCAAAATATGCATGATACTCTTTATTGTTTATAGTAATCCCTGTTCCTTTTTCGAAGATACGTACGCGTGCAATGGCAGTTTTGCGACGCCCTATACCTTCAGAGTAGGATTCTGCTACGGGTGTTTTGATTGTTTTTTTTGGGGTTGCCATAGGATTATTCATGCGGACGAATAGTAAGATTTCGCATCATAAGAGCACGGAGTTTATTTTTAGGTAACATACTGCGTATCGCGTGTTCTATGATGCGTTTGGGTTCCCTTTGCAGTTGGATCTCAAATGTTATTTTTTTCAGACCGCTGGGGTATCCGGAATAATGTTTATATATTTTTTCTTTTTGCTTATTCCCCGTTACACGCACATGCGCCACGTTGATGATAGTAACTTTATACTCCGGAGTTTTGTGAGGCATGTAGGAAGGAACATGCTTTCCACGCAAAATGTGCGCGGCTTCAGTTGCCACGCGTCCTAATACTTTATTTTTTGCGTCTATTGTGTACATGGTTCTTTCATTAAACAAATTCTATGAATGCCATGCGTGTATTATCTCTCCTACGCGAGGCAGTTTTTACAATACGCGTGTAGCCTCCATTTCGCTTTTGATACCCAGCCGCAACCACATGAAGCGCGGTAACCACGTTTTTTGGCAAAAAGCGGGCAACGTACCGGCGTGAAGCGACAGAATCTTTTTTTGCCACCGACACCAACCGCTCTACAAAAGGACGCACCGATTTCGCTTTTGTCTCCGTGGTGCATATTTTTTTATGCAGTATAATATTAGCGGCAAGCAACTTCAAGAGAGCCCGTCGTTGATTACGCGCCCGTTTTAATTTTGAAGTTTGTGCGTTATATGGCATTGTTTAGGCACTAGGCGCTAGGTGTTAGGCGCTAGATTTAAGAAAAAAGATTTATTTTTCCTAAAGCCTAGAGCCTAATTTCCTAAAGCCTATTTAAGTGTAAGTCCCATACTTCCTAATGCTCGTTTAATCTCTAAAATCGCCTTTTCGCCTATTCCGGGTATTTTACTTAGGGCTTCCGCGTCGCGCCGCATGAGACCGCCGACGGTTTTAATGCCGTGTTCATGCAGTACGTGAATAGTGCGGGATGGCAAGCGTAAATCTTCGATCTTCACTTTTGTAAAATCGGTATCGTCTCCGTTTTCATTTCTTTGTTCGTCTTGTCCTGGGTAGGCATTTTCATCCGTTAACGCGTATGATTCTGTTTCGTGATCTTGTGCTATTTCTTCTCCTGTGATAAATTCTTCGGCTAATGTAGAGAATTGCTCCACGGCGATTTTTGCCGCTTTTTTGAAAGCTTCCTCTGGTGATATGGTTCCGTCCGTGCCTACGGTAATATGGAGACGGTTATAGTTTGTGTTTTCACCCACACGCATATTTTCCACTTCATAGCGGACATGAATAACAGGACTGAAAAGAGCATCGATAGTCATCATCCCGACTTCTACTTTTTCTCGATGCCCCACTTCACGCGAAACATATCCCAAACCCGTTTCCACAACGAGCTCCATGTTCAACTTTGCCTGTTTGTTGGTTAGCGTCGCAATATGAGCGGTTGTATTTGCTACTTCTAGCATGGAAGACATTTCCAAGTTTTTTCCCGTTACCTCTTGTTCTCCTTTTACTGATATCTGCAGTCGTTGCGACTCATTTGTATGCGTGATGAAGCGGATTTTTTTCAAATTTAACAGTATGGTAATAACATCTTCCTGGACGCCGGAAATAGTGGAAAATTCATGTTGTACTCCTTCTATTTTTACTTGTGTAATGGCGGCGCCGGGCAACGACGATAATAAAATGCGGCGCATTACATTCCCCACTGTTATGCCATAACCGGGGTAAAAACCGTCAATTTCAAAGACTCCTTCCGTGGGAGAGGAAGAAATAATTCGAGGTCTCGATGGTAAAACGATATTATGTCCGTGCATAATACTCTATTATTAATTTGATATTAAACGATGTTTTATTGGCAGTATCAGGGATGGCGGTAACAGTCGCGGTTTGGGCAGCTGGATCAATAGTTATCCATGAAGGAGTTTTGTTTTTATTATCTTCAAACTTCCATGATGTGTCCGTGAGTGAAATAATATCTCCCACCTTTGTGGCATAGGATGACACATTTGTTTTTCGGCCATTCACACGTACACGACCATGACTTACAAGTTGGCGAGCAATACTGCGTGAAGCCGCAAATCCTGCTTCAAATGCCACATTATCAAGCCGCAATGTTAACGATTCAAGGAGTTTGGTGCTCGCATCCACTTTCTGCGCCTTCATGGCATTTCGCACATACGTACTGAATTGATTTTCACGCAGATGATATAAGTTTCGAAGTTTTTGTTTCTCTTTCAACTGCATTCCGTATTCTGAAAGACCCCGTCGTTTTTTGGTGCTTGTGTGTATTCCAGGAGGATAGGGCTTGCGTACAACAGCGCATTTGGGCGTAAAACATCTATCTCCTTTCAGAAAGAGTTTTTCTCCCACACGGCGACAAATTTTACATTTGGAATCCATTGGTTTTATTGATTATACATTTATTTAGACCCGTCTCATTTTGGGCGGCTTCGGACCATTAAATGGAATAGGGGTTATATCTTTTATCATGGATATGGTAAGACCTCCCGCCGCAATGGATCGTATGGCGGATTCGCGTCCTGCCCCGATGCCACGTACATAAACCCCAATTTCCTGCATGCCGATTGCCTGCGCGCGTTCGGTAAGCTGTGTTGCTACTTTTGATGCCGCATAAGGAGTCCCTTTTTTTGCCCCTGAAAAACCAAGCGAACCCGCGCTTCCCGAGCTTAGCACAGCCCCCGTATCATCGGTAAGTGTTATAATGGTATTGTTGTATGTTGAATTAATGTAGACAAAACCACGCGCAACACGACGCTTGATTTTCTTTTTATTGGCTGTGGTAGATTCTTTTGATCCTCCTTCGCCCTTTTTGATTACACGTTTCTTTCCCATAATATACTATTTTTTATCTACTGTTCTTTTGCCGCTTATGGTGGTATGACGAACATTTCCCCGACGCGTCCGCGAATTAGTACGCGTCCGCTGTCCATTGATAGGTAGACCTTTTATGTGACGCGTGCCCCGATATGTGCCGGTATCTTTCAATCTTTTTATGTTGGCAGCAATTTCCCGGCGCAGATCACCTTCCACTTTATAATCTTTTTCTATCACCTCCCGTATGCGAATCAATTCTTCATTGGAAATATCTTTTGTGTGTTTTGTCGTATCTATATGTAAAGATTGTATGATTTGTCGGGCACGCGTGCCGCCTATACCATATATGTACGTTAAAGCAACATCTATTTTTTTATTGTCCGGAATTGTTACTCCTGCGATACGGGCCATGTATTCTTAAAACTTAAAACTTATAACCGTATTTCTAAAACCTCCTTTCAGCATATTATCCTTGCCTTTGTTTATGCTTTTTTGTGGTGCAGACGACATAGAGCCTACCTCTCCGGCGGACATGCTTGCACTGTTTGCAAATTTTTTTTACGGATGCGCGAACTTTCATAGGTAGATCTTAGTTACAGTCTTCTGATTATTCTTCCTTTTGTCTGATCGTATGAGCTTATTTCAAGCGACACTCGATCTCCCAAAAGCACTCGTATATAATGAAGCCGCATCTTTCCTCCTAAGTGCCCCAGAACTTCCGAACCATCACCAAGGCGCACCCGGAACATCGTGTTTGGGAGCGTTTCAATAACAGTACCCTCTTTTGTTATAATATCCGACTTTTTAGACATATATCCGTTTTAGGTTCTCATGAGGATATACATCTAGGCACAAAAGCGACATAGTCTCCATCATAATAAATAAAAACAAACAAGTCAACCCTGTTCCTTTAATGGGTTAGTATTCGTATGCGGGCGGGGTCGCGGGGTATTACTTGGATCCAAGATGGAATAAAGCGGGGTTCCGCGCGCTCTATAGCCGGATAGCTCTGAAAGATAGATACAAGCGCGTCAGGGTTTTTCGATTGGACAATGTCTGATACGAGCTTTTGTGTGTCTAGATTCCAAACAAAAACAGCTGTACCTTTTGCGTGAAGAAGAAGAGTGCCGGCTTCCACATTGCGCCGTTCTACCGCGAGGGTAACGGTGTCTGCTTGCGGAAGAGAAACCAAAGATGAATCAAGACTTGCTTCTTTGGTAAAAAATCTAAGTAAATCGCTTTTTCTAAATACAAGCGCCCGCCCGCGCAGCGTCATGGTAGCCGAGAATTCGTTCGCGACTTCATCTGCCGCGCGTGAAAAAGTTCTTTTATCTGTTGTCATCTCAATAGCATCATCAAGCAACACAAACCCTTCAGGAATTGATTTTTTGAGCATATCCAGTACTCGTGATCGCGCTTCAGTCTCCAATGACTCGCGCGCCTTATCAATGTCTCCTTCCGTTACAATAGTCGCTATGCCGGTATGCCCTCCTTCTATGGGTGTTTTAGAGCGCGCGTAAAATCCGGTATAGCGAGGGGATCCTTTAAAACCGGGAATGGTAAAATCGGTTTTATCGCGATTATACGCGGGACCGGGTTCATCAGCATATACGACAACATCAATAGAACGCGGTGAAAGTGCCCCATGTTCCACAACAGCTTTTGGAATTGTTACCGCTTCTCGTATGCGATATATTTTTCCGTCGGGCGCTTCAAAACGCGTGTTTGCGACAAGAGGTTGAGGTGATGTATTGAAGGCGTTGTAAACAGTTATGGTGCCTTTTGCCTTCGCGCTTACGTCGGCGGAACCAGACGCTTGAAATGTCGCGGATACAGAGTCCGATACCTCTACGCGTTCACCCGCCAATGTGTCTGTATGAGTTGGTTTTACGACGATGGATATTTTTTCGTCAAAATCATGAGATTGGGTTTTCATTGTTATATCTATTTCCATGGAACTCATTGCGTAAGATATGCCGTACCCGCTCGCGGCAAGAACCACAAACAAGCTCAGCCAAATCAAAAGTGTTCGCTTCTTTTTGAAGGATGTTGGACTGTGCGCGGGGAGCGATCGAGTGACTATTGGAGAGCTATTGCGTAATGCTGATTCTTTACGAAACCATGCGTCTACCGCGTTGGTGTTCGGAGATTCTTTCTGGACGGTTTTTTTGTTTGTTGTGCGCACTGGTATTTCGGTTGACTTTTGTTTTTTAGGAGAGTTTGATCGGCTTGCGATGGTGTGCGCATTTCTATTTTGCGGAGGTAAAATATCAGCTACAATGAACCGCCCCAAAGGGGAATCGGTATGAAGAGAACTATGTTCTGTGTTTTGTTCTGATTTTTCAGACATGCTTACTTTTATATAATGATTATACTACAGATTCCGCGCCAAGCAAAGTAAGAGCGGCAAGACCAAAATCAGACGTACCTCGAAACGGATGCTTGCCAAACCGGTGAGAAAGAATGTCGGGTGTGATAATTTCTATTGAAAGATTTTTGGTATAAAAAAGGGCACGGAACATATCTTCTGAACATATATGTTTATGAAACGGAAGAACGCCCGTCCCTGTAAAAAAGACGCGCGGCGGTATGTTATATCGCTCAGTAAAAGCAGTGAGTACTATAAGTAGTTTTTTACGCCACATATCTTCAAATTCTAAAATAAGCGGTTTTATTTTTTCCTCTTTCTTGCTTTCTAATGTATGTTCAGTGTATCGATTTATCATGAAAGAGGCATCCGTGAGAGATACATTCAAAAGAGATGCCGTTTCGCGCAATAACAGCATGTGACCCATAGGCAAAGACGTCATTTGTTCCAGGATGCCTTCCATACTAAGTGTTATCTCGGTTACCTCCCCGCCAATATCAATAACGAGAAATTCTAAGTCGTTGCTATATGCGGCGCGTAGCGCCTGAAAATTTGCTATCGCAACCGATGAAACATGGAAAGTTGTATGGGGATAGTGATAGATGAAGAATTCTTTTATAGTATCAAGAATTTCGTGTGTAGTTGCTTCAAAATAAAAAGATGTTTCTACAGTTTTTCCTGTCATACCAACAGGATCTTCTACTTGATATCCGTTTATATGCGTTTTTTGCGGTAGTGAGGTGAAGGTGCTTATTTCTCCGTCCGTAATCTGTTTTTTCGCATCCTTTTCAAACGCGTGTTGTGTTTCATCTATAAAATTATGGAACTCCTTTTCTGTAATAACCTTAGAGGGCTGTTGCCGTTGGTGGGTTACTTGAACTGTTTTTGACACATAAAAAGGAGATGAAAGCCCAAGTATACTATTCTGTGGCTGAAACGAGGAAGGTATTTTTTTTATGATCTGTCGTATACTTGCTTGAGTTCTCTGCTTTAATTGACGCGCGTTCATGTATGTTGCGGGGACGAATGGAACGGTGATAACATCCAACACGTATGGTTTTTCGGACAGGTCTTTTGGATTATGACAAAACAAAGCCGCGCGTACGGCCGATGTGCCGCAATCAAAGGCAATGCTTTGCATCATATTCCCCTTTCGATGAAACCACATACTCCCTACAGTATAGCAAAATTAGTACCAAGAAGCATTATAAAAATTTATAATGTTACTATTGCGCGAATTCTCCGTACTCCCGCGGAAGATGATTCTTCTTTCAAAATTTTAAATACGCCAATTTCTCCCGTATGCGTCACGTGCGGGCCGCCACAAAACTCCCGCGAAAAAACTTCGTGGGTGTTTGGATCAAAAACTGAATAGACGTTTACTTCTTTGGGATATTTTTCCTTGAAGAAATAGAGCGCGTTTGTTTTGATTGCTTCCTCGTATGGCATCTTTTTTGCTTCCACCACATAGTCGGATTGTATGGCTTCGTTTACTATTTCCTCAACTTGCTTCAATTCATCAGGAGTTACTTTGCGTGAAAAAGAAAAATCAAATCGGGTGCGCTCGGGTGTAATATCCGAACCCATTTGATGCACCTCCGTACCCAAGACTTTTCGCAAGGCCGCTTGGAGTAAATGTGTGGCCGTATGCAGGCGTGTTACGATTTTTACTTCTTCCTTGGTACCAGCTTTCAACTCGCCTGTATCAAGGATCAAGCCATGCCCGCCGAATTTTGCGGTCTGTCCGGCGCGCGAGATCTCTTGGTGTTTTTTAAGTTCTGCCTCAAATGCTTCATTAGTTACATTTTTTGCTTTTTCCCCAGCAACATCTTTTATAACATCAAGCGAAATTCCGAAACTTTGATACAGATTAAATGCTGTAGACGCGTTTATTTCAGAGAACTTGTACGTTTCTCTAATTCCGTGCTCAAGCGTTTTACTGAATTTTTCGCGCTCCCCCGCGACGGTATCTTTAATTGTCGTTGCTTGCACTTGGAGTTCCGGATAGAAATCACCATATATGCAAATAATTTCATCGACGACGGTTTGCAGGATATGTTCGGGAAGGTTGTCTGTTTTTTCATATGCCATACTGCGGCGCATCAAACGGCGTAATATGTATCCTGCTTCTTTATTAGAGGGACGCACGCCATCAGTGATAAGAAAAGTAATTGCACGCGCGTGATCCGCAAATACTCTTCGTTTTATGGTATCAAGATTATTTGGCAAGAGTTGCAGGAGAGAATAAAACAAATCCGTTTCAAAAATAGTTTGAGTTTTTTGTATCACCATGGTCAATCTCTCAAACCCCATACCTGTATCTACGCCAGGAGTCAAGAGCTTTTCAAGCTGTTTTCCTGATGAGCCACTGTTTAATTCTTCTCGCGATCCGGGAAACAAAAACTCATTGAATACAATATTCCACACCTCAATATCTTGTCCGGCGCCATTTTTGCAATAAATCTCCGTGGTCGGCCCGCATGGGCCTCCAGAACCCGTCGGCCCCCAAAAGACATCGCCCATCCCCTCTTCGCGAATATCAGCAACTCCCAATGATTGCCAAATGCTTCGAGATTCTTCGTCTTTGGGCACACCAATAGATTCCTTTCCTTCAAATATCGTCACATAGGAAATCTCAAGCCCCAGCTCTTTAGTCAGAAACTCATGCGCATATGTAATCGCTTCTTTCTTAAAATATCCGCCAAATGAAAAATTGCCGAGCATCTCAAAAAATGTCAGATGCCGTTCATCGCCCACCTCTTCGATATCTGATGTACGGAACGATTTTTGGACAGACACGGTATTGAGCGAGCCAAAGTCTTTCATGGCATCAGCCTTGCCAGTACCATGCCTACCAGCAGGCAGGTAATACGGTTTAAACTGTTGCATGCCTGCTGTCGTGAGCAATACCGAAGGATCATCGGGTATCAATGAAGAAGATGGCACTATGGCATGCCCGTGATTTTTAAAATATGTGAGAAATCGTTTGCGTATTTCTTGAGCCTCCATAATGATAGTAATGTAAGCAAAAAACAAGCCATTTGTCCAAAAAAATCCACCCACGCGAGTGGATGGAGGTTACATGGTATGTCTTTCAAAAAATTGTATCACTCTGCGTCTTATTTCCTCATGTGCAAAAAACGATGCCAAATGTCCAACATCAGGGAGTATGCATATCTCCTTAGGCACGTTATCAGACAACTTGGTAACTATTCGATTCGCGCTTTGCAATGCAGGATGTGGATGTTCGCCATCTATCACAATGCATGGCGCTTTTATATTCCGCAGCCCGTCAGAGAGTTTGAGCTCAATAATCGAGATAAGATTTTCTGCGGCAACGGCTTTGTTGGTATGGCGTATGTTAAGAGCGCAAAGTCTCGTAAGGTTCGGCATGGCACGAAGCAATACATACTCATGCGGATTCATCATAAGTCCGTAAAAAAGCTTGAGTGATTCTTCCGACCATTCCACTTGCGCGCACCTTTTCCTGTAGTAAAACGAAAGTGCTTTTAACGCAAACGAGCGTCTGTGTTCCAGGAGTAATTTAGCAAACAAGTGTATACCTCTTGAATGCTGTATCAGTTCCGCGCCGTCTTCCTGCGCTCCCTGCAGTGCGCATCCAGCGACAAGTTCTGGGAAAAGTATAGCGAGCGTAAGTACAACCGACCCGCCATATGACATCCCGAAAAAATATGATCTTTCTATGTTAAGTTTCTCGCAAAACATACGGATAAGCTCGGCATCACTCAACACCGTGTGTTCAAAATCTTCCGGTCCGTCTATGAACGGGCTTGAACCATGCCCGGGTCTGTCGAGCGTAATAAATGTCCACTCGGACGGCGGTGTGAGCATGGCATCAAAATCGCCGCGCGATCCGAATATGCCATGAATGAATACAAGACACTTTGGTCCATCACCACGCTGGGTGTATGGAATTGCTGTTTTTCTGCCAATTGGAAAATCAAGCACCAGGACACGAGATACTGCCAACGGTACCATATCGCTTTTATGCGCAGGCATAACGCACCTCTTTTTATCTAAAGATTTCGTTGTATACTAACGAGTTTTTCTCAAAAAGGCAAATAAAGCTTAGGAGATTATTCCGCCTCCCAACATTTCCTTTCCTTTATAAAACACAATTGACTGACCGGGAGTTACTGCCCGTTGAGGTTTTGAGAAGACGACGTTCACGCCTTTTGCGGTTTTGGAAACTCGACATGCCTCAAGCGGTTGCCGATAGCGGATACGCGCTTTACAGGCCATAGGCAGTTTTGGTCCGCCAGCTGGCGGATTGCCGCTAATCCAGTTTAAACTCCGAGCCGAGAGCTCTGTTTGAAAAAGTTCTCTATCCCCTCTCCCAACTCCGACAACCAATATATTTTTCTTCATGTCTTTGGTCGCCACAAAATAGGGCGCACCACCGCCAATACCGATGCCGTGGCGCTGGCCCAGCGTGTAGAACCATACACCGTCATGTTCCCCCACTACTTCTCCGCTCGTAGTAACGACCTTACCTTTTTTATGTGGAAGGTATTTACGTAGAAACGCCCCAAAATCAAGCTTGCCCACAAAACAAACACCTTGTGAATCTTTTTTATCCCACGAAGGCAATGTAAATTTTCGCGCCATCTTGCGGACTATTGGTTTTTCGTAATCACCGATGGGGAAGAGACAATATCTTAATTCTTTTTGCGTCAGCGTCCAGAGAAAATAGGTTTGATCCTTATTTGTATCATGAGCTTGATAGAGACGATACACGCCCCGAGATTTTTTTATGTTTATATAGTGCCCGGTTGCTATAAAGTCAGCCCCCTGCTTCAAGGCTTGCTTTAAAAATATGCCAAACTTAATCTCCTTGTTGCACATGACATCTGGGTTTGGTGTGCGTCCCGCCCGATACTCGCGGAGCATGTAGGTAGCCACAGATTTTTTATACTCATGACGAAAATCCCACACGGCAAATGAAATACCCAAATGAGCGGCCACGCGAGCCGCCATAGCGCGATCATCTCCCGAAGAGCACTCAATGCCCGGCGGGTTCCACTCCTTCATATAAACGCCGTACACATCATAGCCTTGTTTCTGCAATAACGCCGCGGCCACAGAAGAATCTACTCCACCCGACATGGCTACGAAGACCTTTTTATTTTTATTCCAAATTCTTGCCATATTCGTTTCGTTCACTGGGCCTAAGGTGGCCCCAGCATTAAAAGTACCGGGAATGTCAGTTTTGTCCATTTCCCGTTCGTGAATCTTGTTCGGCAGAGGGATGGTGGCAAAAATCTTGACGCTCTCGCCTTCGATCACCACTTCATCAATTAAGAGTTTTATTATATCTTTTTTCAGACGTTCTGTCACTATTTTCGGATCGTTTATTTTGCTCAAAAACTTGTAGCAGGTTTCTTTGAACAGATCGATCTTCGCGCTCACGTCGTGCTGGACGTTGAGTTTCATCATGAGAGCGTCGCGTTCGGAAATAAGTTTTTCCTCGCTTAACTCAATATCGGTTTTCTCTTTTCTTAATTCCGGAAGCGACATCACTTCGGCTTTGAAAGCTTCCGTGATTCGTTTCTTAGCCACTTCGAGTTTCTTGATCGCACTGGCGATGTAATCCAATCGGCCTTCAATGCTTTTTGCTCGTTCCTCGTTAAGAATTGATTCGTCTCTAAAGTTGTTAAAAACTTCCTCCGGATTTTCTAATGTCGACTTTACCATATTCCAGACGATCGGTTCGATCTGATCAGCTCGCAGGTACGGGCTATTACAGTTCTCGACCGGATTATTGTTCATCCGGCTTTTGCAGTAGTAATAAATCACATCGCTCTTTTCCTGATGGCCGCGATACTTGAGGTGGTCTTTACCACACCGGATAAGTCCCTGCAATAAATATGTTTGCTTGGTGCATCGCTTGGCAAACATCAGATTCTTTCGGGCTTGCAAGAGTCCTTTTTTATGCTGTTCATCGGAAACGATTCTCGGTATCTCTATGGGAAACCATTCCTCTTTTGCTCGCCTGATTTGTCGAACCTTTGGCTTACCAGTTCGTAGATTGGCCACATCTAGTTTTATTGTTTGGTTTTTACAGCAGTACCACCGGCCGGTATACGCTTCATTGGCTAAAACATTTCGTATGGTTACCTCGCTCCACCAGCCAACAGGATACTTTTTCAGTCCTTTCATCTTGCGGTTCTTTTCTGTATTTTTTAGTGCGTCATATTTAGTAGGGATTTTGAGTTCAAATAACTTCGCCTGTATTTGTCTGATGTTGAGCTTATCTTCGGTGTACCAGTCGTAAATCATTTTCACCACTTTTGCTTCAGTCTCATCTAATTCATGTTTTCCAAGTGGGTAGTTGTAGCGATATCCAAAGAGTGGTCGGCCGCCATTAAACTTCCCCGACTCAATTCTCCTTTTCATTCCACGCTGGGTACGTTCCATTATTTTCGCTCTCTCAAATTCGCTGAATGCGCTAAGGATCGTAAAGAGCAGTTTATCGTTCGGTGTCGTACCAAGCTCCCCTGTCTTGAAATGGATGGTGACGTTTTTCTTCTTGAGCTCCTCGAGGATGATGAGCTGGTTATAAGTATCTCGACCGATGCGATCAGCGTCATAGACCAAGAAGTATCCGACATCGTCATGCGTTTTTAGATAGTCGCGGAAAGCAGTGAGACCTGGACGAATCAATGTCGCTCCGCTAAAGCCATCGTCTATGAACATCATCGTTTCGTCCGGGACCGGCAGTTTGTGATTGATCGCATATTGCATCATCCCACCAATGCCGTGGATTTGAGTGTCGATGGTCTGATTACTTTTTTGTTCCTCGGTTGAAACCCGAGCGTAAAGGACTGATTTCATATTTTTATGCTCATTTTCGTGGTCACGGACACCCTATACTAATCTTGCTCATCCGCTAAGCTCGAGTTGCCCACAGCTGGTTCTCCGTCTGCAAGCCACTTTTTTATGATCGCGGCTTTAGCATCGGGATATTGATTGCGTGCCAGTGCAAGTTGCATCTCATAAGGAATAAATTCCCAGCGGTCGCCGGGCTCCATATCTTTGAAATTGATCTTGCTAAGCTCGATCCTGTCTTTCGGATGACCCTCCACACGATCGAGTAATTCTTTGATAGCGGCCAGCTTTACATTGTCTTGTTGACTGCCCATAAGAGCGACGAGCATTTCATTGGCCAGGCGGAAATTCTGCTCACGAACACGCACACCGGCTTTCCGGACTATGTCTACAGTTTCTTGGTGGATGAGATCCAATTCCTGCGCGTAGAGCCGGTAGGTTTCCTGTAGTGTTCCTGATTGCTTGAACCAATCTTTAATCGTTTGCTCAGTGAATTTGGCTTTTCTACTTTTTTGGAATCGGTGATTGATATCCTCGGCGATGTTTTGGTAGGAATAGCCTTTGTATTTGAGCTCGAGCGCGCGCTCGTGATATTTGGTTATGTGTTTCAGCTTGGCCATAAAAAGTTGTGTTTAGTAGAGTCTTTTCTTGCTCTCAATTGGGATGATGAGGAGTGGTCTTCCG
>MHNO01000007.1 GCA_001819815.1 Candidatus Ryanbacteria bacterium RIFCSPHIGHO2_02_FULL_45_17b | reverse complement strand
CGGACTAAAGTCCGGAGTTTTCCTCTCTAAAAAGAACAAACCCCCCTCCGGAAGGAGGGGGGTTTGACCTAGTCACAAGGACACTAGGCTTTTATACGTCGAAAGTTTAGTTCGACATTGTTGATGAATCAAGACCCGTCGAGAGAAGTCCTGGCAACTTGAAGCCGTTCATCCAATCTGCCGTATCAATGCCGTGCGTTGTTGTGGCATCAGATGAGAAGTCAGACCAGATAAAGCTTGAGCTTGAAGCTACATTCGCCGATTCGTTGACAAAACCTACCGCAGCAAGCGCTGGTCGTCTATCAAGATCAACCAGAGACACATTCTGCATGGTTTGCGCAGAAGAGCCAGTCAATACCAAGCGCGGGCTTCGGGCATCATCTCCAAGCAATTTCGTGGAGATAGAATCACCAGAACCGTCCGTTGTAACGGCGCCGCGAAGCTCATATGTGCGAGATAATCCTGCGGGAACTATATCCCAACAATGAGTAGTGCTTGAGCACTGACCACTTGGAAGATCTGTGTTATCCGCGTATATACGTACAACTACCTGCGCACTGTTGTCATAGTTACCTTGCTCCGCGAAGAATGCCGCGGCGGCACCAGTAGCGGCAGCTACCCGTCGGTTATCTGTTGTATTCCAAAGCGTGAAGCTCGGAAGCGACGCGCCTAAACCTGTAATACCGGTTGTCGCAACCTTGAAGGTAAACTTATGCACCGCTACATCATATGCCGGATCAGCTGTGACCTTGAATTTGTAGAGCACATGGGTACCGGATGTAAGCGCAGTTACCGGAAGCGCTACGCGTTCAAGGGTTGGAATAGAGCGGAAGTATACAACTCCGTTGCCCGTCACATCGGACGCGGTCGAAGAATGTACGCTTGCCCCTGATTCCTTACCAAGAGCTTTGTTCTTGGAAGATGTCGCACCATCATAATCAATACCGGTTAACTGACCTGCCTTACCAGACAAGCTATTGCCGATAGGCGCGACGTCGATCTTGATTGTTAATTCATTGAAGCTGTCTTTTGGAACCACAAACGACCCATTTCCGCTAGATGGGAACGTGAAGTCCTCTACTCCATTCACAAATGAAGGAGTCTTTGCTTGCACAAGCACGTCGCCATCATAGAGATACACCTTGCTGATGTCGGATGCCGACGAAGAACCGGTGGTATCAATCTGCAAGCGAAGGTCGGTGAGCGCGAACTCTTCTGTAGTGGAAGTAAAGCGTAATACGTTAGCAGTTACGCCAGTTGCCCCCGCGGTAACCCATTTTTCAGTGGGTTGGGAAGGAGCGGCCGCCACTGAAAAGCCTCCGCCTGTCTTTATGGTAATTTTGGCTGATGTTGAAGAAGAATACGTTTCTGTAATATCAGCATTGGTGCCAACACCAGATGTGCCCCAGTCTCCGTTTGTCAAACCGACAAAGTTGAAGCGAGCATGGTCATCAAGCGCATGACCCGTAGTGAGATTACCTTTCAACACGAGAACCTTCGTTGTTCCCTTTGGAACCACAAGACCTGGAGAATCAAGGTTAAATGAAAGCGTCGCCGCTGTGTTTGCCGAGTTGCCAGATGGGTTGTTTACATTTGAACCTGTGTTCAGAGCTTTTGTTCCATCCCACAATTGAAGTGCCTGATAGTTGTCCAAGTCACCGGTTGATATCTGGGCACGAATCTTTATTACATTTACTTTTAAGTCTTCACCGGAAGCTGTCGCGTCGAGCACATAGCGACCAAGCGACACCCCATTTCCACCTTCTACATACGATTGCGCACCGAGAGACTGGTCAATGGAAACCGTCAACGTTCCCGCTTTTATCGTCTGTACGTTTGCCGTAACAACTGCCGCTGGAGTTGGAGTAATAGTGTTTCCAGTCGTATCACCTTTCGCATTCGTAATTTTGGTAGATGGCTGGAAGCTCACTGTAATAGTATCATTGTTCGCCCAACCATTATCCAAGTTACCGCGAACAGTATATACATGTTCACCAACAGGAGCTGTGATGGAATCGGTAATAGTTACCGTATGCGCGGTACCTGCAATGGTCGGATCAGTAGGACCGCCAACTGCATTCCCATTCTCATCATAAATAGTTATATTATCAAGCACCGCCTTTCCGCCACCACTATCACTATCTGTTGTTGCAAGTGTTATTACCCACGAATTGAAGGTAACAGGCTCACCATCAACATGGAAGAGAAACGCGCCAAGGGCGACATTATCTTCTCCGTTTGCAATGTTAGTCGCGTTAATTTTGTTTGATTTCTCTACACGGAGAGAGCCTGCGCCGATTTCTACCTGGTCAGCGTCAAACCGAGGATCGGAATCCTGGAATTCTGCGTCATCATCATTGTCCGCGGTTGTTTCCGTGGCAGATGCTTGGAACTTGTAACCATTGGTCTTGCCTACAAACACCATGTCATCATATCGATACAAATCGAAGTCAATAGTACGGCCAGAGCCAGACGAAATATCACCTTTTATGTAGACTTCTTTTGATTCACCTTTCTTAATGAGAATGCCGTCTCCCGTAAACACCGCCTTGTAGTATTTGCCATCTGCGCTTACTACCGGCGTGTATTCCGTGCCGTCAGCGTTCACAATCACATTCGAAAGATCTGCTTTCGCGGCAGAACCAGACTGGTTCCAACGGATAGATTTCATATACACATCTTCTGCAGATCCAGCTGTTGCCTTCAATGCGGAGAAAATATAACCCGTTGTTCCTACTTCTTTTGTAGGACTCACATTACCTGGATCCAAAACACCACGAGCAAGTGTAACAGAACCAATAGACAGTGACGCATTAATGGTATGAGCCGCTCCTGTTATAGGAAGCGTACCCGTTATTTGCGCGGCTGTGTTAACTGCAACAAGCGTAAGAGATGCGACCTGCCCTGCGTAATTCGTAAGACTGGAGGCCATATTTCCTGCAAGATAGTATGTCTTTGTTGTTCCCTTTGGAACCGTAAAGTCATCCGATAATACCGCTTGATGTGTTGAGTTTAATGTTTTCGCGACTGCGGTAATTGGCGTCATGTCAGAATCAAGCAATACGACACCGCTGAACGCCGCGTCATTTGCAAGACCTGTTCGTTCTACCGTAATAGAATCAACCAACACATCTCCATCAGCAGAAGCGGTAAGAGTGAACGCTGTGTACGGCAAATGAATTGAGCTCTTCACTGCAAGCGTCGCTGTTGGTTGTGTTGCCGAACCTACGGTAAGACCCATACCCATAGCAACCGCAGCCTCTGTTGTATCATTTGCATCAGTGCAATCTGTATCGGCTGGATGGTCAATCTTTGTGTCCGCGTCGTTATCTATGCCATCCGAGCACTGTGGTTTGGTTGTTGGAGGAGGTGGTGGAACCACTGCCATAAGCATGGTATATTTCGCGCGCGATTTGGAACCGAAGTATCCCACCGATGGACTTACACTATTCGCCGCCTGCCATTTTGAAACAGCTGACTGCGTCCGTGATCCGAAATATTCTGATTCCATACCCGGGGACCCTGCGCCGCTTGAAGCGACCATGTGTCCTGCCGAGTTAAGATATTCTTGTAAACATTTTACGTCCATACCTGTAGACCCCATTGTGAGGTCTTTGGTAAACGTACACGGAGTCGAGCTCATGGAAGGCGTTCCTCCGCTAACCCCAGAAATTTGCGCTTGAAGATTTGCAATGAGAGCCTGCAAGGATTGGATTTGCGCCTGTAGTTCTGAGACGGTCTGCCCCTGTGCTACGATTGGCATCAAAATCCCAAACCCGGAAAGCCAAACTGCGGTCGTCAAGCTTACGAATACTGACGTAACTTTTTTCGCTATTTTTATAAGTTTATTTGTATGCATGATTTCCTACTAAATTATTAATTGGCGTAAAAGAGCATCTCTCGACCAGAGTTCGCTCTTTTGAGAACATGTTTTAAAACATGTCCATGCGCCATTCTTCCAATAAACACTACTAGTGAATGACTACATACTTTAAAGTATTGACTTGTCAACGATCAAGAAATATCTGACCACGTTCCTGAATTTCCGGACTCACTGGTAACCACCTTGCCCGCTTCCTCGTTTAATTAGGTAGTCACGACAGAGACCATAAATCGTCCTTTTGTTACAAACGAACGAAACCGCCCACAACAGCGTTTATGACACATGCACTCATTGTAGAGATAGGAAACAACTTCTTAAAGCCCTCTTTCGACTAAAACTGTGGATAAACAAAGTAATTTCAGAATAGCTGACATGGGACTCTCCGTCAACACTTTACAAAACTATCCAGTTGATTCCTTATAACTCTCGGCTAAAGCATACGTGCGCCACCTACGCTCTCCTTTACTTTGCATAACGCCGCTTTGCACAAGGGAACCCAAATCTCTTTGAATTGTCTTTGTGCTTGCTCCTCCCCCGCAAAGATTAGCGACCTCCACGACATGCAGCCACCCTTTTCCCACAAGAGCGACTGTGATACGTTTCTGCCGCTCGCTTATAGATGACGGCTCATTTGATATTTTCTTACTATCTTTCTTATCTTTTTCGACCGTAAAATCTGTTTCAATTTTAATGTCCTTTATGTCTTTTATATGTTTCCTATGTTGTCCTATATAAATGTCTGATAGAATATTTTGTCCTTTATCTATATCAGACATCTTATCAAAAAGCATGTCTGATATTCTTGTATATTCATGTTCCAAAACTTGAAAATTAATTTTTGATATATAGCCGCCGGCAGAGATAATACCAATTTTTGACACAAGACGATCTGCAATAAGAAGCGGATAATGAAAATTTTCTGAAAATATTTGCTCTTTCTGACTAACAGCAACTATGGAATCAACAAGTTCTACAGCATCATTCCGTAATTTCCACTTCATAGGTTCATTGTCGGAGAGAGTGTCTGTAACACGATACAAAGCCGCAGTCGCTCTACGCACACGATCTTCCAGAGAAATGTCTTCGTTTTGAGATTTGCAGGACATAGATATAATCTATGAGACATGTCCTTTAGTGTCAAATTATAAAGGACATAAGAGACATTAATATAAAAGACACCTAAAGGACATAGTTATTAGGTGTCTTTTATAAAAATCTAGCAGACTTTGTGTTACGAAACACATGTATTCCTCTCATCTGATGACCTCCCATCGATTTACATACGCAAGCACAATATAACGTCTTGCGATGACCAAATTGGGTCATCGCAAGACGTTACACATCTTGTTCAACTCATTATCAATTCGCGTGGCGGTCATCGGATGAGGATGTGTTTCATAATTCACGGTAGCAGATGTTCTTTATTCACAATTATGTTATAAGGATCGCCGTTCTTCCTCTATAACAATTCTTCTGCCCGCTTTCCGTATACGCACTTGTTGATGCTCCTGCCAGCCAAGATCCCGAATAACTTCGATGGGAAGCGTAATCGCGAAACTGCGTTTTGCAAAGCGCATAAGAACTCGGATATTCCGTTCTTCAAATGATCGCCGTGGCATAGATCTATATTGTACACTGAAGCGTCCCGACCACCAATTGGCAGTCGGGACACTTCATTAAAACTCATTTTTCTACCCGCGGGAAGAGAGGTTCTTTTTTTGTTATTGTATACACCGTTCGTTTGTGCATAATTTCATCTGTTTCATTCAGAGGCACTCCCAACACTTCCGCAATCGCAAGCGCGGTTTCCGGTAAAAAGAAAGGTAATAATCGACACGCATGATGAAGGCTAGAAACCAAACTCCATAAGATAGCTTGCGCTTGTTCGCGGTCGGTCTTGATCAACTTGAAGGGCTCATAATCTTGAACATAACGATCAAGCTGCCGAAATAATTGCATCACTTCCTGCAAAGCTGAGTCAAGCCGATACTCTTCCCATGCCGCCTGATACCGCGGGATTGTCTTTTCATGAATGAACCACTCAGGCGTAACGCTTCCCACTTTTAAATCACGATCCCGCGCGTCTAGTACATCAATGTCCAACTTGAAAGGAACAGATGCCAAAAGCACGTCGGCAGGACGCGTGATATGACCGTCGAAATACTGCAGACACATGGCAGAAACACGAGATAGTAAATTACCAACTCCGTTTGCTAAATGTGCCGTGTAGAGCTCATGAATGCGGTCTGGCGTGAGATCCGCATCACTAAATAAAGGCACATGACCCAACAATACATACCGAACCGCTTCCGCGCCGTATGTTTTTATAAGAGAAAACGGATCTATTATATTTCCAAGCGTTTTAGACATTTTTCTTCCCCCCGAGTGAATATGACCATGCACAAAAATCTTCTTTGGCAAAGGCAAGCCTGCGGAAAGTAACATTGCCGGCCAAATAACCGCGTGAAACCGTGCAATGTCCTTCCCCACCAAATGAATATCACAAGGCCAATACGTACCCATACGCTCATCTGACGAAGTGCCAAACCCAAGAGCTGAGACATAGTTTGAAAGAGCATCACACCATACATACATGGTATTGGATGAGTCTCCCGGAACAGGAATCCCCCACGGAATATCTTTCGCCGGACGAGAAAAACTGATATCCTCCACGCCCGCGCTGAGAAACGCAAGCACTTCAT
This sequence comes from Candidatus Ryanbacteria bacterium RIFCSPHIGHO2_02_FULL_45_17b, assembly GCA_001819815.1. Classification (GTDB taxonomy): domain Bacteria; phylum Patescibacteriota; class Minisyncoccia; order Ryanbacterales; family 2-02-FULL-48-12; genus 02-FULL-45-17b. The sequence continues at coordinate 42,130 of MHNO01000007.1, read as the reverse complement.
TCGCGCGCGTGTGAGGAATAATTTCCAAATATCCTTCTTCGATCTGCCGCTTAACTTCCTCCGCATATTCGGAAAGGTGGAAAAAATAGTTTTCTTCTTCTATATATTCGGGCGCCTTGCCATGATCCTCGCATATGCCATCTTTTAAATCCTTTTCTGTAACAAACGCTTCGTGTCCCACACAGTACAAGCCCTTATATACCCCTTTATACATGTCTCCGCGCTCAGTTATACGTTTCCACATTTCAACCGCGCCCGGCCAATGATGTTCTTTATCCGATGTGCGAATCATGTTATCGGGTGTGATTGACAACTGTTTCACCAAGTTACGGAAATGCTGTGAGGATTCATCCACAAATGTGCGGGTATCAGAACCTGCCGCTTCCGCCGCGCGCGCTATCTTTGCCCCATGTTCATCAGTTCCCGTCAAAAAAAACACATCATCTCCCTGCGCTCTCCGCCAGCGGGCAATCGCGTCGGCTTGAACAAATTCAAGAGCGTGTCCGATATGAGGAGGACCATTTACGTACGGTATAGATGTTGTGATATAAAACTTCGGCATGCGAGTACGAAGGCAGATGAACCGCTCTCTGTGGTTTTATTCGAAAATATGCTTTTCTTTCGCGATATCATTTACATATTCAAGAAACACAGCGGCAATGGGAACAGCAAGAACAAGTCCGATAAATCCCGCTAATTTTCCCCCTACAAGAAGTGAAATAATAACCAACAGCGGTGGCACACCAAGAGCTTTTCGAACCACCAGCGGATAAATGAGGTGATTCTCCATCTGTTGCACAATAATATACAACAGAATCACCCAAACCGCGAGAATGGGCGCTTGAATAAAAGCAAAAATAACTCCGGGAATAGCAGCCAGCGTGGGTCCAAAGATGGGAATTAATTCAAATATGGCGGCAAGAAACGCTAAAATAAGAGCATATTTAACATCCAATATGGTAAGCCCCGCATATACAAGAATACCTATCAAAACTCCCAACAAGATTTGTCCTTGCAGCCATTTCCCTATTTTATATTGAGACCGCGTCCATAAATCAATCACATACGCTTCGTATTCCAATGGTGTTATGATTCGTAAAAAATGAGCAATGCCGTTTTCTTGCACGGAAAAATAAAATGAAAGCACCACCACAAACACAAACGATACCAACCCCCCAAATACCGATGAACCAACCGCCGAACCAGCGGAGAAAAAAGATACAATGTTTTTGTTTACCATTGTTTCAAGTTGGTTCGTTAGTGAGTCGACGGAAATAGAAACATATTCCGGCGCAGATGAAACAAATATTTTCAATTGAGAGTGGAAATACGCGGCCGTCTCTTCTAATGAAGAAGGAAAGGTTTGGGCAAAATTACGCATCTCGCTTACAAACGGCGGTACCAATAAATAAAATACAAACGCAAACAACGCAATGATAATAACATAAATAGCAAGCACCGCGATGGGGCGCGGAAACCGCAATTTTTGAAGCCTTCGCACGCCAGGATCAATACCCGACGCGATCACGATTGAAAGAAGTAAAATAAGAACCACGTCACGCACAAGGTATAGAGCCGCGATGCCAAGTAAAAACAAGAGTATCTTTAGTATGGTATTTGTGGAAATTTCTATGATTTGTCGATTTGGCATATACGCCTATTATACATGAATAAGTTGTTTATAAGCTACCTCATCACGGTGCGGGCCTATAAGCGTCATGCACAATGGTTGTTTATGAAATATCTCACGCGCGGCAGAATTTACTTCCTCTTGCGTTACGCGCTCAACCTTTTCCATAACTTCATCCGGAGAAACAATGTCTTTATAAAACAGCTCGTGAGTCCCGTAAAATGAAGCAACTTCATCAGATGATTCCAGACTAATGGCAAACTGCCCGCGCCAAAAATCCTTTGCCTGCCGCAACTCCCGCGATGAAATACCATTCTCTCCCACGCGCCAAAATTCATCCCGAATACGCCGCACTACTTCTTTTGTTTTTCCATGAGGCACCCCCGCGTAGACGGAAAAATATCCCGAATCCAAAAACTGCTCCGTCGTGGCGGAAACCGTATAGGCAAGTCCGCGTTTTTCGCGGATCTCTTGAAATAAACGCGAACTTGTTTTCCCGCCAAGTATGGTGGCAAGTAACGCAGCCGCATATCGCCCTTGATGAAACATGCTGAAATTACTGCGCGCGCCTAGCACCACATGCGTTTGATCAGATTTTTTGTATTCCAGGTGAGCACGGGAAGCATCTTTTTTAATTGCCTGAAAGGGCGCGCAAGACTTCGCGGTTCCCGCAGAAAGCCGTTCAAATACCTTTTCAACGCGCCGTAGCGTATCTTCTTCGCGAAATGCGCCAGCCACCACCAACACCGCGTTTGAGCCAACATAGTGGGATTTCCGATAATCAAGAATATCATCCCGCGACAAACGTTTAAGACTATCTGATGTGCCGATAATTTCCCAGCCAAGCGGATCATCACCATATACCAGCGACTCAAACAAATTATGCACATAGCGCCGCGGCGTATCCAGATACATATGCATTTCCTGAAAAATAACACCGCGTTCCTTTTCAATTTCTTCCTCCTTAAAAAGCGGCTCGAGCAAGATATCGGAAACAATATCCAGCGCCAATGGAACATGGCGCGAGGCGGCTTTCACCCAATAACCCGTATATTCTTTCGAGGTAAACGCGTTATGTTCGGCGCCCACGTCGTCCAGCGCCTGCGATACATCACCCGGCCGCGGACGTGATGTTGTTCCTTTGAAAAATAAATGCTCCAAAAAGTGGGACACGCCATTCGTCTTTTTTGTTTCATAGCGCGAACCCGTGCCAAAAAGAGCCAAAAGCGTAAGACTCTTGGTGTCCTTCATGGGAACGGTTATCACGCGCATCCCGTTTTTGAGCGTAGTTTTTGTGTGACGCATGCAAAAATCGTAGCATGCACGGCAGTTATTTTCAAATTATTGTATAAGCTCTCCCAAGTATCCATCCAGTTCAGCAACAGGTTTACGCACCTGCTCTCCCGTATCACGATCGCGTATGGTTACGGTCTCATCTTCTAGAGTTTGAAAATCAACAGTGATACACCAGGGCGTGCCAATTTCATCTTGCGCATAGTACCGCTTGCCCACATTGCCGCGATCGTCCCATGCCACGGGAAACGATTTGCGGAGCGCGCTGTAAATCTCGCGCGCCTTTGCCACAAGATCAGGCTTGTTTGCAAGAAGCGGAAACACCGCCGCTTTGTAAGGCGCAAGCTTTGGCGGGAGTTTCAGATACACGCGCGTGCCCTTCTCGGTTGTATCTTCTTTGTACGCTTCAAGCAGTGTTACCAATACCGAACGATCAACTCCCCACGTGGGCTCAATTACATGCGGCCAAAATTCTTCGTTTGTATCCGGATCCCGATATTTCAGACTTTGACCGGAATATTCTTCATGATTTTTTAAATCAAAATCCGTCCGATACGCAAGGCCGTAGAGTTCCTTTCTGCCAAAAGGAAAATCATATTCAAAATCAATGGTACGTTTTGAATAGTGCGCGCGTTCGCCGTCGGGAATTTCTACTTCGTGCACATGCGACGCGTTCACGCCCAAATCGGCTGTCCATTGCGTCATTTCCCATTTCCACCCATCAAATACTTCTTTCCACTCATCTCCAACCGGCGGACGTATAAAATATTCTATCTCCATTTGCTCAAACTCCCGCGTGCGAAAAATAAAATTACCCGGCGTGATTTCATTGCGAAACGCCTTACCAACTTGGGCAATACCGAACGGAAGCCGCGGACGCATGGTATCCAGCACATTCTTGAAATTCACAAACATACCCTGCGCGGTTTCCGGACGAAAATATACTTCGTTTGCTTTTTCTTCCGCAGGGCCCAAAAATGTTTTTAACATCAAGTTGAATTGCAGAGGTTCTGTTAATTCTCCGCCACATACTAAACATGCGCTCTTGCCTCCCAATTGATCACTACGAAAACGCTCATGACACTTCTTGCATTCAACCAAAGGATCCGAAAACTCTTTCAGATGGCCGGATGCTTCCCATACCCTTGGATTCATGATCAACGCGGCATCAATCCCCACCATATCGTCTCTCTGATGCACAAACCGCTTCCACCACATCTGCTTGATATTATGTTTAAGCTCCACGCCCAAGGGGCCGTAATCCCAAGAATTTGCGAGCCCGCCATAAATATCCGAGCCGGGGAAAATAAACCCCCGCCTTTTACAAAGCGATATAATTTTGTCCATTATATGTTCTGATTTTGATTTTTCCATATCGTACTACTTACTTACATTAGGAAATATACCTTCATCCGATGACCGCCTTGAATTGTTACAGTGTTTGTCATGGTGTGTGGTAAAAATAACGACATGTACGTATGCAAATCAATGTGGAGGTCATCGGATGAAGGTATAGTCTACTGCGCCACCTCATACTCATTAGTATTTACTTGTGAATCATCCAACAAGTGTGTGGTTACCGCGGCTGATTTTTCCTCTATCCGAAAACCGGTAAAGGTATCGAACCCCGCCACGGCAGCAGAACTCACCAGAACCGGCATCCGCCCCACATCACTTACGCCCGGCACCAAGCCCACCTGGAATGAAACCTCGCGGGCGGGTCTTGTGTATCCCGTTCCTGCGATAACAAACCCTGTATCCCAAACCACCTCGCGCGTATCAGGATCATACGACACATGTTCAGCGGCAGGTTCTATCTTCTGTTTCCATTGCACATTCGCCGGCAAAGAAGCGCGCACCGACACATTTTCCATATCATTTCCGCTCGACGTTACCGACCAATTGATTGTATACGTGGACTCCTTGCCCGCGCGCGGCGGGAGCGGCCCCGTATTCGCAAACACACCATCCCGATAGAGTCCCCGTGAAGCAAAACCAAACTGCGTGATAACATTGGCAAACGCACTTGTTTTTCCGGCTGTCTCTACGCCGACAAATCCTTCCGGAACCGTGTTTGTATAAAATACCGCATCCAAGCGCACCACAAAATTCTTATCTGCCAATGTCTGAATCGGCAACTGCGCGAGTACCGGCACTGAAACTTCTACGGAACCTGCCGCGCCAGGCTCTACAAACCGAAACTCCGGAAGTTGGCTTGCGGTCCAGACCATACGACGGTTAGCGCTATCGTATGAACCATTTTGAGACCGCACGCGCGCGTAGTCAATAGCCGCCCCCGAAAGAGTAGCTTCCAGCACCACATTACGCGCGCTTACCGGCAAATTATTACGCCAATGTATTTTAAACGTTGCCTGCCGACCCGGACTAACGCCTTCTTTCTCCGACCCCGCGACATCCACCGTGATAGCAAGCAACGCATCACGCATAACAAGCGACGCTACCGCCTGTCCATAAGAGCTCCACGCGCTTGTCTCTTCATCTGACAGACCAATTCGCGCCGTGAAAACCTTTGACTCCTCGGCATTTCCTGTAATAGCGCCCCTAATGCGAATATGCCCCTCGCCCCCAGGTGGCACATTCCCCAAACGCCAGAGATTATTATCTTTTGAAGGGGCAGGTTCGGCTGAGAGGAATGTAAATCCGGAGGGATATGCCATATCAAGCGAAACATCGGCAAGGAGAGATTCCGTGGTGGAAACATAATCTACCACTATTTCAATTTCTTGCCCCGCTGTTGCATCGTGCGGCATAGTAATAGCCACCCCAACGGGTGAACGCGCTATCTCAACGGCAAAAGAAACATCCTTCCCAAACCGCGCGCTTGAATTCTGAGGGCGATATTCCAGCGTAGAACGAGCCGTAAGCGCGTCTCCTGTGTTCCCAAATAAGTAGGCGCGAAACGACTCGCGGTGTTCTTCATGCGGCAGCAAACGCCCGATAGATACGCGCTCGCGAAACGGTCCTTGGCGCGGCGGTTCGCCAAACACCGGCCGCGCGCCTTCCGGGTACTCAAAAATAATATCGACACTCTCAAGCGGAATATCGTTATTGTTCGCGAACCGCACATCAAACACAGCTTCTTCCCCCACGGTAATTTGGGAAGGCCCTTCAATCAACAAAAAAATGTTTTCTTTTGTTACACTTGCGCGCTCCCGTAAAAAAAGAAGGAACACGGCGGCCCCCGCCAATGCAAGCGCCGCGAACCCTACCGTGGCAAACAAGGCGTACCTCATAAGACGGCGTTGGCGCTGTTTTTGTATTTGCCGTTCCAATTCCGGATCTTCCCCGCTTCCCCATGATCGCGGTCCTGCCATAGACACCGGACTCAATGTAGGCTCATGCTCGCGTTCTTGGAACGTATCTTTTTTACGAAACAATTGTTTTTTGAGTTCTTCGAGAGATGACATAGATTATCCTCCATTATAATACATAATAATACATATTGCGCGACCAAAACAGCGACGAACTCATTCTATTCAAATTCAAAGACCTCAGAATCTCGGATCAGAATGGTCCTTTTACAGGTAAAAGACAAGCCCTTGTTAGGATTTGTTTCAAAACCAAGATACACACACCCCACTCCTCGCTTAGTTGTTTCTTTAATTGCTGGTTGTAAATCTGAGTCAGAGCTTCCTAAAATAATGGTGGATGCCTCTTCGTCACAAGCAGAAGACACCATGTCCACACCAATCCGCACATCAACACCCTTCTCTCTAAAAACTATCAGTGGATTTACAGAATCACCCTCTCTTTGACCTCTCACTCCCCCAGCTAAAACAATCATAAAACCTTGCCGTTCTAAACTTGTTTTTAATAGACGTTGTGACTCGATTAGTTGTTTTGATTTTTCCTTTGTCTCAGGATGCTCTTTTATTTTCGCAAAATAAAAAACCGTTCTATCTATCTGGAAACCTAATAAAACCTTATCGAGTAGTCCCTTAAAATTATAGCAATGCCACTCAGGTTTTGATTTACCATGGACATGATATACAGCACCCAATTTGTGCTTAAAGTTCTCTCCATCTATAAACAAAAGGGTTTCTTTTTTCTGCTTTTTAATTATCTGCTTGCAAGTACTGCATTTATTCATTATCTTGGTTTTATAATGAAATTCTATCACAATGAGAAAACAACAGAAAACCCCAGCGGACCTTGCGGCTGGCTGGGGCGCGTATGTCTACACCGTACTATAGATGTAGTTGATGTGTCAATATAGATGTGGATAATGAACACCATTTATTTTTTTAGCTGATGGAAACAGCCTGCGCGTCATCCCATTGCCTAGCCAGCGCATCTTCCAGCAAAGGCCGCAGAAAAAGAGAAAGTTCCTCCCTGTCTTCCAAAGGCAGTATATTTATAAAAGAACCCAATGGCGCCGTTACCATAGCGCGCACGGTTTGAGGCATGGTTTCGGGCAAGTAACCCAACTGCTTTAAAAATTTTATTTCAAAAGAGCGCAAAAAAAGAGCTGTTGTTTTTTCTTGAAACGCGTCTCCTAAAATACATGAAATTGACTCTTCAAGAAGCGACCAAAGATGTAAGTCCGCTTCGCCGTCCGCCACGCCCCTACAAAATAAATCCGCGACGTATCCTGCCGCACGATATCGCAAAAAATCCTCATGCAAACGCGCGCGCGTATGTTGCGCATCCGCATGCACAAGGCGATAGGTTTCCTTACCCGCGATAAACCCAATGGCTGATTGAGAAAATAAATCCACCGCCCCGCGGAGTTTTGATTTCTCAAGACGTATGCCTTTTGCCACCAATGTCACCCCTCCATACTCTTTTGTGTAGAGCCTAAGAACCGCGTCTCCCTCCCCGCGCGGCCAGCGTTTCAATACAATTCCTTCCGTTTGATGCAGTTGGTAGGACATGGAACACGCAAAGATTGAATCCTTACACGCGAATAAGCGAAATAGCTATTTTGTGATCGCCTAAATCAATTTCATGTTCGCCTGGTTCTTCCTCAAACACCAGCGCGTCCGCGTGTACCGCGCGCGTTATTTCTTCTTTGTGACGCCCGAAGAAATCTTTTATTGTTTCGTCTTTTGTGTACACTTCAAGAATAATACGATCATGCGGTTTAAGCCTCATATGTTTACGAATTTCTTGCACGCCATGCGTACACTCCCGCACCATGCCTTTCTCACGCAACTCCGGCGTAATTTCCGAGTCAATCCACGCGGGATGATCCGCAGGAAGCGACGTATCCTCTCGCAAACGCTCCACATTTACCCGCGCGCGTATAACCTCGCGACACTCTTCATTTTTTGGAAGACGCGCCGCTTTCCCAAGCCGTAAAGGCTGGCGTACCGGAATACCCGCGTTGCTTCGTTCTGCTAGAATTGCTTCCACAATTTTTGGAATTTCCGCGGCATCCGCGGCATCCGCCTCAAACGACGCGACAGCCACATCAAGCGTCGGCCAATCCTCCACGTGTACCGATTCGGCCGCGTCAGTATATTTCACGCTTCCATAAACCCGCTCGGCAAGAAAAGGAACAAGCGGCGCGCTTACCTTCGCAATGTGTACGAGTACATAGCGAAGAACATCGCGCACTAAGAGATGCCGCGGATTGTCCTCCTTAAAGCGATCACGCGAATACTGGAGATAGAATGTTGAAAGAGTTTCAATAAAACCTGCCAACGCGCGGCTTGCGCGCTGGAGTTGATACTCGTCAAGCGCTTTCTCAACCGCTTCTTTTACATTCCTCAATTCCACCAATATAAACTTATCAAGCACATGAAGTGAGTCACCAAATGAAACGGGAGCAGCATCGTCCAAACTCGCGTATTGTTCATAAAACGAAACAACATTTAAGAACCGCACTATAACTTTTTTGTACACCTCACTAACCCCTTTTTCCGAAAAATTCATATCATCCGCGTATACTGCAGGAGATGACAAAATATACAACCGCAATGCGTCCGCGCCGTATGTCGCAATAACCTCCATCGGATCGGGATAATTTTTAAGCCGCTTAGACATCTTTTGCCCGTCTTCGGCAAGAATAATGCCATTCACCACCACATGCTTGTAGGCAGGCTTTTTAAAAAGATTAGTTGCCAAGACATGCAATGAGTAAAACCACCCGCGCGTCTGATCCAAGCCTTCCGCGATAAAATCCGCGGGGAATCCTTTGTTGGTCACAGGATCAAATTCAGGAAGCGGTGTTCCTATATAATGGTGCTGACCGTATGGCATGGAACCCGATTCAAACCAACAATCAAATACTTCAAGAATACGCTTCATCTCGCCCCCGCATTCACACCGCAACACCACCTCGTCAATATAGGGCCGGTGCATATTCAGCCGCCCGTCTTCGCTATACGGATAGTTCTTGAAATCCACAGGCCGTGTCTCCCCCTGCTTCATATACTTTGTATCCCGAAAAACCAAGAGTTCTTTTTCTGTCATATTCTTAAGCGTTCCTTCCAGCATCCATAACGGGTCACCGTGACTTATAACGAGCACCCGTTTTCCTTCGTGCGTCGCGTCTATTTCTCGCAATGCCTGCATCATGCGCCCGCGCGCATCATGCAATGTTTCGCCTCCTTCGGGTTTTTTGGTAAAACGTTCTTCAGGAGAGGCAAAAAACGCGTAGTACTCCGCAACGGTACGGCCTTCAAAAAAAGTCCCGTGATTCAACTCCCGCAAGTGTTCATCGTACACCACGGGCACTCCTCCAAGCGCTTCGCTGATAATTTCTGCCGTCTCGCGCGTGTGGATAAAATCGGAAGAGTAGATAAGATCCACTCCCCCTTCTTTTTTAAGTTCATCCGCCACTTCCCCTACACCCGCTTTTCCCCGTTCTGAAAGATGAATGTTTACCGTAGGCTTTGAGCTGATAACAACAGGGCCGCATTCTTTCGGATTATCTTTCTCATACACAAGATCTTCCCGCTCGCCATGGCGCATCAAAATAAACATATTCGGTTTTTTCGTCCGCCGCGCTTCCAAATCTTCCAAAGACCCCGCGACAAATTTCTTGTCGCATGCGACGCATTTCCATACGGGAAGCGGCGCTCCCCAAAACCGCGTGCGTGAAATAGCCCAATCGGGAGCGGTTTCTAGCCCTTTTCCAAAACGTCCGTCTTTCAAGTGCGCGGGTATCCAAGAAATCTCCTGATTTGTCTTTTGCAAATCCTTACGCGCCTCCGACACATTCACAAACCAAGACGTTGCCGCATAATTCAGCAAGGGCGTATCACATCGCCAGCAAAACGGATATGAATGCGTGATTTTTTTCTTGGAGAACAACACGCCCTCTTTATGAAGGAATTTTAGAATCTCTATATCGGTTTTTTGATGATCCTCTTTCGGTTTTACCGAAAACCCCGCGAAATCCGCAACTTCCGGCTTAAACACGCCGTCCATGGAGACATGCTGAATAAAAGGCAGGTTGTGTTCTTTCCCCAAGCGCATGTCGTCTTCCCCGAACGCAGGGGCAATATGGACAACACCCGTTCCTTCGTCTGTTGTTACAAAATCCGCCGCATAAATTTTCCATCCGTTCTTGCGATTTTCTAGTTTTTCATCTCTTGCGTAGTAGTCAAAAACGGGTTTGTATTTTTTTCCAGTTAATTTTTCTCCAAGGAAATTATCAACCTTACGATATAGTTCTCCTTGAAATATTCGCCACTCATTATTCCCATCATCTCCAGCAACTTTTTGTTGTACCCCTTCTTTTTCAAAAATATCTCTTGCAAGAATAAAATATTCTTTGACTCTAGAATTTTTAGACATCTCAACTCCTGTATAAACTTTCAGAATTTTTACATATTCCATCTTGTTCCCAACAGCCAACGCCACATTGCCTGGCAACGTCCATGGAGTTGTAGTCCACGCCAATACATACGTATTAGGCTCATCACATAATTGAAATTTTACATATACCGAAATATCCGTGATGTCTTTATACCCCTGACTCACCTCAAAATTCGCAAGCGTGGTTTCACATCGCGGACAGATGTGCATGGATTTATATCCCTCATATATAAGTCCTTTTTCGTACAGTGTTTTGAACACCCACCACACGCTTTCGGTGTAGGTCGGGTCCATGGTGCGATAATCGTTTTCCATATCAACCCACCGGCCGATACGCGGTATAAACTGCTTCCATGCGTCGGCGAATCGAAGAACCGCGCGCTCTGCTTCGGCGTTGAACTTCGCAATGCCATAGTGTTCAATATCTTTTTTATGCGCCAATCCTAGCTCCTGCTCAATGATATTTTCGAGCGGCAACCCGTGGCAATCCCACCCCCACCGCCGCGGAACATATTTACCCTGCATGGTCTGATACCGAGGGATAACATCTTTCAAAAAACTGGATGGCATGTGACCATAATGGGGCTTGCCGGTGGCAAATGGCGGGCCATCATAAAACGTAAATAATTCTCCCCCTTTCCGAAGCTCCAGTGATTTTTCAAAAATCTTATTATCCTGCCAAAATGTGAGTATCTCCTCTTCTTTTTCTGACACGGATTTTTTGTTATTTTCTGATTTTTCCTGCATAGAACATATCTTAAACAAAAAAAGCCCGTTTTTCAACGAGCCCAAAAACACCCTGAGAATCAAGCAGGCATCACACCACTGCCTATGTATTTTTTGTTGATAGTAATAGAAGTATATCCAAGACCAATGATTACAAATCCGAGAACAACAAGTGAAATAGGCCATCCAATGGAATCAGCAAAATATTCATTTGTAATATATATGAAGTGCCCAATCAAAAAGAATGTGCTTACAACCAACATACCCCGGCTTTTTATGTAGACCGCTAACACCATTCCCCCAATCGCCAACAGGAAAAATAATAACTCCCACAAATCAGACTCAAACACGCGTGAAAACGCCGCACCAAGAAAACCCACCGTACCAAAAAAATTAAGAACACTGACCAAGTTTTTATTCCAACCACCACGAAACGCGTATGCGAACAAAAGATAACTCAAGCCTACAACCATGCTAAGATACGCGTATATATCGTCATGTTGATAAAAGGGGCCTTCCAGAATAGACTCAACAAGCAAATAGAGGAAAGCAGTGCCATTCACCAAAGCAAAAAATGTAAGCACTTCCTTTTTATGAGACACCATTAACATCAAATAAAATAGAAAAACCATACCGATAGTAATTGTTACGGGCCATAACGAATCAGTAGGAGTGCCAAGTTCATTCAACGCAACAAGCGCCCCACCGGGAACCAAGAAACCCGCAATCACATGGAACACTTGACCTAGATGACTTTCAGGTCTGCTGACAAGTAACGATGAGCCACTACCGGCGATAAAGAACCCCAATCCAAGCGTAACCAAAATCCGTCCCCATGAGCCTATGTCATTCCAAATTTGCGCCACAAAGAAAATAATCCCCAGAATAGCTATAGAAGCACCAAGCACGTAGAGTATTTTGGTAAGAGAAAGATGCGCCCTTTCCGATGCTTCGTTGTGTTCATGCTCCTGTCGTACGTCGGGAGAAATGCCGATTCTCCGCATGATTTCTTCCTTCCTTATCTCGCCCGTTGTAACTTTGCGAGAGAGTTCCTGTAAAAGTTCGTCCGTGTTCATAATTACTTCGAGATTACCCAGCCAATAAATTTAAAACTATCGCGATAATAATACTGATCATCATCATTCACTAGGTTAAGTTTACTTTTTTTACTGCCCTTCGTCAGATAATAACCGTAATGCGATGATCCATTAAAAAAGATAAAAAAGTCCCCACTATTGTTATATGCACTTTCAACTGACACACCATCCGGCGATGTTACAAGTCCATTGAGACCCATAGATTGAGCTTCTTGTAGCGTAATCTCCCTTCCTTCATTAGCTTTTGTATCATGTAAAAACAAACGCGTAACATAGTTTTCAGCAACATCTAGCGTTCCGTCGCTGTCTGAATCTTGCGTGGGATTTATGTCTCGCAACAAGAGCTTGCCGTTCTCTACCATATAAAGGCTGTTGAGATACGTCTCACAATTATACTCATAGTAGTAGTTTGTTCCATCACCACATGTCGCATACACAAAATCATACTCCGTTGAAAGGAGCATCGATGGAAGATAGGTACTTATCGCAAGCCCCCCAATAAGCAAAAGCGGGAGCATGAAAGCAAGAATGACAACGAAATGGTTTTTTATGAATGTCATATGCTTTTATTATTGGTATTATCGAATTATATCTACGCGAACTCTTGAATAGCTGGAATACCCAAACTCGTCCCATGCCGTAACATAAATACTGTGCCTACCCGCAGAAAGTGTCTTTACATTTATATTCTTTCCGTAAGGCGCAGTAGCATCCGTGGCAACAACATTTTGTCTGCTGTCTATAGAAAACGTGACTCGTTTTACTTTGCCAATAGGTACAGCTACATTAGCCAAGACAGTAATACTCTTAGGATTAGTAAATTGTGGAATAGGATTAAGTTTAGGAGACGTTATTTTAACACTTATATCCCCAATGGGTCCAAGCTGAATATCCGCAGTAAGTTTTGTTGCATCTTTTGCAACCACAGATATTTTAGTACCATTCACCGGATCAGTAAATACATCTCCAATTTTTAAAGCCGAGAATTTAGCATTTGGAGCAGGTGAAGGAGTCGGATCGATAAGATTACTTCTTGCACCATCTGAACTAGTCACGAGCGCACCAGCAAAAATATCTGATTTATTTGGGTACCATGAAGAAAAAATTGCATCTCTCCCAATAGGTTGACGATATTCCAGATACAATGGAGGAGCTTGGTAGCGAGGTATTTCTAAAGCTCTAGGCAATAAAGTGCTCTGACTTTCCAGCGGAGCTATATCATAACGTCCACTTTGCGTTACAGCCAATATTTCAGAACCTATCAAGAACCCCGCCAATTTCTTGTCTGCGGCACTAAAATGTCCCTTAGGAGAAGCATACCCCATGGTGCTATACTGATTCCCATACTCCACAGAACGATCATTCTTTGCGCTACACACTAAAGGTAGTTTACAGTAAGAAAAATTATCATGAGGACTCCCAAAAACATGCCCAAGCTCATGAGCGGCAACAGAAACACTTGAGGAGGATCCTAGAGAAACAAGGGCAAAGCCATAATTGTCCTGCATTTCAGGGTAATTAGTTTGATTCATTAAACCATAACCGCCAAAATATCTTGCGCAATAAGCAGAATCATCCACAACAACAATAAGGTCCGAATAAAATGAATAATCTACAAGCGGATCACCCAGTTGGAAAGACGCGTTAATTATCGACTGACTATTCAGGAGAGAACCACAATTTTGTTGACCATTAATTGGAAGTGTTATCGGTCCGAAAACATCTCCCCTCAATGTTACTTTGCTATAAGACTCTTCTTGGAAAAACTCTTCCATTCTTTCCAAAATAAGATTTCTGGCACTATCATTAGATGGAGCAGGAGTGGTCTGATCTTGAAACTTAGCCGTCAAGACCGCAATACGCTTCTCTGTGAGAGGAGCGACAACAGCTTGCGCAACAGCGAGCGAGATGCCCATCTCATTTGGAGCAAGATCCTCTATCGCAATACCTCCATCAAAGAGCATCTCATCACCTATTATATATCCACCAATTTTTACACGGGAACCAGCAGAAATGGATGCTGGCACACCACCTGCTGGATGCAAAATAATGCGTTTTTTATTGTTAGTATCAAGATAGTAACTGTTTATTGATGTACCTTTTTCAAAGTCATCAATGTGTATTACAGAAAAAATACCTTCAACAAATTTTTTTGTCTCGACACAATTTCTTGTTACAACCAGCGCGGCTTCAATATCATCATCTTTTAACACCTGATATAATGCCCCTTCAGGATCTGATCTCATTCTTTTTACTAAAAGTTCCTTTCGATTCTTAAGTACTTGCTGAAGTTCACTTCTCTTTCTCTGAACCAACACATTATCGTTTACTTGAGACAAAACTTCTTCTCTAATAGCAGTAACTGTGTTAGTACTACCCTCAAGTGCTACTCTATCATCTGCAATATCATCTCTAGAAGTAAAAAGGGGTACATCACTGCATTCTTCAACATTCTTACCAATGGAAGCAAAAACAGTCGCTAGAGAAAAATTTTGGCCAAGTAAATTTTCTTGATAAAAAACTATATATCCTCCACTAACTACAAACATAAAAATCACAAAAACAGAAATCTTTAAACTGCTGGAAGTGTTATTCATGATAAAGGCATAAGAAATAATGTTTTTATACTATCACCATTAAAAAAGAAAGCTATATTTTTATCCACACTCCTACACTCAAACAAAAATGGTTACCTATATGGGCAACCATTTTATATAAAGTGTTTCTTAGAAAACAAAACATCATTAAGGAAAGAAAGATGCACAAGAGATATCCAACCTAAGCGCCACATCACAAGATGCATCTTCCGCAATAATTTCTCCATCTAGCCTTAATGAAAGCCTTGCTAAAGAATTTGTCACAAGGTACGAACTACATACTTCTGCGGGGAAACCTGCCTTGTAGGAAGTATTAAATTCTGGAATACCGCCTTCCCAAAAAACATCAACAAAACCAAGTACATGCGTAGCTCTCGTAGTGAGATCTTTTGTTCTAAGATTATGAAAACGAACACTAGCATTCTGCGCAAAAGGATTGGTTTTATAAACTTGTTTTGCTTTTTGCGGCAAAGGAGCAAATCGGATGGTAAATTGCTCTTCTCCGCAATCTAAATTGTCCCAGTAGATTTCCATAAAAGAAGATTGTTCATTTTCAGATTCTCCATCTACGGCAGTAAAATCAGATTCGTTCTCAATATAAACCCCAACAGATCCGCAAGGATGCATAATTTCACAATAAGCAGAATTCACAAAAAATGCTGCCGAGACAGGTCCGCTGCTATCCTGGGCATATGTCAAAAACGGTACGGATAATAAGGACACAACCGCCAAAAAAGCTTTCTTCATAAAACCTCCCCATAACACTAGATTTTTCTGTATTCTAAGCGAGCAAATACAAAACGTCAACTATCACCTCATGTAAAATAAAAAAAACGTAGAACATCACATCTCCTCCGGCGCCTCAATACCAAGAACATAAAGACCGTTTTTGAGCGTGAGTGCTGTTGCAGTAATTATCATGATCCGTAACATCCGTTTCTGTTCATCGCTCTCCTGCAACACCGGAAGCGCATGGTAAAACTCGTTCGCCACACTCGCAAGTTCATACAGATATGCCGCAAGAATATGGGGCGCGCATCCTTGGAGCGCATGTTCTATGATAAGGGAATAGCGTAAAACAAGAGATATCAGCCGATGCTCTACATCGGCAAGTGAAACATTTTTAATTTCTTTTATATCATCAAGGCTATCACCTCCTTTCCGCAAAATACTTTTCAACCGCGCGTAGGTGTATTGAAGATACGGCCCCGTGTTTCCTTCAAATGAAAGAGCTTTCTCCCATTCAAACGTAATATCCGATTTCCGATTGTGCGAAAGATCAAAATATTTCACCGCGCCCATACCCACTTGTCTGGCAACGATATCCGCGTGCGGCAACTCGGGATTTTTTTCACGAATGACAGCGAGCGCGTGCTTTTCGGCCTCATCAAGCAAGGCATCAAGCGCGATGGCCGTGCCTTTTCGCGTGCTTATGGCGCCCTCCGGCAATTTCATAAACCCAAACTCTATATGCCTGCCTGTCCGGTAGGCAGGTTCTGACGCGCCCACTCCCTCATATCCCAAAAGTTCTGCAACGCGAAACAACTGCCGAAAATGATGCGATTGCCTTACATCTACCACGTAGATATTTTTCCAAAACTTCCATTTCTCTTGCCGATACTTGATGGTTGCCAAATCGCGAAGTAAATAAGTAGAGGCGCCGTCTGATTTTATAAGCACTGCCTCGTCCAATTTTTCGCTTGTTAAGTCAATCACAATCGCGCTGTCTTCTTTATGTGTTGCCACATTTTTTTGTAAAGCCTCCTCCACAATCGGCGGCATCTCTTTTTCGTACGAAGACTCGCCTTTGTGTTCATCAAACGGGAGCAAACCCAATCGTTCCGCGCTTTCTTCCAGTTTTTTCATGGATACATCCACCATCCATTCCCAAATTTTTCGGTTTTCTGTATCCCCCCGCTCTAGTTTTGCAAATTCTTCTTTTGCAAGCGTACGACGCTCCGGATCCATTTCGATTTTTTTATTTTCTCTCGCGTAAATGTCCTCCAAAAATGCAAAGGGATCAATTTCTATTTCTTTTTTTACTTGTTCTTGTTCCGCTGCCTTATATCCCAAAAGCAAAATTCCAAACTGCGTGCCCCAATCTCCCACATGGGTATCAGAAACCGCGTGATACCCCTGCGACAAAAAAATCCGTTTAAGCGCGTCCCCGATAACCGCCGAACGCAAGTGGCCAATATGCGGCCGTTTTGCGATGTTAAGCTGAAAATACTCCACCATCACCGTTTTTCCTTTGCCCACAGTACTTGTGCCCCACCCATCACCTGCCTCAAGCACCTCTTTGAGCGCGGCAACAAGTACATCATCCGTAAACGTGAAATTCAAAAACCCGGGCGCGGCAACCGAAACCCCCCAGCGCTCATCCGCCAACGGTTTTGCAAGTTCCTCCGCAATGTCCATTGGCTTGCGCTCTAATGATTTCGCAAGCATCAAAGGCGCGTTAGTTGCGTAATCGCCATGTTCTGCAACTTCCGGCACTTCAAGAGAAAAATTAGGCACACCCAAACTGCCCGCGAGTCCTTCAATCACTTGTGATATATTTTCTCTCAATATATCGCGTAATGTCATAGATTTCATATTTATAAGTTATCTACAAGTTTGTTGATTTTTCAACCTATTTTTGCTAGACTAGATTTGTAGTCAATTCTGGCTACCCTGTCCGCCGGAGGCGGATCCGATGTCCAAACCACGCCCCTCATGGGGCGTGGTTTCTTTTACAGATGAAATATCATGTTTTATCTGCTGGGCATTGATATATAAATCCGCGACTTCTTTGAGTGTATGAAAAACTTGCCCGGAAGCAATAACCATAACATGCTTACCTTTTCGTTTTAAAAATCGGGAAAGATATGCAAAATCACTATCACCGGAAAACAGGCAAAATGTGTCATATCTATCAAAAATACGAATTGCATCCACGCTTATCTCAACATCAAAATTACTTTTTGGAATTTCTATAATAATTTCCCGCATCATCCTTGAGAACTTTTTTGCCATCATGACTTATTATACCTTTTCCGACTTCGTGTCTGATAAACTGCATTGGTTTTGTTATCTTAACAAAACCATATTTCTCGGCCTTTATGGTAATATGCCAGTTTGTTTTGTTTCGCGGATTCCATCCATAATAAAATCTTTTTTGTTCCGCAAAACCGGAAACAAAATACGCCAATTTTTCAATGTCGACAATTAATCTTTGGTATTTGTTTAATTGATTACCTTCCCCACTACGTCTGTCTTTATCATACC
This sequence comes from Candidatus Ryanbacteria bacterium RIFCSPHIGHO2_02_FULL_45_17b, assembly GCA_001819815.1. Taxonomy (GTDB): domain Bacteria; phylum Patescibacteriota; class Minisyncoccia; order Ryanbacterales; family 2-02-FULL-48-12; genus 02-FULL-45-17b. The sequence continues at coordinate 23,732 of MHNO01000007.1, read as the reverse complement.
AATAATTAACATTGCCATAGTCAACAAAACAAAAAATCCTGCCAAATTTTTTCTTGTCAATTCCAAATGCATTTAATTTTAAATCTTTTAAGTCCATATTACGCTTCATTTTTCTCCGCAAGAAATTTTTGTATACCTTTTACAAAATCTTCGAAATATGTCACCGCGAAAGATAGTTTTCTCCATAATCAAAACCCCTCTTTATATTCCAAGATATCATATGTGGTATACTGGCGCTATGTCATCTCTTGCGGAAAACAAAAAAGCCCACTTCGATTATGAAATCCTTGAAATCTTCGAGGCAGGGTTAGTATTGGAAGGGCATGAAGTAAAATCCATAAAATCCGGTAAAAGCAGTATCCAAGGAGCCTACGCCATCATCCGCGGGAATGAAGCATATGTTCTTGGCATGCATGTGCCGCCCTACCAAACGGCAAACACTCCCCATAATTATGATCCTGACCGCACCCGAAAGCTCCTTCTCACTAAAAAAGAAATTTCGTATCTTACAGGCAAAACCGCAGAAAAGGGCTTGACTTTGGTTCCACTACAGGTGTACACTAAACACGGTCTTTGCAAGCTTTCATTGGGCTTAGGAAAAGGAAAAAAAACCACTGATAAACGCCAAACAATCAAGGCCCGCGAAAGCAAACGCAGTGTAGACCGCACTTTGAAAGGAAATATTCCCGAATAGACAAAAAAGAATATTTGGTGATAGTTCCACATAAGGGGATGCATAAGGCATCGACAGACGCTTGAAAACTATGGTTCAGGTGGAGATGGGTTCCCTCCTAAAACGCCCAACCGGATAAGTGCAAACTTATTCAAAAAAGCGTTCTCGCTTCAGCCAGCAATGGCATTGGCGTAAGAACGCTTCCCCGATCAGCATCATTTGCTCTTTAGCGAATATGCCGGGGCATCGGCTGTGCTAACGCCTGTGCGGCGCATCACCGGTGCTATATCATCAGGATCGCAAAGAAGGCATGCTTCCGACCTCTTTGTTAAAAAAGGAGCATATCCTAAACTTGTCAACCCATAGCTGGATACGTTTGGACAGGAGTTCGATTCTCCTCATCTCCACCCGCAGCTGCCAATTTATTCATAATGTTATTGTTACTTCCATTCAACACGTTCGCATTAACAACCAAATACGCGTTTCCGAAGTCCGTTTAATTGGTAAAGACGGTGAAAACATCGGCGTAGTGAGTATTGAAGAAGCTCGTAAGAAAGCGGCTGAGGCGGAGCTTGATCTTATTGAAGTCTCCCCAAAAGCTCAACCGCCCGTGGCACGCATTGCCGATTACGGCAAATACCAATATCAGAAGGAAAAAGAAGCGCGGGAGTCGGGAAAGAAGCAAAAAAATGTCGACTTAAAAGCGGTCCGCGTAGGATTTAACGCTTCCCCCCACGACATGGAACTGCGTGCAAAAAAAGCAAACGAGCTCCTTCTTTCGGCAGGTCGCGTGCAAATTGATTTTATTCTAAAAGGACGCGCGAAATATCTAGACCGAAACTTTATCCAAAGCCGATTGCACGTATTTCTTGCATTAATAACCATACCCTTCCGAAAAACAAGCGAACCTAAAAAAGGACCACGCGGTTTAACACTTGTATTGGAAAAAGAATCATAATCTCTTATGGCAATGGCAAAAACAAATAAGTCAGTAACAAAGCGTTTAAAGACGACCCGCACGGGGAAAGTTCTGCGACGCCAGGGAGGTCAGAATCACTTCCGCGCAAAAAAGTCCCGCGCCGCGGAATTGAATAAAAAAGGCACCGTCGCTTTCACAAATCTTGGTAAAGAATTTACAAGCCGATATATGGCATAAGGATATGACACGAGTCAAACGAGGCACCATTTCAGTAAAACGCCGACGAAATGTCTTAAAACAGACAAAGGGATTTCGTTGGGGAAGAAAGTCAAAGGAACGCCAAGCGCGCGAAGGGCTTTTGCACGCGGGCGTACACCGTTTTAACGACAACCGAAAGAAAAAGCGCGTACGACGCACCTTGTGGAGCATAAAAATAAACGCGGGGGCGCGCATAAACGGCACCACGTACAGCAAGCTCATAAACGTTCTCAAAACAAAACATGTCGAACTTGACCGCAAAATTCTCTCCACTCTTGCTGAGCACCACCCCGCGGTTTTCAAACAGATAACAGAACTCGCGACAAAATCATAAACACTTCGTACACCACACCGAGAGAAAGCGCTCCTATAAGCAGAACGGGAAACACGGGATGAAATGAAACACTGCCGATGATACATTGGGAACCAGTGCGACAAACGCGAAGCGCGGAAAGGAGAATAATAATACCATCGATACCAATGGCGATCGCGCCCACTAAACCAATAAGGCTTACAAAATCGTTTATGCCGGCCAGGAATAAAATCGGAGGGATTGTTATTACCCCCACCCAAGCAGCTAAGGCGGAAGTTTGGGTGTCGTAACGAAAGATGTTTTTAAGATCAAGCCCCAACGCAAGATACGACGTAAACACGGCAAGAAATCCTATAAGGGATCCTATTAAAATAGCAGGCTTTCCCAAAAAATTTTCCAAGCCTGAAATAGCATCACTTGATGTTGCCTGCCCTGATACGCCGACAACGCTTGTTATAAATACAAGATATACAAGAAGAGGAATAATAGTAGAGAACACTAGCACACGCCTAAAACGACCGTTCGGAGCTTTGTTTCCGCGATAAAAGGCCTCAGCCGCATCTGGAACCGCAGAAGCGCCCGCAAACGCAAACAAAAAAACGCCGTATGGTAAAAACCATGCTGTTTTGTCGGGTATAATTTTAAAGTTAGAAAATTCCATATACGGCAATAAAAGAACTGCGAACACCGCCACAACTGCAATAAGCATAAACGTCAAAAAGAAATTTAGTTCTCCCACATGACGCAGATTACACAAAAGCACGAAAGCGCCTACCGCAAAAAAAAGAAATGTGAACACGCGCGCTCCGCCCTCAAAAGACGGAAAAAGCTGAGACAGAAACATGCCCCCGAGAATTCCATACACTAACAACGCTCCATAAAAACCGCCGAAAGCAGAAAAAAACGCGAAACGTTCCGCTCCCGCCCCCAAATGAATCCGCGCATACCCAGGCAGGCGATGTTTCCCGGGGGTTGCCGCAATAACTACGCTATAAAAAATATGAATACATGTAACAACACAAAACGCAAGAACGAGGTGAAACAGTCCCCAAAAAAAGCCCGCGCGCGCTATCACATGTGGTAACGCAAACATCCCCGCGCCTATGATCGTGCCTATCATAAGCCCCAAACTCGAGAATGTTCTTGTCATCATACCTTCACCACCTTTTCTTTTTTAATAAGATCAATGACTTTTTCTACAAGCGCTTTTGGATCCGCGTCATACACCACGGGCGTATCGCCGCCGCGATGGGAATCTCGAATAAGCTCATCAATCCATTCGGTCGTTCCCCCTGCATCCAGGAGCACGCCAATCGGCTTTCGGTCTTCAAACGCAATCGTAAACTCATTGAGCGTACCCATCCGTCCACACCCGATAATAACGGCATCCGAAGCGCGGGTAAGCATAAGGTTGCGCCCGGGATATCCAAAACCGGTATAGACGATCATATCCATATAATCCAAGGGCAATTCAAATTTCTCCACATGTTCCTTCTCTGTGGATGCGGGTGATATTCCAATCGAAATGCCTTCTGCTTCTTTTGCTCCATGCGCCGCCCAGTACGGAAACCCGGTGGTAGCGCCCGTTACCAAAATGGCTCCGTGTTTTGCAATTTCAAACCCTATCTCTTTGGCCTTATCCAAAGCGTCTTTGGAACAGTGCCCGGTTTCCGCCGCGCCCGAGACGCAAATTTTGTATTTAAGATGATAATGGGAAGATGGTTCCATGATATACAGTATACTATGAATTATGAGATTTTCTACCCTACACGCAAGAAAAGTGTTCTATGATGTCCCCCTATATACTACCTGCCGACCATACAAAACATCAATCAAGACTAAAACTCTCGCCATACTTCGGCGCTACCGCCTGTAATCCCAAATTATCTCGTATCCGTTGCACCAAATAAAGCGATGCTTCCGGTTCGCCCTGCACCACAAATACATTCCGAAGACTGTCAGCCGAATGCGCCACATACTCATAGAGCATATCCGAGTCCGCGTGAGCTGAATACCCCCCGATTGCCTTTATACTCGCGCGCACCGGAACTGTTTCTCCGTTAATGCGCACATCAAGGGCTTTGTCCAATATGCGGCGCCCGATGGAACCTGCCGCCTGATAACCAATAAACAGAAGCGTGCTTTTGGGATCCGGAAGATAGCGCTTCGCATGATGCAAAATGCGCCCCCCTTGCATCATGCCCGCGCCCGCAATAATAATTTTGGGACCCGAAACTTCATTTATGCTTTTAGATTGATCCACGCTTTCGGTAAACTGCAGACCGGGAAATTGAAACAAGTCGTCTCCTTCTTTGATAAGTTTTTGAGCTTCGGCGCTAAAATACCGCCCATACGCCCGATAAATCCGCGTTGCCTTAATTGCAAGCGGTGAATCCAAAAAAATCGGTACGCGCGGAATACGCTTGTGTTCGGCAAGTTCATTAAACTCATATAATAATTCCTGGGTGCGCTCTAAACTAAACGCGGGGATCATAAGCGTGCCGCCATTCGCGCAGGTATCTTCCACCACGCGTTCCAGTTTTTGTTTTCGCTCCTCCACGCCTTCATGCACGCGGTTGCCGTATGCAGACTCAATCACCATATGCGCGATATCACCTACCTGATCAAACGGCCCCAAGAGCGGCGCGGGTGAATTGCCGAGATCCCCGCAAAACGCAAACCTCCCGGTGCCCGGCACCTCCATAACCACCACCACGGAACCCAAAATATGCCCCGCGTTTTGCAAACGAATATGAACATCCCCTACTGTAAATTCTTCGCCATATTCTTTTCCTTCCCATAGAGCCATGGCCGAACCAATATCACCTTCATCATAAAAAACTTTTTCTTCATCCGATTTTGCTTCTTTTTCCAGCACATCCAAACTATCCCGAAGCATAAGATCCGCGAATTCTTTCGTGGGGTGCGCCGAGTAAATCTTGCCGCGAAATCCATGTCGCGCCAATTTTGGAATGCGGCCAATGTGGTCAATGTGCCCATGGGTTACTATTAAGGCGTCTATAGTCGCTGGATCAAATGGAAAATCTTCGCGGTTCCGCTTTTCGCAAATACGCGGACATTGAAAAAGACCGCAATCAACCAACAACCGCGCTTTTTCGGTTTCCAACAAATAGCAAGCGCCCGTAACCTCCTGCGCCCCGCCATAAAATGTAAGTTTTGGCATACGAATCAGTATAGCACACCCCAACTATAAATCAGGCATAAACAAAAAACACCAAAGCTTGAAGATCAAAGCTTTGGTGTGATGTGTTAAAAGAACTGTTTTATTTGAGTTTTCTAAACTTGCGCTTTACTTCGAGTACCAGCTCGTGAAATTCAAGCGACTCTGCCAAATCTGTCCGCCAGGCAAACCCCCCAGCAGCAAGGTCAATAAACTCAATTATCCGGGCGCCACGTAAGAATGTACCGTCTTCACCGCGCTCAAGACCCATCATCCACGCCCTATCAGCAATCAAAAGTCCTGGTTCAATATCATGTGTTACCACAATAATGGTGTTTTGTTCAGCAAATGTGGAAACTTCGCGGATGAGTTCACACACCTTTTCTTTAGCAATTATGTCTTGGCCGGAAAATGGCTCATCCATCAACAGAAAGTGTTCACTACATAAAAGCTGTTCTAGAATAGATGCACGCTGTTTCTGCCCACCTGAGAGCTGTGGCGGATAACGATTCCCAACTTCTCCCAAACCGAAACTTTGCATCATACCAAGCGCTTTGTCCCGAGCTTCGCTCGTATTGGGACATCCACCCTGTTTAGCGGCAAGCGTAAGACTGCTCAAGATGGTTCTGTGTGGAAACAGAGGATAGTTTTGCCATACTATACCAACAGCCCCTGTTCGTACTGGTTCATTGTTTTCCCCGATAAAAATTTGTCCTGATGTTGGTTTTTCTATGCCTCCTATCAAGTTGAACAATGTTGTTTTTCCTATGCCCGATGGACCAAAAAAAGCAACAACCTGTCCTTGTTTAATGCCCGTCCCGGGGCGCGTTATGTTTCGAATTTCCGCATTCACATCCCGCAACACTAATGTGCCGTCTGGATAGGTGAATGAAACATGTTCAATTTTTAGTAGAACCTTTCCAACTTCATAACCATTTTGCATACATTACCTCCGTTGCAAACTAAGACTCACCCACGGACATGCAATATTCTTGCTAACACCGATGATGTAGTCAAACAAAAGACCCACCAAGAGAATTGTTAGCTGGATAGCAAATACTGCATCAAGCAACATATGTTTGTTTTCGTTTAACAACATTGCTCCCACACCACCTTCTGATTTTACAATGCCTTCCACCATGGTGAGCATCATCCAGCCAATTGCCGCGTTTTGCCGTATTGTCTCAATGGCTACGTCCATCTTTCCAAGAACCACAACTTCCCAAACCACCCGCCACTCGCTCATGCGGAGAGTTCGCGCGTGATCAAATTCTGCTTTTGGTATGTTTGCCACTTCTGACGCCATAGCAGTTACAAAAAAGACTGTCATACCAAATACAAGAAGTGAAACCTTGAGCCAGTGGCCATCGGGAGTAAGGTACGTAAACATCAGCGAAAGACCCGTGAGCCCGAGGAAACGAAGCTTGGAAGCTGCTGACGCGATAATGCGGACAAACTGTGTTACGGAAAGATAGGCAAGCCCCAAAGAAATAATGGAGCTTATTGCTAGAGCTTCCAAATTTACCATGAAACTCATGGCAAGCTCTACTCCAAGACCATCACGCATCCAAAGTTTTTGAAATGCGTGAACAACTTCGAGTGGACGCGGCACAATGGGCGGTGCCCAGATGATCCAAAATAAAAATGCAAAGATGACTTGTGCGCCTATGATAATTCCGAGCTCCGTTTTTGAGCACGCCTGATTTGGGCTCAATGCTTTGCGAACCACATTCCATCCGGAAAGTGACTGCATGCTTGGCACATTAAAAATGCCATACACAGCTAAGCGTTCTTCACTCATACTTTCCTCCATCCAAGTTAAGAAAAAGGCCCAACCCATGGAAAGAGTTGGGCCACACACGTTGACCATGCTAACAATCAACTACGAAAACGAACTTACGAAGCAGTTCCCAACACAATATCAACCCTGCGGTTCTTAGCACGCCCCGCTTCAGTTGTATTTGGTGCCACAGGATTCTCATCTCCATGCCCCGCAACACGCGCAAAGCGCGCATCAGGAAAATTGGAGATTGAAAGCTGTTGGAGGTAGCTTTTTACCGCAAACGCCCTCTCTTCAGAGAGTTGTTGGTTTTTTGCCTTTTTCCCAATGTTGTCTGTATGGCCATGGACCTCGATTACTAAACTAGTAACCGAAACCTGATCGAACAACTCCTCGAGCGTTCGCTCACCTTCTTTGGTAAGCGCTGCCTTACCAAATTCAAAGCCGATGCTCCAAGACTTTCTGGCCACAATCTGCTTTACACCTGTTACGGGTGTAAACTCCGGCAGGTCGGCAGAAACGTTTGGAGTAGTTTTTGCCGCAATTTTCTGCAGAATTCGCAGGTTCAAAATTTCTTCTACTGGCGGATATGATGGCACAAGATCAGGATACTGTTGCACCAGAATGTTCCCAAAAACGTTGTAGACAGCAGCAAAGATGTTATTCCCACCCGACTCCAGTCCAAAAAGGTGGAGGTTGTCAGCTAGATTGTTGACACGCGAACCACCAAGCTCCACGTTCAAACCCTGAGCATCTTTCTCTGTCACCCCCTTGAAGTACTTTTCCCAGTATTCAGCCGTCTCCTCTTTATAGACTTCAGCACTAATCTCTGCTGCTTTGCGTAACACAGCAGAATTTGTCTTGACCAACTCCCCACCCTCAAATGCTGCAGCAAGCATTTCGGCCATCATGTCTTCATGGGTAGCTACCCACCGTTTGTTTGCTATCACCACCGCTGGCATCTGCCAACGATATTCTTTTGTGGACACAATGGAGACAAGACCGCCCTTCTTTTTGGCAACAGTCACATCACCGGGAGTCCAGGTAGCAACTGCCTGCACGCAAACTTCTTTACTTTGAAGCATGGGCACACCAGCGTTGACTACCGATCGAGTCTCACAATATCCACTCACATACTTTTGTGCTGCATCAATGTAGCTGTCCGCGGCAACCCAATTGAGGCAATTGGGGTCGTACGTTTTTTCATTCGGATTATTACAAATCCCATTGTCGGCCAGCCATTTCATTGCGATGTTCCAATCACCATCACGAAGATATGCGGCTGCCAACCCACCGCGCGCAGTTTGAGGATCAAGCTTCCATGCAATGGGCCCCATAAACTTATCTTCCCCATGGGAGAATCCAACCGCACCGATAATTTCAGCGATACAGTCTTGACCAAACTTAGCCAGTTGGGGATTCAATCCTGCCAAAAATGATGGCGCCCCATCTCCCATGATGATGACAAAATGGATGCCGGACGGATTGGGGCTATTGTTTACGCAAAAGTCTTGCGCAAACTTGACCATGTTTGCCTGCATTTGCGGCACGTCATCATTACGACGCAGTGTGAGATTCACACCATGCCGGTGCATGAGGCTGCCAGATACTGTTTGGGTCCCGCCGTTGGCAAGGAGTAAACCACTTTGAGCATTCCATGCCCAGATTTCGCCCACAATGTTATTTGTGGCAGATGTGGTTTTTGTAGAAATAGGTACGGGGGCAACTGGCGTAGTCAGAGTAGTAGTTTGTTTGGGTTGTGGAATGGGATCATTTGGTAGATTTGCAACAGGCGGAACAGACGGCGCCACTTTCTGGGCCTGCGGTATGATTTCATACCGCATTGCCAGCCAATATCCACCCACAAGTAGCAAGAGAAACAGCACGAACACTGGTCCCTTATTGATTTTAGTAGTTCGCATCTTTTCCATAATTCACAGACCTCCTTCTTCGTTTGGGTTACTGTTTTTGGCTACCGAACAACTCTTTGTATGCAGATGGTTTTTTTCCTCCACTTGTTCCGATTTGTTCCCGGTTGATGCCAAGCGCGGCAAGGTCTTCGGTAAAATCAGCATCAGTTATTTTGGTAAACTGTGCTTCAAGCACGAAAGACGCACCGCGATTTTGCCAGTCTTCCAAAAGTTTGACACCTCGTTCAGCCAACGCAGTATCGTCGGTTCCTGCGGCATCAAGCATATTCTGCGATACGTCCATGAAATATCGCATATCAGCTACGTTTGCGCCGACCTGGCCAGCAGCTTCTTCAAGCGCCATTTCGTAGATAGCTCGTTGATCCGGATTACCGCGTAATACGCGAAATGCGGATTGAGCGGCAGTGGATGCGGCTTTGGCTTCCTGAAGTTCAGCTTCTGTGACTTCTATCTGATTACCGCAGTCCTCGCGAATAGTTTTCGCGCGTTCTGCGGCATGTACCAAAAAAAGTGACAGGCGTTTGAGTCCGACCCAAAGCCGTATAAACCGCTGGAGAGAATTCTCCAGCCGGTCTGCCTGCCGGCCTTGGACAAACTGCCGATTTTTATCAGCTCCCTTACTAGCGTGCTGATAATTTCGAGCTGCGGTGTCCAACTTTGTAACCCAATCACGTATCCTATCACCAAGAATCAAAAGCCTTTTGCGTACGATACGTTCTTGCATAGAAAGCTTATCTATTTGACCATCCAAGTCATGCAAGTACCCACGCATTGCGCCCACAGGATCACTGCGAACAAAAATACGCGTAAGCACACGAGCAAGCCCGCGAAACTTATATCGGAGCGAGGTGCGAAATTGCCCGTTGCTCACAAGCGTAAGCAAACCCGCCGCAACAACAATAAGCGCGATTGCTAATATGGTATTAGCCGCCGCCCAAATCAGAAAACTAAGGATGGTCGGTAAATACCAAAGAAAACCAAGCCCCAGTCCACCAAACAAAACAGCCAAAATAGTGAGGAATGCCCATTTGTCGCCGGTTTTGAAAACCGGCTTATCAAATGGGTTCATGTTTTGAAAAATGCTAGGAAGATTTTCCATCACACTACTCCTTTCTTTGGACTTACTTGCCCAAAAGTTGTTTGTCACACACCAATAAGTTGTACAGGGATTCTTTGGCGCTTCCGAATTCTCCTTCTCTTTGAACAAACATTTGTTGGCGCTGTTGTATTTCCGCCTGCTTTTCTCCTTTTTGCGTCTCAATTTGTTTTAGTCTGGTCTGCAACTCTTGCAGTTTTTGACTAATGTCACTCGCTTCTGTATTGAGTTTTTCCGCTTCCCGTTCAAGGCTCGCAAGAGCATTTGCTCGCTCCTGCTCAAGAGCAGTGGTGAACTCTCTGCTCTCTTCCTCAAGACTGGCTGTGCAAGTCCCTAAGGCAGACAACACAGCCGGCGCAGTAAGTCCAGATGCTTTTAAAGCCGCCTGGACCAACCTTGCTTCTTCGCCAATAAATTCTCGAAGCGTATCCCGTTGAGCGCAAAACTGGCCATATGGAGAGTTCGACACGATTACATTTGAACGAAGCAACTCCAAAACCTTTTGGTACGATTCCTCGTCTCGTGACCCTTTTTGGAAAACAGCTAGAGGAACTCCCGTTACTGGAACAGTAGGTGAAGAACCATCTCCAACCTCCTCCACTGTAACAAGGCCAACAGCCTCAAGCGCACCCGCCGCTTTCGAAAGCAAATCTGTCCACTTAGACATAGCTACCTCCTTTTCTAGTTGATGTAATTATCAACGAGCTTGGATATTAAACTTGCGATACTTATAGCAAGTTAAACTCATTTTGTCAAGCTTTTTTCGTATGAAAAAAGGCTTTACAAATAAGCCTTTTCTACTATGTTACATCCTTATTTTAAATCAGAATTTGGAGACAACATGATTCCTCTTTTTTGGATCAACATATACGCCCCCGCCAAAAGACCGCCTAATAAGTCAACCAGTAAATCTCCCAAAGTATCGACAAGCCCCAATTGCGCCCGCCATTCGGCATGTTCCGGCACAAATATATAATCAAACCCGAACTCAAACCATTCCCACCCAACCCCCACTAACATCACAACTCCCACAGCCGTGATAAGAGAAAACCAAAACGGCAACGCGGAAAATAACGGCACATACTGGCGTTGGAGATAAAAAAAGGCAAGCGCAGTCCATGCGCCGCCAGCCAAATGGAGCGGAATATCAATCCAGGTATACGTGGTATACCACCCCTGTAAAACAGAAAGTATGTGAGCGCACAAAATAGCAAGCACCCCTGCAAAAACCGACCATGCTGACGGACGCACGTTCATCTTATAAGGTGAATGCGTCGTGAACCGTCTTGTAATCAAATAGTTCGTCTTCGTTGAACCACACCAAAATCTCATTATAAGCATCTGTCGCGTCGCTCGAGGCATGAATCAAGTTCCCCACTGCCTTCTTTTGGGCATCCGCGTGCCGAAACGCCACATGCGCGTAATCCCCGCGAATGGTTCCCGGAAGCGCGGCTTTGGGTTCGGTAGACCCGATCATTTTCCGCACGTTCTCAATGGCATCCACCCCTTCGACCACAAAAGCGACCACCGGCCCGCTTTTGAGAAAATCAACCATAACATCGCGCACATGCTGACCGCGGCGTTTTGCTAAATCTTCCGTGTAATGCTTTTTTGCGTGCGTTTCATCCACCCAGCGCATCCGCATAGCCACAATCTTGAGCCCCGCTTTTTCAAACCTCTGTAAAATTTCACCCACCAGCCCTCGTTGTACGCCGTCGGGTTTAATTACCACTAATGTCTGTTCAATTGTTTCGGGACGCCGTGAACGCGCCTGTGTTTGTTTTTTCTTTGCCATACGTATCAACACAGTACCGTATTTTTTTTCTTGACGCAAGTCCTATCTAGAACCCATCTCATACGTTCCATCTACAAACGCATGCAGCACCACTGCACCGCTTATGTCCGTTCGGCGCACCGGAATGCCAAATTCCCGAAAACGATCAATTACCTCCGGCGATGGATGGCCATACCGGTTATTCCGCCCCACGGAAATTATGGCAATTTCCGGCGACACCACTTTCAGAAACTCCGTTATACTTGATGTTTTTGAACCGTGATGAGCAACTTTCAGCACATCTACGTCAATTGCTTCGCGTTGCGCTACCGAAAGCATGCGCTCGGTTTTTGCCTCAATATCCCCGGTGAATAAAAACGAAGTTTCGCCGTAATCCAACCGCAACACAATACTTGTTTCATTCACCGCTTTTGGTTTTTGTCCTTCCTGATCGCGAAACGGAAACAACACGGTTGCCGTAACGCCGTCGGCAATCAAGAATTTTTCCCCCGCTTTTGCGCGCGCAATCGGAATATGCTCCCTATCTAAAAACCGCCGCCACTCTTCATATTGCGCGGTATCATGCAGTACCCCTGTTTCCAATACCATTTTTGGCTTGTACCGTTTTACCACTTCCACAAGCCCGTTTAAGTGATCCGCGTCGGGGTGAGTAAGTATAATCATATCAAGCGTACGGTCATAAAACGGAAGTACGCCGCCAAGCTCCGCAAGCACCGCGTCTCCCGGGCCGCCGTCTAGTAAAATTTGATTGCCGTTTTCCGCTTGGATAAATATACTATCCCCCTGTCCTACATCAAAAAAATAGACCAAAAGTCCGCTCCGAGATTCCACAAACACTACGTACCACACAAAAACAACCGCTAGTACAAGAATAATAATACTAAAGTTTTTCCATGAATACTTCACATCTGTCCTTTTTTAATTTGTTCGCGGATGGACGCTACATACGCGTTAAAAAACCATACGTTGTGCATAGTTACAAGTTTCAATGGCGTTATTTCATGCGCGCGGAGCAAATGCGCAATATATCCCCGTGAATAACGCGCGCATGTGGGGCACGCGCACGCGGGATCGAGCGGAGATGTGTCTTTCAAAAATATACTTTTGCCTAAATCGAGCTTGCCCGCGCTGGTAAACGCCATACCATGCCGCGCGTAATGCGTTGGCACAATGGAATCGAACGTATCAACGCCTTCTTTCACAAGCCGCGCGATATCTTCTATGTACCCCGTGCCCAAAAGATGCCGAGGTTTTTCATCAGGTAATGCGTCTATAATTAAACGCAACATCCGCGAACGATCCGCGCCGCCCGCGCCAAACTCTCCGCCTATGCCGTAGCCATCAAATGGTTTTGAAGCAAAAAACACGGCAGACATAGTACGCAAATCAGCGTGCTTGCCGCCCTGCACAATACCATACAGGGCTTGTGTCTTCTTTTTTTCCCGCAGGCAAATCTCCGCCCAGCGATGCGTACGCTCCACCGATTGCTTCATGTACTCATACCCCGCAACCGGCGGCGGACATTCGTCAAACGCAAAAATGATGTCCGCGCCCAATGCTCCCTGAATGTGCATAGACTCTTTCGGTCCCAAAAAAATTTCTTTCCCGTCCACATACGAGCGAAACACCACGCCCTCTTCGGTAATGCGCAGAGAGGAAGGTTTTGCGTTCGTGTCAAGCTCTTCTCGTTTGCCAACGGCACGTTTGAGCATTTTGCTTATACCCAAGTCTTTTCCAAAGCCCAGACTAAATACCTGAAACCCGCCCGAGTCGGTCATGAGCGGGCGCTTCCAGTTCATAAATGTATGAAGTCCTCCATGCGCTTGTACAATATTCTCGCCGGGACGGATATGCAGATGATACGTATTTGAAATCAGGAGTTGGCATCCCATCGCCTCCGCTTCTTCACTGGAAAGAGTTTTTACCGCCGCTTGCGTAGCAACGCCAACAAACGCGGGAGTTTCCACCGCGCCATGGGTAGTGGTAAGCAAACCAAGCCGCGCGCGCGACTTTTTAGATTTTTTCAGAATGGTAAACTCAAACATGGATATACTATAACCCAAAAAAAGAATTTGTTTCAGAAATTGGGAACTCTTGACAAAAAGGCATTTTTTATAGTGGGGTTTATATCATAGTATCTGCCACTCTTCATGGCATTCAAAATCATATATATCTTTTTGGTATCAATATCTTCTAATCGTTGCATGTGACCTTCCAAATTCTTTTTTGTAGGATCAATGTAATGTATAAACATATCAGCTCTAAATGGAAGCGACCCAACGACTGACAATTCCAAAAGATCAGCCCCACGATTTATTGCGCCGTACGCATCATACAAAAGGACAAGCTCGGCAAGCGCGCTGTCTTGCTGTTCCTTTTGTGGCAGTTCAGCGTGGAGTAACAGAAGCTCACGAAACGCGCTGTCTGAAAAACGCTTCATGGCAGACACATGTTCAAGATTTGATTTTTTATCGGCTATGGTCGCTGTGTCTGATGTTATAATACGATCGGCATGGGGCTTTAAAGAATGCAAGAATAGTTCCTGGTTGCTCTCTATCTCGCGATACACAAGACCGGCGGTTTTTCTGAAACGATCAAGCTCTAATGCCCGCTCCTGAACCACGGAAAGCCAAAATCCTATCGCAAGACCAACAACTAAAAAAACCATCTCATTCCGATTTGCGTTAAGCCAGCCTATGCTTTTAGAGAAAAATATTTTCATGTTTCAATACTTTTTGAGCCACGCGGAGCGTGGAAAACCCTTTTGGATTCTGTGTCCCCATGTCCACTTTTTGGGGTACAGATCATTGGCGGTGTTTTTTGGACGAAGTTCGAACATTCTTTGAGCAAAACCCCCACTAAGGAAGCCAACCCCGCCGTTGCTCGCTCCACTCGCACCACCACAGAAAAATACTCTTTGCTCTTTTCATTTTGCGCGCGCCGGATTTCTTTTTCTTCTAATGAAAAAAGTATTTTTCTGTGGTGTCCTGCCCTCCAAATATTCAAGCAAGTGGCGGGGCTGTCCTCATTTTGATTTGGCAAGAGAAAAGCGGCATTCCCCCCTCACCCAGTATGAGAGAATCTGCTGGGATTTTGTTTTCTTTCTCTGGGCGGAAAATTCAAAAATCTTGGTAGAGTGTAGAGGCGGGAGCCGGCATTTCACTCCCTAACCCTGTCGCCCAACCGCTTTCAAGCGGTTGAGGAACGACCAACGAGGGATTGCACCGGCTTCCTCCTGTGCGCGGCAATGAAAAGATAGCGGACGGTCTTTGTGAATTAAAGAAACCCGACCACTATACAACTTGACAAATGAGCTTGGAGAAGAAAGTTGAGATAAAAAAGGAAAATCTTTGAACCTCTCTAATGTACTTTCAACATGTAACCATTCGTTGAGAATCCAATACCTTTCAATAAATTCATTAATTGAAAAGGGATCGATGAGTTCTTTTAATCCAAAAATTTCAGATTGTTGATTCATGTTATATATAATTATACACCATCTTCTGTTTAACTTAACAACTCGAGTGCTCCTAATCCAAGCGCAAGGTACCCATCTACTTTTTCCAAAGTCTTCATCTTCTGTATAAGTTGTTCTTTAGTAAGCTCGACTGTCGATAGGTCTTCATGTTCTTCAAGCGCTTTATCGCTTTCTGAAACACCATCAACCTGAGCCGCAAAAATATATAGATTGAATTTAACCAACCCTGACAACGGTTCAACTTTGGTAATAAATTTAAACGTGCCTGTAGCCCCCGTCTCCTCTAGTAATTCTCTTTTAGCTGCTTCTTCTGGACTTTCTCCCCCCTTTATTCCTCCGGAAGGAAATTCGTATACAAGCGCATCGCTTCCGACTCTTTTTTGAGCGGTAAGTACATATGTGTTACGTGTTGTGCGGGGCACTATCATCACAGCATCGCCTCCCATATCAAGTAAAACCCGTTTACCACGAACACTCTCAAATTCTATGAGAGAGACTGGACCAGATGAGTAAATTATTTTTGAATTGTTAGTTTTCATAGATCTTGTAATATTTCATTTAATTGATTAATAAATTTAAGTTTCTGTGACAACATCCTTTTATAAAGTTCTTTTTCTAACCCATTGTTCTTGGTGGGTAACAACCAATAAAACATGTTGATACCCGCCGAACGCGCCGCATTGAAGTCCTTATCCGTATCCCCAACAGCATAACTGTGGTAACTGTCGTATTGATTAAGTATATCTCGCATGACCATGGTTTTTTTCTTCAATACATCTTCTTTAGATACAATAGTTCCATCATCAATACCGTAGTACTCATCTATAAAGCGATCTAATCCTAATCTATTGATATAGTGACCAAGTTTGTCATGTCGGGAATGAGACACAACAACATTCACTCCACCGCCATCTCTAACGGCTTGTAAAATTGTTTCTGCACCGACATTCGGGCGCGAATATTTTTCCAAAAGTGGCGCAAATCTTTTTTCATCATATGCCTGTTGTGCAATGGCTTCAATTTCTTTTTCAGAAAAGTTAGGGAAATGGTTCCTAAAAAAGGTATTCCAAGAGAAACTGGGAATGCTCGCGAGTTCGGCGGCGAGATACTGTTTATTGCTACCATTTTCTTTCAAGAGAGTATTTGCTATTTCTGTAAGAATGGATAATGTTCCGGTTTCCAGAGTGCCGTGAAAATCCCAAATAAAAATATTTTTTTCTTGAGATTGTAATTCTTTGAGTACCCTTGACTGCACCGTTCTTTTTCCTATTTCGTTAACCGCATTTGAAATATCTGCAAGTTTATAATCCCCCTTAAGTACTCCGAGTAGTAAGATTTCGAGCCATACCATCTCAACAACTACAGCAAGCAGTCGAATTTCTTCAGCTGTAAGCGAGAAGTTCTCTTTATAGAAAGTCAGTATTTGACTAAAAACTCTTTGGTGCGGCTGTGTAAAAACAGGTAAACGTAAATTAGAAATTGGACCAAGGTAATGCACGATACTTGCCGAAACAAGAAATTCCGCTAAATCATGTATGAGTGGCAGATACGCTACATTATCAAAGTCATTTATACCAACAATCTCTTCACCATTTAAGATAATATTGAAGAGGGCAAAATCACCATGACTCATTACATATCTTGTTTCAGGAATCGCATCATAATTTCTCTTCAAAGATTCAATGATTTCCTTAATCAAAATTATTTGATTCTTCGATAACTGATCTTTTGTCACCCCATTCAATAAGCCGAATATTGTAATCAGAGGTTCGTATGATTTTTGTTTATGGGTATCTTTTACATCAAAATCATTCGCAGCTTTCTGAAAATCTCTAAGTGCCAGCAATATTTGATAAATATCAGATTCTGACCCATTAAAAACTCGTCCGGGTCTGAATTCTGTAATAAAGAAGAAGCGATCCCGCCGTTGCTCGCTCCGCTCGCACCACCACAGAAAAATACTCTTTGCTCTTTTCATTTTGCGCGCGCCGGATTTCTTTTTCTTCTAATGAAAAGAGTATTTTTCTGTGGTGTCCTGCCTTCCAAATATTCAAGCAAGTGGCGGGGCTGTCCTCATTTTGATTTGGCAAGAGAAAAGCGGCATTCCCCCCCCTTGTCCTTTCTTTTTGCCCACCTGCTGGAAACCCCCAGCGATTTTTTCGGACGGTGGGACATCAAATTGGGTGGTGGGTGGAGTTTTAATTTTTCAAATACTCCTTGATTCGTTCGCGATCCTCGTTCTCTTTTTCGCCCTTGAAGTATATCTCAATAAAATCAAAGCGTTGCTCCTGTTCAATATGCGAATAAACAATACGAAGCGAGCGATCACGGAGCGCGCGGCAGGCCATACGCGCCTTCACAATTTTTACAGTTTGCGAAGAATATACGATGACAAAATTTTTCCCAATACCGGTTGGAGTGGTTACCAGAATTTTTTTAAACTTTTCCAAATCATCATCAAGCGTCCTGTATTTCTTGAAAAGCCGCTTAAATTCTTTTTCAAATTCTGCAAGTGCATCAAAGCGGTTCATATTCTCTTACAGAGGTTTCTTCCGGTCGATAGAATACATGTTCGTATTCCAGCGGCTCCCTATCTTTAGCAGCAACCCAGGGGGTATCAAGATGAGACAGGGCGGAAATTTGCGTTGCGGTTAGATCACCAAGACGGTCAATTTCCCAGTCAATATGCGCAAGTTCTTGCGCGGAAAGCGCGGACAGGTTTAATGGCTCGTTTGGGTTGACGAGATACTTGGTTTGCTCATGTTTATAAAACTTGCTCTTGATCTTCTCCACCTTGCCCTTTTTTTCCAGACGCTCAATAAACTTGGCAAACATCACGGGGGTGGGGCCATAATGATTTTTGATGTATTTTGCGCCGATCAGTTGTTCTTCAAACTTTTCGTAATAGTCAAAATCAATAAAATACAGTAATTTGTAGAGCACCGTTTGCCCAATGTTCGGCTTGCCGCCGATTTTTGAAAGAATGTAAAGCAATACCTGTTCAAATTTCTCTGCCTTTTCCTGCGGCACGCTGATACGAATTTCTTCTTTCGTTTTTTGAGCCACCTTTTTTTTTACTTTCGTGATTGTTACTTTCAACTCAACGTCTTTCTCCGCAAGGAAATTTTCCAACGACATATCAAAAAGAGCCGCAAGCTTCTTGGCCTCAGGTATAGTAAGCTCCCGCTCCCCATGTTCAATTTGCATATAGGTTGGACGAGAAATACCAAGTTCTGACGCAAGATATTCCTGCGTCATGTCTCGCTTGGCACGTTGCTGTTGGATAAATTTTCCAAACATAATTTAATGCACTTTATCTTTTGGTGGGTTTGGATCTATTGCTGGTTTTACGGTATCGCTGTCTCTAATTTTACCGTCTAATCCATGGATTTTTACTTCACCACCGCCGGAATTGGCGGAAAATTCTTTCGCCGCTTTCTCGGCCTCCCACTGGGTATCAAAAATTCCGCCCGCCTTATCTGCGCCTTCTTTCTTTGCCTGCCACTCGCCACTGCCACGCTTTGAAACATGATAGTTCGCCATATATTACCAGTATAGGCGATGCAGGTTTTCTTGTCAATAGGAATGTAAAGAAGTTATACCTGCCTGCGCCGTGCTCGTCGCGGCAGGCAGGCACACCCTAGATTTCAGCCAAAACCTGACTGATTTTTCCTTCCATCAACTCAATTAAGCGGCGGTTGGCGGCGATGATTTCTTCTTCTTTTTCCGCTTCGGCGACGAGCTGTTTTTGGATTTCAATTGGTGGAAGCGGGATTTGTATTTTGTTGAGGTTCTCTTGATTCAATTTGGGCTGTGCCGTTCCGGTAACATACTGCTTCACATCAATGCTATTCAAATAGTGCTCAACAAGCTTTTGTGTCTCGGAATTTTCAAATTTCAAAATATGAGCATGGTTGTTCACCCAAGTTTTGCCAGAAATTGAAAACGCGATAGGTGTAGACCGAGCGAGAAGATTTGCTCCATCCTCGGAAACAAGTAGGTACTCGCCATCAAAAATATAATCATCAACATAATCGACAATTCCCGACGCTCCATAATAGGGATATTTTCCGATACTCCTGTCTGATTTTGTAACAGGTTTCCGTTTTGAGTCCATATTTTCGCAAATATCGCCAAGATTCGACATCTCAACATCTTTTAGCTTTCTAAGCGACTGGCCAAAATATCGTCTCTCTCTCTCTAGATTTTTGATAATTTCTTTGGCGTGGTTGACAGCGTTTTGTTTGACTTCAATCTGCTCCACTATTTCTTTTTGAACTTCAAGCGGTGGGAGTGGGATTTTGTACTTTGAAAGCCAGATTGTGCTCAAATTTTTCTGTGCAATACCACTGGCAGATTTTATACAATCCTTCTCAAAGACATTGCGGTTAAGTAGATAAAAAAGATACTTTGCCAAAATTTTATCTTTCTTTGGTCGCAAACAGGCAACACGCTGATTGAGGGTGGCAGGTAAAAATTCCTTCTGTAAAATACCGACTCGTCCAACATTTCCTGTCAGAGAAAGAAGCAGGTCGTTTTCTTTAAGTTCATATTTTGAGATTGGCTCCTTTGTATTTTCAGGATAAAATTTCGGGTTATCATCTACTATTCTTCCGTTTTGAACATTCGTGATTCTAATAATACGAATGCCATTATTCACATAATTATTACTTTTGAAAGCATACCCATTCAAGATTTCAGCAATAGCGCCTATTTCTACCAATGGCCATTTCTGATTTTTTCTAACTTCGCGTTCTTTGTATAGTTCGCTGGTCAGATTGTAGTAACCATTTTCGGATATTTTTTCTTTCTTAACCCAAAGCGCAAGATCGCTTGATTGTTTTTTGCCGTTCTTCCACGCGTCTAAAATTGCCAACGCTTCCGGTAGATCATCTTTATCAATTTTTCGTCTTTGCGCGCCCAGATCAAAGCCGTCGTTCTCTACTTTTACAAAAAGAATTTCATTGCTCCTTTTGGCAAGCTGATTATCAAAAAAGAGAATACTCGTTTTTACATTCCCTTTGCCGCCGGGCTTGGCAAACACGCCTTGAGGCAGTGATACGACGGCATACAAACCATCTTCAACTAATTTTTTGCGCAATTCTTTATACGCCGAATCGTTTCTGAAAATCACTCCTTCCGGCACGATTATACCGGCTCGTCCCTTGATGTTGAGGTGCTCCAAAATATAATCAACAAACAACACTTCACTGCGCGTGGCTTGCACGGAAAAACGCTTGTGGGGGCGAATGCCGCCCTTTGGCGTCATAAACGGCGGATTGGCGAGGATTACATCAAAAGTGTCGTCCCAGCGATCCTCATACGTCAGCGTGTCGTACTCGTATATTTTCGGATTGGGGAAATGGTGCAGGTACATATTCACAATGGCGATTCGCATCATTCCCGGATCGATGTCATAACCAACGAAGTTGCTCATCATCTTTTGCTTTTCTTCCGGCGAAAGGCGTTTTTCCGCGCTCGTTGGCTCTCCGGTTTGGTCATTCTTGCCGTCGTGCTGGCGCAAAATATGTTTGTACGCCGAAATCAAAAATCCGGCCGTTCCGCAAGCGGGGTCCAAAATCGCTTCGTTTTTCTTCGGCGCAACGACCTCAACAATAAAATCAATGATGTGGCGCGGCGTGCGAAACTGCCCCGCTTCTCCCGATGTGCCGACAACGTTCAACAGATATTCATACGCGTCGCCCAAATCTTCACTATGGTCAAAAGCAAACCCATCAATTTCTTTCAGAAATAAGTTTAACGTTTGGGCGTCGTTATAGGGCAACGCCGCGCCCTTAAAAATATCTTTGAAAAGCTGGGGGATATGTGGGTTTTTGGACATATTCGTAATGGCTTGCACATACAGATCAAGCCGCTCGGCGCCGGAAAGCCGTTTGTCCAAAAGTTTGGTCCAGCTGTATTTCGCAAAACCATTGGCGAAAAATCTTGTTTGCCCTCCGAGCTCCTGCGATTCCTTGTCCATGTCGTCCATAAACTTATAAACCAGCGCGGTGGTGATTTGCTCCACCTGCGCCTTTGGGTCAGGCACTTTGCCGACAAGGATTTGTCGAGCCGAGTCAATTTTTCGTTTTGTGGTTGCGTCTAGCATGTTTCAACTATCGCTCCACGAATCTGCTATCTAAATTTTGTAATACAGCCAAGACCATATCATCGTAATTATTGCCATTATAATTCCTTACAAATTCTCGAACTTTCTCAAGATCAAAATCGTTCACTTGGTATTCACTTTGAATTTTTTCTTTTAATAAGCACACGCTATCATAGTCTGAAAGTCCTCTTTGAGAAATTTGAGCCAACCCTGTAGTTTTAGCTAGGCCAACAAATGACAGTAGTCTCTCAAAAACTCTTATAAATTTTGGCCTGTTATAATTTTCCACTATAAGAATTGCCAACAATACTTTTTTCTGGCAATCAGATAAGTTAGCCAAATTTTTTGTATACTTTTTTTGAAACTCAGCCAACTTTGTTTTTGTGTAATTTTCCACTCTTTTAGCTGAATCTTCTGCTATAACCGACGTGTGTTTATACCAAAAAGAAGAAATCAAAAAAGTAAAAACTATTGTCCAAAACCATATACTATTCTGAGGGAGTAATACCTCTATGCCTTGTCTGTAGAATAGCCAACTAAAGATGAATGTTATGAATATAGATAGGAGCGCGATGGTGAAAAAATTATTCCTAGAGAGTAGCATTCCTCTGCCAAGAAGAAAGACTATATAAATATATAGAATGACCCAAAATATAAGGGATGTTATCCATAGGTTCTGTACAAGAAAGTCAAGATGTAGGGCGTATAGAGCTACAGAAACTAGCCACAAACTAAAAGGAAAGAATAATATCCAAAAGAGGTATTGTTTGTAAGAGAAAAAGTCTTTTACGAAAATGATGTTATGATAGAACTCTCTAGAAATAAAATTCAGTCTTCCTAAAATCGGTAAAGTAGCGACAAAGAACAGTGCTAGGCCAAAATATATAACAATTACATTAAAAATTTCCATAGTAGTATTTACTTCATATATTGATTAACTGGCACATAATCTTTTACATATTCCGGTACGGTGTCGCGCCAGCCGTTTAATGCCTTAAATTCCTGCATGGAAAATCCGGGATACACATTCAGCTCGGCAAAGTGTTTGCTGTTGATGATGTCGCGAAAACGCTCATCGGCAACATACGCTTTCAAATAGTTGCGGATATGTGGCACGTATTTATTTTCCGGCTTGTAGATTGAGATAAATTTCTCAACCTCATCTTCCAGTTTTTCGTCTTTAGATTTGAAGGCGTCAATCAAGCCGAAAACACGCTCCAGAAACTCGCGCCATGATAAACGGCGATCAAGGTTTTCGCTTTTGCGAATTTTCTCAAGATTGAGATATAGCTCCGGCTTATCTTCGTATTTGTCGCGCAGAATTTTTACCGCTTTTTCCCATTGTTCCTGATCTACCGCCTGCTTAACTTCGCCGTCTTCTTGGATTTTCTTTCTCGCTTCTTCAAACAGCTTGCGATCAACCTTCATGCCCTCGGTGCCGATTGGTGTTTCCGTCAATTGTTTGATTTTGTCGGGGTCAAAAATTTCAAATTCATCCGCCTTCGCTAAAGCTTCGGCGGACAAGTCAATATCATTTCCTCGTTTAATAACGGGAAGGCGAAGCGCTTCGTCATAATCAAACTTTTCTTCAAAGTATTCAAAGTTGGCGAAGAAATCGAAAAACTTGAATTTGTCTTTGACGACTTTTCGCACTTCGCCGTCCTCGTCTTTATATTCAAACGTGAATTTGCGGGTACCGCGCCCTTTCATCTGCACAAAATCTGTCGGCGAAAAAACAGGGCGAAGCAAGGCGAGGTTCAAAATATCTTCGCAGTCATAGCCAGTTGTCATCATGCCGACCGTAACGCATACCCTTGTCTTGCTTGATTTGTAGCCGGGCAAAAATTTTGTATGGCCATTGAGATTATTGTTGGCAAAGTTAATCGGCATTTGTTGAGAGTCCTGAATGTTTGAGGTGATTTGAACGGCAAAATCGGAATTGTATTTATCTGGCCATACAAGGTGCGCCATCTGATTTAAGGTTTGCGTAATCTTGGAAGCGTGCTTTTGGCTGACGCAAAAAATAAGCGTCTTGCCCATCTCGCCGCTTATCGGGTCTTTGAGGGCATTTTCAATAATGGATTTGCAAAATACCTGATTTGTTTTGTCGGAAAAGAATTTTTTCTCAAAATCGCGCTGGAAAAAAGTTTCTTCGGTTTCTTCACCCTCCTCGTTTTCAACCATTACCGCATAGCCCTT
>MHNO01000006.1 GCA_001819815.1 Candidatus Ryanbacteria bacterium RIFCSPHIGHO2_02_FULL_45_17b | reverse complement strand
ACTTTTTTGTTGATTGTTGCCATAAGTTATTTTAATTCATATTCCCAACCTGGTTTCCACGCTTTTGTCTTGCGCCAATCTTCCGCAAACGCTTCTTCCCATGTTTTATCTTTGAGCAAAACATCTAGCGCAAGTTGCGGAGCTTTATGTGCAACTATGGCAATGCTCTTTTCGTCGTAGTTCTGTTTTAGAAAATTGAGAAAATCGTTTATTCTCGCTTTTACATCCTCGTAGCTTTCACCATCAGGAAATTTCTCGGTTATTGCTTTTTCTTGCATTGGCTCGACAATACTCGACGGTTGAGCATTGTATTTGCCATAGTTGCACTCTCGCAATCTCGCGTCAGGAATAATCGGCACGACACCCTCAAATGTGAGTTTTGCGGAATCAACGGCACGCTTCAAGTCAGAGCAAAACACAACATCAAATTTCTTGTCTTTGATTTTTTCCTTTAGCTCAATTGATCGCTTTATGCCTAATTCCGAAAGCTCAACATCAAACCAACCAGACGAGATTTCTTTTTCATTGTCTGTTGTTGTGCCGTGTACGAAATAGGTGATTTTTATTGACATATTTTTATTTCAATAACTGCGTTATCAACGCGACGATCTGATCTTTCTTCTTTGGGTCGCTTTCGGCAATAAGAAGCGTCAGCGCGGTTAAGGTGGCCGGATTGATATTGCGGAACCTTTTTGCTTTCGCTTTTCGCAAGAACCAAATGAACGCAAACGCCCCGCTACGCTTGTTGCCGTCCGTGAACGGATGATTCTTCACCATAAAATACAGCAAGTGTGCCGCCTTTTCTTCCACGCTTCCATATACAGGCTTGCCGCCGAATGACTGCATAACGTTGCCAACAATGCCCTCGACGCTTCCCTTTGCGCGTTCTTGCGCGAACAGTTCTGTGGCTTCGCCTTTTCGCGTGAGTTCGCCGCGCAGGTTTGCGATAGCTTCCGTCAGTTCTTTGCCGGAGAGTGTTATGGATTTTTTTGTCGTGCCGATTGCCGTGAGCGCGTCTTTATCATAGGCATCAAGCGAAACCCAAGTGCTGGCAAATTCTTTGATAAGTTCCAAAACCGTTTTGGGATCAAGTGTGATGTGTTCGGGCAAAAGCGTCTGGATGTCGGCAACCGCTTTCATAAACGTGTCGTAATTATGAGCGATGCGTTTGCGGTTTATAGTGTAGCCCTTGGTAATATGCTCACGCAGAGTTTTTGTCGCCCATTGGCGAAAAAGCGTGGCTGTTTTCGAGTTGACTCTATAACCAACCGAAAGAATGACGTCCAGATTGTAATATTCAATATCACGCACAACCTGACGGGCGCCCTCCATTTGAACTGTTGCATTTTTTGCAACAGTTGCTGTTCTGTTCAGCTCTTTCTCTTTATAAATATTGGACAAATGACGAGAAATGACCGATTTATCACGACCGAAAACGGCCGCAATCTGATCAAGAGTTGCCCATACGCTTTCATGCTCAAAATCGCCACGCAGTTCAATCGCACCGGAAGGAGCTTGATATATTATCAATTGCTTATTCTTATTGTTCTTTTTCATAAATTCATTTTCACTTTTAATCTTTTGTACGCTTCTTAAAACTTCCGATACCGTGTGCTTCGGCCAAGACCGATCCTCTCGACTTTTTTGAGACGCAGTAACTTGTCTAAGGTTTGCCTAACGGTCGGATAAGCGACTTTTGTTTGTTCAGAAATCTCGCGCGGCGTGGAACTGTCAACTGTTTGGAGATAATTCCAAACAGCGAGCTGTTTTTGCGATAAAATCCGTTCTATGTTCGTGTCAAATACTGAATTAAGAATAGAGAGGTTAACCACTTGTTCAACATCTTTATTGGAAACGTTAACACCCGCGAGTCGCAGGGAAGACGCGGTACTTTGAATGAGGGTCCGGCGTTTGGCTTCCTTTAAAACTTGTGCCAACGGGCGAACAAGAGTTTTAATTTTTCTGCCATTTTTTGCCATAGTTCGACAAGCTCACGAGGAGTATGTTTAGTCCTATGTAACAACTATAGCGGATTGTAACGAATAAATAAATACCAGCGCTGGGAGAGAAAATAGACCAAAATAAAATATTCGAACATCTGAATAAGCCCGTAAATAAAGAAAAAAGCAGAGCTTTTGGCTCTGTTTATCCCACTTGGCTCCCCTCGCTGGACAAGTTCAGAACAGTGGATTGGAAGCAAATAATACGAGAGTTTGAGTGGTTGAATCTACCAATGGCCAACCCATTAGCAGTATAACTATTCCTTTGCCTTATTACTAAAAAAGATTACAGTTAAGTCATGGAAGAAAACCAACAACAAGCCCTATTACCAACTTTTGAAGATTTTAAGCACGAAAATGGTGATACTTTTTGGTGGGCAAGCGAATTTATGAGAATGCTCGGCTACGATGATTACGATTCTTTTAAGAGCAAAGTTATTGGTCGGGCAACACAAGCACTCATATCGCTTGGCGTTGACCATTATTCCCAAATAATCCCTGCAAAAAGGAAAGTCAATGGTAATGATATTGATGACCTAAAATTAACAAGATTTGCCTGTTATATAGTCGCTATGAATGGCAACCCTCAAAAAAAAGAGGTTGCGCTTGCGCAGGCATATTTTGCCGCAGAAACCCGTAAACTCGAACTCTTCTTAGAAGGAAATGAGGATATAGCTCGCTTAATATATCGAGAAGAATTTACAGCTGGTCATAAATCTTTAATGGATGCTGCCAAAAAAGCTGGGGTAGAAAATTATGCAGAATTTAATAATGCTGGCTATATGGGTTTGTATAATAAAACTGCTGATCAACTTAAAAGACAGCGTAACTTGCCACAATCGGACACAACACGCATACAGGATTACATGGGAAGAACTGAACTTGCCGCTAATTTGTTTAGGGTTACTCAGACTGAGGAACGCCTAAAACAAGATGAGGTAAAAACTCAACAACACGCAAATAGGACGCATCTCAATATCGGTAGACGCATTAGACAAATGGTGGAAGAAAACACAGGAAAATTACCAGAACAACTACCAGTTCAAAGAAAACTTCCTGAAGTAAAAAAGGAGCTTAAAAAAG
The DNA here is from genome assembly GCA_001819815.1 of Candidatus Ryanbacteria bacterium RIFCSPHIGHO2_02_FULL_45_17b. Taxonomy (GTDB): domain Bacteria; phylum Patescibacteriota; class Minisyncoccia; order Ryanbacterales; family 2-02-FULL-48-12; genus 02-FULL-45-17b. Next base: position 27,239 of record MHNO01000006.1, on the reverse strand, counting down.
CAAAAAAGGCACTCGAAAAGATTGATAAAAAATAAATAGGTTTTTTATCACTCGTAACTAAAATCCGCTTATTAAAAAGCGGTTTTTAGTTTTCGGTTTGAACTTTATTGAAATGTAAAGTAAAGTAAAGAACGATGGAAAAGGCGCAAACGACAACTCAAAAGCGGAAAATGCCGTGGGATGATGACCCGCGACTTGGGCGTTATATCGATGATAACGCCTTATTTGTTCTTGATTCCATGGCCAGAGGCCATCTTGTTGGCAAAAATGCCTCACACTTCTTTTTTCTCGCATCGTTGCATTCGCTTGAATGGGATCATAAAACGCTGATTAAATTCTTGATCAGGATTGCGGAAGAATACGGCATAGAACTAAAAAATTTTACGACAATGACTTATGCATTTTCCGAAGAATATGAAAAAGACCTGTTTGACCCAAAAACAAATCAAGTATTCCCAGATTATGAAGAAGAGTTCAAAAAGTATTCTGATGAATTGAATCAGTTTGAAAAATACAAAAAAGAACACGGATTTACGGATGACGACCTATTTCCAGTAAGAGGCAAATCAATTCTTGTCCCGCCAAGACAACTCGTGCACTATGAGGGCGCATATAAGTGGGCACTCGATGAAATAAAGAAAAAGCCACAATCATCAGACGGTAAGTTGCTTTCAAAGATTTTTGCCGACAAATTCGATCTCGCAGACCTTAAGGAAGCAATAAAAATCAGCGATCGAATGCTCCCCATAAACGAGCCGGAAGATTCAGAGCAATTTATGGCGAAAAGGATTTGTAACGACATCGTAGATTGGGCGTCATTTGAAGTCGAGCCAGAAAAACAAACATTTGAAGTGTTGCGAAAAGACATGGATGATTATTTGGAAAAGTTCATCAACAACGCGCTCAAAATCGGCCCCACTGAAAAAAGAGTTGGCAAAATTCTTGTCCTACAAAACCCCAATATTTACACATTCAACAAGCATAGAGAACTATTTTTTAAGCGATTTCAGACTATGCAGGAAAACTACGGGGATACTTTTTCATTTGAGAACCCTTTTGATCAAATTCCGATTCCGTTTGAATTTGAAAAGGGCAATGAAGAAAGTATTCGACTGCGCTATGCGGCAAGACAGTTTCTCTTTATACATACCGTCTTCGCATTTGAAAAACTCGGTTATATCAAAGTTCTCTCGCTTGGGAACAACTGGCACTGGAGCGAGCAAGTAACCGACCTTCGGGATGTAACAAAAATTCAGCTCCTGCCCCCATTCTTCAAGGAGCTTGGCGTTGAGCCGAAACGGACCAATCTTTACTTTGATGACGATAAATCACGCCTCTATATTCGGGGCATAGAAATAAAAATCCAAAAGAACTCTGACCAGTATCACGCTTTACGGGTCATGTTCGCGGACCAAAAGGAACTCGCGCAGGAATGGTTTTTTGATGACATTGCCGAGCGAATAGATCGAAGCAGACCGCACGAAAGAGTAAAAAGATATTACAACGCGATTTATCAAGTTTGCCTGAAACTTGCCGCAAAGGGATTCCCCGATTTCTTTATCACGACAAAATACTCGGCCAAGATAGACCCGAAGTATCTGTCTTAGATTTGTCTTAAGCCGTCCTCAAACAGCTGACATATAACCTGAGGGTATAACCTCAGGTTTTTATGTTGCGCAAAAAAGACGACAACGAAAAAGGCCGAACGATCTCGCAAGAAAAAGTTGACGAGATATTTTCGGATTTTGAATCTCGTAGCAATATCGTGGGCTTGTTTGACTTGCTACTTAAAATCGCTAAACGAAACCCGAAACTTTGGGCAGAAATTAACGAAGAAAACAATGATTGATACCGTCATCCTTTCGCTTCCGAAAACGAAAATCATAACACTTGACCTTACGACAAGCGGCGTTCGGCCGTGGGACTTACAAGCACGAACGCAGGTTTACGACAAGTTCGTCAAAAATCCCTCGCCTCGCGATAAACAAACTGGCCGATACTTTCCGCGGCTTACGGGATACAAGCGCAAGAACGGAAAACTGGAATGGGAATCAACGCTTAAGATTGAGTTCTCGGCTCCGAAACTCATCTACGAAAACAATGTAGATGAGTTGCGAGAAAACCAGTTTGAGGCCGTCGTCGAAGCGTTGCGAGATCGCTTGAGCAGAATGGGCGTTATCATCACTTCGGAAAATCTCAAAAACGCAGAAGTGCGAGCGGTCCACTACTCCAAAAACATAGAGCTTAAAAACGGCTACACTTCGCAATATGTCATTAGCGAGCTTGGCAAAATAAATCTCAACAAACGCTTTGATCTGACGCGGGCCCGCTACATGAACGATGGCCAGAGTTTATACGCTTATACGCAGGCGCACTCGCTCGTCATTTACGATAAAGTAGCCGATCTTATTCGGCCGAAGAAGCGGTCCATAGACAAGGAACAGACAACAAAGCAGTTGAGTTTATTTGAGCCGCTTACGAAAGCGAAACAACCCCGCGAGATACTTCGGATTGAAGCACGGCTAAGCCAGAAGCAAAAACTCAACTCCCTATTCAAGCAACTGGGATTCAAAAAAGACCCGACATTCAAAGATGCCTTTTCCGCAAAAATCAGTAAAGCGGTATTATTGCATTATTGGGATACGATGGTCGCCGAAAACAGCGTTGCCCTGTTCGCGTATTCGCTCACGACAAAAGACCTGCTTAAACAAGTGCTGCTTGCCCGCAAAGACGCCAAGGGAAAGACCGCGATCTATCTTACGGGCTTGCTACTCCTTGCCCGTGAAGGCAGCGGGTTGCGAGAATTACGCACGATGTTGGCCAAAACGACCAATGATCGCACTTGGTATCGCTTGGTAGCCGATTTAAGAGAAGTAACAGCAGATTTGAGCAAACTACGGCCCCGCGAATGGTATGACCAGATAAAACGAGAGTTCAAGAGATACAAGCCGTTTCGAGCTGTGGGCAAGTCCACTTGCCCTGTAAATAAAAGTAAAGTATCATAAAAACAATGGAATATCATAAACTTTCTTACAAAAAAGAGCCAGATGCCGTGAGGTCAAAACCAATTGATTTATATTGGATTGTTTTTGATGGCAGCAAAACGCACTATGTCTTTGACGAAGCCGCACTAAAAGCAAGTTCCGAAAACGATGGCATCTATCCAATCGTAATATGTGGATGCGACATAATAGGTTGTGGGGGTATGTATGTAACTACCCGTATAGATGGCAATGATATTATTTGGGAAAAGTTTTGGTTTGGACAATGTGTTGGCGAGCCAGATGCAGATGACGCATTGGATAGCTTCGCTTTTATCCAAAATGATGTGAAGGAAAAAGACCTCGTCGTAAAACCGCCCCTGCGTTTCAAACTGAATGAGTATCGTGCTTTAGCGGATGAGATTGCTAGTGATCTAAAGACAGACCCGAAAAAAGAGGCGCGAAACAAACAATGGTATGATAAAACGCTTAAAAAATACAAAGCTGGAGATACGGCACGAATATAAAAGCTACAGTAATTCAACAATTATGATAAAGACAAAAAAAGATTTTTATACAGCCAAAGAACTTGCGGAAATGTTATCGCTCAATGTGATGACCATTTACCGCTACATAGACGCGGGCAAACTCAAGGCCTACAAGATAAGCAAAGAGTTTCGCATTGAAAGGTCCGAGTTTGAGCGTTTTATGAATAAAGCGAAAACGAAATGAATAGTGTAAAAGCTGAAAAGCCAAAAAAACTAATCGCCTTCGGATGGTATGGGGGGAAATATAGCCACTTAGATTGGCTGTTGCCGCTACTCCCGAAGACCAAACATTTCTGCGAACCTTTTGGTGGGTCTGGTGCCGTTTTATTTAATAGAGAACCCTCTGATGTAGAAACCTATAACGATATTGACGGAGAAGTTGTGAATTTCTTTCGCGTCTTACGAGAAAGACGAAATGAACTTATAGAGATGATTGGACTAACCCCGTTTTCAAAGAAGGAATTTGAATACGCCATTAATGGTCTTGGAGATAAATCTCTAACTGATATTGAACGCGCAAGATTATTTTATATTAGAGCACGACAAGTCCGTACGGGTTTGGCTCAAAAAGCGAGTATTGGAAGATGGGCAAATTGCACCCTAACATCTCGCGCAGGGATGGCAGGAGCCGTTTCCAGATGGCTCGGAAGCATAGATGATCTGCCTCATATCGCGGGAAGGCTATTAAGGGTCCAGATAGAGTGCGCTCCTGCTTTGGAAGTAATTAAAAGATATGATAGCTCAGAAACTTTATTTTACTGCGATCCTCCTTATCCTCACGATTCCCGCTCAGACACCAATGCATATGGATATGAAATGATGGACGATGAACATCGTGAGTTGGCAAGCGGCTTACATGCCGCGAAAGGGAAAGTTGCAATATCAGGTTACGAGTCGAAGCTTATGAGCGAGCTTTACAAAAAATGGAAAAAAATTAAAGGCCCGATTCGGAATATCAATTCGGTCAGAAAACCGCGCCAAGAAATACTATGGACTAATTACGATCCGATGTTAATAGACAAAAACGAAACCTTATGGAAAAACCAATAAACATTCTTGAAGATGGGTATAGGGTTGCAGTTAAACATCTGCATCGGCCGCTCATTAAGGATGAAAATCTTCTCAGAAAGGTAGAATTTATTGCTCGTAATATCCAAAATAGAGCCGTGGTTAGATTGTTACTCGCAAATCTTTTAGCGAAAATACACAATCCCAAACTTGATGTTAGAAAACCTTACACTGAAATAGGCACAAAGGACAGCTTTTCAGGCAGACATTATGATGAGGCGTATATCTCTGGTTTCATATCAAAACATAAACTGCCGTGCAATCCTACGACTGCTTTTCTTACCCCAGCACTACGCAATAGAAATATCGTTCTTACGCCAAAAGTAAATCTTGTTGGAAGGCCTCCTGAAATATATCAGTATGTTCTTGATGTCTTTGATTTAGTCCATAAAAAAGAGGCCGATCCCAAAATTCTTCTATGGGAAACACTTCGACAACTGATTTTATATCGCGATGATAGTCAGGCAAGAATTAAATCGTTGCTAAAAAATCTGGAAAAAACTGGCAGCGTCCCCTTATCTTCTGAGGGCATATTTTTACTCATTAAACAGCACTTAGAATGTCGTGGTTCCAGTAGGTTACCAGTATTGATCGTGGCTGCCGCTTACAAAACTATTGGGGTATATATCAAAGAAAGGGTATTGCCACTAACTTCCCACACTGCGGCAGACAAACAGACACGCTCTCTTGGAGATGTGCAGATTACAGTGCGAAGCGATAGTAATGTTGTTACGAGTTACGAGATGAAGATGAAAAAGGTGACGATGGATGATGTAAACATTGCGCTTCAAAAATTAGCTTCCTATGGAAAAAAGATTGATAACTATATCTTTATTACAACCGAAGAAATAAACGAGGAAGTTCAAGGTTATTGTAAATCTTTATATGAGCAAACTGGAGGTGTTGAATTTGTAATACTGGACTGCCTCAGTTTTCTTAGACATTTCTTGCATTTATTTCATAGGTATCGACTTCAGTATATCGAAGAATACCAAAAACTGGTCTTATTAGAACCAGACAGCTCTGTGAATAAACCGCTAAAAGAAGCATTCTTAGCATTAAGACAAGCCGCCGAGAGTTCTGAGTGATGGAAACCTTATGAAAACGATAATTCTTGCCAGAGTATCAACACAGGAACAAAAAGAAGCGGGTAATTCGCTACCAGCGCAACAAGCACGGCTTCGGGGCTATATTGACCGAGTGCCGCGGCTTGAACTCGACAAGGAGTTTATCTTTGATGAATCCGCGTATAAAGAGCATCGAAAAGAGTTTGATAAGGTCATTGACTATGTCAGCGGCTTCAAAGAAGTCGTCGCGCTCTGTTGCGATAAAGTGGATCGGCTCACAAGAGATTTTCTCGTCGGGCTTCCCGATCTTGAAAGGTTGCGCCGAGATGGAAAAATAGAACTGCACTTCCCATCAGATAATCTCGTCTTGCATCGGGACTCTCCCGCAACCGACTTATTCCATTTCAATATCGCGGTCAGTTTGGCGCAATACTATTCAAACGCCATCAGCGACAATACGAAGCGGGCATTTGAAACAAAAAGGCGTAATGGCGAGTGGGCTGGAAAGCCACGCATCGGCTATATCAACATTGATCTTGAAAACGGGAAAAAGGATATTGTGCCCGATCCAGAGCGGGGGCATTTGATACAAAAGCTCTTTGAGCTTTATGCAACGGGTTCCTACTCAATAACAACTCTTTGGAATAAAATGACCAAAATGGGATTGCGCGGACTTGATGGACAAAAACTTGCCCGAAGCAATATAGACCTCATTTTGAAAGACCCATTTTATTACGGCATGGCTCATTCAAAAAAGCACGGATTGTACCCGCATCGCTATCAAGCGCTTATTACAAGAGAGCTTTTCGATAAGTGCCAAGAAGTCAGAAGCGGCAGAAGCAAGAAACCATCAAAAGAGATTTCCAAGCCGTTTCTGTTCAAAGGGCTCTTTACCTGCAAAGATTGTGGTTGTCTTTACAGCCCAGAAATGCACAGAGGAATTACTTATTACTCTTGTACGAACGCCAAAGGTATATGCAAACGAGTATATGTGCCTGAAGGGATGCTCCTTGCGCCAATAAAGAATGTTTTTGAGAAGTTTAGACAGATACCCTACGAAGTGCAGAAGCGGCTTGTTTCCGAGCTTCGCGCGTTGAATGATGGCGAGGCAGAGTTCCATAACCGTGAAATCGAACGCATACGGATCGATTATGACCGCACACAGAGCAGGATTCAGGTACTCTTGGATATGCGGCTCGACAAGAGTATTACATCCGATGACTATGACAAAAAGTTGCAAGAACTCAAAGACAAGCAATATCGGCTCAATGTTGAGTTAGACGAATACACAAAAGCCGATCATGAGTATCATGTCCATGTAAATACAGTGCTAAATCTCTCTCGCAGGATTGCCGACATTTTTGAAAGTTCTGAACCAATGGAAAAACGAGCCATCCTCGGCTTCATACTTCAGAACCCGACCGTATCGGGTAAAAAGCTAGAGTTTACAATGCGAAAACCGTTTGATACAGTCCTCGAATTGGCTACTTGTCCAACTGGGCTCCGCAGGTAGGATTCGAACCTACAACCAACGCCTTAACAGGGCGCTGCTCTACCATTGAGCTACTGCGGAATGAACTGATTTTTACTATATCATAGCGGAAATATTTTTCAAGAAAAAAGCCGCCCCCTAAGGAGTGGCCGGGTCATTTGGCGCCACGAACGACAATGTGCCCTATGCTCGTGTGTGCGCGCGAACACGAAAGAAGTGGCTGACTTTTTTTGTCAGATATTTTTAGTCTTTTCTGAACGACCGTTGGTAATTGTTCACTTTCGCGTTGTCGACGATATTCCTCCGCCTGTAGTTGAACAGAAACCCAAGCATACAAATTCGCTCTCATGCAAAATCCTCCTTATATTTTTTCATCTCGCATCGTGTAGCATGTTACCCAAAAGAGAACAAGCGACTTGAGTTTTTCATGGTACAAAACACGAACCGAAGTGCATCCTTACATACGGTATCACAACAAACAAAAACCTGCAATATATTTTCGCTATGCTCCCTGATGATCTTCGATCTTTTGCGCGTGAGAGTGTTGACGTATTTTCTCAAAACTTTTTGCTTCGATTTGTCGAATGCGTTCGCGCGTAACACCGAATTCTTTCCCTACTTCCTCCAAGGTATGCGTTATGCCATCGTCTAAACCGAAACGCATTTTTAAAATCTTTTGTTCCCGCGGCGAGAGATCATCCAAAATGGCGCGCAATTGGTCTTTTAGAATACGGCGATCCACTTCTTGCGCAGGCGTGAGCATGCGTTCATCTTCAATAAATTCACCAAGTACCGATGCTTCATCATCGTCGTCGCCAACCGGCGCTTCCAATGAAACAGTGTCTTGTGAAATTTCCATAATGTGGTGCACCTTCTCCACTTCGATACCCATTTCTGAAGCAACCTCCTCGGCTAATGGCTCGCGCCCTAAATCTTGCAGTAAACGGCGGCGTATCTGCTGGTATTTTGAAATAGTTTCAATCATGTGCACGGGAATGCGAATGGTGCGCGCCTGATCCGCGAGCGCCCGCGTAATCGCTTGGCGAATCCACCACGTAGCATACGTAGAAAATTTAAATCCTTTGTGCCAATCAAACTTTTCCACCGCGCGGAACAAGCCCAAATTTCCCTCTTGAATCAAATCAAGCAAAGAAAGATTATTACTGCGGCCCACATACCGTTTCGCGATGCTCACCACAAGCCGCAGGTTTGCTTGCACAAGCATATTTTTTGCTTCTTCGTCTTCTCGTTCAACGCGTTTGGCAAGATCACGTTCTTTTTCCCTGGTCAAAAGGGGTATCTTCCCTATTTCTTTCAGATACATTTGTACCGAATCAGACGAAATATGCTCCACATCTTCTTTGAAATACTTGCCTTCAGCGCCTTTCTTCGGTTTTATCTTTACTGCTTCCGAGCTTTCTTCAAACTCGATAAATCCCTTTTCTTCCAGCACATCTACCCCGCTAATCTCAAGCTTTTGGTAGAGTTCTTCCAACAAAATAATATTTTGTTCAATGCGGGGAAATTCCTGTAAAATTTCGCCATAGGTAATGAACCCGCGCTGACGCCCTCGCTCCAGAAGCGCGGATACTTTTCCTTCGTCAAGTTTTTTTTGATCCTCACCCTGCTGTTTTTCTACCGCAAGTTTTTTTATTTTTTTCTTCTTGGAAGATGCCGCGCGCGCCTGCGCCGCCAAGGCACTCTTCATTTTGGACGTTTTTTTACCGGGTACTTTTTTTGACTGCTTTTTTACCCTGCGGGATTGCTTTTTTATTTTTTTTGCCATGAGACTCGTTATTAATTATGATATGGTAGCAAATTTATGCGAGAGCGAACTAAATTCATCCGCGAGTAATGACACCTGTTGCGCGTCACCCGCTTCTTCCGCCCTTCGGATATCGTGAGTGAGCTGTTCCAGTTTTTCTTTCATGCGCTCTCTCTGCAGTTCGACCATACACGAAGCATATTCAGCTTCAGCGCCTTCCCGGGCCACCAGCATCTCTGTCTCAAATATAAGCTGGTTCGCAAACGTGCGAAGCTGTTCCTGGGGCACGTTCGCAAGCGCTTCATGAACATCCGCCGCCCCCCGTAACGCAAAAAACAACATCTTGATATCTTCGGATAAAAACAATTCTTCAGATAGAGCCGGAACATGCGAGAACCCATAGGTGAGCAAAAGCCCCAATATACGCTCTTCCAGAATGCGTGTTCGCGTTTGTTCCCGAAGAGGTTTTGCCGCTTGTGATTTTTGAATATCTCCTTGATTGCCCCGCGGGGACTCTTTTCCGAGATCCTGCCAAACCGCATCCTCCCGCACGCCTATGTGAGAGGCGATATGCCCCACCCAATGAGCTTTATCAACTTCCCGCGGCAAGCGCGCCACCAACGGCAGAACACTTGCGACAATAGCCCGTTTTCCCTCCAACGTGCGGCTATCATGGCGCCCGTATGCTTTTGCAAGAAAGTAAGAAATAATATCGGTAGCACCTTCAACTGTACTCCGCCACATAGCGGCGTCTTTTGCGGCAAGATCCGCCGGATCTTTACCGGATGGCAACGAGAGCGCTCTTACATCAAAGCCCATCTCAAGCGCCAAGTCAATGCTCCGGCGCGTGGCAAGCTCGCCTGCCATGTCCATGTCAAAAGACATGCTTATCTTATCACATAACCGACGCAACAGGGTAAGCTGGCGATTAGTAAGCGCGGTACCTGAAACCGCAACCGTGTGCGCGGTTCCCGCCTGATGAGCCATGATGGCATCCATGTACCCTTCCACTATCACGCAACAATTCTCTTTCCGAATTGCCATTTTTGCTTTATCAAACGCGTAAAGAATCGCGCTTTTATCATAGAGCGGTGTTTGCGGCGTGTTGATATATTTGGCAGGAGCTGTCTCTTCTTTGTTTTCTGGATTGTTTTTCTTTTGCGGATCATCATATATCCGAGCGCCAAAACCCACCACATGTTCGTTTGCGTCGGTAATGGGAAACATAATGCGGTTCCGAAAACGATCATAATATCCCGAAACTTGTTTTTTTACGGCAAGACCGGCTTTTTCAAGTTCTTGAGGTTTATAACCCTGCTTGAGAGCGTATTCATTAAACACACGCCAGCCAACCGACTCGGGCGGAGCATATCCCAAACGAAATTTTTCAATACTCTCACGCGTAACTCCACGGCCGGTAAGATAAGCTTCCACGTTTGAATGGGAAGCAAGTTGTTTTTGATAAAATGCGGCGGCGCATTCCAATAAAGTAAACAAGTGTGTGCGTTCATCGCGTTCGCGCGGATTTTCTACTCGCAATTCAATGCCCGCGCGTTCTGCCAACATACGAAGCGCTTCGCGAAAATCCACGCCTTCAATCTGCATGACAAACCGAAACTGGTCGCCCCCCGCACCGCACCCGAAACAATGCCATACGTCGCGCGCCGGAGAGACAAAAAAAGACGCTGACTTTTCAGAATGAAACGGACAAACCGCCTTAAAATTGCTTCCCGCGCGGATAAGTTTCAGATACGAGCCCACCACATCAACCGTACTTAAACGTGATTTGATTTGCTCAACAGGAGTCATGCGAATAGTATAGCACAAGTGTATTGTTTGTGCCGTTCTATGACAGAGAAAAATAAGTTGACAAATTTATCGTAATTTGCTATAGATATATCCAGCTTTGGGGGAACTTTGAAAACAACAATTTAACCAATGGAGGTGCTATGTATCGTCGCGCGTTGTTAGCAATAATTGGTATTCTTTTCTTGACTACCAACTCAGCTTTGGCATGGTCAGGGCGAGTTGACTCCGGCTGGAACAATAAAATAAGCGGCGCGGAGTTTTGGCAAGCGAATAATGATCCCGTGTGTGCCACGACAAACGTGGTACAAATGTGGACAGGAAATCAGGTATTGTTCGATGCCAGCAACCCCCCGCCTAACAAAAAATTTTCGTGGTTATATATCTCCTTGTATACCCGAGACTGCAGCGGGTATACAAGCAACCAGATGTATTTATTTGCAGATCTCATGAAAAAACCTGCAGATAAAAATGATAAGTTCACTCCGGAGGAGTTTGCGCAAGATGGGAACTTGCGTGTGAACATGACCATGCGGGATTACTATACTGGGGAGTTCCACAAAGTACGCGTGGACATGACAATTAGAGGAGGAACACTGTCTTTATACACTTTTGAAACGGTCGACTGGGGGTACGCCATTATGTATAGCTTCCCCACAGCGGAAGCGAGTTTGAGGGTCGACAATATGCCCGTCCTGACCGATGCTCTGAGCACGCCCGGCAGTGGCTACACGGAAGCGACTACCTACGTAGAGCATCGATAAAAAAGTTTACACGCGACACTATTCCCCAAAGCTAAACCCGTTTCTTCACAAGAGACGGGTTCTTTATTTCTATACACATCATTGTATGCTATGGAATAACATATTCTAAGTCATGTGATAGTATAAAAATAGCATGATTACCCAAGAAATACTGCGGACATTTCTCGTCAGTATTGGCTGGCTTGTACTGGTATTCGCAAGTCTTTTTATACTCATAAAAAGCTGGCTGTTTTATCGGGAAACAAAAGGATCGCCGTTTGGTAAATTGGTGGCCGCCGCAAATGCGGGCTGGCTTATTACCATGTACAGTCTGGGGCTTGTATGCACGTTTTATTTATTTCGTGATATAGCATCCTTACGCATTATTTTCCCCATTTTTGTCGTTTGGTTTGTAACGCTCGTCATTCTTTTGTATGTTACTGTGCGCTGGAGTAACGAAGCTTCCGCGCTTCACGCAACTTATACAAACATGTCCCGCGAGATAGAACGCCACACGAGCAACCTCAATGCCGCCTGCAAACGCGAACTTGAAAATGAGAAGGAAGTCGAACATTTAAAAGACGAAATTCTATTTGTAGCCGCGCATGAGCTCCGTAGCCCCGTGAGCGCCATCAAATGGGGGCTTACGACGCTTCTGGAAGACAAAGAATTTAATGCCAACCTAACTGGAGATCTCAAAGAAATTTTTAAAAATATCTATATTCACAACGAACGGCTGGGCGACTTGGTAGGCCGCCTGTTAAACACCGCGCGCATTGAACAGGGCGTCCTTTCCATAAAAACAGAGAACGTATTTCTGGTGCACAGTATTCATGAAGTACTTGATGAAATAAAACATCTTGCGGGAGAACAGAACGTTCACATTATAAATACCATTGAAAATCCGCCGCCCGTACTCGCGGATCCCACATTGGTAAAAGAAATACTGACAAATCTTATTACGAACGCGATCCGATACAATGTGCCCAATGGATCGGTTACCATAACGGAAAAACATACGGATGCCGCGGTACTGGTGAACATAACCGATACCGGCCAAGGCATTCCGGCAGAGAAACTCACGGATATATTTCAAAAATTCCATAGCATATCTGAAAAACGCGCGCTGGGAAAAGAAAAGAGCGTCGGTCTTGGGCTTTACATCACAAAAGAACTTGTTACCCGCATGGGCGGCACTATTCGCGCAACATCAGAGCTCGGCAAAGGATCTACGTTTACATTTACTCTTCCGCGGGATACGCCTCCAAAATGACAGAGCCGATTTTTTCTCCGCGCACAACGCGCGCCAAATTCCCTTTCACGAAGATATTAAATATATATGTGGGGCGTTTATAACGGTTTCTGGCATGTGAAAATGCCTGCTCGTCCATGACTTCCAAACGTCGTTGCAATACTTCGTCATAGGTAATTTCGTGAATAAACTTCGCGTCTTGTTTCTTTTTGGGATCGGCATCATATATACCATCTACTTTGGTGCCTTTTAAAATCGCGACCGCATCAAGCTGGCAGGCACGCTGCACAGCGGCAAAATCCGTTGAGACATAGGGCTCGCCGATGCCGCCTGAAAGCACTACCACGCGCCCCTTGTTTATATGACGCAATGCCCGTTTGTAAATATACGGTTCGGCAATATGATTCATGGGGATCGCCGTCATGCAACGCGCAGATACGCCGCATTGCTCCAAAAAATATTCCAACAACAAAGCGTTTTGCACAGTCGCGAGCATGCCCATATTATCTGCTACTTTACGTTCAAACCCTTGCCGTTCCAGCTCCAACCCGCGAACCACATTACCACCACCCACCACAATCGCCAAACGTACCGAGTGGTCAGAAACCACGGACTGTATCTCCTCCGCAATAAACTTCCCCGCTGATATGCTAAAATGCTCGCCATCACTCACCAATGCCTCACCGGTGAGCTTCAATAAATACAATGAATAGCCCATATGTTTCATTATATCGCCCGCGTACGAAAATGGAAAGGAATAAACTATAAAAAATATTTGTTCTTTGAAACTTTGAAAAGAAAACTGGCGGCCGGAGATGTTGAACGTCTGCCGAACCGCCAGTGAGGTCGTGATATTTATGCCGAAGTGGACACATGAAGAATTCGATTGGAAACAATCTCCCAGTTCGCCACACCGAACGCGGCGCCGAGAAATCCGCCAAAAATGACAAGCACTATCTGCTCCGGAAACGACATGGCCGACGACGCAAACGAGAGGTAGCTCGCGGCGCCGCCCAACGTTCCATCAATCGCGCAGAGTATCCGCTTATCCGAGTGAATTAACTTAAACAAGCGCCACGCGAAGCGGCCGAGGAAGCAGAGCCTTGTCCACACGCCGACGGTGAGGCGCTTCCACGGCGTCCACACGAAGAACAGGACAGTGAGACCTAGACCTTTCATGAACCAGCGAAGGAGATTTGGGTAGTTCATGGATTCTCGCCGAAGTCCCCTTGCTTCTAATTCCTGAACATCACTTTCCACGCCGTACAGAAAGAATGGCCACCAATAACACTTCTCGCCGATTCTTGCCCCGATGAAAGCGAGAAAAACCACTAGAAGAATCACCGCACATACCATTTCGACGAAAGCGAGAATTCCAAGAGACACCATTATCAAGAGAAGAGCAGTACTGCCAACACTCATAGTCGACCCCACAAATTCTGGTATGAGATGGCTCACACCCCAGATGTAGAAAGGCGCCACCATGATTGCCGCAGGATAGAAGAAAGGGTGGGGTTCGGAGAACCACGCTTTCGCCTTCACGATTGCGCCGTCCCACGCATATACACTTCCTCGCCCGACAGCGCGCATGGTAATGGGAATCGCCTTGCGAACCTCGCGAAACTCGTAGCCGATATAGCCACCGGCCATTCCCGCGATGAGACCGAACCACCAGTAGACCGGTGCGAACATAAACGCAACTGCACAACAGAGCGCGCCACCGATGAAGCAAGCAACTGCAATCTTTCTTGTCTCCATTAGAGACCTCCTTTCAAGGTACAATTTTACCGCGAAACTCCACGGAGAGCCTACCGGACACAGTGCCACGATATTGAAATCCATCCTAATATGTTGACAGCTATCCGTCAAGGTTCAAATTGACACACCAGAAAACAACATGCTATGATCTTTCTATAATTTTAGAGGAGGTATGTCTTATGCAGATAAGATTAAAAGCTCTTTGTCACGCAGTTATGAATCAAGGCGCCATGTTTCATGGATCACGAGATGATTGGGGATCCGCTACAGAAAATACCTATGAGAGTCTCGAATATCTTGTTGATTATTTTGGCGATGAATTAATAACTATTAAAAATCCTGCACCGTCCAAAAGAAGGGCTCCTCGGCAAAAGAAAAACGAGAGAGCTGCGTAGTACAGCTACATGCCTGACAGCGCCCTCCGCTTGGTATTCCAACTAAGCGGTTTTTTATTGCGGCAAAAAGAGTTCACATCCCGACCATAAAGGATCAGGAGCAAGTTGCGAGCACGTTGCCGTATCATCGCCCGCGTTTCCATCTGCAGGGCTGATGGCGCCGGCATTCAGAACGCCTGTGCACGACGTAAGGCTGTTAGTGCCGTTTGTACTGTTTGAACCCGTCGCAAGCGCGGAGACAAGAGCGTTAGCGCCATTGGTTATACTATTTTGATACGCGCGGATAGTATTTGCGCCACCGCGTGAATTATTGCCGGAAGCAGACGCATCTACCACAGGGTTGAAATCATTGTTTACGCCGAAGCGTATAAAAGTAATGGCTTTAGCGGCCGCCAAACGAATGGCCGCAATATTGGGATTCTGTTGATTTTTGCCTGAAACATCAAACGCGCGATCACGGGCGATAATAGAACCATTAGTGGAACGGGCATCAATGGTACCGCCATGCGTATCGTTTGTGTTTGTTACGGCGGCAATCGTTCCAAAACTGCGGCGATTGTCGCGACCATGCCCATTTACAACAATATCATTTTCTGCCTGTATGTTGACTGACCCTGGATTAATATTTTCCGTAACCCATGAAAGCAGTCCGCCCCACAAATCATACTTGGTACCCGCGTAATCATATTCATTGAATAAAGGATTCGTACTTGTGGCATTTATCGTAACCGAGCCATGGAACGCCGCGAGATTGATGTCTGGCCGATTTTGCGTTACCGGCTGAGTGTGAGCTTTGGCGCGCGACATGACAAGACCATTGGTGGTAATATTTCCTTTTTGGCAGGCAAGAACATTGATATCATTGCCGCCGTTATCGATACCAAGCACTTGCACAAGTCCGGATCGTCCTTCTATAATATCACCGCATTTGGAAGCAACAGTAATTTTTCCAGGAAGGTTACGTGTTCCGGAAACTTCATTGTGCACGAGACCATCTATGCGCATGTCGCCATCAAACTGAAGCAAAATGTCTCCCGCGTTGCGATTGAGAGAGTTCACTACCACTCCTGCGTCATCTTCTATATCAAGCGTGCATCTCGATTTTATGACAATCCCGGGAGCATATTTTTGGTTACCCGTGCCTACTTGTTGCGTCTTTATGGTTGCTCCGGATTTTATTATCAAAGCTTTTCCTTCCAAATCAAACACAGCTTTCCATGTATCCGGCGTTGGCCCTGATGTGTCATAGGTAACATAGGGCTGTAAGACAGGATCACCCGAGTACGTAGGCGGGTTTGTAGTAAAATCTATCGTTATATTGTTTTGCACCGTCACGGTAACCGGATGACCCGATTGATCGCGTTCGCACAAAGGACAGTCTTTCACAAATGAAATACTCAAAACTTCCACAACCAAATCACATCCAAAAACTTCACCCTGCATACTAGGATCAAGTTGGTATTCAAAAGGAACGGAGTTTGTTTGATCACATTGCCCCTTAAAACACGGGGTGTGTAAATCAATTATCCAGTCATCTTTGACGTCATTATCTGATTTTGCCAAACGCCCATACGCAATGCTGGAAGGCGCGTTTGGATCATGAAATGCCGGTACGCTCGTGTCGTTGGAAGGTGTATTATCGGCGGTCTTGGAAAGATACGGACAAAGCGATGGATAACATCGGCTGAAATCATTTGGATACGCGGCGCAATACGCCCGTTCTTCAGGCGTATCCACGCGCGGTTTTGGTTTTTGCACAATGCGATACTCCACATCGTCGTGGATGGGAGACGCTAAAAATTGATCGGAAAGATCCACGGTAAGCGGTTTGAAATGCACTTCTCCCGGAAATACGGTAGAGAATGAAATGATGTTCGGACTTACACTCAAATTGCTATCTATCTGGACATGCGTGGCGCTTACGTCAATAAAATTCATAAGAACAACCGCAAGCGCTATGCCTACCGAAAGCATCAATACTTTTTTTTGTGTGAAGAAAGAAATATACATACTGAAATTTAAGTGGTCTCTTCAGAAGTCGTATCTGCGGCAGGTTCACTGCCATCTCCTGTTGCATCGTCTGTTGCGGTTTCAGAAACCACGGCGGCTGGTTCTTCCGGCAATGCGACAGTTGCATCTTCTCGTATCTCAACATCCGTCGCCGTATCGGCATCCGCCGTTGTATCAGTTTCCGTATCGGCAGGTTCCAAAGAAGCAGGAGTAGTAGTCGGAGAGTCGGCTTCCCTTGTTTCTGCGGATTCATCGACGAGCGTATTTAGAGAATCTTCTGACAATTCTTCACTGACGATTGAAGGTATAGATTCATCTATGTCCTCAGGAGTAGAGACAGGAACGTCACCAGTTATCATATCGGTTACGCCAAGACTCGTCGGATCGTCCTCTGTGTATACTTCTACAACAAACTCCTCACTGGTTGGTATGAATGCTTCCGAAACACCTTCCAGTATTTCAAAGAAAAACATGTTTGGCGATCCCGGGGTTGGGTCCGGATCAATCCAATTTGGTGATCCATCGGGAACCCGCGCGAATGATTTATTTTCGGGAACGGATATGGCATACGCGTGGCTGTCAATCAGCGCGCCTCCTGAACCAATAGCGGCATCAAACAAACGGACGGAATCTCCGCTTGAGTTATTAAGTATAAAATCTCCATCACCATTCCGATACACCACCAAAAATCCTTTGGACGGCAGTATGGTATCGCCTGTGTCGGTGTTTGCGGATGAAATTACAAGCTCGTTTGAATTGGAACTATCATATAATACCCATCCATCCACATCTACCGAAACACTGGTGGGATTAAAAAGCTCCACCCACTCGCCTTCCGGCATAGCCGCGTCGTCGGCTCCCGCGGGGTTCGGTGTAAATTCATTTATCACCACATGTAACGTTGTTTCAAAAGATTGCCTCGGTCCGCAGGAAATTTTATCGGGCAACTCGCGATACTCTACCGTTACATTGGAATCCAATCTCACAGCCGCATTGTCATTCGCATCGTCGTCCGTTCCGTGCGCGGCAAACGCGGCAAGAATAGTATTATTCGAGCGCACATGGATATCGCCATCAGACGCGTAGAGCACCGCATCGCCCACATCAGAATTACCAGAAGCTATCTCAATAGCAGCGTCATCCCCCGAAACCGCCGCGTGCGTGGAAATTAAGAGGAACGCGCCTTTTGCGCCCGAGCCGTTGAAAGACACATCTGAAGCAATATCAATGAGACCGTCTACCACGATGGGTATAAATTGATCCCCGAACGCCGCATCTTGAGTAATGGTTGAACCCGAACCGACAGAAAAATTGCCATGAATATAGAGCGGCCCCTTTATGGTTACCGTGTTCGAGCTTCCAAACGTAACATTTCCGGAAATTTCTGACGGGCCCATTTGAAGCCCTACTGTTCCGTCGGGAAATGTAAAACTGCCGTTCACAATACCTCCGTCTGCCGCGCGATCTTTCCATTCGGCAATCATTACATCCGGCAATGTAATGGCGGGCGCTCCCGTAAGAGTCATTTTAGTAATGGAAATACCTGTATCAATAAAATTAGTGCTCGTAGCAGAACCTTCTATAATGCGGTTATCACTGCCGCCGATAATTTCAATCTCGTCGTTGCTTCGCACATCACCGTATATGGTTATGTTGGCGGCAAGCGCGACGTCATCGTTGTCGGAAGAAGAACCCCCCGCTTGAACCGCAAGCCCGGGAGTAAACGCGATATCCTTTGGCACGCACATAAAGCCCGTATCAAAATTGAAGAAATCAAATTTCTGATGCTTATCGTTTTGATCAATACTTACGGGAAAATCTTTCGGTGTTACGTGCGTCCAGCCATCACGCGACTCTTCTGTAATAGTATAGACTCCAAATGAAACACCGCGAAATATATAAAATCCATCCGCGTCAGTAATTGTGGTAGACGCAATGGTATCATCCGCGTTCAACAAGAAAATCTTCCATCCTTCCAGAGGAAAATCAAACCCATCGTCAAACACGCCGTCCTGATTCAGATCGTGATATTTATGTCCATATATACTCGGACTGTCTGTAAGAAATGTATAGACATGACTGACGATAAAACTTCCGGGCGCTTCCGTTCCTCCGCCCGCGCACGCGATTGCTTTTACCACGCTGTTCTCGCTTATGGTAAACGACGACAATGGTTTTATGCCGCCAAATTCTCCGTTGCCTCCGCCGCATGTTGGATCGGGAGCGGCGTCCCCATCAGAGCCGGAAGTGACAGTATAGAATATATGAGTCGCGTCAGTGTCGTCATCGGAAATAGACACATCCACCGGTTCTTCATAAGTACCGCCCTCGGGAGAGACAACCGGAGGATCAATACGGGCAATTTCCGCTTTTACATTCACCACATGCGCTTCAAACGCCATAAAACCATGGGCGTTTGTTAACACCACAAGAAGCGCCAGCACAAACACGAATACTTGTTTTTGAAACGCCAAAACCATGCGAAATAGTTTGCGTGAACGGACAACCGTAGGTGAATCATGACGCACGAGAATGCGGCGTGATCTTCTTACCTGATGCACAACGGTTATTTTTTTTGGGTGGTTCATTTTTTATTGGCGTAAACCGATATCATGCCAAGAAACGGAACGCGGGCGTTTTTACCAAACACCTGATAGGTTCTGCCTATCACGTCTTCATATTTCACGGGCTCGTCTTCGGTAAAATTGGCGTCTCCTTTCGTAATAAGGGTTGTCTCATTACGTTTTGTTACGCGGTGAATGGTAAACCCGCCTGGATTCCGCCATACCACAATATCACCGACCGCAAGCTCGCTTCGGTCAACACCTTCAATAAAAATTAAATCGCCTTCATGAAGCGCCGGCCACATGGAGCCCGACGTGATAGCCGCCAAAGGATAGGGAGTTTCAAGCTTCCAAGCAAGAAATCGCGGCATGCCAATAAGCACTCCTACCACAATACCGACGTATATCACGAGGTTTAGAACAAATTTTAGAAATGTTTTCATAAAAAAGGAGCCGGTATTTTAAACACGAATACTCTCCCTGTATACATATGATCCACCTCGGCAGACGCGGGCATGTACGTGGTAAACTCTATTCTTTCTTCGGTGCCTTTCCGCAATATAAAATTATTCGGTTCCACGTCCATTAAATTACGCATGGCGCCAATGCGCACCACGCTTACAAAAAAGGGGATGAATGTGTCGTTTGTTACCGTAACCGTGCGCATGGCGGCGGTACCCCGCGACAAATCGCCGAAATCAAGCCGTTCGGATGTTGGGTTTACCCCTACCCGTCCTTCACCTTCCATCGCGCGAACTTGCGCTTCGTATTTATTCGCGTCAAGCGTTACGTAAAAGACAAACAGAAACACAAAAAGCGAAAAACAAGCAAACACTTTTTCCATGAAGGTCAGCTTGCCTGTTTTTTTATGTTCCGCGTCTGGTTCTTCTTTTTTTATTTCTTCATCCATACCGCAAATATATAATTAATCACTCACCCTCCCGCACTTGTAGATAAGCACGGGACGGGTCAAAGATCAACGTTAATAAATCTTTGTAACTTCTACCCACAGATCACAGCCGAACACCTGATGCTCCAGCGTAGGAGGCACCATGTAATCATCAGGATCCGCGGTTGGATTAAGGCCATGAACAAAGTCAGCCCAGTCTTGCGCGCAGTAGCCATTGAAACACGGCACTGCAAGATCAATAGTCCAAATGTCACCCGGATCATTGTTGTTCGTGGTGCCATTGGCATCGAACTTCACAAGCGTTCCGGAAGCATAAGAAAGCTCCGGATCATGAAAGGGCGGTAAGCCATGGTCATTAAGAGCGTTCGGACCCGTTGCCGGAATGTTGTCCGGGTGCTTGGAAAGATACGGACAAAGCGATGGATAGCAATTCGCGTAATAGGGGTCATTCGGATCGCCCGGGTTTGCCGGAACATTGAGATGACACCAATCACGAGCCGCTTCCACGCCGCCAAGATCTGTAACACGGTCTTCCCGCGGCTTTGGCTTCTGTTTTATTACGTAGTCAACTTTCCCTACCCGCGTTTGAGAAGCTGTAGAAAATGACTGGCTAAACGTAATGAAAAACGAAGAATCCAAATGCTCTTGCGGAAATACCGTGCCATATTCAAGCGATTCCGGATGCACATAAAGCGCGTTTTCAATGCGCGCCGTCACGTTGATGACGTGCGCTTCAAACGCGGCGAACAACGGCAACATCACAAGCGATGTTCCCAGCGCGGCAAGGCCAATTGTAATTTTTGTTTTCATACAGTTTCGCCGTTACTCAAAAGATTACTAGTTCTCACTCACCCCCTCCACCTCCACCCACAAATCACAACCGAAAATTTTGTGTTCGTTTGCGATTGGCTGTGTGTATGCGTTTGGATCAGCTTGTGGGTTTATGCCATGAACAAAGTCAGCCCAGTCTTGCGCGCAGTAACCGCCAAAGCATGGAACCGCAAGATCAATCATCCAGGTGTCTTTGATGTCGTGGGCGGCTTTTGAAAGACGACCATGAACATCATTCCATTTAATGTTTGTAGATGTTGCGCTCAAGTCCCACGGTTCGTGGAATGATGGCAACGCGCCGTCTTCGTAGCCAACAAATACTCCTTGTGCATCATGTACAACTTCCGAGTGTTTGGAAAGATATGGGCAGAGCACCGGAAGCGGACCCCATGTTTCTGCATTTGGGGTTGTAGTAAGTGTACGAGGAGGTGTACCACAATCAATCATCCACGCACCCTGGTCCTTTACCCAATGACCAGTCTTTGTGTAAAGATGGTTTACTGGATTACTGCTGTCAGCTGTAAGATCAATCTCTGTACCATTGTTCCAAGTAATACCACACTTTGGTTTCTGGCGAATAAAATACTCCACATCATCTACGCGTGGTTCGGCTTGAAAAGATTGAGAAAGCTGAATATCAACCGGCTTCTCCAATTTTTCCTGCGGGAATACTGTCCCAAAATTCAAGAAATGCGGATCCACTCTCAACGCGTTTTCAATCTTTGCTGTTACGTTAATAACATGCGCTTCAAATGCGGCAAAAAGAGGAAGCATTGCTGCCGCCGTTCCCAACGCCGCGAGTCCTAATGCGATTTTTTGTTTCATACGTTATGTTTTACTAGTTGAACTTTTAATGTTACTAACTACGTTCGACCTTTATAAGGATTACTATTTTTTGACCGCGCCGTCTGTAACGGCAATCCGGCCAAAGTTGAGACTCCTCCGCGATATGTTCGGGAAGAGTCTCTCATTGGCCAGAGTGAGGAAGCATTACTGCCGCCGTTCCCAACGCCGCGAGTCCTAATACGATTTTTTGTTTCATATGGTTTTGTTTATTCAATTTGTAATGCTGGTAATACCGTGAATTACGAAACACATGTATTCCTCTCATCTGATGACCTCCCATCGATTTGCATATGCAAGCACAATATAACGTCTTGCGATGACCCAATTGGGTCATCGCAAGACGTTACACATCTTGTTCAACTCATTATCAATTCGCGTGGCGGTCATCGGATGAGGGCGTGTTTCGTAATTCACGGGTAATAAGGTTCGACCTAAAAATCAAAAAACCGCGTTCACCCGAACATGCGGGCAAACTGCGGCTCTGAACACAAAGATATTGAATTGTACTCGGGAAAACACTTCATATTGCATTCAATAATCACGACACTGTTTCGGTTTCCCCTGCGAGACAATATCCCTATATATAATTATGATATACTAGCCAGTATAGAGGTTCCAAAAATACTGTCAAGAATTGAAAGCCCCTCCCTTATCTTGAAGGTGTGAACAAGCCATAAAAAACAAAAAGTCCCTTATATGGATGCTAAACCGAGGGGGAAAACTCCTCCAACTTGCGCCGGAGGATACGGAGTCTAGCATCCACATAAAGAACTTTCTGGACATATAGCGCACATAAGCAAAAAGAAAAACGGGCGTCAATCTTGCACGCCCGTTTGAAGTATTGTGTTATGAGGGGTGGTGGTATCTGCTGTAATCCCGCCAACCATCATAGATAGGATCGTCGGATGTACTAATTATCTCCTTTCGTCGACAAACAGCAATAAACCGTCTTACATCTCTCAACCCCCAATCACGCTGTAAGCGTTTTGACACCCTTCTTTCCACATGCAACTTCTCTATTGTTTCTCTTTTTGGCATACGTTCTCCTTTCTGAAAATAAAAAACAGCATCGTTTCGACTTCAGTTATAGAACGGTACTCACCGCTAAAAAGTTTTTCGGACAAAGTTCAATTTATAAACTCATACTCTGCGTTCATTGAACCGCACAAACACCAAAAATCCAAGTATCACCAAGAACAGCGAAAATAGTATTATGCTCATAAACTCAAATTAGTTTGTAATGAATGCCATTATGGCTTATTCCACAATCAACTTCCCCACCATGCCCATTTGCCGGTGACTACCCACACTGCAATAAAACTCAAACGTCCCCACGGTATCAGCCTTAAAATCTATGGACGAGCTTTTGCCTGTATCAACAACGGCAGTTCCGACATCGTACCCGCTTACACGCCAGTCATGCGTGCCATCCATGCTCGTAAAATTGACGCGAACAAAGTCGTCCTTTGCTACGCGAATTTCTTTTACGGAAAACTCAAAATTCTTGCCTTCTACCGCAAATTCTTTGAGAGGGGCCGCTTCCATCATAGTATCTTCAGCACCTATTTCAGGAGAAGCATTTTCCATTACCGGCGAAGTGTTCGTATCAGCAAAAGAAGACGGCAGAGACGCTTCCAGCGCGTCTTTTTCGCTTTTTGCCCCTTTATAGTAGAGAACACCGCCGATAATAACTCCAAGAACTATAAGTATAATAATAAGGCTATTGCCTTGATTTGTGTATGTGTGTTTCATGTTTTTATTATAACATTCTAAAAAAAATATCAAAGCGCGCTGGAAGATGTTGCGACAGAAGGTGTGGAAGATGAAGTAGAAGTTTCCGTAAAAGGAGTTACCGGCAATACTAACGGCAACATACGCATATGTTCTTTTCCTGAAAGATTCCTAACGCCATTTACCACCAAAAGAAGTTCTTTTTCCAGCGTAAAAGCAATGCGTTCACGCACCGGACCCAAAAGTGTTTCTTCATGACCGCGTACCGTTCGGGCCAAAAAAGCTGCCGGGGATAACCCGTCAACTTCCACCATGTCTCCGTCACCTATTATACGATCCGCTTCTGACATATATGCGGCATATTCATTGAACGCTTCTTCGTTGTTTTGGTCGTCAATGGCAACTTCACGAATGCGTGCCATGCGCCGTTGCAATGCATCCCCAAATATACGAAGCGCGTCTGCGGGATCCCGTTTCGCAAATGAATGGAGCGACTGCAACTGCTGTTCAATAACAACTATCTTGGTAGTTACGACGAAACGCTTTTTCTCAAAATTCGTGCGTTCAGAAATATGGTCAAGCGCATCAAGATGCTCTAGCGCCATGCGAAGGGCATCCGCAAGAATAAGATCATCGTCCAGACGTTCTGCTGTGGCATAAAAAAACGGCACATCCGCGCGATACAGTTCCAACGCCCGCTGTGTCGCTGAAATACCTTTGCCCGCCAGCGCGTCCGCCTCGCTCAAACGCTCTAATATGCGCGCCTCATATCGCTTCAGGCGCGAAGAATCCGAACGCGTAAAAAACAAGCGCGCGTTTTCATCCCATAGATCCAAAAAATAAAAAGGACTCTCTGGTGTTAACCCGGGATCAGGCAAAACAAAATCGGACTTTGCAAAAATGTTTCCTACATATATTCCGCTAAAAAAAATCAGCAAAGCAATATATATACATCCGGATAGCTTACCCATATCCACAGTATATCACAAAGATAGAAGAAAAATCTGTTCAGTCTATATGACTTTGAATTACGAAACACACTCTCATCTGATGACCTCCCATCGATTTGCATACACAAACATTGCATTGATTTGTAAATCGTGGTAGCTTCCAGGGGAATCTTACAGAACAAAAGGAGTATAATATGAATCTTCAAGAAACCGCCAAGCTCATTGACGAAATATGGCAATTTGACGAATCCAATTACCCGGCAAGGTTGAAAAATGTTTCACCAGAGGAGGCAAGAGCATTTGCCTTCGACCATCTGCAGAAACATCTTTCCAAAAACGTCGGTTCATTGGCGGGTATTGTGGAATCTGTTGACCACGGATTACCGTTGGACACCACTGATATCTTGCGTATAGTGCGCAATCTTTTTGTGGGGTCTCTCCATTTGGCAAGTGTTGCCGGTATTTCCACCGAAGCCCTTTGTGATGAAGTCGGACGATGGGCGCTAGAAAGAGAACGAAGCAACATATCGCCTTTACAGATTGATACGAGTTTCGGTTTTGCAAGTACATTCGGACAAACCGAACGTGAAATTCTCGCAACTCATCTTGTGGAGTTTGCTCAAACACGAGGACACTGGGGAGCATTCCGCAGAAGCGACATTCGTGCCTTTCTTCAGGATGATGATTTTTACTTGGATGAAGCAGAACTGAACGACTTTGTGAAAAACAACAACAATGGCACATATTCGTTTACGGGTTATTTCATTCGTAAGTGCCACGAGGCATATCCATGCGCCATTGCAGAAACAATATCCCGTATGAGAGGATTTTGAAGTCGCTAGTTAACGCCGAAAAGCTCAATACGCACATCAAGAAATAACACAAACTCACATAATCGCCCAACGGTATATCCGTGCGGGCTTTTTTCTTTTCCAAAACAAAAACGCCATATGTACTTGACAAGCATGCATGGTAGCGTAGGGTTGAGAAGAAATATACTCAAAGTGAAAGGAGGTGAGAAGAACAATGGCAAAGGACTGTTCACACAGTGGAAAATGTGGAACGGCGAATCACAAAGGAGGGAGCGGTCATGGATGGTGCAAATACTGCAAGATTTGCACCTCCTAAGTAGAGCATGCAGGGGGATGGAGATGTCCATCCCCTTTTTTTATAAAATATAAAATCAGCTATACTATTCGTGACAGGTTATAGAGATTGGTGTACCCAGAGAGTATCGTGTATAACAAAACGGCTGGCTCTTATGGAACCGCCGTTTTGCCTTGTATCTTCAAGGTTTTTGAGGGGTTTAATACCTCAAATTCCGGACTTGTTGCGGAAGCCGGAACGAGTTTACACCGCTTGATTGCGGATATTGGCGTGTTAGCGGAGATTTGTCGGGATTCTAGGAAGTTAGAAAAAGTATCGTCTTAATGTCATGTTGATAATATTGAAAAAGAAAAAACGCTCCGGATAACTCCAGAGCGTAAAATGGTGGGAAACATGATTTGTGCAGTTGTTAATGAAGTTTTCCCATCATATCAAGAACAGGCAAACTCCAAAGCACAGCAATCCAGAGAATGATGATTACCCAGGTTATTGGGGTCAGTATTTTCTCTCTCCTTTGATCTCTTTGAATTTGTTTTTCAATCCATTCTAGCGCATTGTTAGATACAGCCTTTTCCATAAGATTCTCCCTCTAGCTTGTGAAATATGGTAATCCATGACGAATCGTTTCTTCTATCCACATAGTAATGACACCGACGCCAATCGTTCCAAAAATCACCCTGCTCGCAAACCAGCTGTTCCTAGCTTTTTGAAAATCGGCACCGCTGAAAAAAGAAATGCGTACGCCATCTTCACTTTCCTCATCAAGCTTTTCAAGCCGAACTAGAGTCCTACATTAGCACGTAATACAGCATTAAGTAATAACAGGTGAATTGGTACCGCAACCAAACTAATGAAAAACTTTACCACCTCCGGCTGGCCTGTACCTAGCACGATCGGTAGAGCAATTGTGTTAAAGACCAAAAACATCTGAACGCGGCTCCACTGCATCTGCATATAGCCGTTTCGTAAGGTGCTAAGACCTATAAACATGCCCGGTTCGCCATTGCGCATTACAACCTCCTTCCATTCAATGAATCTTGAGAAATTGTACAACATCATAAAAGAAAAACAAGTGTTCTTAAATGAGTCAGTGCACAAACGAAAACAGCCCCGATGTATCTCGAGACTGCTTCCAAATATTTTTGCGGGAGCCGGAATGAGTTTACACCGCTTGATTGCGGATATTGGGGTGTTTTCAGAGATTTATCGGGATTCTAGGAAGTTAGAAAAAGTATTGTCTTAACATCTTATGGTTTTATATCACCGGCTACAATACTAACAGTCAATGATTACATATGTTTTGAAATATGGAATATGAATATGAATATGAATATGGGGTCAGTCCCCATTCTTTTTTGGTCTTCCCGGTGCATGAAGTGTCTGTTCCAGTCCGAGTTTAGTTGATATTTTTTCAA
>MHNO01000005.1:57398-69683 GCA_001819815.1 Candidatus Ryanbacteria bacterium RIFCSPHIGHO2_02_FULL_45_17b | reverse complement strand
ATTAATTCGCGTGACGTTCATCGGATGAGGGTGTGTTTCGTAATTCATGGCAAATAAGTTTCATGTGAAACTCAATAATATTATCAACCTCTCTCCAATAAAATATTCTCAATTCTACTAATATAAGCTATTTTTTTATAAAAATCCAGTAAAACAGACATAAGGTCAATTTGAAATTCTGGGATATCTTCACCATATTTATCTGCTAAATATATCTTTATTATCTTTGAAAAACTTGATTTTTTCTTGTTTGTCATATTCCAAACCGGATTAAATATAGCATCATCTGTTTCATGTGAAACATGGTCTAACCCAGATGAAACACTTATTTTCCAAGATTCGGCTCCATTAGTATCTATGAAACCATTAAAATTCTGTAAAACAGAGCTTTTTACTTCTATAAAATATATCTTATGTGATTTTTGTGCAACAATATCAATTTCGCCCAATTTTTTTAGATAATTTTGATCGAGTATTTGGAACCCTATATTTTTAAGATATAAAACCACGATTTCTTCCCCAATATTTCCTTTTTTCCTCTTTATTGAATACATTACCTGTGTTTCACATGAAACAGTCTTATATTATACGCAATGTCTTTTATCTGTCTTTATGTCCTTTATGATGTCCTATAGAATGTCTTTTATACCAAATACCATGTCCTATAGTAAAACATCTTCAGGATGCCACCATGTGAACAAGTATTTCTACCATCATATCATGTGTAGGGTATAATGAAACCATGCGTGGCTTTACTATTATTGAGTTGTTGCTGGTTATCGCAATTGCGGTCATCCTTCTTGTTATTGTATTAAGCGGGTTTTCTAACTTGCGCCAGAGTTCTGATTTTACTCTCGCAGTAGATGAAGCAGTCTCTTTTTTACAGGAAGCGCGCGCGAAAACACTCTCATCTGAAAACGATTCCGTTTACGGAGTTCATTTTGAAACGTCCCAATTTGTGCTTTTTACAGGCGATACCTATAACGCGGCAAGTGCTTCAAATAAAGTTCGCGCACTTCCTTCGTCTGTTGAAATAAGTTCCTTTCTTCTAACCGGTGGAGGAGACGCTGTCGTATTCAAACGACTCACGGGAGAAACCGCCACCTATGGAACAATAACCTTTCGACGAACAGATGATCCGTCTATCACAAAAACCATTGAGGTAGTTTCCACGGGACTTGCTGGTGTACAATAACGACATGGGGAAACATATAACGCAAAGAGGGTTTAGTATTGTGGAGGTGCTTGTCGCTTCTGTTATTATTTCTCTTGTTCTCGTGGGCTTACACGCCAGCACCGCTCAAGCGCTCCGATTAGTTCAGCAAAGCACCAAGCGTACACAGGCATCTTTTTTGATGGAAGAAACAATTGAAGTATTGCGGTCAAAACGAGACGCCGGGTGGGCATCATCACTAGGCACCCTTTCGGCGGGAACACATTATTTTTTGAATTTTGATGGAAGCAACTGGAGCATAACTACCACCAATGTTTTTGTTGACGATCTTTTTGATCGCAGGTTTTTTTTGGAAAACGTGTATCGTGATGGAAACGACGATATAGCCGCAAGCGGCACCATGGATCCGGACACAAAAAAAATTACCGTAACGGTTTCCTGGCACGCGCAAACAGGTACGACAACACAAAGCATGAGCACATATATTACAAACATGTTTGGAAATTGACCCTGCTATATGGCATGGTCATCCCACACTTGATGCGGGATCAAAAAACGCAAAACATGAATCTTTCCATAAAAAACAAAACAGGATTTACCTTAATTGAAATACTCATTTACGCATCACTATTGGTGTTGCTTATCGTGCTTATGGCAAATGCAGTTGCGTCTCTTTCACACATTATTGTAGAGGCAAAAACAGAGCGCGCGATCCGTTCATCCGCGGAAGCCGCGATTGAACGCATTACGCGCGAAATACGTTTTGCTCAAACCGTAGACACGGGCACAAGCTCGTTCGGCACGCACCCGAGCACGCTGGTGTTAACGTCTATAGATCCGTTTACTGAAGCCCCGCAAACAGTAACAATTTCATTCGCAAGCAACCAAGTTACCATCAAAAAGGGTACGGGCGCGGTTGAAACCCTGACATCAGACAGCGTTACCGTTACTAATCTTGTTTTTCGACACATAGTAAACGGCGCGACATCGGAAAGCATTCGAACAGAACTCACTATAGAAAATAAATCCTTTTATACAACGACTGTTCTGCGGAGAAGCTATTAGATCATGGAACACATGCCATATAACATAAAACACAAAAGGGGAAACAATCAGCGCTCCATGAATAAAGGGCAGGTTGCTCTTACCGCGGTATTGTTCTTTTTAGTCGGCGCCACCGCAATAGGCATCGGATTTACGTCATTTGCGTTTGAAGAAACATCCGCAACCCGTAAACAATTGCGCGCAAAACAGAGCTATTTTCTGGCGGAAGCAGGCATAGAAGATGCGGCCTATCGCATCCGCGAGGGAATGACAATCGGCACAAGTGAAGTGCTGAGCCTTGATGGCCAAAGCCAAACCACAGACATAGTTACCGTAGGAAACAATAAAGAAATCACC
This sequence comes from Candidatus Ryanbacteria bacterium RIFCSPHIGHO2_02_FULL_45_17b, assembly GCA_001819815.1. Classification (GTDB taxonomy): domain Bacteria; phylum Patescibacteriota; class Minisyncoccia; order Ryanbacterales; family 2-02-FULL-48-12; genus 02-FULL-45-17b. The sequence continues at coordinate 67,108 of MHNO01000005.1, read as the reverse complement.
GCAAATGCCACTTACGCCGCCAGTGTGAGAAAAATAAAAACTATTCTTAGTCCTTCAACCTCCGACGGCACGATCAATTATGGTCTTCAGGTAGGATATCTTGGTCTTGATATGAAAAATAAGGCACGCGTAAACGGAAACGTAAAATCAAATGGCAGTATCCGGGGCGTGGGTTCCGGAGAAGTACTTATTACCGGCGACGCCTTTGTGGCGGGGGGAGTCGGAAACACACCCCATGCGTCTCAAACAAGCGGCAGTCACCATTATGACCTGCACAAAACAACTTCCCGGCTTGATGTTGCCCAACGATTCAAAGCTGCCAGTACCGCAAAACCAAACAAGGTTACTTTCTACATAAAAAAATTTGGCACCCCGGGCAATTTAGAAGTTCGCGTGGTTGCCGATGATAATGGCGACCCTGATTATCACAATGACATCGGCTCCGCCACCATTGCCGCAACCGACGTAAGCTCAAGCGCCTATGACGCCGTGACGGTATCCTTCAATTCAACCGGCATAACAAAAAAAGATTTTTATTACTGGATTATAATCGGCAGTTCATCTTCAGCAAGCGCCACCAATTACTATGAATTAGAGGGGGAGGGCGCCTCATCCTATACCGAAGGGCGTGTGCGCTATACGCAAGATTGGACTAGTTCAGGCGCTGTGTGGGCAAAACATCCTGATAATCTTTCTGACCCCGAAAATTTGAGATTTGCCATCTACATGGGAGAAGAGACTACATACATAGAAAAAATAACCATAGGACAAAATCCTCCAAGACTTTCAAAAGCATGGGCACAAACGCTAAACGATGTTGTTGTGCATGGATTTGCTTCCTCCACTGAAATAAAAGGCGGGTCAAGTATTTACCGGGAAGCTACCTGCGACACTCTTACAAGTGGAAGCGTAGACACGGAACACGGAAGTCCCAATTCGCCAAACTGCACTTGGGACATGGCAAGCCCCGCGCCTTCCACTGAAAACGATCCCTTCCCAAGCGCTACTCTTATTGAATTGAAAAATGCGATTATAAACGGTGAAGATGGATGCACGACTTATAACGGAGATTACGCACTGAGCGCGGATGCCACCACCACCATGGATTGCATGGCAATTAACGGGGATTTTGACATGAGCAATAAAGCGCGCGTGCTATTGCGGGGAAACTTGTACGTATCAGGGGTTATACGAATGCAGAACTTTGCTCAAATTCATATGGACCCCGCGAGTTTTGGTTCCAGTGACGGATTCATTATTTCGGATGGAAACATAGAATTAAAAAATGACGCACGTTTGCGAGGGAACATAGGAGCAGAAATTTATCTCTATCTTATTACATTGAGCACCAACACCGGCGCTTCACCTTCCGCTCTTCTTATCCAGAACGATGTAAACACGGATGCTATATATTCCGCGTATGGATTTGTGGAGATATTAAACCATCCCATAATAAAAACAGCCTTTGGGCAAGGTCTTAATATTCAGAACGACGCAGAGGTTAATTATGAAATCGGCATTAGTAATGCCAATTTTACAGGCGGCCCGTCGGGAGGGTGGGGAATTACCACATGGCGCGAAGTGCAGTAATGAGGTATAAGAGATACAGTAACGGGCTGGCGTATGACGGTGGTACGCACGCTTCGGGTGCGTGTAGACTGGGTTCAACTCCCAGCAGCCCGACCATTCAAACTTAATTGCCGCGCTCCGCGCGACGGGAACTGAACGCTCGGGCGGGCAAAAAGTCGATGGATTATTTTATTAACTATCATGTATAAACACATATGCTACAAGTTGTCTTGTTGTTCATTGGTATAGTGGGATTGTTTAAGAGAAAAATAAAAATATCATCAAAGCGAGAAATATCAGGTATCCCTGTAATTTTACTATCCTGCTTCTATCTTTTGATGGCTGGTATCAGCCTTCTTTTCAGTTTTGATCTTGTAATGGTAGGAATTATCGGCTTTGTTACTTTATTAGTTGTTATATTTGCAAAAGGACAGCCAGTTACTTCGGCATAGGTTGTAAATCAGAAATAATATGCAATCAGAGAGTCAAAATTCTACCAGTCCATCTTGGGATGAAATTTTCCAAGAAATCGGAAAACAGCTTCGGGCGCGAAGTGAGCTTTTAACAAAAAGGGTTTTGAAAATTTCCTTGCCAGCTTTGGCGATTTTATTCCTTATTCAACTTTTCGGAAGACTATCGCAATTCAATACAAATCCCAGTGAGGCGTTTCTACAATTACAAATTTCAAGTATTTTATGGGGCAGTATTACCCTAGTGATTGTTATCGTTTTCATGATTATTTTCATGACGATTTTCAAAATTGAGGAAGCTATTTGGCTTGATTCATATTTTGATAAAGTAAATTTAACACCGGAAGAAAGTCAAAGAATTTCTAAAAGACTCTATGGTGGTTGGTGTTCTCTGCAATATAAAATTTTCTATAGATATTACTTGTGGGTAATTTTAGCTATTGTGGCCCTACTCTACTCGTGGATTTATATTATTGTAATTTCAGACTTTGGAAAATCACTGCCTCCAGAATTTACCCAAATATTATCTTCAACTTTATTTATAGGTGGTGGAATAGGAATCATTTTTTGGATAAGATATTTAAAAATTAAATTAAGCTATGTTCCTTTCCTTTTTCTAGATAGGTATGACGCAAACTTAGCTGGCAGTTCAAAATTTTGGAGTGAATTTTTTAATGAACTTAATCAACTCAATATTGTAAGTAAAGGAAATTCCTTTAAGAAAAATGTGATGATTGAGCTTGGTGGAGACGTGGCGATGACTTTAGTTGAATACATTGCTCAAAGAATTCAAATTGGTTTCAATGTTGCTGGTTTGGCATTATCAGGCGTTGCCGGAGCTGTTGTTGGCGCGTCGGGCTACACAGTGACTCGTGGAGCGGTAGAGGTCGCCCAGCGAGTAATTATGTTTGCAAAACTTACAGGCAAGTGTGTTCTCTATCGTTATGCGTACAAAAATATTCACGGCGAAACACATCATATAAACGAATATGTTTATAGTCTGAAATAAATTTCATCGAGTGGGAGCAATCACCACCGTTTTATAATTTCTCCTTTGGCGATGCGCGATACCTACAGGCAACGCGGACCAGCCGATACCGTAACCTAAAATATGGGAACCTTAGCGGGGTATCCAAGGTGAGACGCCACCTACAAAGTATAAAGAAAAAAATGTACACTACTGGCAATACTATGACACTAAGGGCACTCCATAGCCCACCCCCTATTGAAAAACATACTCCTCTTTGAGAGAAAAAACTGGCTGCGGTGAATTATCTTAGTCCTCAGTTCCAACTTTTACTTCCATGTCCCTTTTGGTTCTGCCGCACGAAGCGCGGCAATCAGTCGGGATTTTGTTCAAAAAATATTCGAGCGGCGTTCAGTAATCTCGACACATTACTTCACCCAGTGTTTCTTTTTTATATCGCCCACTTCTTGTTCTTCCAAAGCAATTGTTTTTTTCTTTGCGTCTGACGCAAGTTTTTGCAGTTCTTCGTCGGTCATTTTGCCCAATTCTTGTAGCCGTTTTTCAAGTTTTGGTTTTTGATTCAACGAAGGATCATCAATTGTTTCTTCTAATAAAATATTGAGAAGAAACCCCACGTTCGGGCCCGGTTGAATTCCTGTGATCCTCATTACGTCGTCTCCCTTCACGCGAAGCATTTTTACCGACACCGGATCGCGAGAAAGTTTTTCTACTAAAAACCTGAAGTGCCGCAACTTGTACGGTTCGGCTTTCGGCACGCCTGAACCAATGCGATCACAAATCCGTACCTGAATTAAATCCTCCATATCTTCCAAGCCAACACGCGCGATAAGCCGGCGCACGGATGATTCCGTAACTTCATCCACGTTGTAATAAAACAAATGGTACCGTACCAATTTTGCAACCTTTTCTATAAACTGCTTCGGATACTTGAGCCGTCCCAATATCTCCATTGCCATACGCGCGCCAACTACGTCGTGTCCATAAAACGTGGAATCGGGACCGTCTCCTTTTTTACATCGCGGCTTTGCAACGTCGTGCAAAAGAGCCGCCATGCGCACTTCCAAAGACCATTTTTTTTCGGCAGCGTATTGCACCGCGCGTAAATTATGCTCCCAGACTGAATAGATATGATGTTTGTTCTGCCCTACACCAACTCCCTCCGCCAATTCTTTCAAAACAAATGGAAGCAACTGCAATTGGCGTAAAATTTCAAAACCCCGATCGGGCATGTCGCTTGCGAGTAATTTTGAAAGCTCGTCGCGTACGCGTTCGACGGCAACAAACCGCAATAACCCGGCATTTTTCGCAATAGCAGAGGCGGTAATCGGTTCTATATCAAAATCAAGCTGGGTTGCCAATCGCGCGGCGCGAAGCAACCGCAACGCATCCTCCTTAAAACGCTCGTCCGCGTTGCCAACCGCGCGAATTAATTTTTCTTTACTGTCCTCTTGCCCTCCAAACAAATCCACCACTTGTAATTCTTTTAGATGTATCGCGATTGCGTTTACAGTAAAATCACGCCGCTTCAAATCTTCTTCAATATTACGCACAAATGAAACTTCGTCTGGATGACGCTTGTCGGAATAGGAAACATCCGCGCGATATGGGGTAATTTCCACATGCTTGAGAGAATCTTTTTTACTCTCCGTAACAACCGTCACTGTGCCGAATTTGTTTTCATAAAAACTATTCTGAAACAAACGCTGAATATCCTCCGGGGAAGCATTGGTAGTAATGTCCCAATCGGCAGGAGCGCGCTCTATGAGAAGATCCCGCACGCATCCGCCCACCGCGTACGCCTCAAAACCCGCATTTTGGAGAACGCCGCCTATTTCGTGTATTTCTTTGGGAATTTTTATTTCCTGTCTCATGCCTTATGTGCCTATCCTAGCCATTTCAAAGGGAAAATGCTATACCGAAACTAAACGTTGCCAAGGGAGGGGTTTGTATGAAAAAGCAAAAAAACACGCTTTGGGGAGTCACTATTTTGAGCTTCTGTATTCTCATAAGTCTCTCGTTTCATCTGCAAAACGAAAAAGAACTGCGCCAGGTGGAAACCGAAACAGAGAAGCTGTTGCAAAAAGATCTTGAGGACTACATTCCTTTGTCATACATAGAAACGAACGAAAAATTCGGCTTTTACTATGTTTGGTTCTACTATGAACGTGCGGTATATCCCACACAAGGTTTCTCTGTAGAAGTCACAAAAGAGCAACTTCAAAGTCTGTCTATGCTACGGCAAATTGTGACGGAGACAACCATTCCCTTGAGCCTCACAGACAATCTAAAAACGATTTTTGAAAGTAAAATAATCGAGCGGGTTACCATAGAGGCAACCTCCGGTATATGTGCTGCGCGCGCGTTCGTTAAAAGAGACGGCAAGCTGACCGAAGTGATTTGCCTGGAACCCCTGTCTATGATTAACCTCTTCATCATCCTCGTGTATCGCCGCGACCCTATGCCAGATTTTTATGCAAAAGCGTCTCTTTTTGAAGATATAAAAAGAGAACAGTTGTTCTATATAAGCGAATAACTACCCACTTGCCCCGCAGGTGGGATTTTTTATGATTGTGCGCCCATCAGGACTCGAACCTGAAACCTTCTGCTTCGAAGGCAGATGCTCTATCCAATTGAGCTATGGGCGCATTGATTCGTTAAACAAACTTTCCCACGTCATAACTTTCAACCACGGAGCAACTTTTCCTATATCTACCCTAAAACATCCTTTATAATTGGGGTTCTTTTTAATTTTATGAGGTGTGGGCTTAAAAATAGTACGACTAAACTTTGCTTTTGATACTCCTATTTCTTTTTCCCAGTATTTTTCGCAATGTTCATGTTGATAGATTTTGTGAATGTATAACCTGAGCCCCAAATCTTGCTTTGGTATTTTAAGATATATTTCAACCCATCTTATCATAAATTGAATGATTCTAGTATCAGAATTCATAAACTGGAAATGGCGTTGTGTTTTTGCACCTTCTGCACAGTATAGAGCAAGTCCAAAAGTAAAAAATGGATCTTTTTTATATAATTCAAACTCCATTCGTGCAACCTTCGCTATCTGTCCATCTCTAAGCTCCCTATTTTTTCTATTGGTAACAATAGACTTAAAACGAGCGCGATCTCGCCCCAATTGCATATTTTTTTCTATGCGTGCAAGTTGTGTTGTAGTAAGGATTATCTGATTACACCAGTCAGAAAGCGTTCCTTTAGAAGTTATTGTTGGTATCGCCTTCATGATTTCTTTATAGGTGTACCCCTTCTTCCGTAACTCAACTGCCCTTGCCTTTTCTTGAACCTTAGCCATCTTGGTACTTACATTGTATATAAACGTTCTCTTTTCTGCAAGCAAAAAAGAACCCGCGTACGATTTTGTGCAGCTGCTTGCTTACACAAAACGTACGCGGGTTAGTTGACTCTCTCGTGCTCACGGCACGCACGAGAGTTTTGTAACTGCCCAAAGACTGGGGATGGATTTCTTTACCTCAATGAAACCCTTCCAGTCTACTCTCGTCCCAGCGCGGTCCAGATTTATCCACGCCGGCCCCCCTAGGTACCCAGAAATTTGCGGAGATCCGCTAACCTTCTGGAAGAATGGCATCATACCTCCCCCGCAGGGGTTTTTTTCTATTTTCACAACACCCCTGAAATCGTGTTGTTCAAAATAGAACTCCCTGCAAGCACTTGCAGTTATCATCGTAGTTATAGCCCTTGTACCAGACAACACGCTGTCTTCGTGCTGAATCTGCGTACACTCGGGCTTTGGGGTGGATGATGCAGCTGTCTCGGCGGCAAGCTCTCGAGCTTGTTGGGCAATGCTTCGCCGATCCCCATTCCATTTTTGAACGACACCAAATATCCCTTCCCACCACGGCTTTATTTTCTTCGCCTGCTCCGTTGTGATTGGTTCCAAAGGCTCACCAGTAGCAGGGGAAAACTTTTTGGTTGGATTATAAAAGGTATTCCCCTCACTGTCTATTTTTGCAAGAGGTGCACCAGTTACCGAGTCAAACAAGGTCTTCGGCAAAAAGATGCTTGCCACCAAAAGCAGAAACGAAGTAGCAAACAAAGTCCGCCACACCGCTTTTGCAAAAATTCCCTCTGTGTCAATTATCCACTCAATGAAAGGCGGCAGCGGAAAAAGACACAATGCCACCACCACCACGCTCATAAACGCTCGGACGCGCGGGGAAGCATCAATCCCTGCCCAGAGCAAGAATTCGTTGCTATTCACCCATAGCACCGCCTGGATGAATAGCACTATGAACCCGATCACCAAGATTATCTGGAAAAGACCCCAGACAATATTGTTGTCCCCGAGCGTGTTTATTGTTGTTGCAGGGTATCGCAACACCCAAGCTACTACCCCAACAACAACCGCCACCACAACTATAACCTGCGCGTATGGTGCTATGGATGACGCTGCGGAAAACACTCCTCCGAGCAGCAACCAAAGCAGCCATACGGCGCAAGAAACTCCTGCGCCAATCCAAACATACGGTCTGATAGTATTCATTTACGACCTCCTTCTTCGTCCGCCCACAAGTCCACGAGCGGCATCTGCCACTCCTTGGACAACCGCGGAAACAGGATTTTGATCAGTTTTGTCTTCTGCTTCATCCCCGCCATCCTCCTGCTTCCCTTGCGGTTTCTTTTTTCCTTTTCCACTAGGTCCGCCACCAGCCAAGGCATCAGCAAGAACAGTCCCGACAGTTGCGATAGCAAGCGGATAATTATCTTTAAACGCTTCCGCTTCCTTTATTCGTACTTCCGCTCGCGCAAGCCCATGACTCCTAATTCGGGCAGCCTCGCTTTTTGTTGTTTCCGTAAAGTCGTAAATTTTTACACCTACGACCTTAAAACCATACTCAGCAAAATCATTTTTGAGTAAGGTGCGTGCTTCCTCTTCCAGTTTCTCCTGGATCTTGTTAAGAGCTTTGAAGCTCCGTTTCCCAACTACTGTCCGAAGTTCTGCGGCCGCCATTTTTTTAAAGAGACCCATTGTCTCTTCAAAATCACGCGTTAACCGCAATGCAGCCTTTTTCAGATCATCATCTGTCTCGCCCAATCGGACGATAACAAGAATCCCTCCTCCAAGATCAGTTTCTTCACCTGTATAAAGGGATTCTTTCGGCAAATCCACTTTTATATCTTTCCCCGGTATGTGAAAACAATCACTGAACCCCCAAATCGGAAACTGCCAACCACGATCCACAGAACCAATATACCGCCCGAACTGCATATGTCCGGCACGGTCCGGTTGAACAACCTCAACACCAGTGCCCGCAACTACCGCGAGCGCTCCGGCAATACCACCGAAAACCCACGCGCCAGAGTGCAAGAATCCAAGTACGATCCCTGCAACTAAAAAACCAAAAGCGATATACAATCCGTCATTAATACGACGGACTGGTTGCGCCGCCGCAACAGGCACGGCAGGCCGACGCTGAAACAAACGACCAACCAAACTAAGCAACATTCTTAAAGCACCCATAGGTACCTCCTTTTTCAACGATCATATTATCAAGCGTTTCTACTATGACAAACACAGTCAAAAGCGCTTGATTTATTAAGTCACATTATACACGAAAAATAGCAAAAAGTCAATATTTGCAATTCGTACCAAAATGATACGAATATGGAAAAAAATAACAAAAAAACAAGCACAAATATTGAAACTTTTCTTAGAATTCGGCCATTTGAATTCCTCAAAAGTCCACCATCTACTTACCCAAAAATCTTCATTGACCAGTATGTATTCGCCGCGGAAAACTACGCGATAAAATAAACAAGAATCATTTTTTCTCCCTGCGCCTGCCATGAAATGCCCTATGCACCTCCTGAAGCTGTTTATCTGTTATGTGCGTATAAATTTGCGTAGTTGCAACGCTCGCATGCCCTAGCATTTGCTGAACCGAGCGGATATCCGCGCCGTTTATAAGCAAATCCGTGGCAAACATGTGGCGGAGCGTATGAGGCGTTACTTTTTTTGAGATACCCGCCTTAATGGCGTAGTGTTTGATAATGCGTTGCATGGTGCGCGGAGTAAGACGTGAAGGCTCTTTCATTTTTGCCGAAGCCGAAGAACCGCGCGGCACGCTGACGAAAAGCGCAGGGGACACATCGCCTCGCCTGTCCAGATAATCCTTGAGCGCGGCGCGTGTGTTTTCAGAAACAAACACTACCCGAATTTTTCCGCCTTTTCCGCGTATGGAAAACTCTGTTTTTTTTGGGTTTACTGTATCGCGATCAAGCGAGCAGAGTTCCGAAACACGCAGACCCGTGGAAAACAAAAGTTCCAACAGCGCGCGATCACGCAGAGCTGGTGTTGCATTTCCATCCGCAGGCGCTTTCAATAAACGGTCAAGATCATCCGCATCAACCATATCAATATAACGCTCTGTGGTTTTCGCAAGCTCAATTGCCTCGGGTGACAATGCTTGGATACCGCGTTTTACAAGATATTTCAGAAAACCACGGAGAGCTATAAGGTGATAATTTTGAGTGCGGCGGCCTAGATTCTCCCTGTTCAACCATAACCGATACCTCCGTACAACTTCATCCGTTATGTGGTTAGGTTCCGAGACAGCGGAAAACTTCAAAAATCGCCCCAAATACCTGCCATAATTATCTATCGTTTTCTTGCTCCGCCCCTTCTCGATTTCGAGATATTCAAGATA
>MHNO01000005.1:46271-57358 GCA_001819815.1 Candidatus Ryanbacteria bacterium RIFCSPHIGHO2_02_FULL_45_17b | reverse complement strand
ACGCTATATTGATGATGAATGGTTTTATTGTACGACATAACAGCGACCTTGCAAAATACAGAACCATATGCTATCATATGAACATGATTCCCATAAAAGAAAAAAATGATATTATTTCCAAGTTCCGGATCCACGATACAGATACCGGCTCTTCGGACGTGCAAATTGCCGTTCTTTCGGAAGAAATTGGCCGTCTCGCGGGCCACTTGGAAAAACATCCAAAAGATAATCATTCGCGCCGCGGACTTTTGAAGATGGTTGCGCAACGAAAAAAGCTCTTAACGTATCTTTCACGAGAGAATGAAGGCCGCTATCAGGTAGTTATCAAAAAACTTGGCTTGAAAAAATAACACAGAGACCATGACGGAAGAAGAACTAGTTGATATCGCATCAGTACGTTACCCCGCGCAACGCGTCGCTGTGTTCATTGACGTACAAAACATGTACCACTCCGCGCGCAGTCTTTACAACGCGCGGGTAAATTTTAAAGAAATACTCAACGAAGCAATTTCCGGCAGAAAGCTCTTGCGCGCGTTTGCCTATGTAGTACGCACTAAAACGGGCGAAGAAAAACCATTTTTTGACGCGCTCCAAAAACAAGGAATTGAAATCCGCGTGCGTGATTTGCAGGAATTTTACGGTGGCGCAAAAAAAGCAGACTGGGATGTGGGTATCGTTATTGACGCCATTCGCACCTCGGAAATTGTGGATACGGTAGTAATTGTAAGCGGTGACGGGGATTTTATTCCGCTCGTGGAACATTTAAAAAGCCACGGCCGCAGGGCAGAGGTAATGGCATTCGGCAAATCCACTTCAGCGCGGTTAAAAGAAGCGGCAGACGAGTTTATAGATATTTCCGAACGCCCTCAAAAATTTCTTATCGCGATTAAAGGAGCAAAAAAATGATACCATAACTTATAAAATAAAAGCGGAACACGCTGGCAGATACCGAGATTATAACTTTGATAGTTGTAGTCTAACATCTGAACAACGTGTCTCTGCAAAAAATATATGGAGACAAAACAATTTTCGTTTGAGTTTGGAGGCCGCCCGTTGGTGGCAGAGTTTTCTCCGCTTGCCGAACAAGCAAACGGATCCGCGTTAGTGCGCTACGGTGATACGGTTGTTTTTGCCACAGCCGTTATGTCTGCAACTGCCCGCGAGGGAACAGGGTTTTTTCCGTTGGTGGTTGATTATGAAGAAAAATTTTACGCGGCCGGGCGCATTCTTGGAAGCAGGTTCGTGCGACGCGAAGGACGACCATCTGAAGAAGCCATTCTTATGTGCCGCGTCATTGACCGCGCGATACGTCCGCTGTTTGATAACCGCATGAGGAACGATGTGCAGGTTATTGTGATGGTATTGTCGATTGATGAAGACAATGACCCCGATGTACCTGCCATTCTTGCGGCATCACTCGCGCTTGGCACCTCGAACATTCCATGGAATGGCCCCGTTGCGGCAATCAGAGCCATCAAAAAAGAAGGCCACGTTATTTTGAATCCAACGTATGAGGAACGAAAAGACGCCACGTTTGACGCCTTTTTCACCAGCGGTATTCATGGACACCTCAACATGATTGAAACGGAAGCGAAAGAAGTTTCGGAAGACAGCCTCATGGAAGCATTCGGAGAAGGACTTAAGGAAATTGAACGTGCGCTAGAATTTCAGACGTCCGTTGTCCGTGAAATGGGAAAACAAAAAACATTTATAGAATTTCCGGAGCCAACCGAAGCGCTCGCAAACGCCTTGAAACCCTTCTTGCCGCGTTTGGAGAATGCCATCTACGACCCTCTGAAACAAACACGCGTACACGACAGTGAAACCGTCAAAAAAGAATGGATGGAACACGTCGCAACCGAGTTTCCAGACACTCCCCGCGCGCTTGCGGAAGAAATGCTTGAAGATGCAACAAATAATATTTTGCATAAAAATATTCTTGACCCTGTCGCGGGCATGGAAAAACGCCCCGATGGCCGGCGTGTAAACGAAATCCGACCACTGTTTACCAAATCGCATATACTCGAACGGCATCATGGCTCCGCGTTATTTTTCCGCGGTGAGACGCATATTCTTTCGGTTGCCACATTAGGCGCGCCGGGAGATATGCTTCTTATTGAAGGAATGGAAACGCGCGAAAAACGCCACTTCATGCACCACTATAATTTTCCTCCATTCTCTGTGGGAGAAGTGCGGCCCATGCGCGGCCCCGGCCGGCGCGAAATTGGACATGGCGCGCTTGCGGAAAAAGCGCTGCGCGCGGTTGTTCCTCCCAAAAACGAATTTCCCTATACCATTCGCTTGGTATCAGAAACGCTCTCATCAAACGGATCTTCTTCCATGGGCTCCGTGTGCGCTTCCAGTATGGCCATGATGGATGCGGGCATTCCCATCAAACGCGCAGTTGCGGGTGCTTCCATGGGTCTCGTTATGTACGCCGACGAACAGACTGGTACCATTCAAAAATATAAAGTGCTTACCGATATCCAAGGCATAGAAGACCATCTCGGAGATATGGACTTCAAAGTTGCCGGAACTCGAGAAGGCGTTACCGCAATTCAGATGGATGTAAAAGTGGTCGGGGTTACCCTTGATATCATTCGTGATGCGTTCAAAGAAGCAAGAGAAGCCCGCATGCAAATACTTGATGCCATGGATGCGTCCATCAGTGAGCCTAAATCTGAACTTTCTCCCTACGCCCCCCGCATTATTATTATTACCATCAACCCAGATAAAATCCGCGACGTCATCGGCCCGGGTGGAAAAATAATCAACGAAATAATTGCTCTTACGGATACTCAAATTGAAATTGAACAAGATGGCCATATTTTTATAACGGGCTTAAAACAAGAACAAGTCGCCAAAGCCAAAGAGCTTGTTGAAGAAATAACGCGAGAATATGAAGCCGGCCAGCGCTTTACCGGAAAAGTGACCCGCATATTCAATTTCGGCGCCATGGTGGAATTCGCGCCTAAACAAGAAGGCTTGGTACATATTTCGGAACTCGCGCCCATGCGCGTGGAACAGGTGACCGACGTGGTAGATGTGGGGGACGTGGTTTCGGTGGAAATCATAGGCATTGATGAAATGGGTCGCATTAACCTTTCCATCAAACGCGTCGCCACTCTTGAAATCAAAAAGAACCCGGGCGCCGCGCGGCCGCACAAAGCAAGCCACGAACAAAGCCGGCCATCCCATCACAATCGAAGAGATCACTAGTAATTTTTTATAGCACGAATACTACTCAAATTTTGTTTGACAATAAAATACCCATTGTATATACTTTAGGTATATGAAAACAGCCATCAATATTAAAACAGACAAACACGTAAAGGAACGGGCGCAAAAATTAGCCAGAGAACTTGGGTTGCCCTTGAGCGCTATTGTAAACGCGCAACTCAAGCAGTTTATTCGTGATGAAGAATTGCATATTTCCACGTCTCCGCGCATGAATGACACGTTAGAAAAATTAATTCGCGAGGCGGAAGGGGATTTGCAAAACAAAAAAAACATATCTCCTGTTTTTTCTTCTCCAAAAGCAATGGATGAATATCTTAATTCGTTATGAAAATTCTTCTCCACAAGAATTTTGAAAAACAATATAAAAAACTCCGCCCGGGTGAAAAGAAACGATTTAAAAAACAGCGAGATTTGTTTCTGCAAAACCCCCATCATCCATTACTGAATAATCACACCTTGCAAGGTTTATACAAAGGCTATAGAAGTATAAATGTTGGTGGTAATTTGCGTCTGATTTATAAAGTTATTGATCCAACTATCGCTTATTTTGTTGCGCTTGGCACAAACAGCGAATTGTATTCATGAAACACGTCATATTGTCATCTCATCTCGGCAATGCAACAATAGAGGAATGAACGAACAGCAAAAACCCGGGGAAATTCCGGATAAGTCCGTGCGGCCATCTTCCGAGCCGCAGCTGGAAAATGAAAACAAGCTTCCAAAATTACACACCATGAAACAGGATGCGGCCCAATACTTGAAAGACCGAAATATTTCATTTTTGGATCTTGTTTCCAAGGAACATGAATACGCGCAAGAGCATCCGGAGAAATTTGAATATCGTGAACGGGTAACTGAAAAAGCGTGGTTTCGCGGCGTGCTGGGACTTGTGTTCTTGGTAGTGGTAGCGGCCATCAGTTACGGGGTGTATGTATTTTTGCTTACCACAGACACTCTGCCGCCCACCGAAACAACGCCTGACCGCGCATTCATCCCTGTTGAGGAACGCGAAATTATCACCATACGCGATGACGATCGGGCGGGTCTTCTTGAAAAATTGGAAGCCGCACGCAGAGACCGCTTGCCGTCCCGTTCCATTAAGCATGTCATTGTCCGCATAGAATCATTTGGAGGGGGTTCGCGCTTTGCGACCATAAAAGATGTTATGGAAACGCTTGATTTCAAAACCCCAAATGGTTTCCTTGAAAATCTGAATGATAAATTTGATATTCTTGTGTATTACCGGCCTGACGGCGCAGATATAGGCTTTTTGCTAGAACTTAAAGATCATGAGCGCGCGTTTGCCCACATGCTTGGCTGGGAAAAAGATATTATGTTGGATTTCCGGAATCTGTATTTTGACGCGGATGTTACCCAACCGCTCCTTCTTTTTACTGATAACGTCGTACGGAATATAGATGTACGCTCCGTACCTCTTCAAGAACATACCACGTTTTCTTACGGCATATTTGCTAAACGGTTTCTTATTATCGCAACATCGGATGAATTTATGGATGTACTCCTGGGGCGACTTCTTGTCGCACCCCCGAGATAATCACAAGTGGACACTATATATTATTTCATATACAATAAAGCTCACTATGGACATAGCTAAATTCAAATTAAAACTCAAAGAAGAACAGCAGAAATTGGAGGAACAGCTTTCACAAATTGGGCGACGTAATCCATCTAACCCCGATGATTGGGAACCGCAATTCAATGAACGTAATGAACAACATTCCGCTCAAGATGAAATGGCGGATAAGTTTGAGGACATGGAACAAACACTTGCGCTTCAAGATACGTATGAAAAACGACTTGCGGCTGTACGCGATGCGATTGGTCGTATTGAAAACGGCACCTACGGAAAATGTAACTGCGGAAAAGATATTCCGGAAGAACGCTTAGAAGCAGACCCCGCGGCAAGCTGCATGTGCGGCTCTCATAATTGAAGGCGGAGAATATTAAATAAAACCCCCGGTAACCATTGTCGGGGGCATAAGGGAATTGGCTACGACTTCAAAACAGCAAAAACGACTACCAGCCAGAGCGAAAACCAAGAGATAAAGCCAATATCTATGGAGATGCGACAGAAGGTACTAGCTGGGGCTAACCAGGCACACGCCGGGAGGAAACCTAGAAAGAACAGAAGCGAGAAAACGACAAGTAGTACAATAGAGCACACGGCTAACGCCAACCAAATATCTTCGCTAATTGGCATAAAACAGCTCCTTTCAACGATCATTTATTCCGCTGGAATGATACATCCAATTCAAAAATATGTCAATAAATACAGTTTAATTTTGTATATAATTCTCTATGTATCATTATAAAATAAGGTTATTCTTTTATATATAAATATTATTTACGTCAAAATAGTTGACAAATAATATACGCTTTGATAGTATGTATGCATGAACGATTTTACAAATATTCTACAGGCATGTGGTTTTAGTGAGGATGAGGCAAGAGTGTATAAGGCCACCCTCGAATTGGGTGCAGATTCTATCACTCACATTGCCCAAAAAGCCGGCATTAAACGTCCAAAAGCATATTATGTTATGGATGGTCTCATCAAGAAGGGTGTTATTATAAAACAGCCAAAGAACAAGCGGATGCTCTTTTCTGCGAAGCCCCCACGCAAAATCCTTGGAATACTGCGTTC
Source organism: Candidatus Ryanbacteria bacterium RIFCSPHIGHO2_02_FULL_45_17b (assembly GCA_001819815.1). GTDB lineage: Bacteria > Patescibacteriota > Minisyncoccia > Ryanbacterales > 2-02-FULL-48-12 > 02-FULL-45-17b. The sequence goes on along the minus strand of MHNO01000005.1, from coordinate 51,453 downwards.
AAAGGAGGCAGAACTCGAAAAAGCGCTTCCTTACATGGAGTCTCTTTACAAAACGGCTTCTGGTAGGCCTCGAGTCCAGTTTTTTGAAGGTAGAGAGGGCATTAAAAATGCCTACAGTGAAATTTTTGCCACACACCGCACGTTACTTGGCATTGCGTCAATGACAAATGTGTATGAACATTTTTCACGTGAGGGGAATAAAGATTTTTTTGCGCTGTTACGGCAGTCGGGTGGCCAGATGCGCGATATAGTTGACGACTCTCCTGAAGGGCGACAGTATGCAAAAGAGGAGTATCGTAAGGGTTTGGGACAGACAAAATTTTTGCCGGCAGATTTTAAGATAGAGACGGACGTGTTGATTGACGGCCCACGTGTGCTGTTTGTTTCCTACTCGACACTGGTCGCGGTTCTGATAGAAGATGAGCGGATTGCTGAAACACAACGAAAACTCATAGAGTTTTTATGGAAGCATGTCAGTACATAATACGCGGAACACAAGTTTGCTTTTCGTTTAGGTTGGGGCTAGGGTTCGGCTAAGGGTGTTTGAGAAGGAAAAGAAATAAAAAAGGCGCCCGTCGCCTCTTTTTTATACCCAGAACTCACATGCTCTCATTGTAACATTGTAGGAACCTGAAAATGATGCTAAAAATAAGAACATGTCATCCGTAAAATTGCACTCGGCCGAAGTTGTGGGTATTGATGGTGAAATTATTGATGTGGAAATTGATCTTTCGCCCGGACTTTTTTCTCTCTCTATTGTAGGGCTTGCCGACAAAGCGGTAGATGAATCGCGTCATCGGATAGCGGCCGCCATTAAAAACAGTGGCGCACGCCAGCCTCAGAAAAAAAATCACCATGTAACAGTATCACTTGCGCCCGCGGATCTTAAAAAAGAAGGACCCGCGTTTGATCTGCCCATCGCGCTTGCGTATCTTTTGGTCTCGGGACAAACAAAATTTGATCCGAAAGGAAAATTGTTTCTCGGCGAACTTGCGCTTGATGGATCTCTGCGCCCCATCCACGGGGGATTGGCGCTTGCGATTGCCGCAAAAGAAGCTGGTTTTACAGAGCTCTATGTGCCTTGCGGTAATGGGAAAGAAGCCGCTCTCGCAGGTGATATTCATGTGTTTGAAGTGCCGACACTTCTTGCCGCCCTGTATCATTTAGAAAAAAAAGAGCTCCTTCCCGAATCATCTCCACCAGCGCTAGAAACACTTTTATCAAAAACGCTTTCCTACAATGACTTTGCCGATGTGCGCGGGCAAGAAACGGCAAAACGCGCGCTCGAAATTGCGGCGGCAGGCGCCCACAATATTATTCTCTCGGGTCCGCCCGGATCCGGAAAAACACTTCTTTCCCGCGCGCTTCCTTCTATTTTACCGCCACCAAGCCGTGAAGAAATAATTGAGATAACAAAAATACATAGCATTGTAGGCACTGCCACAAAACAAGGCGGCGTTGTCGCAGAACGCCCATTTCGAAGTCCGCATCACACCGCGTCCCACATAGCGCTTGTGGGCGGCGGCACGTTCCCGCGGCCGGGGGAAATAACCCTCGCGCACCGCGGTATTCTTTTTATGGACGAATTTCCCGAATTCGACAAACGCGTGCTGGAAGCTTTGCGTCAGCCCCTGGAAGACCGTGTGATTTCAGTTTCACGCGCGAAAGGAAGCATTACCTATCCAGCAAACATCCTTCTTGTAGGTGCCATGAACCCGTGTCCTTGTGGAAACCTAGGCAACCCGCAAAAAGAATGCGTATGCGCGCCGCATCATGTAGAACGCTACGCGCGTAAAATTTCAGGACCGATTACCGACCGCATTGATTTGTGGGTTGATGTAGACGCGGTAGAACACGAAAAACTCGCCGCAAGCACATCGACCGGGGAATCTTCGCGCGTTGTTCAACAACGCGTTATAACCGCGCGCGACAAACAAACCGAACGCTTTAAAAAAACACGCATCACCACGAACAGTGAAATGGGTCCGCGACACATTGAAACATTTTGCAAATTATCACCCGCCGTCAACACCATACTCACAAACGCCGCGCGCACATTTAATCTCTCCGCCCGGGCGTATCATCGTGTAATAAAACTGGCCCGCACGATAGCGGACCTGGAAGGAAGCGAAGAAATAGAAGAAAATCACGTTCTGGAAGCTGCGCAATATCGTCCGAAGGTGAGAAATTAGTAACTCCTTGAGTGTACCAGCGTTATTGCAAAAGGTGTGGCTTTTTGTGGCACATATGGTAGCATCCAACTGGAAAGGAGAATATGTATGTCGATACGCATCGTCTCACTGAACTGTTGGGGAGGCAGAGTTCATGAACCTCTTTTAGAATTCCTGCGGAATGTGGATGCAGACATCCTGTGCTTACAGGAAATGTATTCTGCACCCCCGGACGTACCCTCTTCATTGATCCTTAATTATAACTTCTCAACAAAAAGTCCATTAGTACATCCTCATCTCTTTAGCGAGATTCAGGCGATGCTGTGGGATTATCAAGCATTTTTCTATCCGGCAGCACAGGGCCATCTCAATGATAGCATAACGACAACGCATAAGGTCCGGTATGGACTTGCCACTTTTATTCGTAATAGTCTTCCCATTATCGGGGAGGAGGTAAGATTTGTGTACGGCACTTACCGATCTGCGGCTTTTGGTAATCCACCACTGCCTCGCAATGCACACTGCGTGCGATTATGGCGACATGATACCAACAAACCGCTTGTGGTTGCACACATGCATGGTCTATGGCTTCCAAACAAAAAAGGTGACACCCCTGAAAGGAAATCACAAGCTACCGCCCTAGCTGATTTGGTTAGAAGTGTTATGCAACAAAATGACGATATCATAGTCTGTGGTGATTTTAATGTTCTTCCAACCAGTGTAACGTTTGATATTCTCGCAAATCTCGGCCTGCGCGATTTGGTTGTAACAAGGGGTTATACTGACACGCGTACCAGTTATTACAAGAAAAATCCTCGCTATGCGGATTATATGCTTGCGTCTGGAGGTTTGCAGGTTCTCAACTTTGACGTGCCAACTGAGCCGGAAGTTTCTGACCACCGACCACTTGTGTTAGATTGCATGTAAAACTCAGCGAAAGGAGAATGCTATGGCAGAGGATACCCTATCCCGCGACTCAGTGAAACCCGGCGTGTACCGTCACTTCAAAGGCAACATCTATCCCGTACTCGGAGTAGTAGAGAACACAGAAACACAGGAGCTTACTGTCATATATATCCCACAGTGTGGCACGCATGCGGGTAAACTCTCAAATCGTGACCTCAAGATGTTTCTAGAAGAAGTAGATCGCCCTGAAATCCCTTATAGGGGGGCTCGTTTCCAAATGATTGAGGAACGAACGTTTATCTAAAAAGTTCCTGGCGCAACAAGTATAAAGCCGTTCTTAATAGGAGCGGCTTTTTTTCTTTATCCATTTAGTTGCGCAATATCGTCCGAAGGTGAGAAATTAAGAAACAAAAAAGGACTCCCGTGAGTCCTTGTTTTTTATTTTTTTTGACCTTGGCACGAAATCATTCTATCAACAGCTTGTCGTTCCGCCAGAACCAGCTTCTCTCTCGTCGCGGCATCACTCGTATAGACCGGATTATCTGGCTTATATAACAACGTAAACACGGTATCGGGAAACGGGGGTAAAAAAAGACATTCCGCCTCGTTGTTTACTATTGCGGTAGGAACGCCTTTTACGATTTGTAATCCGCATTCATCGCTAATACCTTCAACAATGGGAAACATGGCAGAAGGCACGCTTACTACTGTCCAGATTGCCTGCATCCAAACTAAAAGCCGCAAATAAAACTCGTTGTTTTTTGAAGTTCCCGGAGAAAAGTGCGTGTGCTCCAGTTTCACAAAACATTCTTGTACCCCCAGATACCACGGATTTGACATGCCCACAAAATGAACACGTTCAGGATTCCGTAAAAAGAGTGTAAATTCTTCCCTGCTTTCAATATAAGAACGAGAACCATTTACCTTCATTGCAAACCTCCTCTTTAAAATGCTTTTCTCTATTCACGCATATAATACTCATAAAATCAATGGAGATTGACAAATGCCATGTACCAAGGTAACATAATGGAAACAAAAATACCTGCCGTGAAAGGAGAAGTACTATGTCTCTTGCACTATAGAAGAAATCGTATTGAAAAATACTAAAGAACACCTTGCTGTTACTTGGGAAGAAAATGAGCGCCTTCGTGGACAACTGAAATTATTACAACACAAGTTACTGACATTTACAGAAGAGCTGTCTGACCGCACTTTTCCGTTGATCTTAGTTTCAAGTGTAGCGGACAGAATACGCAAAATCATTAACGACGTACGCAAAGATTAACACAACCCCCCCCCGTGCCTCATTGGACGGGTTTTTTTATTAGAGCCCAGCTCAAAAATAATGTCTGTGAGTTTCCTGGCTTAAAAGGGGTTTTTTGCGCCTCTCACTTCAAAGTGTACATGACAACCTGTGGAGCGCCCCGTGGAGCCGACCGTCGCAATTACTTGTCCTTGTGCTACATACTGCCCCACAGAAACCACATTTGATGTGTTGTGCGCGTAGAGAGTCTGCGTGCCATTGGCATGTGTAATAACTATATAGTTTCCATAACCTCCGTTCCAACCGTAAGCTTTTGAGACAATTACCGTACCGGCGGCAGAAGCATATACTGAAGAACCGCACGAAGCCGCTAAGTCAATGCCATTGTACCCATGAATTCCTTGCGAACGAACCCCTGCAACAGGCTTTAAGAAATACCCCACGATATTTTGCAACGAGCTCCCAGAAGCAGTGCTTCGGGTTTTTGTAGACCGCAAAGGCGCCGGCAAGGAAACTTCTCCGTTTGGAATAATAATCTCCTCGCCAACAACGAGGTTTGCGCGGGATTCCAAACCGTTAAATGTACTTATTTCTTCAACGTCTCCGTGATATTCTTTCGCAACAGACAAAAGCGTATCTCCTTTTTTGATGACATGTTTCACCCCTGAAACAGGAAGGATAATGAGCACATCCCCCGCCTTAATAAGGTTACTGCTTTTGATATCATTCGCCCACAAAATAGTATTCACCGTAACACCAAACATCCGCGCAATAACCGACATATTATCTCCCTCGCGAACCGTGTAAAGCGTGATACGATCTGTTGTAATAACGGCGTCTT
>MHNO01000005.1:0-46255 GCA_001819815.1 Candidatus Ryanbacteria bacterium RIFCSPHIGHO2_02_FULL_45_17b | reverse complement strand
GCGGCTTTCGCGCCGTCCACGTTCACGGGCGCGTTGAGGAGCGGCATTGTGTGAAGTGAGGTAAGTAACGTTGATTGCAATTGTGATTCCTCTTCGGTAATTTCGTTACTGTTGCCAGTGAAAAGAGATCCAAAAAAGGAAAAAACACCCGCCTCGGCATATTGAAACGGAAACGCTGCTGCAATAACACCAGCAACCAAGAGAACGAGGACCTTCTGGAGAACATAAAAAGGCCCTTTAGATTGTTTTTGAGTACTAATGAAATCAAATCTAATGGTAATGCGAACCGAACAGAAATGCTTGCAAAATAAGGGATTTTTCAACCTTCCAGGATGGTATACCAGTGGAATACATGCTACCATATCTCCAGTGCCCCGTACAGGGATATCCACAAACCTGTGAATGATATTTTATCAAACTTAAACCCCGCCCAACGAGAGGCTGTTACCACCATGAACGGCCCTCTTTTAGTTATTGCAGGCGCGGGATCCGGAAAAACGCGCGTGCTTGTGCATCGCATTGCCTATCTTATTTCCCAAGGCGTAAAACCAGATACTATTCTTGCTGTTACCTTCACCAACAAAGCGGCTGGGGAAATGAAAAGCAGAGTCATGCAACTCATTTCAAACTTCAAGATAGGTGTTCCGCTTGTCTCCACCTTCCACGCGCTTGGCGTGTATTTGTTACGAAGAGACGGACATCATATTGGCATACCGCGTTCATTCACCATTCTCGACGAAGACGACGCACAGAGCATAGTCAAACGCATCATCAAAGAGCGTCAGCTTGATCCAAAACAGTTCCAGCCCGCGCGCGTGCGCCATATCATATCCGCGCTTAAAAATACACAATCAAAACCACAAGAAAAAGGGGTGGAACAGGAAGAAGACCATCAGTACCCAAAGGAAATAATAAGTATATACCAGCAATACGAGAAAGAGCTTGAGGAAGCGCATGCCCTTGATTTTGATGATTTATTATTAAAAATAGTGACCCTTTTTCACATGTATCCGAACGTACTGGCAAAATGGCAAAATCAATGGCGTTACATTTTAGTAGATGAGTACCAGGACACAAACCACATTCAATACATTCTTACAAAACTTCTGGCGGGGCCATCTGGCGGTGAAAATAATGTCATGGTGGTAGGGGATACAGACCAAGCAATTTACAGTTGGCGTGGAGCGGACTTCCGAAACATCCTTTCGTTTGAGCGCGACTGGCCACAGACAAAAATAATAACCCTTGAACAAAATTACCGCTCCACCGGCATTATTTTGGAAGCGGCGAACGCGGTTATACAAAAAAATAGGGAGCGAAAAGAAAAAAACCTCTGGACCGAGCGCGGCGAGGGGCCGCTTTTGGAAATCAGTGTCATGCAAAACGAGCGCGAAGAGGCCGCGTTCATAGCGCGTGAAATAACGCGGTTGCAAAAAACAGGCGCGGGGTTCTGTAACATGGCAGTGCTCTATCGCACAAACGCCCAATCGCGCGTGCTTGAAGAAGCGTTTCTCCGAAGCAATATACCCTATCGGCTTATAGGCGGGGTACGATTTTACGAGCGAAGAGAAATCAAAGATATTCTTGCGTATATCAAGCTTGCAGCAAACCCTCGTGACCGCGTAAGCGCTCGGCGCGTAGTCAACACCCCACCGCGAGGTATCGGAGCAGTACTTGCCGAAAAATATTTTACGGAAAAAACGCTCTCTTCGAAAGAACAAGACCGCCTCAACGTGTTTTTGGGAATTAGAAACACTCTGGAAACAGCATATGCCACAAGTACTCCAAGCAACCTGATGCGCGTTGCCATCACCAAAAGCGGATATGAACACTATCTTCGTGACGGCACTCCTGAAGGAGAAGAGCGTTGGGCAAATATAGAAGAGCTTTTTTCCGTAACAAGCGCCTACGATACTCTAGATCCTCCGCAAGGAATCGACACGTTTCTTGAAAACGCCGCACTTGTGTCCGACGCCGATTTGGTTGATGCATCGGCAGACGCCGTTCATATTATGACTATTCACGCCGCAAAAGGACTTGAATTTGATAGTGTTTTTGCGGCTGGCTTTGAGGAGGGTATATTCCCGCATACGTTAAGCATGCGTGATCCCGCGCAAATGGAAGAAGAGCGGCGGCTTTGCTATGTGGCGCTTACCCGCGCGCGTACGCGCCTTTATTTAAGCACAGCACAAACCCGCACCATTTACGGAGAAGTGCAGTGGAACGAACCATCACGGTTTTTGCGAGAAATTCCAGATCATCTTATTCAACTACGACAACTCACGGAAACGAACTACCTTGATTTTGAAAACAAAACAGTAAAATATGATTAAAAAACCATGTTTGCGTCTTGCGATGACGCTAATAAGAGAATATTATTGCTACTATGGATACCATACAGCACATAGTAAACAGAGGTGTGGACAAGCGCGTTATTTTTAATGACAACCAAGATTATTTGAGATTTATTCACGACATGTTTGAGTTTAATGACGAAGAACCAATAAACTCAACATGGTATAAGTTCAAGAAATCGAATAATCCTGAAATTAGCGTCATCCGAAGACGCAATATAGAAAAAGCGCCACGAAAACTTTTAGTTGACATACTGGCTTTTTGCCTTATGCCAAACCACTACCATTTGCTTCTTACCCCGCGTAAAGAGAATGCGGTGCCAAAATTTATGAAAAAATTAAATATGGGTTATGCCCGTTACTTTAATACAAAAAACACAAGAAGCGGGGCACTTTTTGAAGGGAGATATCGCTCTGTTGATGTTATAGAACAAGCACATTTTCTTTATGTGCCTTTTTATATTCACCTTAATCCTTTGGATCTTCATGCGCCTAGTTGGAGAAATGGTCTCATACAAAATTCAAGTGAAGCCTTGAATTTCTTAGAAAATTACCGATGGAGCAGTTTTCCTGACTATATGGGAAAGAAGAACTTTCCATCAGTCACGTCGCGTGATTTTTTATTAGAATTTTTTGAGGGAGCGGAAAAACACAAACAGGACATGTTGGATTGGTTACAGGAACGAGAGCCGGATGGAAAAGGTTCCGTGTTTCTCGAATAATTTTAATATTAGCGTCTTGCGATGACGCAAATATGAGAATGGGTAAAAGACTTGGTCAACATTTTTTAACTAATACTGCCATACCAAAACACATTGTTGAGTCTGCGAACATTCAACCAACTGATATTGTTTTGGAGGTCGGGCCTGGAAAGGGAATTCTTACGCAGTTTTTAGTTGAGAAGGCAAAAAAAGTTATTGCCATAGAAAAAGATGCGGCGCTTGTTCGGTATCTGGAAGAAAAATTTGAAGATGCAAAAAATCTGGAAGTTGTGGGGGGGGATATTTTGCTTTGTCATACCAAACTTGATCCGGCATCCAAAACATTTAAAAAAAACACGGGTTTTCCCAAAAACTCTGGATTCCGAGTCAAGCCCGGAATGACATTTATAACTCCAAAAAAATACAAGATTGTGGCAAACTTGCCCTACTACATAACTTCTCGCTTTCTGCGATTATTCCTTGAAGAAATGACAAATAAGCCGCAATCCATGGTATTGATGGTCCAAAAAGAGGTTGCGGAACGCATATGCGCAAAGCCGCCTCATATGAATTTATTAGCACTCTCGGTACAAGCTTTTGGCAGACCTAAAATCTTGTTCCGGGTAGGAAAAGGTAATTTTTCACCACCACCAGAAATAGATTCGGCTGTAATTGCAATTGAAAATATATCAGACAATTTCTTCAAAAAACACCATATACTGCCACAAGAATTCTTTAAGCTCCCCAAAAAATCTTTTTCCCAAAAACGCAAAATGCTCCGTTCCTCTGTTGGTTCATATGTTAAAGGGGGACTTCCTTATGTTTTTGAAACAAAACGACCACAAGAGCTTACACTTGAAAATTGGACTCAAATAATAAGCAAATAAAACAATGCATTAGAATTTGCGTCTTGCGATGACGCTAATTTATCCGCACCCGCAAATACCGGTACCTAACGGATTGCTAAATTTATCCCAAATCGCGTTTGGCCAACCTCCACACCCGCCTACCACCGCAGGGCCATTAAGACACCCCAAAGGGACGTTGCATGTAGAAGGAGGAGAAAATGGACCACAGTCAGAAACAAATGTACAACCTGTAGGCGTGCAGAATAAACCACAATTACAACAAAACGCCCACAAACTTACTCCTGGTAAAGGATTAGGTGCTAAATCTTTATAACAATCAGGGCTCGTAACCCAGTTTCCACCACCAGGAATCTGCGCACTCGCATCTTGGGCTGAAAAGACATATTTAATCCCATCAATAATATCTTTCATAAACGCATACTTGTCCATCCTCGTCATATTAAAACTTTGATGCCCAGGAAGCACCTGTGGTGTTACTGTGCCAGCTTGAAGCGCCGCCCGTTCCATAGCAATGTTTTTTGGTAACTCTTTAAGCCCTATATGCAATATTTCGGCATCCTTGCGAGAAATCCATCCGCGTGCGGCGGCATACTCAAATACCATGCCAAGAATCTCATACACATCTTCATCAGAAGAAAGTGAAATATTGCGCTGGTCCTCACGCAAAAAACCATCACTTATCATAATATCTTGTATTTGTAGCATATGTTGGCGATATTCTTTCCCCCATGTCCATTCAAAAAGCTCTACATCTGTCCACTCCCTTTTTCCGGCAGAAAAAGAAAATTCTGGTGTGAATGCAGAATATGTTTTTTCATGCTCATTTTCATTCTTTTTTTCAAGAAAAACGCCTTCAACATAAGAAATTGCCGGCTCCAGAGGCCGCACCACCGGCACAAAAAGCTCCTTAAAACCAACTTGCGAAGAATACCTGCCTCCCGTTTCTGAAAACTCTCCAATTTTCAGTTTATTTTGTTCCCTGTTCTGTGGCAGGGAAAGGTCATCCCTTGACACATCGCTTACCGGAACATCTTCACGTCGAAAAAACATAAAAAAAACGATCAATATAATACCAATCACTGCGCCAAAATAACCTACAATCTTCATAATCCTTACCTCCATGTTCATATGATATCACACAGCCAAAACTTATCCACATCAACAATAAAAAATAAATAAAAATAAGAGGTTTTTATGTGTATAATTGCTTGTAGGATAGGATTATTTTTATGCCGAGCAGAAAAATTATCATACCGCTGATTCTGACAGCGCTCCTGGGAGGAGGGTGGTGGTTTTTTGCGGACAATAAAAACCAACTTCCAATAAAATACGCCACCACAAAAACAACCGGTGACACCTGGAACACACTCTCATCAGACTCCGACGGCGACAGTTTAAAAGATTGGGAAGAACTTCTTTGGAAAACCGACCCCAAGAACCCCGATACAGACGGTGATGGTACCACCGACAATGCCGAAATTACAGCAAACCGAGACCCTCTAAAAGCCGGTCCGGATGATGAAATGACAGCCATTCCAAGCGCCGGTGACACGGGCACAAGGGGAACCGTAAACACAGAATCGAACCTAACCGCCGAACTTGCGCAAGACTTCATGAAATCATACCTTACACACAAATTGGCAAGCTCTAACGACCCAGCTCTTTTAAACACAGAAGTGCTTACTGCCGAAGCGCTGATGAATATACAAGCCACGCTTGCTAAAAACGCATCGGAGAACATGACAGACAATTTCTCCGAAAATGATATTCATGTGGGAGTGGATGATACCAAAAAAACAATCCGCGCATATATTAATACAGTAGGAACGCTTATACTTGCTCAAAACAAAAAAGAAAGCAAAGGGGTATATATTACCACCATGGAAGCACTTAATAATAATAATGCCACTAGTCTTCACTCGCTAAAGGAAACAGCGTTATCATTTGCTGTGCTTTCGGAAAAATTACGAACCGATATTACACCTCCACCGTCCTTGGTTGCAACCCACCTCCGATTTATAAATTCGTTTTCACACTTTGGTGAAATAACAAACAAAATCGCTGATTTTGAAACAGACCCCCTTGGGGGCATGGCCGCACTCATTCAATACAAACAAGAGTCCATACGCTCTCTTGAAGCCCTTGCCACCATTACGGATACCATTCATACATACGCCCTAACATTTTCCGATAATGAAGGAGGCGCTGTTTTTAAACAATATATGCCCTATAGAAAAACAGGATCATAAGTTTTATGTCTTTTGTTACACAACATAAAGTCCATTTATTGTTATTTTTAGCAACAGTTCTTCTAAGTGCTGGTGTATTTTATGCCTCCCCGCATGAAACACATGCAGCAGTGCCTGTATATTGTCCTACGATCTGCGAGACCTGGGACGTTGGACTTTCCGGCAATAATGGAACAGGTATGGGAATTCCATTTCTTGATGATGTTGTGGGAACACAAGAAGGGTGGTTTGTAAAAAAAGAGTATAGCAGTCTCTCATCAGCTATCAGCGATCCTGTTGGAACACTGATAGATGTTGCCAAGTCAACGTTTTCTTATGACTCCATCGCGTGGTTTTTGGCGCGAAAAGTTGTTCACAGTTTTGGGCAGGCGACAGTAAACTGGATACGCACGGGGCAAGATCCCTTTTTTAGCGGTGGCACAGAAGGCTCTCTTTTTGTAACAAACATTGCAGAATTTTTAACGGACGCCGCTGATAATGAAGCAAGCCTCTTTTTACGGGAGTACTTTGGGCCGGCATGGAATAATTTATGCTCTCCTTTTCGCTTAACGGTTGGTCAAAGCCTAAGCCAAAGCTATGGGCGCGGATACGGCAGTTTTGGGCCGCAAGCGCGCTGTTCTCTTACCGACGTGGTTGATAACGTGGAAGACTTTTATACCGACTTCCGAAACGGCGGGTGGGACGCGTATGTAAAAACCGCCCGCTATGAAAATACGCCATGGGGGCTCTTAACTTTAAGCGCGGGAACATCACGCAACCGCGAAATGGTGGCGGTGGAAGCAAATTTAAACGATTTTATTGCAGGTGCGGGATTTCCAGGACTCCGAAAATGCGTACTGGGATATAGCACTATTACAGCAGGAGAGGTAGTTGATAATCCATCGTATGATGCTTCAAATCCTTTGTGCATTAGATCCATAACCCAAACTCCCGGCAGGGCAATTGTAGATTCATTTGATCAAGCAACTCGCGCGCAGCTTGATAAGGTGGGCGCGGCAGATGAAATTAATGAAATTATCGCGGCTCTTTTCGATCAATTATTATCCTGGGTTGTCGGCGGAGGCAGTGGATCTGGCGGCCTTCTTGGTTCCTCGCCACCGGATTTTGATACGACATTACCATCTTCACCATGTGGAACTTCTTTAGGAAGACCCGCTGGTTGCGTCTGTTCTGCCGCCACACAGTGCGCATCAAATCAGTGCACCACTGGCATCTGCGCGCTTCCCCCTGCGGTACCCCAATGCGCCGACCTCATAGACAACGACGGCGACGGACGAGTAGATTTGAGCGACCCTGGGTGTACCGGTTCAAGCGATACCAGTGAAACAGACACTCCACCCCTGCCCCCCCAATGTTCCGACGGCATAGATAACGACGGCGATACCTTAATTGACTATCCCGATGACCCTGATTGTTTTGACGCAACAGGCACCAGTGAAGAGGCTCCGTTTGTCGGAACAATATAAAAAACAGATTTAAGAATGTTTCAACCGCACATCATATACAAAACATTACTCCCAAAACCGCTCCTTTTCGCGATAGCGCTTTGTGTTGTGATGATTGCAATGTTTTCTCCTGTGTTTTCAGGGAATGCGAACGCACAATTCGTGTGCCAAACAAATTCTATGGGAACTCAATTCTATTCCTGTACAGACACCGATGAGGATGGCAAGAAATTAGAACCATGGGCAACTAAAGAAAATTGTGAAAATGAATGCAATGGGCTTGGGCAGAACTGCCTGTTGGCTTCAGCTATTGCAAAGTGTGCCGAAACCTTTATACCTGAGGCTGGAACAATTGATAAGGATGGTACATATACTCCGAATGGTCCTAGTTGGGATTTAGCTCTCTTACCACTCATTTGGATTTTAGAGCTTATAAATTTCGGGCTCAAACTTCTCATTACCCTCTTTGCGAATTTTTTTGACGCCGCTATTGCTATTTCACTCGCGGGATTAAGCGGCATTGACGCGGTTACGATTGGCTGGACTATCACGCGCGACATCGCGAATATATTTTTTATCTTTGCGCTTCTTATTATAGCCATTGCAACCATTCTGCGGCTTGAATCGTACGGCGCAAAACAACTTCTGCCAAAACTTATTATTATCGCGCTTTTAATTAATTTCAGCCTTGTTATCGCCTTTACGGTGGTAGACGCGTCTAACATCCTCGCGCTTGCGTTTATCAGTGAAATTGGAGACCCAACTGTATCGCAAAACATAGCAACCGTCCTTCAGTTAGGAAAAATGACCGATGTAAAAACGCTGTCTAGTGATAAGCACACTCCCATTGATCCGAATAAATCACTCTCTCAAGGCTTTGAAACAGTGGTCAAAACACAATTAAACCAGCCATTTACCAGCGACGAAGGGGTTGTAAAAGTAGCGCCCATTGAACAAAACGAACCCAGTGCCACTGTAATACGATTTTTCTGGCAGGCGACCATTCTTATACTACAACTTACGCTCATGTTCGTGTTTGTGGCGTTGAGCGTTATGTTGTTGATTCGCAGTGTGGCATTGATAATGATATTTGTGCTTGCTCCCTTGGGGTTTTTGGCAAGCGTTCTCCCTTCAACGCGCACCTACTCAAACCAGTGGTGGCACAAATTGTTTCAATGGTCATTTTTCTTTCCGGCATCGGCATTCATGATGTATCTTGCCATCGCGTTTGGCGCGCAAATGTCGCAAACACTCTCCGGCGGAAATCATGTTATCAACACGGGCATTCTCTTTAGTTATTTTGCAACCGTGGCGTTTCTCATGGGTTCGTTGGTTGTGGCAAAACAAATGGGCGCGGTGGGAGCGGCAGCCGCCATTGGTATTGGTGTGGGCATAGCAAAAAAGGCCCGCGGGTATGCGGGGAAAGGAGCTTTATCAGCAACAAAGCCTATACAACGAGGCGCTGCTACTGCATCAAATGCGTTTTTGGAGAGCAAAGCAGCCCAACGACTTGCTAATGTTCCTTTGGCACGACAAATGCTTCGCATTCCAGCCGCAATTTCTCAACAACAACAAGGTGTTGCCAAAAATGAGGCAAAACGCATTGCAAACCTTTCCCCCAAACAACAAGCGTCTATGTTAAAAACTCTTAGCGCAAGAGCACAAGTAGAGGCTTTTGATTCCATGAATGAAAAAAGGCAAGCACAGGTAGTACAAGCAATGGATCCAAAAGAAGACCAAATAAAATTCTTTGATCGCGTAAATAGTTTTGATCCAAAACTTGCAGGAGATGTTGCAAATGCAACAGGCAATGCACATCAAGCTATGCGCATGCTGCATGGTGAGTACAGAAATAAAGAATTAAGCAGTATTCCGGATAATGATACACGGTATCAACAACGCCTCAACGATTATCTCGGCGAATTGAGTGATACGCAAATGCGTAAAATGGATGCACAGTCCATAGGAGAAAACAAATTCTTCAGACAATATTTTGCAGCTAATACACGTAATTTCAATGATGTTACAAACAACCGCGAACAAATTTCAGCATCACAACAAATGTTACATGCTCTCATACGAGAACTGAATGTAAATATAAATCAACCAGCATCGGATATCGCCAATGAATTAGCGGATAAAATTGAGGATCAAAACGGTCCGTATAAAAATAAACAATTAGCAAATCAAATTAGAACAAACATAGGGATAAATCTTATTATAAATCCAAATATGGTTGGTATCCGATCTAGACGAGGAAATATTAATGTCGGCGCAACGCCAGCCCCTGGTGGAACACCATAATATTGAATGTATGATTTACGACAACAAACAACAATTAAATAATATTCTCGACCAATTAGACAAACTGCCACCGGAGTTAAAAGACGCTATCTTTTCCAATGCAAACGCAGAGAAGATGGCTGATATCGGAAAACAGCATGGATTACTTATTGACAAAGTCGGCGAAATGACGAATGAAACCGGCTTGTTGATGCTTGGCGTTACGCACCCCAACGAATTTGTGGGAAATCTCGCCGAACGCCTGCTTGTGGATCGCCAAACAGCAAGTAAAATCGCAGATGACATAAACCGTGAAATCTTTGCTCCTGTGCGCGAACATTTACGAGCCATGTTTGGTGTAACACCTACCCCTAACAATGAAACACGTTCGGAGGCGAAACCTCCGATTACAACAACAATCGGAGGTTTCGCCTCCGAACGTGTTTTGCAGACCCGCGCAACCACCCTGGAAGATCTAGAGGCAGAGCTTGAACGGGCGCTGGTAGAAGAAAAAGGAATTCAGCCATTAAGCATGGTTAAAAAACCTGCTCCGGCGCCAAAACCAACAGCCCCGCCAGAAGCGAGGTATAAAGGAGCAGACCCCTATCGCGAACAAGTAGGAGAAGATTTGCCCAATATACAAGGAAAGGCATACGTACCTACAAAACAGCAAGATCAAGGTGCGATAAGTAATTTAGCTTCACCAAAAAACGAACAAGTTTCAAGTTTTGGGTTTCAAGCTTCACGTATACAGCCTATGCCGGCCCCGAAACCAGTTGAAGAACATTCACCGTTTTCACCCTTAGGCACGCAAACACCACCACACACAAATCGTAGTGCGTTGTCCGCGTTTAGAGGGTTTAACATGAACAACACCGCGCCAGAAACAAAAGATGCCGACAAAGACTTGCTCTAACAGATACAAAAAATGCAACAATTTCAAGTTCCACAATTTATCGAGGTAGAAGATAAGATTTTCGGACCGCTCACCACCAAACAGTTTTTTTATCTGTTGGGCGGCGGCGGGCTTACGTTTCTTATTTGGTTTTTTTTGGAAAACTATTTCTTCACGCTCCTTTTAGCCGCCCCCATCATAGCGCTTTCAGCCGCGCTCGCGTTCATGAAAGTAAACGGCCGGCCGTTTATAGATCTTCTTTCTCATTCCGTAACATACATATTCAAACCGCGAATCTATTTGTGGAAAAAAACAAACACAGAAAAACAAAAAACAGAACAAAGTGATACCCTTATACGTACGGGGCTTATTGTGCCTAAAGTAACCAAAAGCAAACTAAACGACCTTGCCTGGTCATTGGATGTTATGCAGAATATACGAGATAAAGAAGAAAAAAGTCAAAAGCGCAATATGTAACGTCTTGCGATGACCAAAATGGAGTCATCACAAGATGGTATGTAAGTTTCAAAAAATATGGCAAAACCACTACCCGCGCAACAATTAGTAGAAATAAAAGAAATCCGTGACGGCGTTTTGGTGCTAAAAGACGGGTCTTTACGCGTTATCATGATCGCATCTTCCTTGAACTTTGCTTTGAAGTCGCAAGAAGAGCAGGACGCAATTATTTTTCAGTATCAAAACTATCTTAATTCATTGGACTTTTCCGTGGAGACATTTGTGCAATCGCGCCAACTCAACATTGAGCCCTATCTCGAAACACTGCGCGATCGCCTTCGGCGCGAGTATAACGAACTTATGAAAATTCAAACTTCCGAATATATTGAGTTCATAAAATCGTTTGTGGAAAGCGCGAATATCATGACACACAGTTTCTATGTGGTGGTGCCTTTTACGCCTGTACGCGTTTTGGAGAAAGAAACCATGCGTCGGGGCATACTTTCGTTTCTGCCGGATATGTCCGGCCGCCGAAAAAAAGAAATGAAGGAAATTGAAGAGCATGGCGTTCACCAAGCGCTGTTTGAAGAGTATAAAACGCAATTATACCAACGCGTGGAAGTGGCGCGGCAGGGTCTCGCGCGAATCAGTGTGCGGCTTGTTCCGTTGAACACCGAAGAATTGATAGAATTATTTTATGGGCTGTACAATCCGGGCGAATTAGAAAAGGGGAAGATGCCGGAAGTGGCTATGTAGTATGAAAGATTTGCAATATAACGTCTTGCGATGACGTAAATGGGGTCAGCACAAGACGTTATATTGCAAATCTTTCATTTCTTAATCTTATGTCTCTATTTTCAAACATATTCGGCAAAAAACAAGCAGGGGAGGGAGCAGAGAATATCTTGCCGGTTTTTCCGCAAGATATTTACGCGAGCGGCCTTTTGAAATTGGAAGACGCTATCGCCCCCGCCGCGCTTAAAATAAACCCGTCGAGCTTTCAACTAGGTGAAAAATTCACCCGTACGCTTTACGTATACGCATATCCGCGGTTTCTCGCCACAAGCTGGTTTTCACCCATAATCAATCTTGATAAAGTGTTTGACATAGCAATATATGTACATCCCGTTGATACATCGATTATTCTGCGGGATCTTCGTAAAAAAGTGGCTGAAGTGCAATCACAAGTTTCCGTTCGCGAAGAAAAAGGATTTGTGCGCGATCCCATGCTCGATACCGCTTACCAAGACCTGGAAACGCTCCGTGACAAGCTCCAGCAGGCAACGGAAAAATTATTCAGCGTCGGTCTCTACATAACCATATATGCCGACTCCGAAAAAGAACTTACTGAAACTGAATCCGAAATCCGATCCATTTTGGAAGCAAAGCTTATCTACGCAAAACCGGCGCTCTTTCAACAACAGGAAGGGTTTACGAGCACACTCCCTCTGCTTCTTGATAGGTTAGAAGTGCACACCTATATGAACTCTTCGCCTCTTTCGAGCGTATTCCCTTTTGTTTCGTTTGACCTTACGTCAAACCGAGGCATTCTGTATGGCATAAACCGCCATAATAACAGCTTAATCCTCTTCGACCGTTTCACCTTTGAAAACTACAACACGGTTATTTTTGGAAAGGCGGGGGGCGGAAAATCATATCTTACAAAGCTGGAAATTTTGCGCTCCTTAATGTTTGATGCCGATGTAATCGTGATTGATCCGGAACATGAATATGAATATCTGGCGGAAACGGTTGGCGGGCGGCACTTTAATATTTCTGTCAATTCACCTCACCACCTAAACCCATTTGATCTCCCTATTCCCCGTGAAGATGAGTCAACCGCGGATGTGCTTCGGTCAAATATCATAAACCTAATCGGACTTTTTCGCATCATGCTGGGAGGGCTCACACCGGAGGAAGATGCCATTATGGACCGGGCGCTGACCGAAACATACGCGGCAAAAGACATCACACCCGATGCGGACTTGTCGCGCGTTTCGCCCCCCCTCCTGTCAGATTTACATTTGGTGCTTTCCAATATACGCGGCGGCGACACCATCGCGACACGGTTATACAAGTATGTTGAAGGAACATCATCCGGATTCTTAAATCAACCCACCAACATCAATATAGACAAAAATATGGTGGTATTTTCTCTACGGGATATGGAAGACGAGCTGCGCCCCATCGGCATGTACATTGTTACGCATTATATTTGGAATGTGGTGCGTTCGGAATTAAAAAAACGGATTCTGATAGTTGATGAGGCGTGGTGGATGATGAAACACGAAGACGGCGCTTCGTTTTTATTCGGTATTGTAAAACGCGCGCGCAAATATTTTTTAGGCGTTACCACCATTACCCAAGATATCGGAGACTTTATGGGTTCCCCCTATGGAAAACCCCTTATAACCAATTCATCTATCCAAATTCTCTTGAAGCAATCGCCGGCAACTATTGATATGATGAAGGAAGTATTCAATCTCACTGACGAAGAAAAATTTATGCTTTTGGAGTCTGATATAGGAGAAGGAATATTTTTCGCGGGGTTAAAACATGTGGCCGTTAAAATAATCGCATCCTACACCGAAGATCAAATCATCACTTCCGACCCCCAGCAGTTATTGGCAATTAGGAAAGCAAAAGAAGAAATTGCATAAAGATACATGGCTACTCTCACAGAACAACAATATCAAGCGGAACTCTTGCGCCAGCGTCAGCAAGAACAGCGCGCAAGCGCAGATGGTCAAATGAATGATGCCGGAAACACGGAACAAAAAGAGTCCTCGAAAAAAAAAGGCGCAAAAGCAAAAAAGCCACCCCGGCAACCATTTCCGATAAGCCCCGTGGAGGTAGGGTTGTGGCTGTTTCCCGCGGTAACAATAGACATGTTTGAATTTTTTGGACAGACACTCGCCGCCATTCCCATTGTGGGTATTCCTCTTGCGGGCGCGAGCAGTGTGGTAGGAGCCGTTATGAGTGGTATAATATTCTTAGTAGTTGGACTGTGGCTTATCATGGAACAAATAACACCCACAAGTCCAACTGGCATGCGCGTCTTTTTAGTTCTTGGCGGTACCGCGTTTGGAAACGCGATTATCAACTGGTTGCCGGCGTGGAGCGGATTCTTTCTATGGTTATTTTTTAAAGCCTATGCAAAAAAAGTATTACCACACGAAGAAAAAAAATAATATGATTTCTGTTGCATCCATAAAAAAAATAAGCGCGCTTTCTTTATGTTTTGTTTTTTTCTGCGGCATGTACGCAAACGCCCAACTTAATGACGCAAACTCAAGTACAGACATATTACTTTCTCTTTCTCCCGCGTATCCAGGACCACACGAACAAGTCCGCGTATCGGCGCAAACATATAGTTTTAACATAGACACCACTCCGCTTACATGGTATGTAAACGGAAAACAGATCAAAAGTGGAAAAGGACTTACAGAGACCATCATAACCACCGGATCCATTGGAACACCTACCACCATTCGCGTAACCGCAGACCCTCCTAGCGCCACGCATTACGATAAAACGCTTACCATATGGCCGTCAGATCTTGATGTGTTATGGTATACCAACACACATACGCCTGTATGGTACCGCGGAAAAGCTCTTCCGGTGCGCGGGTCGACTGTTACCTATGTTGCTCTTCCTTTGTTGTCCACAGGAAACGGTTATTACGATCCAAAAAATTTATTATATGAGTGGCGGATAGATAATACACTTCAAAAAAATATGTCCGGCAGAGGGAAAAATACTCTCTCATTGCCCATAACAAAGAGCAGAAATGTGCCTCCACAAGTGTTGGTACGTGTCTACAATGAAAATAGTAGTGTTGTGCAAGAAAAACGCATTCATATTTCGGTACAAGAACCAAAACTCCTTTTTTATGAATTGCACGCTTTGCGTGGTCCGTCATATCATAAAATTATAGCAGACACGCACAAAGTTGTGTCGGGAGGGGAAACACGCATTCTGGCAGAGCCATACTATGCAAGCGCTAAAGCATCATTTCTTACGTACCAATGGAACATAGATAGCACTGACATTGCTCCCGACACGCAAAACCCGGAAATTCTTTCTTATGTTTCAGAAGCGGGAAGCAGCGCACAACAACGTATCACTCTTGAAGTAACAAATCCATTTAATATACTGGAACACATACAAAAATCATTTCGCATGCATGTGGAATAAATTAGTAATTATACTAGGATTATGCAGTTTGTTGCTGTGTGTACACTACAATGTATATGCTGATACAACCTACAAACTACTAGCCCCTCTCCCGGGAGGAGTCCAAGAAGTCCCCATGAGTGGTGGTTTTTCCTTATATGCCAAAGAGGTATTTTGGTTTCTCTTAAGCGCAGCTGCCGTGCTTGCCCTCGTAATGCTCGTTATAGGAGGGGCGGAATATGTGGGATCAGCCGGAAACACGAGTTTGATGGGCGACGCCAAAGCACGCATAACAAACGCCCTGTTAGGTCTTCTGTTGGCGCTTTCTTCATGGCTCATTCTTAATACCATTAATCCTGATTTAGTAGATTCCACCCTTACAATTCCGCCTATACAACTTGTACAGTAACCAAAAACTATTACATGAATACCGATCAAACAAATACCTCCCGCCGCCGCATTATCACACTAACTCTTCTTGCGCTGGGAGTTATTCTTTTGATTATCTTGTTATTTATATTTTGGGGAGATGCCGATGGAGACGGAAACACCACGGACTCATTTTTTGGAGCTTTATTTAACAAGGAAGAGTTTTCCTCTACTGAAGACCCGCTCCGTGGCGGCGTTATTATAGGGGAAGATGGCGTAAAAAACGAAGACGAGCAAACACTGTATCTTATTTCTCAAGACCCTGTTGTTGGAGCTTCACTTTCTTCCAACGGAACACGCGTACGCTATTTTAAGCAAGCGGGCGGTAATTTATATGAAACAGAATTTATGGGAACAAATGAAACGCGTATTTCAAATGTAACAATCCCTGGAATTCTTGATGTATCATGGACTCCCTCAAAAACATACGCGGTTATCAGTTTTTACGCGGATGGCGAACTACGACGACTCTATGCGCACTATACCGGCACAAGTACCGTGTCTTCCGGTTTTCTTCCGTCAGATATTCAAACGATTGCCGCATCTTTGACTAATGACACGATTGCGTACACAACCACGACAGGAGGAGAGACTATTCTTTTCACCGCGCAACCAGACAATACTGCCATAAGAAAAATATTCACACTCCCTGCTCCCGATTTTGAAGTTTTGTGGCCTTCTGCAAATAGTATTGTTTTGAAACAAAAAAGCTCTTCTTATGCTTCTAGCATTCTTTTTACACTGAATCCTTCCTCAAAACTCCTCACGCGCGTGCTTAGCGAAAAAATAGGTCTTGCTGTGTTATGGCGTCCAGGAGACACTGATTTTCTTTACATGGACACCGAACGAGAGGGAACGCGCGGTTCTCTTCATATATCCTCACTCAAAGAACATACTGTTGTTGATATGCCATTTTTTACACTTCCTGAGAAATGTACATGGGCGCCCGCATCAAAAAATACACTCTTTTGCGCCATCCCTGAATCTCTGCCAAACGGGGTTATCCTTCCTGATGAATGGTGGCAAGGAATGGTTTCTTTCAACGACGGATTGTGGCGCATAAACATAGTCACAGGCGAACGCCAACAACTTTTACCCGCACGTCAGTTTGACGCGGTTAACCTCTTTCTCTCTACCGATGAGTCATTTTTATTCTTTACAAACAAAAAAGACGGCTCGCTCTGGAGCCTTCACATAAAACCTGAAGCATGAACAGGCTTTATCACCACTCGCCGATGTTCTCCTTCACCCGCGCTTTCCGTTACCACATCCGGATCTTCCATGAGCGCCATGTGTATAATACGGCGCTCATAACTATTCATTGGTTGTAATACAATCTCTTTTTTGAAATAGCGAACGCGTTGGGCCCCCATGCGCGCGTGTTCTTTAATTTCTTCAATATGCTGGCGCTGATAATCATTCACATCGATAAGAAATGGCGGGCATAACCCACCGCGCCTTTGTTCGACAACGCGCTTTACAAATGTCTGAAGCGCGTATAAATGCTGACCGTTTTCGCCAATAAGCAGCGTGTTGTCTCTTGTCTCAATTTGAAAATAAGGGGCATCTAAAAAGTCTGACTGCCTGACAGATGCTTGAATGTTCATTTTTTGCAACACCCCGTTGAGTATTTCATGAACATCATCATAGTTTTTTGAGTTCTCGTTCTGGATCATGTTCGTAGGTGGTTTGAATTACTTCCGCCTTTTTACGCACTATCATTTCGTGAATGATAGCAAATATATTCATTGTTGTCCAGTATAAAGAAACTGCCGCCGGGAACTGTAAGCCGATTACAAAAACGACTCCAGGCATTACATACTTCATTTGAGTAGTCATTATGTGTGAAATATCCGCTTTTTGCGCGGTGCGCAATGAAGATGCGGGTATCGCGAGCTTCATTTGGATAAATTGAGTAAGTCCGGAAAGCGCCGCTAAAAAAATACTTGCTTCCGTAAGGTTTATCAGCCCCAAAAACTGCGTATGCAGCGAATCTGGCACTGAAACAAATGGGTATACATATCTGTCCATATCCCCAACTCCAACCAAAAAAACACGATACAGCGCTATTAAAAGAGGTAATTGTATGAGAATCGTCACACACCCAGAAAAAGGATTTACTCCATGTTCCTTATACAAAGCCATGGTGCGGCGCGCTTGTTCTTCTTGGTTGTTTTTGTGTTTGTCGCGAAGACGCGCAATTTCCGGCTCCAAAGAACGCATTTTTGTTTGCGCTTTTAAGGAGTGGTGGGTGAAAGGAAACAACACAAACCGCACTAAAACGGTAAGAATAATAACCGCAAGCCCTAAATCATGAAATGGAAGAATGCTCGTAAAAAATACGAGAGCGTTCAAAAGGGGACGAAAGAATAATTCATTAAAGAAAGTTATGAAGAAAGACATGTATTTCTTGAAACTTAAAACTCCATGATTCAGGGTATAGGGTCATACCCCCCTTTCTGCCATGGATGACACCGCGCCACACGTGTTACCCCGCACCACCACCCATGTAAAAAACCGTGTGCCCGCAAGGCTTCTATGGTATACGCCGAGCAAGATGGAAAGAACCGGCACACGCGCGCACGGCCAGGGAACAATATGCCCTGATCGGGAGAAAGAAAGAATTGATAGATACGAATAATAAATATGCTTATAGGAATCATATACTATGGTTTACAGTTTATGCTCTGTGTTGTGCAACATAGCAACTTTTTTAACCATTTCTACTATATATTGTTTTATATCATCATAGGGCAACTCATCCGCTCCCGCGTATGCGCGTATCACACAATCATAACCGGAAATTTTTCGGGAATGCATTGCCTGTATTATTTCATGCAATTGTCGTCGCAGTTTATTACGCCGCACAGCCTTTTTTGATACAGAAAGTGATACCACAAAACCAAACCGATCTGTGGACATAGTATTTTTCTCACACACCAATTGAAAAGGCCCTTTACGCGCCCGCAAATGTCCACGAAAAACTGCTTTAAAATCTTCCCGTGTCAGGAGACGATTCTCTTTAGGAAGCATTATACGGTTACGCGTTTTCTACCTTTCCTGCGACGCCTCTGGATGACATTTCGACCACCCGGAGTTTGAGAACGCACCAAAAAACCATGAGTTTTTCTACGTTTTTTCTTCTTTGGTTTATATGTTACAGACATGGGTCCACTATACCAAGCAATAACAACTTACTCAATAGCCCACAAGCCATGCACAAGTTATTCACATGTTGTGCATAAATCAATATGTTGTGTATATAATGTCTTGTTTGTGAACAATCTGATATACTATACAGTGTTACTGGTTAGTATATCCATATCACACTATGACAAATGAGGAATTGTGGCAGATAGTGCTTAATGAAGCTGAAATTTCTATATCACGGGCAAATTTTATTACGTGGTTTAAACACACCTTTATAAGCCGTAATGAGCAAGGCATTATCACAGTTTCGGTTCCAAATGGTTTTACAAAAGAGTGGCTTGAAAATAAATACCAAAAGCTTATTATGCGCGCAGTTCGAACAACATGTCCGGAAGTGCGCAGTATTGAATATGTCGTATCGAAAGCAACTACCCCGGAAACTCCTCAAAAAACAACACCTCTGCAAGTAAATCAGCCAACACGACCCGTTGAAGAACAATTGGAGTTTCAAGAGCTTCGTATTGACAAAAATACAAATTTAAATCCTCGCTATGTTTTTGACACCTTTATTGTGGGTTCTTTCAATGAACTTGCCCATGCGGCGGCGCAATCGGTAGTAAAAAACATAGCATCTCTTTACAACCCATTATTTATATATGGCGGCGTGGGACTCGGAAAAACACACCTATTACAAGCAACTGGCAACGCTATCAAACAACATGATCCTTCTTTGAAAGTCTACTACACAACTTCAGAGCGTTTCACGAACGAATTGGTGGCCGCTATTCAAAACCACGAACCACAACGATTTAAAGACCTCTATCGTCAGTTTGATGTTCTTATTATCGATGATATTCAATTCATCGCCGGCAAAGTGCGTACGCAAGAAGAATTTTTTCATACATTCAACACACTGCATGAGAATAATAAACAAATTATATTCTCTTCTGACCGCCCGCCAAAATCAATAGCAAACCTTGAAGAACGCCTCCGTTCACGGTTTGAAGCGGGACTTATCGCCGACATATCACAACCTGATTATGAAACACGGCTCGCTATTCTTAAAACAAAACTTGCAACAAAAAAGAGTGATTTACCAAAGGAAATTTTGGAATATATAGCGTCCGCAGTAGAAAAAAACATTCGAGAATTGGAAGGCGCTTTGAATATTGTTAATGCGCGGACACACATGATGGGTATTATTCCGGGCGTAGAGGAGGTAAAAGAGTTGCTCCTACAGATAACATCCCGTCAAAAACGCGTTGTTACCGCCGCGAATATTATAAAAGAGGTTTGTGTTTTTTATGATATTAATGAAAAACAATTATTTGAACGGAGTAGGCGCAGGGAAGTTGTAAAACCGCGCCAAGTTGCCATGTACCTTCTGCGGCAAGATTTTCATGGGTCTTTCCCCTATATAGGACAAAAATTTGGCGGAAGAGACCACACTACTGCAATTCATGCATATGAGAAGATTGTAAAGGACATAAAGGACAATCCTGAATTCGCGGATGAAGTGCAGATTTTACGAGAACATATTTATGAAACGTAAAACTATGGGGTGTGCATATACAGGTTAAAAAATGTTTATAGCATGTGTATACATACGGGGAGATAATAAAATTAAAAAAGAATTGGTGTATATTCCCACAAGTTTCTCCTTCTTATACACATCCATACGTGTCTAAATTCATTACAGGGTAAGCGTAGAAATACTTTTCCACTTATGCACACCGCTTACTACTACATATAATTTATTTATAAAAAATATATAGTATTATACAATATGAAATTTATTGCAGTAAAAGAAAACTTCAAAGACGGTGTTCTTCTTGTTGAAAAAAACACAGGAAGAAAAACCACATTGCCTATTCTTTCAACTATTCTATGCTCGGCGGAAAAAGGAAAAATAACACTCACTGCCACCAATTTAGAAACAGCGGTAGAAGTGTGGGTGGGAGGGAAAGTTGAACAAGAAGGACGCATCGCCATACCCGCCCGGGTGTTGAGTTCGTATATATCGTTAGTGGGAGGAGAACACATCACGTGTTCTGTAAAGAATGGAAACATTGAGCTCGTTTCCACTGCGGGGCGTACGATTATTCATGGGCAGGCAGCAGACGACTTTCCTTTGGTGCCGCAACAAACAGAGTCGGAAAGCTTTACTATTTCTGGTCCGGTATTACAAGCGTCGTTACAACATGTGGTATCCGCTTCATCACTGTCAGATATAAAACCCGAAATTGCGAGTGTGTACGTATATCTTACTCACCAAAAAGCGATTTTTGCGGCCACAGACAGTTTCCGGCTTGCAGAACAACAAGTGGATGGTGTGTTTGGAGAAAAAGGATGGTCTCAGTCGTTTTTGTTGCCTATACGATCTATACATGAGCTCACTCATTTACTTGATCGTGAGGATGGGAATGTGGCGGTTTCTTTGGGAGTTGGTCAAGTAGTGTTTCAAACAAAGAGGTTTCGTATGGTATCTCGACTTGTTGAGGGTTCTTTTCCTGATTATCAGCGTATAGTGCCCACTGCTTTTACAACAGAATTTACACTATCCAAAGATGTTCTTGTTGATATGCTTCGCGTGGCAGGTGTGTTCGTGGGTAAACTTTCGGACATAACTTTTCATGTAAACCCGCAAGATAAAAAAATAGAGATTCGCGCGCAGAACGCGGATGTGGGAGAAAATCAGGTGTATGCAAACACGCCGATTATTGGGAAGGAAATGAGTATAACGTTTAATTATCGCTATATTATGGACGGTTTGCAGAATATGTCAGGAGATGTTTTTTTTGGGTTTGCCTCTCCGGAAGGACCTCTCTTGATGCGGTCAAAAGACGATTCTTCTTATTTCTATATCGTAATGCCGATGAAGATTTGAGATACTTGTCTTGGGTTTTTGTCTGTGCTACAAAAAATGTAGATGTTGTAACGGGAGGAATTCCAAGATGATTTATCATAGTGTTTTCAATTTCTACTTATCGCTTGATTGGGAGGGGTGCGTAACTCCTGGTGTTGAAGATTGGCCTCTTGAAGATATGGTTGTTTTGCGTAAACAACTAGCTGATTTAAGAGCGAACAAAATACTAACCGCCTTTCTTAACACTGGTCGTCCTGCGCCATATGCAGAAGCATGTTGTCAGACACTTGGTATGAGAGAGGGAATAGTTCCTCATATTGTAGAGAATGGATCAGTGTTTTATATTCCAAAAACTGGAGAGTGGCACACAAACACGCGTATTACTTCGGGTACCATCAGACAATTGAAAGAGGTAGAAGGAAGGCTCAAAGAATATACAGACACACTAGGTATTTTCATAGAATTAGGGAAGGCTTTTTCTTGTTCTGTGCGTCCTCCCGCAGGTGTGTTGATGGAAGATTTTTTTCAAGATATATACGCTCTGTGCAATACCGAAGGTATTGAAATAACTCACAGTAACTCGGCGGTTGATATAACAATCACAGGCGTCAATAAGGGGTCTGGAATGAGGGAATGGTGTGAGAAAACGGGTATTGGTTTAGAACGGGTTGCTGCCATAGGAGATAGTGATGGAGATCTTCCTGTTCTTCGTATGGTGAAATACCCACTGTGTCCCTCTAATGGTTCCCCTAAAGTGCAGGCGTTGGTGAGAGAGCGCGGCGGAATTGTGTCCCGGTATCCGAGTACTTTTGGAGTGATTGATTGCATCAGACAACTTATTGCTTAGGTCATACAACAAGGATGGAACTGTTCTTCCTTGTTTTTTGTCTGATACCTCTTTGCGCGGGTTAAGGAGTACTTATTCCTGATCTATTTACCCACGCGCGTACGCCAGATTCCCAATTTGCGTATTGTCCATCGCGGGCTGGGTTTGTTGGGGGAGTGCCCCGCGGATCATCTTTATCAACCCAGTGCAAAATGGAGTGAATTTCTGTTATTGTTTTTGTGACTCTGAATTCCGGAGGTGTTTCATCAGTCGCGGGGGCGCCGGACCTAGAATCTGTTACATATATGTGTGATCCGCGCCACTCGCCGTTTAGGACTGGTTTAGTCGGTTTTTGATATTCTGGAATTCCAAATGGTTCAATGGGCATTGTTTGGAGAGAGCGCTCCATAAAATCGTGCCAAATAGGGGCAACAATAAATCCGGCAACACGTTTTTCCATGGGCGTGTTGTTATTGTTTCCCGCCCACACACCTGCGACTAAGTTGGGGGTATAACCAAGTATCCATGCGTCGCGGTAGTCGTTTGTTGTTCCTGTTTTTGCGGCTACAGGTCGATTGGCGAAATATAAGGCGGAAGCGGATCCGAACGCGGGCGCGCGCGCCGTATTATCAGAAAGAATATCCGATATAGTACGGGCAATAAGAGGTTCTAGAACTTTTGTTGGTTTTGGTTTATATTCCCATACACGTTCATGGTTATTTTTTTCCACGCTTATAATTGCAACATGTTCTTGCCTCACACCATCATTTGCAAAGACACCATATGCTGATGTAAGTTCTAGAAGCTGCACCTCCCCGCCTCCCAACACAAGCGTAAGTCCGTATTGGTTGGGTCCCAAAAGAGTGGTTATGCCTACTCGGCGCGCCATATCAAGCGCTTCTTTTAATCCGGTAAGATACAACACTTTGACTGCGGGAACATTTATGGATTGCGCAAGGGCTTCCCGAAGTGTTATGGGCCCCCGAAATATGTTGTCGTAGTTTTGTGGTTGATAGCTTTCCGCGCCCGAAACCGCGAATTCGGTCGGCACATCAAATACTACTGTTTCAGGCGTGTATCCTTTTTCGAACGCGGCCGCGTAGACAATGGGTTTAAAAGCGGATCCTGGCTGTCTATGCGCAAGTGTTACATTAAAATTTCCCTCTTCCTCGCGGTCAAAATAATCTTTGGAACCAACCATGGCAAGAATTTCTCCTGTTTTAGGATCAAGCGCCACCAGACCCGCATTTCCTGCATTGAAATCCTTTTTAATTTTTTCCGCATGAGAAGCAATTACTTCTTCTGCGTTTGTTTGCAGGTTTACATCAAGGGTGGTACGTACCGAGAGCCCATTTTTTCGCAAAAAATCTTCCCCGAATTGTTTTGACAGTATACTTACCACATACATTACAAAGTGGGGCGCATGTATTCCTTGAGTGGAAGGCGATAAAAACATTACATCTTCCTTACTTGCCATGGTTGCTTCTTCTGCTGAAATAAATCCCAATTCTTCCATGCGTTTTAAAACAATATTTTTTCGCGTTACCAACTGGTCTTTATTGTTTCCGTATGGAGAATAAAGGGAAGGAGCTTTCGGAAGCGCTCCCAAATATGCGGCCTCTGCTAAGGTAAGATCGCGCGTGTGTTTTCCAAAAAATGTTTGGGCCGCGGCCTCAATTCCATACGCATTGGATCCGTAGGGAATTTCATTAAGGTACATATCAAGGATTTCATCTTTCGAGTACCTTCGTTCTATTTTTAAGGCAAGTACTGCTTCTTTAATTTTTCGCGTGATTGTTTTTTCTGGCGTAAGAAGCGTGTTTTTAATAAGTTGTTGGGTAATAGTTGACCCGCCTTGTATAAAAAATTGTCCGTGTATTACGTCAGTAAGAAACGCGCGCACTATCGAAGATATGGAGACGCCCGGGTGGCTATAAAAATGACTGTCTTCTATGGCAATGGCGGCGTTTTTTACATTTCGCGGAATTTCTTCAAAGGAAATTACGGTGCGTTTCTCTTCATTATACAGTTCATATAAAAGGATCTTCCCCGTGCGGTCGTATATTTTTGTTGATTCAACAATTTCGCGGTTATCAAATTCATTCGCGTTGGGAATGGGGGTGGTAAGCACCACAACACTCGCAAATACTACAACCACAAATGTTGCCAACAATCCAACTATGAATAGTATTGTGATACCGCGCCACAAACGAGATTTTTTACCCTTGACATTCATAGTAAGAATATACATTATGTAAACGTTTTTGGCAATGTTCAAGTGCGAGCAAAATAGAAGACGTTCTTACCCGAAGGAACTGGGAACAAGTGTTCAGTGAGAAGAAAATTCCAGATACCATTCCGGAGGTATGGGTAAAGAAAAATATGGTATTCTTCGGGTAGGTAAGAAGGTATTAGTAAGAGTCCGCATGAAATAACCCCCCTGTTGATAAGGGGGGTGGTTAAATTTAATTATTTTCTTCGTCCTCATCTTCATCTTCGCCTTCGTCTTCTTCATCATTCATTCCATCCTCACTCATATCATCCTCATTCATGTTCTCGATGATTTCTTCTATCATAGTTTTTTGTGGTATCCGATAATGAACGACCTTTTTCCATACTTCTGATAGATATCAAATACATTTTTATAAGTCAAGTGTCGTATCTCTTGTATATGCCGCGGTGAGGGCAATGGCAAGGGCGTCAGCTACATCATCCGGTTTTGGAAGGGAGGTAAGATTAAAAATACGCATAATCATGTTTTGTACCTGAGCCTTGTCCGCTTTGCCATATCCACATGTGGCAACTTTTACTTGCAGTGGCGTAAATTCTCGCATGGGAATGTTATGTTCTTCGCCAAACAATAAAAGAATGCCGCGTGTTTCCGCTACACGGAGCGCTGTCTTGGCATTTTTTGCAAAAAACAATTGTTCTAGCGCAAGTACGTGAGGGGGCTCTGTTGCAATCAAAGCAGTGAGTTGTGTATAGATGGCTTGCAGGCGCTCGGAAGGAGATTTTGTTTTTTCTGTTTCTATGCACCCGGCAGTAATATATGAAAGCGATGAACCTTCTTTACGCACGAGTCCATAGCCCACGCGCCCGTAGCCGGGGTCGATGCCTAAAATAATTCTTGAATCTTGAATCATAAAACCTGAAGCCTACTTTTTTAAATAGGGTTCACGTTTCAGGTTTCAAGTTTTAAGTTTGTATATACTTCCTGCACATCGTCGTGTTCTTGTAACGCCTCGGTAAGTTCTTCAATTTTTTTCTTTATCGCCTCGCCGACAGGAATCATGGTGTTTGGTTTCCAATGTTCACCATCTTTTTCAAATGCCCAGAGCGCGCCTCCGTGTGTCATTTTTGCTGCATGCGTTTCAAGTATATTTCTGACCTCGGCGAATGTGCGGTTATTGTTGTCTGTGATTCCTTCAATAATAATAGCTATTCCACCAGGCCCATACGCTTCGTAGAGCACGCGTGAAAGTTGATCTTCATTTGAGGCCGCTTTTATAATGGCGCGCTCAATGGTGTCTTTTGGCATGTTTACTTGTTGTGCTTTTTCTATAGCGGCGCGGAGTGATGGATTCAGGCTCGGGTCGACTCCTTTTTCCCGGGCGGCAAGCGTGATGATACGCGAAAGTTGCGAAAAAAGCTTGCTTCGTTTCGCGTCTGTGGTTCCTTTTTTGTGTTTAATTTGCGACCACTTGCTGTGACCAGACATAATCTATTGTACTTTTGTACTTATTTCCCGTGCCGCATAAGAACACGCCAGAATAATTTTTTTCGCTTCTTCTAGGCGCGGGATCTCACTCACCGTGAAACTCTTTTGCCCTGCGGTTTGAATTGTCATATTTCCAAAACCAAAAAGTGTCATAATCATAGTAGGAACTTCAGTGGTTATATCTTGTATATTTGCAACAAGAAATTCAGAAACTTCGCGGTTAAAGAGTCCGCGCTGTTCTATATCAATAACTCGTTTTGTGGTAATAATCCATACATCAAGGCGGTAATTTATCCAAATAGCAAACAGTAATGTCAGAATAAGAAGCGCGTATAAAGAAAGCAAAAAACTGATAATATGATCAAAAACGACAGGATCAACAATTCTATACCAGACACTTTTTATTGAAAAAACCATGATTCCCGCAAAAATCATGAAAAATACCGCCGAGAGTTCCCGAACCAAAACAAACCAATGGCGGTGAAGTACCAATAGTACGCGCTCGCGTTCTTCAAGATGAAGGGATGGTATTGGCATATATTATGTTGCAAAGGTATCCCACGGGATGCGCAGGAAAAAATAGAGCGAGAGGATAATAAGAACAAGAGAAAGCGTGAGAAATGGTATAATAAAGGTGTGTAAAGAGTCTTCGGGTATGGTGTACGTGCGGACATGATATACCAGAGCGGCGGCAAGAGCGCCGTAACCGACAATAAAGATGCTATAGAGGATGAGCGCTATGGAAAACATGTTATGCAATGTGTTGTAGTATCATAGTAATGTTTCCTGCATGTTAGCGGGCAAGGGAATACCCAAATGTTCGTAGGCCAAACGCGTTGCCATGCGTCCGCGCGGAGTGCGCTCTATGAAACCGATTTGAAGAAGATACGGTTCGTGGACGTCTTCAATGGTTTCTGTCTCTTCTGATGTAGAAGCCGCCAGTGTTTGAATGCCTACCGGCCCGCCGTTGTATTTGGTGATTATGGTTTCCAGAATACGCCGATCGCTTATTTCAAGACCTTTCTGATCCACATCAAGAAGATGTAAGGCGTCATGAGCCACATTGGTGGTTATGGTTCCATTACCACGGACATCCGCATAGTCGCGGCATCGCTTGAGAAGATGGTTTGCCACGCGCGGAGTGGAACGGCTTCGAAGGGAAAGCTCGGTTATTGCCTCCGGTTCAATGGAAACATTCAATAATACGGCTGATCTTTGCACAATGCGTTCTATGTCGTTGTGGCTATAAAAAGAAAGGCGATAGGTCCCGCCGGAAAACCGCGAGCGGAGCGGTGAGGAGAGAAGCGCCATGCGTGTGGTTGCCGCCAGCAGAGTAAATGGCGGAAGGTCTAATTGGAGTACCCGGGCTGATGGCCCTTTTCCAATTATTATATCGAGGGTGCGCGATTCCATTGCCGGATAGAGCACTTCTTCCACAAGTTTATTCAGGCGGTGTATTTCATCAATAAAAAGAGTATCTCCCGGCGATAGATTTGTAAGAACGGATGCGAGATCTCCTACGCGTTCAATTGCCGGGCCGGATGTTACGCGCATGGGAGAATTCATTTCATGAGCAATGAGATGAGCTAGTGTTGTTTTTCCAAGGCCGGCGGGGCCGTAAAACAAGATGTGTTCCAATGGTTCACCGCGCTTACGCGCCGCCTCCAAAGAAATGGCAAGATTTTTTTTGATCACATCTTGTCCAATATACTCGTCCCATGTGCGGGGCCGCAACGATGCGTCTAACGTACTATCTTCTTTTTGCTCTTTCTTCTTTACGACGGGTATTTCTTTCGTGGTATCAGCCATGTATACAGTATACTACTTGAAACCCGAAATATAAAACCTGTAACCGTATAAAGTACGTTCTTTAGATGTACGTTTTAGGCTTCAATATCACCACTTGACAACCGATAAAAAACCTGATACCATTCACGAGATTTCAGTCTTTTGTGATTCTTGTTCGTAGCCTCCAGGCGATTAAGGTTATAAATCCTTATCTGGGCTTTTCCACCGTGGAAAGTTCGGTTGCTGGCTTAGGCCGGATGTACGGAGCTTCTCCCGAGAAAAGTTCTCAGTCCTTGTACCTATGCGAGGACAATTACCTGGAGGCTACGGAAAAGAATAAAGGCATTACTCCTCTTTTGCTTCCCCGGTAACCCGCATTACCTCGTCAAGTGCGGTAATACCGGCAAACGATTTTATGATTCCATCCTGCTGCATGGTGAGCATACCTTGCCGTTTTGCCGCGTCTCGAATATCAGATTCAGAAGGAGTCTGCAGGATGAGATGTTCTATTTCATCATCAATCATAAACACTTCAAAAATACTAATGCGCCCTTTATAGCCGATCCCGCCGCACGCATTACATCCGCGCGCGCGCCAAAGAGTTTGTTTTGTGGCGTCAGGTTTTGTATAAGGTTGAGGCAGATCTTCAAGAACGTCTTGTATGTATTGAAGCACCGCGGGTTCAGGCATGTATATTTCGCGGCATATGCCACAAAGCCGCCGCACGAGCCGTTGTGCCAGAGCGAGGTTGATTGCCGGTGCTATGATGTTGGGCCGCACACCAAGATCAAGGAGGCGCGGAATAGTTCCTGGGGCATTGTTGGTGTGGAGCGTAGAAAAAACCAAATGCCCCGTAAGTGCGGCGTGCATGGCAATTTCTGCCGTTTCTAAATCACGTATTTCGCCAACAAGTATCACATCCGGGTCCTGGCGGACAATGGACCTAAGGCCATTAGAAAAGGTGTATCCCCGCTCTTCATCCACTTGCGTTTGGTTAACTTCTTTCAAATGATATTCTATCGGATCTTCAATGGAGACGATATTAATCTCTGGCGAGTTTATATGTTTTACAAACGCGTATAACGTGGTTGTTTTTCCGGCGCCCGTGGGGCCTGTGGTAAGAATCATGCCGTTCGGTTTGTTAAGTTCTGCTTGTATGAGTTCAAGCACGGGTCGTTGCATGCCGAGTTCTTCCAAGGATAATGCTATGAGTTTTGGGTCAAGAATGCGTATAACTATTGATTCACCATGTGCCCCGGGGAGTGTTGATGTGCGCACCTCAATCTGCTCTTTTCCTTTCCTGTTGATGGTAAAACGACCATCTTGAGACTCCTTTTTTATGTTCAGCTTGATGCCGGATAACAGTTTAATGCGTGAAAGGACGAGGTTGTATATCCGTGTTGAAAAAAAGAGCACATCATGCAGAACTCCGTCAATTCGCACCCGAAGACGAGTATTTTCTTCTTCCGGTTTTATGTGGATATCGGAGACTTCAAGAATGAGCGCGGCTTCCAATAATACTTCCAGCATAAGCGACATGCGGCGCTCTTCTTCGGTTGCCGTGAGTGGCTCGAGGATATTTCGGAATTGCTGAATTGTCTGCAGGGTTTTTACTTCTTTAGGCAGTATGGTGTCATCAAGACTAACGATGCCGGTTGGTAGCGGTTGCGTGCTCTCTGCTTCTTTATATTTTTCCCAGGCATGTTCCAAACTATGTTCTGAAACCATGAACACTTCCAGTTGGTAGTGTTTTCGTTTGAGTTCTTCAAGTATATGCTCTGCGGTTTGGGAATTGGGGTTATGAATGGCGACTTTAATTTTTTTACCCGCTATCTGGAATACCACAAGTTCCGCTTCCCGCGCTTCCATTTCAGATACCAGCAAAAGGGCGCTGGTATCTACGCCGGCAACAGCAAGTTTGAGATACGGCAGGTTATATTTTTTAGAGAGAATCTGCGCAAGGTCTTCTTCTTCCTGCAGGTGGAGAGACCGAAGATGTTCTTCTACTGTTTCGTCATCGGGGCGAGTCATGAAGATAGTATAGCACTTGAAGTTTGAATCCTAAAATATATAACGTCTTACGAAGACCCCATTTACGCCACCGCAAGACGTTATATTCTTTTTAATAACGAAACACATGTATTACCCTCATCTGATGACCTCCCCTCAATTTGCACACGCAAGTACCTTCATTTTTTAACATATCTCGTTCGACTCGCTATCAATTCGCGGGGCGGTCATCAGATGAGAATGTGTTTCGTAATTTAAAGCATATCAGGCTTCAGGTTTTATGCTTTTGAGCAGTTTGCGCATTTCTACTTCCGCTTCACTGAAGTTGGCAAACCCGCGTATGGTAAGATTACCGTTGGTAACAGATGTTTCTGCCGCTTGGGCGATTTGCATAACAACATCAGGATCAGTTCCAGAAACCAATATGTGAACATTGTTAGCCGGAAAATCTTGATCTTGCCATAAAATGAGGCGAAGTGGTGGCAGTTCCATCACAACACCCATGTGTGCGAGGAGTGCGGGAAGGATGCTTGTGGGCTGATTTGTTTTTTGAAAGTCTTCTTTGGGAAGGAACGCCCAGAATACGGTGTTTTTGTCTTCCACATAAGAACGCAACAAAGCACGGCTCCAGAGTTTCATGGCTCCGATATCCCATTTGTTTGTTGACGGGAGTGCGTCTTTTTTTAGCGCCTCCGATGGTATATGCGAGAGGTTAATAAGTGCGGCAGTATTCTTTAAGGGAGTGTCTGTCTCAAGTGTGCGGGTTATATCGGTTTCGTTTGCAAACCCAAGAGCAATAATCATATCGCTTGGCATATAACGATGTTCTAGTTGGAACGCGTCTTTCGTGAGTTCGTGTTGGGGAGAGAGGAATATACGGAGCTTGCCGCCTTCTTTTTCATAGCGTAGTTCATCCACCGGATTCGTATCGGTATCAAGCACCAACGCAAACTCTTTTTGCGGGCGTTCTTTTTTGAACATATGGCTCCATCGATCCTGTAGATGTTCCGGCGCATTTAAGACAACAGCTTTTTCTCCAAGCCGTTCTTTAAGCGCATGGGCGGCAAGAAGCTCGGTATCTCCCGATTCCGGACCCAGCACAATACCAATGCGCCCCGCGTTCTCGGCTAGGGTTAAAATCTTTAAAATATGCTCCATGTCCTGCATTTGCATAGCCCATTCCTAGCATGTTGTTTGCATATAGAAAAGTATTGACTTTACACAATTTTTGGTGTACAATATAGGAAAATATGCGAAGGAGGATCTTTGAATGAAAAAGATCATTTGTCTGTTTTTTGTGTCGTTGTTTTTGTTTGCTTCTGCGAACTTTGTGTTCGCAGGTGGTGGACATAATAGGCGTGATCATGATGGTAGGCGGCATGAGTGGCGCGGTCATGATGGAAGGCGACATGAACAGGGTCGCGGATACCGTCGCCATCATGACTGGCGGAGGCATCATAATAACCATCACCATCGATCATACAGGCGTGATCGGCACCACCATTGGTATCGTCATGGGTATCGTGGCTGGTATTATGATGATCCCGGGTATTATGAGAGGTATAATTATCCCGGCGTGGTTGTCCAATTTGACCCGTTTGGTTGGTTGTTCTCACCCCCTCGTGAGGTTATTGTTGAGAAGGAAGTGAGGGTGGTGGAAACGGTTGTTCCAGAACCTTCTCACGGTCGGGAAGTTTCTGGGGCAGAGAAAGCCTCCGTGGCCGGTCAGAAAGACGGTCGCACCGAGTGTCAGGCCGCCATCCGGTATAGCGGCCAGGAAGACCCTGTTCTTACAGGAGAGCGGTGGGACCAACTGGTGAGGGAGCACCAAAAGAAAAACTCCCCTCACTATCTCCGTAATTTCAAGGGGGGGTGGGGGGATGCCGGATGCAGGTTCGAGTAAGTAATACAGCAGAGAGAAGTTTCTACGGGAACTAATCTCTCTGCTGTTTTTTATTGCATAGGTTTCTGTTACCATAACGCATACTTATGAAGTCTTTGGAAATCACAACATCTTCAGCAAAAGAAACCCAAAAATTCGCGTGCCTATTTGCCAAAGAATTATTAAAATCAAGCCTTAACAGAAAAGGCGCTTTCGTGGTGGCGCTTGAAGGTAATTTAGGCGGCGGCAAGACCACATTCGCGCAGGGATTCGCGCGCGGTCTTGGTGTCCGTGAAAAAGTTTTGAGCCCCACGTTTGTTATTTTGAAAAGCTTCAAGCTTCATTCGCCAGCCGGCGGATCATGTTTCAAGAAACTTGTTCATATCGATGCATATCGTCTCAAAAGCGCGCGTGAGTTACGTTCGCTCGGCTGGCAGGATATACTGAAAGATAAGGACACGATTGTGCTGGTGGAATGGGCAGATAGAGTACAGCGAGCCCTGCCTCCTGCATACATACGGATATCGTTTGAATTTTTGAACGAGCATGAACGAAGAATAATAATAGAACATGCCCACTAACATAAAAGAAAAAAAGAATAAGATTCTGGTGCTATTGGATACTCATGCCCTTATTCACCGCGCGTTTCATGCGTTGCCGCCGCTTTCATCTCCGACGGGCGAGCCGGTTGGCGCGGTGTACGGCGTTGCAAATATCGTGTTGAAGATTATAAAAGACTTTAAACCCGATTATATTGCGGCCGCGTTTGACCGTCCCGAGCCCACGTTTCGTCATAAAGCCTATAAAGAATATAAAGCGCAACGCGCAACTGCTCCCGATGATCTTGTTCGTCAGTTTGATACGGTGCGCGGGTTGCTTGAATCGTTTGGTATTCGCATATACGACAAAGCAGGTTATGAGGCGGATGATATCATTGGCACGCTTGTGGCGCGCGCCCGGGAAGAAGATACGAATCTCAAAATCATTATTGCCTCGGGCGACCTCGATACCACTCAGTTAGTAGATGGTTCGCGTACGGTGGTATTTACCATGCGCAAAGGCATTGCGGATACGGTGCTATACGACGAGCGCGCGGTGGGGGAACGATTCGGGTTCAAACCACAATTTTTACCCGATTACAAAGGGTTAAAAGGCGACCCATCCGACAACATCAAAGGAGTACCAGGAGTAGGAGAAAAAACAGCAACCGCGCTTATACAAAAATATCATACACTGGAAAAAGTATACGCGGCGCTCTCAAAAAAGAAACCAGATGAACGTATTTTCAGGGGCAAATTAGCGGAACTGTTAGACACGCATAAAGATGACGCTTATGCCTCGCGCGATCTTGCGCGCATTCGCTTGGATGTGCCGGTGACATTTCGTGTTGCCGATACGGTTTGGAACGGGATTTTGTCTTCAGAACATGCGCGCGCGTTTTTGGAACGCATGGGTTTTATGAGTTTGGTTTCGCGATTATATACGGTCGGAGAACCGCGTCCTGTGGCAAAAAAAGAAGATCAGCCGCAAATGAGTTTTTTGGAGGCGGATGAAAAAAAACCCGGGCTTCGCGCATGTTCGGCCGACTTTTTTTCACAAGCTCTTTCCATAGCGTCTGTTTCGTGGATTGCGAGCACCACGGATGAATGCGTGTGTGCGGTGCAGAATAACGCATGGCATCTGGCTGTTGCGGACATACAAAAGAACTTACAATCGTTTGAGCTTTTATTTAAGAGTACTGTTTCCCATACGGCTTTTCATGGCAAGGAAGTTCTGCGGTTTTTTTGGAAAGCGGGAGTTGCCTCTGCGCGCATGGATTTTGATATGGGTGTTGCGGCGTGGGTGTTGCGTCCCGAGCTTCGGGATCCTGATCTGTTCGATCTTCTCAATGACAAACTGTCCATTCAGACAACGTTGGTAGAAGAAGCGGTCGCGCATGTGCCAAAACTTCGCAAGATCCTCGAAAAAGAGCTGAAAGAAAATAAATTAGAAAAAGTTTTTTTTGATATTGAGATGCCGCTTATACCTGTTCTTGCGCATATGGAAACTGCCGGTATTCTTCTTGACACAAAGGTGCTTTCTGATTTTTCCAAGTCACTCCAGCATCGTATGGATCAGCGAGAGGCGCGGATATACGAGCTTGCGGGCGTGAAGTTCAACATAAACTCACCCAAACAATTGGGAGAAGTATTATTTGAAAAATTAGAAATTGCTTCTGATGCGGTGCGTAAAACGGGCGGCGGCGCGCGTTCGACCCGCGCCTCCGAACTTACAAAACTGAAAGGCGCGCATCCTTTGGTGGATGAAATTCTTGCTTGGCGCGAGGAGGCGAAACTGAAGTCAACATATGTGGATGTTCTTCCGGGATTGGTTGATCCCGTGACGGGGCGGATACACACTACATTTAATCAAACAGGGACCGTAACGGGACGTCTTTCGTCGCAGAATCCCAACATGCAGAACATTCCTATCCGCACGCCATTGGGGCAGGAAATTCGCCGCGCATTTATTGTTTCTCGGGGCTTTGTATTGCTTTCATTCGATTATTCGCAAATTGAACTTCGGCTTGCGGCGCATCTTTCCGGTGATACGCATATGATTCAAGCGTTTCGGGATACCAATGCGGATATTCATACACTCACGGCGTCTGCGGTAAACCATGTATCTCCCGCGGAGGTTACCTCAACCATGCGCCGCGCCGCAAAGGCAATTAATTTTGGCATTCTCTATGGCATGGGAGCGCAAAGTTTGTCCGAATCTTTGAGAATTTCGCGCAGAGAAGCCGAACAGTTCATACGAGCGTACTTTGAACAGTTTCCCGGCATCAAAACGCTTATGGAAAAATTAAAAGCGGATGCGCTCGAGAATGGTTTTGTAGAAACGCTTTTTGGACGGCGGCGTTATTTCCCCAACATGGCCAATATGGGCTGGCAGGCGCGACGGGAAGCGGAACGCATGGCGATTAACGCGCCTATTCAGGGGTCGGACTCTGATATTATAAAAGTAGCTATGGCGCGCGTGTATCATCAGTTGGCCGGTGATATTCGGCGGGGTGATGTAAAATTGCTGTTACAGGTGCACGATGAGCTTTTGTTTGAAGTAAAACAATCGGCGGTTGAGTCGGTGTGCCAACAGGTGCGAGATATAATGGAACACGTCTCTGCTCTTGCGGTGCCTTTGCGGGTTGATGTGCATACCGGTGCCAATTGGAAAGATATGGCATAGTTAGACCTAACCGCTTATAGTAGAAAAATGGAGCCGTCTTCTGAAAAACAACCAAAGAGAGATGCTTTGCCGGCTGTGCCGTTTGGCCGCTCGTTTTCGGTGCGTGTATTTTTATTTACGTTTGCGGCAATGCTTTTATTGATAGTGCTGGTCGCCATGATATTCCTTCTGCAAATACCCATGCACGTGCCCTTTTTGTTTGTGTGGCTTGAATTGGCAGGATCTGCGGTGATTCTTTCGTCTTTTGTCGCATATAGGGTTACCCGCCCCATTCTTACACTTGCTAGGGCGGCGCGGCGCATTACAGAAGGCGATTCTTCCATTCAGATTGACTTAAAAAGGAATGATGAAATAGGGCAGTTGCTCCGTTTTTTTAAGGGGACAGCAAAAAATGTTTCTGAGAGTCATGAACGCGAGGTTGCGCTTTCTCAAATAAAATCACAATTTGTTACGGTGGCGGCGCATCAGTTGCGTACCCCCCTTTCGGCGCTCAAATGGTCGCTCCGGCTGATGCTTGATGGCGACATGGGCGAAATAAATGAAAAACAACGCGAGTTTCTCCAACAAAGCTATCAAACAAACGAACATATCATCCATTTAATTAATGACTTTCTTGACATATCCCGCATTGAAGAAGGCCGTTTTGGGTTCCAGTTTAAAAAAACAAAAATTCTTGATATCATACAGAAAGCTGTTGATGCGTCTATGGCTCAGGCGACTATGCGGGGAGTGCGTCTTTTGTTTATCAAAGACGCTCCGAGCGACCTTGAAATTATTGCTGATGAAAGCCGTATGTATACCGCTCTTATAAATATCTTGGATAACGCAGTTCGTTACAGCAACGCAGGTGGGGAGGTAGTGGCGCGCGCCGCGCTGGCGCATGACAAGCTGGAAGTCAGCATTACAGATAATGGTATTGGGATACCGCCCAAAGAGCAGTCAAAAATATTTTCCCGGTTTTATCGCGCCTCAAATGCCATACGCCAACAAACAGAGGGATCCGGTTTGGGCCTGTTCATTGCGAAAAATATCATTGAACGGCATGGGGGAACGGTTACGTTTACATCAGAAGAACAAAAGGGCACTACCGTATTTTTTAGTATTTCGGCAACAGAGGATTTTGTAAAAAAACAAGAAAAAGCTTATCAACCTATGGGAGAAACACGATGAATACTGCCGATCAACAATCAAGTTCGCTACCAATCGCGCGCGCGGTAGAAAATCATGGCGTGAAGCTTGTGATTGTGGAAGATGACAAATTCTTGCGCGACCTGATTGTGCGCAAACTTTCCAGCGAAGGGTTTTTGGTAAAGGAAGCCACAACGGGCGAAGAGGGGTTACAGGTATTGCGGGAAGATCCGCCCCAATTAGTGCTGTTAGATATTCTATTGCCGGGCATGAGCGGGTACGAAGTTCTTGAGGCAATGCAGAAAAATGAACAACTGAAAAGCATACCCGTTGTTATGTTAAGTAATTTAGGGCAAAAAGAAGAGGTAGCGCGCGCGGAATCTTTGGGTGCGAAGGATTTTCTCATAAAAGCAAAATATACGCCTGGCGAGATTGTAACGCGGATAAAGGAGATTCTTAATGAACTCTATATGTGAGCATGTATGCTGTATGTTCTCTTTGGTGAAGATACCTACCGAAGCCGTAAAAAACTGCGCGAGATTATAGATCGCTTTTATGCGGTGGCAGGAGGCCGTGAGAGCGCGGTGCGTATTGTATTGCCGGAGCATTCTCGGCAGGAAGTAGAACAAGTGCTAACAACAGGATCTCTTTTTCGCGATAAACGACTCTTTGTGGTCGAGGATCCGAGTGGAGCGACCGCGGACGTAGCGGCATATCTAGAAGAACAACTCCCGACGCTTACGAAGTCGGATGATATCTATGTGGTATGGGATCGTGTGCCCGTAAGCGCTGCTATTGTTGCGCGCGCGGCAAAAACGCAGGAATTCAGAGGGCTTACGCCAGAGAGCGCCGCGCGGTTCTTGGATGAGGAAGCGCGGATGCGGGGCGTATCACTGAATGCAAACGAAAAGCGGCGTATTCTTGCAGACACATCAGGAGATTCATGGCACATGGTAGAACAACTCGAAAAAAGCGCGCTTATGAAAGGATATGATGATAAAGGAATTCCTAATGCAACTAGAGTTGATACACAAGCAGATCGCGCGATATTCAGTCTCCTAGACGCGTATGGGTTGTCACAACGCGCGAAAGCTTGGCATATATATACCATGCTTGTTCAGGCTGGTATGGGACCAGAGAAAATTTTTTGGCGGCTACTTTCCCATACGAAAACCTTGCTTTCCATACACTCGCTTATACAGCGCGGTGTTGCAATGGCGGATATTCCGCGTGTTGCGGGAGTGCATCCCTTTGTTGCAAAAAAAGCGGCAGCGGTTGTGGCGCATATTCCCGCGCAAAATCTTACACTTCGGCATACGTCTCTTGTCGCTCTTGATTTTCAAACAAAACAAAGCCGAGGGGATTTAGCCCTCGGTTTGGAACGGATCTTACTCTCGATGTAAAATAAATTTTACTTTTTGATTACCAATCGTGCCACGCGGGATTTTTTCCGTGCGGCGGTGTTTTTCTTGAGGACGCGTGTTTTTGCCGCCTTGTCTATTTCTTTATAAGCGCGTCCAAGCAAAGCCGCGGCTTCTTCATATTTTCCGGATTCAATAAGTTTCCGGATCTGTTTTGTTGTATCGGCAACAGCGCGCTTATGGCGCGTATTCTGAACGCGCCGCTTGGCAGACTGACGCAATGCTTTTTTGGCTGATGATGTATTGGGCATGGAGCAACTCTACACGTTATTGTTAGATATTGCAAGAGGCATCAGTTTAATTTTTCTATCATGTCGCGCAACGTCGCCGCTTTTTCGAAATCAAGCTTTGCGGCCGCAGAAAGCATTTCTGCTTCGAGTTCTTTTTTAAGCTCCGCAAGAGAGCGTTTGTCTTCTGCATGTTCACGGACTTTTTCTTCCAGGCGCCGTTCAAATGCGCCACTTTTTTTGTCTTCAGATTCAGAGGCAAACCATGACCGTATTTCTTTTTTAATAGGAGAGGGAACAATGCCGTGTTCTTTATTGTAGGTTTCTTGGATTTTTCGCCGCCGTTCCGTTGTTTCTATTGCCTCCCGCATTGATTTTGTTATGGAGTCGGCATAGAGGATTACGTGTCCGTGGAGATGCCGCGCGGCGCGCCCCATAGTTTGAATCAAGGTGATGGCGTTTCGTAAAAACCCCTCTTTGTCTGCGTCCAGAATGGCGACCAGCGACACTTCTGGAATATCCAGCCCTTCCCGCAAAAGATTAATACCAACAAGCGCGTCAAATTCGCCTTTGCGGAGTTTTTGAAGTATGTCGGTGCGCTCCAGTGTTTTTACTTCGGAGTGAATATATTCTGCGCGTATGCCTTCGCCCGCAAAATATTCGGCAATGTCTTCAGCAAGGCGTTTCGTGATGGTGGTAACCAACGTGCGTTCGCCCTTCGCCGCGCGTTTTTTAATTTCCTCGGCAACGTCGTGTATTTGGTTTTTGGTAGGACGAATTTCAATGTCGGGGTCCAATAGGCCGGTGGGGCGCACCAGTTGTTCAGAGGCGGGGCCGCTT
The DNA here is from genome assembly GCA_001819815.1 of Candidatus Ryanbacteria bacterium RIFCSPHIGHO2_02_FULL_45_17b. Classification (GTDB taxonomy): domain Bacteria; phylum Patescibacteriota; class Minisyncoccia; order Ryanbacterales; family 2-02-FULL-48-12; genus 02-FULL-45-17b. The sequence continues at coordinate 7,317 of MHNO01000005.1, read as the reverse complement.
GAAATCTCAAATTGCCCGGGAGTTGCCGACACGTATATCACTTGTGGCACGCGCGTTTCAAACTCTTCGAACATAAGAGGGCGGTTATCGAGCGCGGAAGGAAGGCGAAATCCATGCTCTATAAGTGTTTCTTTTCGCGCGCGGTCGCCATGATACATACCGCGGATTTGCGGTAGTGTCATGTGTGATTCATCGATGAATGCAAGAAAGTCGCTTGGAAAATAATTGAGCAATGTGGATGGCGGGTCTCCGGCGCGCCGACCCGAGAGATGGCGCGAATAGTTTTCGATGCCCGAGCAGTAGCCCGTGGTACGCAACATTTCAAGATCAAAGCGCGTGCGCTCGCGGAGGCGTTCCGCTTCAAGTATTTTTCCGCGTTTCTGCAGGCTCTCTCCATGCGCGGTTAGTTCTTGTTCTATATGTATAAGGGCGTTTTCAATTTTTTCATGCGGCATTACAAAATGCTTCGCGGGGAACAATTGAATTTTTTGCTCATCTTTATTTATGCGTTCAATTTCATTTCCAAAAAATTCCACGCGCGTTGTCTCTATTCCGGAGGGAGAAATTATTTCTATCACGTCTCCCTTGATGCTGAATGTTCCCGTTTTGGGCTCGATGTCGTTTCGTTCATATTGCAGAGCCGCAAGTGTTTTCAAAAAATCATTTTGTTTTATTTTTTGCCCCGCGCAAATTGATATGGACATGCCGCCGTATTCAGCAGGATCCCCAATGCCATATATGCACGATACAGAAGCGACAATGATTGTATCCGGGCGCGTGAGAAGTGATTGCGTGGAAGCGTGGCGCAAGCGGTCAATAAACTCGTTTATTTTGGCATCTTTTTCAATGTAGGTGTCGGTTTGGGGAAGATACGCTTCGGGCTGGTAATAGTCATAGTAAGACACGAAATAGTGTACCGCGTTTTCCGGAAAAAATTCCTTGAACTCCTGGTAGAGCTGCGCGGCAAGTGTTTTGTTGTGTGAAATTATGAGGGTTGGTTTCTGCACGCGTTCAATAACATTCGCCATCGTGAATGTTTTTCCGCTGCCCGTAACCCCGATAAGTGTTTGTTCGGGTACACCCTCCTTCACGCGTGCCGAAATTTCCTCAATGGCGCGAGGTTGGTCGCCGGTTGGTTTATATTGACTTTTGAGGGTGAAGGACATAGTGTGAGTATGAATTTGAAAGGAGGTTCTGTATGTTAGAAAGGACTGGGCATTTAGATTCTGTGGCAAAAGAACGAGCAGTAACCATCTTGGCCTGTGCCCTACTGTTCCTCTCCTATCTCCTTGTTGCTAACGTCTTTTTTGGAATAGAGGTGGGTGTTGTGCATCTGGCAGTCATAATCGCTCCTGATATTGTCCTCTTGGTCTGTTTTGCAAGTAAGTTTATTAGAGACCTGCAAAAGGGAAGGCTCACCCTCTTCTCTGTGCTATCATTGCTCCTGGGGTTTGTGTTCCTTTTGTTTGCTTTAATGTCCTGTCAGATAAGACTGAAGTAGGACACCCTCTGTAGTCTAGAGAAGCTGGTTCTGTGCCAGCTTTTTTCTTTTCTGGACTCGCCAAGTGAAATTTTAACGATAGATATCTTTGCGGTGCCCAATGGTTGCAAAGAGTACAGTGTGTGTTTCGACGAACATAAAAAGCGCGTGATAGGCGCGTGTGATCCGGAACGAAAACATTTGTAGAGCGCCTTTTAGTTTCTTGGTGTGCAGGCGAGAGTCCCGCCAATTTTTCTTGAATATACGTTCTTGAACCCGGAAGCTATGTTGTATACTCTGTGGCAGTTTGTGGAATTGTTTTACAAACTCATCTGCGTAAACGACTTTCATAGCCGTGCGTGGACGCGCCCCTGTTGCCAGTCTTGGAGAGCTCGTTTGAGGGAACTGGCGAGCTCCCGCGGGTGTAGGTATTCATTGAGTGTTTCTTCAGGAATATCTGAAGAGACTTCTTTGAGCACGCGCAGTGAAAGTTCTGGGAGCGAGAGTCCATAGCGAAGAGCCAAACGCTCGAGTCGTTCCTTTTCGTGCTTGGGGAGGCTGATGGTGATGGTCGAGTTCATAGTGATATGGTACCACAGATATTATTGGCCGGCAACAAGTCTCAATGGCGCGAGGTTGGTCGCCGGTTGGTTTATATTGACTTTTGAGGGTGAAGGACATTATATTGTTTATAGAAGGAGAAATAATATGGAGTACATTGACAATTGTGATCTTACCGAAAAAGAACAAAATGTGTTATTGGCATACAGAAATTTCATAAGAGATTTAGAATATACTCTTGCCTCTTGTCTTGGTGTGGAAATTGGCTTTCTTTGTATTGTAATTTGCCCTGTCATGGAACATGGAAACAAAAATATTAATGAGACGCATTGGTGGGGAGGCGTGAAAATTGGAAGTATTAGTTGCCTGTTCAAAGAATTTTTTGAAATGGAACAAGCTGGGCGTCTAAATGAACTCTATAAAAGTATACAAGAAGGTGTTTTTGAAGCATTTCAAAAATACTTTAAGAAAGAGGCAAATAAATATCAGATTTTCGCGGCAAAATTAGAACATCCATAGATTCCACTCAAGCTGACATTTCTCATGATGCCAGCTTTTTTTCTTATCTTGTTCCTATTATACTATACTTATTCACATGATTAGCCATCTCGAAGGTACAATCATTTTCAAAGGTGATCGCTTTGCGGTTATTTCCGTTGGGGGGGTAGGGTATAAAGTGCATCTAGCACCCGAGACCTTGCGAAGCATAGCAAGCATAGGGAGTGCTATCAAGGTATGGACACACCTCCATGTGCGCGAAACTGACATGGAATTATACGGATTTTCCGCGTACGCGGAAATGCAGTTTTTTGAAGTGCTTATTGGAATTTCCGGCATTGGCCCAAAATCTGCTTTGGGTATCTTAGGCATTGCGCCGCTTGATACCCTAAAACGGGCAATTGCGGCAGGAGAGAGTGCGTACTTAACAAAAGTATCTGGTATTGGAAAACGAATGGCAGAAAAAATTATAGTAGAATTGCGTGATAAGCTGGGAGGAGCCACAATGCCCGATAGCATGCGCACGGAACTTGCCGCGGACGCAGATGTGCTTGACGCGCTTATTGCCATGGGGTATTCCCAACATGAAGCGCGACAAGCGGTGAGTAGAATTCCCGCGGGAATGCCGGGAACCAAAGAACGTCTGGGAGAGGCGCTCAAGGCAATGGGGCGCGGAAAAAGTTAACATTTCCCTATGAATCAAAAAGGTCAACAGATAATTCAAATGGCGAGAACGCTGGTCCCAAAGCGCATATTCTTATTTTTTCAACCATTTTACCACAAGGTTCTCGCGTGGCTTTCCGCTTTTGTATATCGTTTTCCTTCGCAACAGCTTACCGTTATTGGTGTTACGGGAACAAACGGTAAATCTACTACCGTAGAATTTCTTTCCGAGATTATGGAAGAGGCGGGGTATCGCGTGGCGTCTGCTTCGTCTATCCGGTTTCGCATCGCGGATCATGAAAAATTGAATGATACCAAAATGACCATGCCGGGCAGATTTTTTTTACAGAAGTTTTTACGTCTTGCTGTTCGGGATGGCGTCACTCATGTGGTGCTTGAAGTTACATCAGAGGGCATCGAGCAATTTCGGCATAAGCATATCAAGTTTGATATCGCGGTTATAACGAACATTACGCCGGAACACATTGAATCGCATGGATCGTTTGAAGCGTATCGGACGGCAAAGGCTGAGTTGTTTCGGGTTTCACCTGTGCATATTCTTAATGAAGACGATAAAGAAACGTACGCGTTTCTTTCGCAAATTCACGCTGAAAAACGATTATCCTATTCGCTTCAAAAATTTCCCAAAACCATGCGTTTGCGCTTGCCCGGTGATTTTAATCGCGCGAACGCCATGGCGGCTCTTACCGCGGCGGAAGCAATCGGTATTCCGATTGAAGTGAGCAAGCGCGTGCTTGAACGCATTGATTATATTCCCGGACGGCTTGAAGTTATTCAGACGCGTCCGTTTGGCGTGGTGGTTGATTACGCGCACACACCGGACGCGCTTGAAAAAGTATACAAAGAATTATCCGCGCCACGTCTTATTTGCGTGTTGGGTTCCGCGGGAGGCGGGCGTGATAAATGGAAACGTCCGGAAATGGGGCGTATTGCCGCGCGGTATTGCGCCAGTATTATTCTCACGAACGAAGACCCGTATGATGAAAATCCGGTAGAGATTTTAAAGCAAGTTTCAACGGGGTTTTCGCAAAGTCCGACCTATTCTCAAAAACCTACGCACTATAAACTCATTCTTGACAGACGACAAGCCATGAGCGAAGCGTTTGGGCAAGCGCAAAAAGGCGATGTGGTACTTATTACCGGCAAGGGATGCGAACGGTATATGGCGGGACCGAATGGTGAAAAAACAGCATGGGATGATCGCGAGGTTGCGCGGGAAGAATTACAAAAATTGGATGCGGAGAAAAAAAATGAAACAACAGCAGATCGCCGTGCTTCATAATATTCGGAGCTTGCACAATGTCGGCTCAATGTTCCGCACGGCAGACGCGGCAGGTGTTACAAAAATATATCTTACCGGATATACGTCTTCACCTATGGATGCGTTTGGTAAGGTGCGCGCTGAAATTGTAAAAACAGCGCTTGGCGCGGAGCATACGGTATCGTGGGAACAGAAAAAAGATATAAGGACATTGTTGTTGTCTCTCCGCAAGCAAAGGACATATATTATCGGACTTGAACAACATGCCCGCGCGGTTGATTATCAAAGCGTCAAATCAAAAAAATCATGGGCACTGGTGGTGGGAAATGAGGTGCGCGGGTTATCAGAAGCGGTGTTGCAAAAATGCGATGTGATTGCGGAAATTTCTATGCGCGGTAAAAAGGAATCGTTGAATGTGTCTGTGGCTTTTGGGATCGCTCTTTTTTCTTTGCGCCGTCGTTCGTAACGTATGATATTTTTATGAAAACAGGCCTTGTGGTAGGAAAATTTGCCCCCTTGCATAAAGGACATGAGTTTTTGTTGCAAAAAGCTACTGATGAAGCCGATAATCTTGTGGTGCTGGTATATGACGCTCCTGATGTTACGGGCGTACCTATTTTTGTGCGTGCTGGCTGGGTGCGCGCGCTTTATCCAAAAGCGGTTATTATAGAAGGAGTTAATCCGCCCCCGCGGGACGTATGGACTCCCGAACGCACGCGTGAGCACGAGGAGTTTATAAAACACCTTGTCTCCCCGTATCACATTACGCATGTATTTTCATCTGAAGCATACGGCGCGTTATTGGCGCAGGCGCTCGGCGCGGAACATGTTCAAATTCAAAAAGTAACGGAGGGCGCGGGTAATCTTTCCGCTACGTTTATACGCAATCATCCGGAAGCGCGCAAGTTTGTAAGCGCGCGGGTGTATCACGATATGCAGAATTATGGCGACGTGTTATAACAAACGATATGCAAAATGAACTCGTATTCGACATTGAAACTAAGCAGTCATTTCAGGATGTTGGCGGAAAGCAAAATATGCACTTGCTTGGCGTTTCAGTCGTGGGCGTGTACTCGTATGCTGACGACACGCTTCGTTGTTATGAAGAAAAAGATTTTCCCCTGCTAGAGGAAGCATTTCGTAATACCTCGCGCATTATAGGCTTCAACAGCAAGCATTTTGATGTGCCGGTGCTCCAACCGCATGTTCGCGTGCCATTGGCGGCCATTCCGCACCTTGATCTCATGAATGATATTGAATCGTATTTAGGATTTCGCGTTTCGCTTGATGGTCTTGCGAAAATGAATTTAGGAACACAAAAAAGTGGTCACGGGTTGGATGCAATCAAGTGGTGGCGGGAAGGGAATATAGAGATGCTTAAAAAGTATTGTTTGGATGATGTTCGCATTACACGCGACGTGTATGAATTTGGAAAAAAGAACGGACACGTGATAGCTGAAACCCGCACCGATCCGCGCGTATCCGTGCCCGTTTCGTGGCAAGTACCTGTTACAGCTGGCACTGCACAAACTTCCTTGTTTTGATACAACTGTGATTTAATATATAAAAAAGGCGCGAAACAATGCCGCGCCCTAGAGCGTAGTTTAGTTACGGTTGTTTGGTTTATTTGCTTCAAGGAACATCCCAAACTCCTGAATACCCCTTTCTGCTACTGCCGTAACAGTCGCTTTTACAGGGGCTCCCCCTACCATAAGTGCATAAATTGCGTTCACCAAAAAACTATACAGTCCATACATTTCGGGAACAAATGTTTCGTGGTGGATGAGTCCCGGATGGGAGTCAAGTTCCTCAAGCATTTTCTCCAGCTTTTCTGCCACACATTTCATGGTGGCAAGTATTGCGTTTTGTCCCAATCCGACCCTTACTCGTGTTCCTTGGTGGTACGATGGCCTTTCAAAAATTATATCCCCGAGTTTGAGAGCGGACGCATTGAATTGACTGAACAGTTTGGTCGCCTCCGCGACTTTTTCCAGCATATAATACCCCCGTAATGTGAATTTCGTGTAAGTGTATCAGAATATCAAGAACGGCACAAGCTCTACTTACTGGATATGGATAATTTGAGTTCTGTTTTGGTGGGCGCTGAAGGATTCGAACCTACGACCCCTTCGGTGTAAACGAAGTGCTCTACCACTGAGCTAAGCGCCCTATTTTTTATTTCTATGCGCGTAGAGTAGCATTTTTTTGATAAAAAAGCCACGGATGCGTGGCTTTGGGACAGGGTGGAACCATATGAGACTAGTTCTTTTTTTCGGTTTGAGATGGTCCGCCGGTTTTTAAAATAGGTCTACCACACTCTTGGCATATTTTATGTTTATTTGCACATGCCTCACAATACAGATGAAACTTCCAGCGCGTCATATGCTTGCACATTGCCGCTACTGTTTCCTTTAGATACGCCCTTGAGTCTATGTGTTTATCGCAATACACAACCCCTCCTCTAAGAATTTATTTACTATGGATTATATCTATTTCGTAAACAAAAACAACCCTGTAGCTACAGGGTTGTTTTTTCCTAGTGCCGCGGGGGTGAATCGAACACCCTACGCCAGCCTCTTCCAAGAGCTGTTTTGGACTATCTCATCTCCATTCTTAATTATCTCATAAACAAGGGTATGGAGCCGGGCGCTTGTGCAGGGTTATTGTTGGGACTCACCTGCTAGTCTCTACACCTTCCGAGGAACCAATGCCCTCCCCGGCTTGGCTCGGGATTGTTCTCATTATAGAAGTTTCCCCGAGTTCACCCAGTTTTTCAATCTATATTTCTATAGAAAGCCCCGAAGATTCAGGGCTGCGCTCTACCAATGAGCTA
>MHNO01000004.1:31113-45792 GCA_001819815.1 Candidatus Ryanbacteria bacterium RIFCSPHIGHO2_02_FULL_45_17b | reverse complement strand
AGCAAAATTACTAAATGTTCTGAAAATAAATTTTTGCGGGAAGAAGAATTTGAACGACAAGTGCAGGAACTTTGTCAAAAGGTTTCTTTACCTGATGACTGGCGGGACAAGTATCTCAGCAAGCTCGCCGAGTGGGAACAAGAGAACCGACAGTCATCGGGAGTTTTCGCTCAAAATCTGCGTGTTTCTATTTCTGACATCAAAGCTAAAATTGATCGCCTTATGGATGGATACTTGGATGGCGGTTTTGAGTTGTCGGAGTTTCAACAGAAAAAGAACGCTTTGATGTCTGAAAAGAAAACGCTAGAGGAAAAATTATCTGATTTTGAGCGAAAAGGAAATCATTGGCTCGAACTCGTGCGAAATTGGATTTTACAAGGAAACCTTGCCTATAATCTCGCTTCTTCAAAAAAGTTTGAGGAAATGAAAACTTTTTTGAAGACCATCGGCTCGAACCGCCATTTGCGCGCAAGCGCGCTCTCCATGGATTTCAAAACGCCCTTTTCTTTTCTTGCCGAACTTCCACTTACCGCGCGGAGCGCGGACGCATTTTCGCGGGGAAATTCAATCGGGTGGACCTACCGAGAGTCGAACTCGGACTTCATCCATGCCATGGATGCGTCATGCCGCTAGACCATAGGCCCGTGTTGTTTCTTATTTATGAAACCCTATCTGATTTTGTTTTTCAGGTAGAGTATCTTTTTCCATGAGTTTGTAGATTACTTTAAACACGACACGGAATTGTTTGTCATACTTTTTTTCAAGAGCTTGAATTTTTTCCGCTAAATCTTTGTGTGTACCAAGCATTTCGCGGAGTCTTACAAATGTGTGCATGATAGCAACATTAACTTGAATAGCACGCTTGCTGTTTAGCACAGAAGAGAGCATGGCAATACCTTGTTCTGTGAAAACATAAGGTTGATATTTAGTATGATGCCCGCGTTTCGAAACCGCATTTTGTTATCTTGAAGCTGAGCTGTTTAAGATCACATTTTGTGATCTTAAAGCTAGTGTTTCTTCCCAAGTCAGCTGGATCATAAAATCTTCCGGGAATCGCTCCTTATTGCGTTTTACTGCTTGTACCAATACTCTCGTTTCTACATCATAAAGATTTGCCAAGTCACTATCAAGTATAACCTTGTGTCCACGTACAATATGAATGCGCCGTTCCACGACGGACGCAAGAGTTGTTTGAAATAATTTGGGGAGTTGTTTTGCCATTTTATTTCACCGCATGAGTATTGGCATGGTTCCGATACTATCGGTTTGTTTTAGTTTTTTCAATATAACAACGCCGAGAATAAATAGTACGGTGGATGTTATGGCGGATGCAATACAGTAAAGACACAACGCGTGAATTACAAACATTTGAAGTGAAACAAGTATGACTGAAGTTACAAACCCTGCTGTTGTGAAATACGCTGTCGTTTTGAGAACCGCAATATTTTTTGTATCAGCATAGATAATACCGCCCACAAAAAGTGCAAGATAATAACTTGCGCCTACGAGCGCAATGGGAATATTCCCTCCCAAAGTGGCGTACGGGCTGGTAAGCACTGTTTCACAGCCGCTTGCTAACGAGCAAGGCGGTATTTCACCCACATAGTGCTTCGCGGTAAGGTATGCGGCATCCATAAAGCCGATGAATGCCACAAATAAGAATCCAACAAGAAGCGTATCAGGGATTCGTTTCATGAGTGGTTGTTGTTGTTGTGGCGGCGGCTTCTACTGCTTGGGCAAGCACACGACGAAAATTATCATATGAATTTTGATTGTCTAATTTTACGCCATTAAGAAAGAATGTAGGCGTTGCGTTTACTTCCGATGCGATGCCCGTTTGATAATGAGCCGTAATTTTGTCATCAAGGTCATCGCGTTCCATGTCTGTCTGGAATTGATCGATATGGAGACCAAGCTCGTTTGCGTAAGAAACAAAGGTGCTTCGGGGGTTTGGTTTAGGCGCCCATTCTGTTTGCCGTTCAAACAAGATGTCATGCATTTCCCAAAACTTTCCCTGTAGACCGGCGGCTTCTGTTGCGCGCGCTGCCGCTCGTGCGTTCGGATGGCTTTGCGAAAGCGGGAAGTGGCGGAATCCGAAAGCAACGTTTTCACCAAATTCATCTTTCAATGCTTTTATTACTGGGTGATATTGCGCGCACGCGGGGCACTGGAAGTCGCCATATTCTATGAGTGTTACTGTTGATGCCGCATTTCCGCGAACCCAGTCTGACGATGAAAGGGCGCCGGTAAGAGGCGTGTCGCTTCCGTTTGGCGAATCGCTCGAGGAATTGCGGGCGAAATACGTAGCAACAGCCACAGCGCCGCCAATTGCCGCGATTGTAACAATCCATAACACCACGCGACGAAGCGAGCGGGCTTTGTGCAAGGACGCGGTTGCCGATCGTTGTTCTTCGCGCCGCAATTCCCGCCGTTCTTTTTTATTTATGGGTTGTTGGGTTCCCGCATTGTTATTTTGAGGCTGTGATTGTTCTTCCATATAGTGTTTCTTTATTTATTATTTCTACAACAAAGAAGTTCTATAATCAAGTGTGCCCCCGGCAGGAATCGGACCCACATCTATCCCTTAGGACGGGATCGTTCTATCCATTGAACTACGAGGGCTTGTCTCTACGGTATGTGCTATAATATATATGATATCTTTTCCAATTTACATAGCCTAGGGAGGTATGTATAAGATTAGCCACGGCTCACAAGAAACTATGACATTATTGTGTTTTAACGAGCATGATTCCGCTTTTCACTAGTAAGCGGACTTTTTCTTGAATTTTACTTATGAAGATGTAGTATAAAAATGTTGCAAGCACCCGTAGCTCAGTTGGTAGAGCTGCTCCCTCTTAAGGAGATGGTCGTAGGTTCGAGCCCTACCGGGTGCACCACGTTGGAAAAGTCAATGCCTTGCCACGCCTTCGGCGGGTCTCGGCGACCAAATCGTATGGATTTTTCGGGGCAAAAAGAAATTCCCGATTCCATTAGAAGCAGAAAAGAAAAATTTTCATAAAAGATTTCTTAATATAACTTCAGCAGAGATGCTGATTTTTTGTTGCCATGAAGAAGATGAGATACATCGGTAATACCCTTGCGCCACCGTTGCGGGTAGAATGAAGGGGTGATTACCAGCCTATATCTCATCAAGCACATGGTCTATGAAAACTATACTAGAAGCATAGCTTACTTGAGGTCGCCATTTGACAAGCATGCCAACTGGAAGAAGCAGGCCGAGCTTCTTGGGCTCTCCAAAGAAGCCAAGCAAAGGCTGGAATGGCTCATATATTATGAAACCAAAGCAAACAAAAATGCCTCACAAACATGCAGGCATTTTTCTATGGCCCCCAAGGTCTTCTATACCTGGAAAAACAGATTTGATGGCAAGAATCTCAGGCTTCTTGAAAGCAAATCAAAGGCTCCTATCAAAAAACGAAGGAGAGCGATTACTCCCGAAGAAGAATCCAGGATAGTTGCTCTTCGCAAACAGCATATCCGATGGGGCAAGATGAAGATGGCCCGCCTATACAAGAATATATATGGCTCCAGTATCTCTTCCTGGAAGGTCCAATATACGATCCAGAAATACCATCTGTATTACCACCCCAAGAAGAATACAATACTCCAAGCAAAACGAAAAAGAAATCAAAGCAAGAAAAGGATCACAGAGCTTACAAAAAAACCGTTCCCAGGTTACCTTATTGCCCTGGATACCCTAGTGATCCATTGGAACGGAACAAAGCGATACATCCTCACCGCCATAGATACCGTATCCAAGATAGCTTTCGCCAGAATGTACACGACTAAAAGTTCCAGAAACGCAGCTGATTTCCTTGGACGTATGGTGTATCTCCTGGATGACAGTGTTCTTAACACGTTAAACGACAACGGCTCTGAATTTCACAAAGAATTTATTTCTGCCTGTGAGAAACTTCGTCTTACCCAATACTGGTCCCGGGTTCATACACCCACAGATAATCCAATGGATGAAAGGTTTAACAGAACACTCAAAGAAGAATTCATCCAGCTCGGTAATTATACGGACGATGTGCTACTGTTCAATCAACGTCTAACTGAGTGGCTTGTTGAATACACATTTGTCCGGCCTCACCAAGCGCTTGGGTATGAGACACCCTGGGAGTTCTACCAGAAAACTGCACATGTGTTACCGATGTACTCATCTCGTACAAAACCTTGCTTTTTTTGACAGAATATGCTACAAATGGCCTAATTCTAGGTGGTTCTTTGAGATTTTGTAGAAACAATCTAACCAATAGGAGGTTATTCTATGAGTGAATATCGTGACGAGGCTCGTCAGATGGCGAAAGACGCACACTGGACGTTCTGGAAGTTTTTTCCAGCCTTTCTGGTGGCGGTTATCATGTTGTCTGCCGTCGGCTTCGGGCTGAACAGTTTGGGGCTTTTTGGTAAGACGGTGGTTGAACGTAAGGTATTTGAGCACTCGTACCAGCGGCAGGCTGGCTTAGAGGCGGAAATTGCTACCTACCAGGCTACGCTGACCGAAATCGAGCGGAAGCTCACCAATTCTGAACTGGATACCAACACGCGATTCAATCTGGAGGCGCAAGCCTCTATGATTCGGATTAAGATGGCGGCCGCAAAGGAGCAATTGAAATGAGGAAGACCACTCTCGTCGTTTTTTGCGTAACCATCGTCACTGTCGCACTCGCCGGATGTGAGCAAAAACAAACCAGTGAGTCGCGTGACGCCAAGCGCGTCATGCAGCAGCAGGACCAGTACGAGAAGTCCCAGCCAGTTCCGGTTTTTGACTGGTCGCTAGAACGTCATTTGGTCATCGAGCTCTATAGGACGCGAAACCAAAAGGTCGCCACGCATTCTGTGTGGCGTTCCGATTATGGTCTGGTGGAAGGTGACTGTCCTTCGATGGGATACGGTCTCCCCTATGATACTAGTTTGACCAATCCGCTCGTGGCGACCAATATAGCCCAAACGGGCGAACAACACACGTATCAGGGCGGCTCGCTCACTTCAATCGAGCAGGCCGAACCGAACGGAGTGTTTGCTAGCAAGAATACCAGCGCAACGTGGGTGTTTTGCATCGGCGAGAGCGGCTCGCTTGAACCGGTGTATGTCGAGTCCAAGGTGACGGTCTATCCTGGGCCGGTCAAAGTGGATTACGATCGGAATCGTGTCACTAGAAGCGGTGCCGCGACAGTCCTGATACGTAAAGAATAGGAGATTTCTCGTTGGCACCCCCACACTGTATACTACACAGTGTGGGGGATTTTTATTATAATAGATTGAGTTAATAGAAAAAATGGGAGGCTGATTTTGGTATGATAGCCATATATTACAAGCTGTTTTAACCAAAAGATTCATGATCGTTAAAAAAACGGGCATATTTGTCCGAATTGCAGTTCAAGAAAGGTAAAACGAAATGGTGTCAGACGAGGAGTTCAACGTTACAAATGTTCCGCATGTCGTTACCAATTTCAGAGCGCCCGTAGGAGTGGAAGAAAACAACAGTCGTTGCTCTCTGCATATGTCTGGGGACGGCAAACCGCATCCCAACTTGCCGTAGCGTATAACAAAAGCGAACGCTGGATACGCAAGCAAATTGAGGAAGCGGAGCAATCGGTTGATATATGCAAGCCACAACAAACACCCATTGCCTGTGACATGACCTTCTGGGGCAGAAGCTATGGGGTAATGGTGTTCCGTTCTCCCACGCTCAAAAAGAATCTGTGGTGGAAAGAATCATTTCAAGAAACGCCGTGGGTATACGAGGAAGGGCTTAAGAAATTACTCAAAGACGGTTGGACTATCACCAGCGTTGTCATTGATGGAAAACGAGGCGTAGCACAGGTTTTTGAGCGCTGTGGCATATCCGTACAATATTGTCAGTTCCATCAAGTAAAGACGATTACGAAGTATCTTACGAGGCACCCACAGACTGAGGCGGCGCAGGAATTACGAGCGTTGACGCTTACCTTGAAAGACGCAACAGAGGAACAGTTTCGCGCGAATCTTTTGGCATGGTATGAACGACATAAAGCGTTTCTTAACGAAAAGAGTTTTACCCCATACAAAAAACGCGGCTGGGAGTATACCCACCGCCGCGTGCGAGCTGCCTATAGATCATTAAAGGTAAATCTTTCCCGCTTGTTCACCTATCAACGATACCCTCAGTACAATATTCCCAATACCACAAACACCTTAGATGGCATGTTCTCACAGATTAAAAACCGTCTTGCGGTACATCGGGGATTACGACGCGATCGGAGGTACAAAATGATTTGCGCGATACTTTCAGGTAGAAGAGATTAGCAACTAAAAAGTTTATTTAAACCTCCTTTGATACAATAAGTTAGAAAAGTTAGTCCCTTTTCTAACCAAATTATTAACTAACTGAATATATGAACAAAAAAGGATTGGCGAATATGGTTTTAATTTTAATCATCTTCGTTCTTGCTGGCGCCGTGGGGTATTTTATTCTGACAGGGAAACAAGAATCGACTACCAAACAAACAACAACTCCGCCTCCAGCCGCAACTCAAACTCCCACGCCGCAAGCGCCTACTCCAACGTCAACAAACGAAACTACAAGCTGGAAAATATACATTAACTCCAATTATCACTATTCCGTCAAATATCCCCTTGATTGGCGAGTATTTTCGTCGGCTATAGCACCAGGGGAAGGAGATGATAGCGACTTGATGAGTTTTGGGGAACAAAATCCACAGATTAAAGAACATAAAACTTATGAAACCTATAATGTAGCTGTCTATAATGCGGCATGGACTAAAAGAGACGACATAATTAATCGTATGGGCGAAGAGTTCAAATTGGAAAAGTTCTTTGCTGATAAGAAAGTTGAAGTTCAACCTATAAACATAAACGGCATTAATGCGACTGAAGTTATTGTAACCTTTCCCATTCCCGAGCTGTCCGGACGACGTTGGCTAGCTGTTATTATCGAGCGTGAAGGAAAGATATACCACATTTATAATTCTTGGTCAGACAAGTTTAACATCTTCAACTCTTTCTATAAGACCTTTGGATTTACGCAACCTTAAGTTGTCTTGGTATTAGCAGGTTTAATTTTCAAAGAATTTGCCGCCAAGACTGAAATTCGTTAGAATTTCAGTAAATCCTAATTCCGCCAAAGAAAAACTTGCCCGTCCGCCGAAGTTTTAACGAAGGCGGGAAATTGTCACTCGCCTCGCTGGCGCTATGGCGAAGCGGGTCGGTGCGGCTTCCTGCCTGCGCTGAGGCTTCGGCGGGCAGGCGCCGCCTTTCCGAATTTTCGCGGGGGGCTTTCCTCGCCACGGCGGGGCGAAATGCGTTCGAACTAGTTCAAGAATACTGCACTATTGTAACTTGTTCGATGGTAGGCGTGTCCCTGTGTATAACATGGTTTCGCACTTTTTGATTTTGGTGCATAATAAAATGGAAGTCGAAAAGAGGATATATAAAAAATAACTATTAATATGAAAAAATACGAAGAAGAAAATATTTTTTTGTCAAAGATTTCTTTTAATACCGCAATGCTTGTTATTGTTTTTGTTACGGGTTTTTTTACCGTATGGATTGGTCAAGAAAAAGCGGAGATACGCCATCAGTATGCCTCGCTTGGGTTAGGCGCTACTTCCACGCAGTCTTTTGCTTTGGCAAACACGGGTGTTAGTGGACCAGTTACGCTGGATGAGCTACTTGCGGCTTCTTGCGCTCTGCATTCACAACTTGCGGATGATCAAGATGAAGGATTGTGTATTGCGGAAGGGGCGTGCCAACGAAGTCCTGAAAAATTAAGAAAAATGTGCGTGTTTAGAATTCCTAAAACGCAAGCGTATTGCGAAGCTGGAAAATACAATTATGCTCGCATGGAGCTTATAAACGCGCGCAACGCCATGCGTGATCATGTTGATCTTCGCGCGTTTTATTGTCATACCAACCAAATTGATTGCGAGCTTGTGATTGATCGTCTTGGGTCTAAATGGATTATCGCGGAAGATTTTCCTGCCGGTACGTTTGCGGAAACTAAAAAGCGCTTGTTAAGCACCGTAAATTCTCTTCCTCCGCAAACACGACTTGAGCCGACCGCTATTTCTATTTACGCTGAAATTCAAAGACGCGTTACTACGGGCAAAATCTGTGATTGATTTTGATTTGGATGGCCGTGTCTTATAGTTCAACTTGAACTCATTGTGTCCGAAACCATTGAATGACACTAAACCAAGAGAGCCAGTCTGTTGTCGCTCCCCACTCAACAAAAAAGTTTTCTTCTAAGCACGTAGTTTGTCTCAAAGGTCTTTCTTTGCCGACACGTGCACTACTATCGTGGTGTTAGATTTTGGAACTACGATAGCCTCCTCCAACAGTCCAATAAGGCTCGCTGTGATTACATCAACGCGAGCCTTTCCTTTTGCTTCGAAAATTCCGTACGATTTGGTCGCCGAGCGAAGCGAGGCGAACCAAAACTCTTTGACTTTTCCTACATGGTGCCGAGGGGGAGAGTTGAACTCCCACGGGATTACTCCCACCAGCTCCTAAGGCTGGCGCGGCTTCCATTTCGCCACCTCGGCATGAGTGTTTGCGACACACTGAAAAATTGCTATAATCTTATTGTATCACAAGAACATAATCAATTCGCGGGTATCGTATATCGGTATTATGCGTCCTTGCCAAGGACGAGAGAGGGGTCCGACTCCCCTTACCCGCTCCATTCTTCGCTAAAGCTTCGAATGGCTATGCCCTATTAAACAGAGTGGACGCTTTGTAGTTACTGTATGTGTTATAAAATAAGAAGAATGGTCCTTCGTAACTTTAGTGAAGAAGAACGGAAACCTTATACACTACGTCTATATATTACGCAGTACAATAGATTCGAAGCAGGTTTACACTGGTTTTTCTACTGATTTACAAAGACGACTAGATTCACATAATAGTGGAGCAAATAATCACACCAGTAAATATAAACCATGGAAAATTGTTTGGTATTGTGGCTTTTCAAACAAAGAAAAAGCCCAAGAGTTTGAGAAATATCTTAAAACTGCTTCAGGAATTGCGTTTAAGAGAAAAAGATTATTATGAAAAAAAATCCTCCCGCAAGTTCCATGAACTTCGTGGGAGGGGTGGGTTAAGAGCTGTCACGTGATTATAATTTCAGATTTTGTTCGTCGGTCTGATGAAGATTATGGAAGTACAGCCAAGTGGCTGTGATTGCCGCAAGAATGCCAACACTACCTGCCCACCAGCCAAGGCTTTCAAAGGATAAGGCGGATAGTATTGCTATCACAAGGCAACCATTAGCAATCCTATTATATTTTTTTGGGTTCATGCTTTCCCCGTTACTTTCCATCCTGTTACCTCCTTGAGCGTTTTTGCTCTTCTGCGGACAGTTTTTATCAAGAGTTCCGGCTCTATCCTATCATAGTTCGTCTTTTTGTCAACCCTTTTTACATGTTACAAAAATGGTGCAAGATCCGGGCCGGGGAGCGGGGGAAGGGTTTGGGTGCCAAATATGGCATCTATTACAATTTTTACAAAGCCCCATGCCGTGAGCATAACCGCAAGCGCGATAATACCCCAGACGATCACGCTCTTTGCTTCCTCAAGTTTTTTTTCATCACCGCCCGCGGTAATGTATTTCAGAATGCCCCACATAAAAACAACGGTAGCGAGGAGCACCAATAAAGGAATAACTAATCCAAGCACTTGTGAAAGTCGGTTAAAAATGGCGGTAATCGTTATGTCTTCTGAGGCGGCATAGGCAAACAAGGGCATGAGAACGCTGATGAGCACAATACATGTCTTTTGTAGCATGGTTTTATACTATCATGTGTGCAATCAGAAACAAACTAAAAACCTGCGGTTTAGCAGGTTTTTAGTTTGTTTCATCTTCCTACTGTTGCGGAACCCCCAAAGAATCCCGGATATCAAACGGATCTTCAGAGCCAAAAACAAAGTCAAGCACGATGTTCACAAACCCCCATACAGCTACCATTACCGCAAGAAATATGATGCCCCACATGATCATATTGCGCGCTTCTGCTTGTTTATCTTCTTCCCCGCCGGCAGAGATGTATCTTACGACTCCAAACAAGAAAATGACTGTGGCAACGAGGAATAGAAAGACGATAATAGTGTTGAGACCAATGGTAAGAAGGTCAATTACATCATCAAACGCTCCCGCTGCTGCTGCTGATGCCATAAATGGCGCAAGAAAGGTGATAATTAGAGATATGATCCGAAGATATTTCATAGTGTTTTTTTAAGAAAGAAGATTACGGTTGTGAGGGAACATTCCCTGCGCCAGGAATTACAAACGGAGTCTCGGAGCCAAAAATAAAGTCAAGCACGATGTTCACAAACCCCCATACAGCTACCATTACCGCAAGAAATATGATGCCCCAAATGATCATCTGGCGGGCTTCTTTTGTTTTTTCTTCATCTCCGGCGGCAGAGATGTATCTTACGACTCCAAACAAGAAAATAACCGTGGCAACGAGGAACAAAAAGATGATAATGGTGTTTAATCCGCTTGAAACGGTTCCGATGACATCATCAAACGCTCCCGCTGCTGCTGAGGCTGCAAGCGGCGCAAGAGCGGTAGCAACACTGGAGACTGCAAGTGTTCGTGTAGGTGTGATATTCATTGTATACGTGTTAATTAATAATAGATTGAATGGAATAATGTATTGGACCTTTACTGATGTAAAACAAGCAAATACAAGGATACGGTACCACGGGTCATATAGGGTTTACAATACTCCCGCTTGGAATGCTGGGGATAGTTTGTGTGTTGAATATAAAGTCAATAATTATGGCAACAAACCCCCACATAGCTATCATAACAACAAAACCAAGAATGCCATATACAATAAGGTGCCGCGCGCTTTCTGTTTTAGTCTCATCTCCGCCGGCGGAGATATAGCTTACGATACCCCAAAGAAAAACCACCGTGGCAACAAGCACTAAAAAAACTATAATACGATTCATGCTTGCGGTCAGAACTACAATAACATTCTCAATGGTAAACGGGCTCATATGGTTTACGGGTGTATAGATGTAAAGAAATTTTGAAGAATCATCATGATTGCTCCGGTTGCAAGCATGATGCTCATGCCCATAATACCATATACGATGTTTCGTTTGCCACGGGTTCTACCATCTTCACTCTCCGCGTTTGATATAAATTCAATAAGTCCCCAGATAAAAATGACGGTAGCGAGTAGAAACAAAAAAACAATTGTGGGGCGGATTGCATCGTTCCACGTTACTTTAATGATGTCGCCAAGCGTGGGACTTGCCGGAATGGCGGCATGCGCCGATTTTATAAAAAACTCACGCATCAATTTTTTTGAAGGATAGCCGGGTTAGTAGGAACAATTTCCGGCGCAAGCGAGAAATAAAACAACCCCCAAAGAACGGTAAATATCATAAACCCTATAAATCCGTATGCCATGAATCGTTTGCCCTCCGTACGTTGATCATCCGTTTTGGCGGTGATTGAAGTAACGATACCCCAGAGAAAAACAATTACGGAAAGCAGTGCCAAGAAAGGGAAAAGCGTATTTGCAAAAAAACCCGTTACACTGGCTGTAAATGAGACAAAAAGTTGTGCGGGGTTTACATCATTCATAAAGCGCTGTGTTACTCCATTGCCTATATGGAGATAGACATATTTTAACCCAATCCTTTCGCAAAGTTAACTATGGCAATTGCGAGCACGCGCGCTCCTATGAGTACGGCACCCCCTATGAGTGTCCATGAAAAAGTTGTTTTCGCTTTTTTTAATTGTTCCTCGTTGCCCCGCGCGGTAACGAACAAAAACCCTGACCAAACTAGAAAAATAGCAACGAGCGGGATGCCGATTGCCGTAACGGCGCTTGCGATTGCTTCGACAAGTTCGAGAAAGGTGTTTGCTTGAATGGGATTACAGATTTCTGTAGCGGGGTCGCATGCCGCGGCAACCGTGTTGATGAAGGAGAGGTTAGCCACTAGGCTAAGGAAAAGAGAAAAGGTCGTGCCTCCCGATGCTTTTATGAATCTTGTATAGTGATGAATAATAGAAAGATTGTACATGATGCAATAGTAGCAAAAAATTATCTAAATGCCACATCCCAGTGGGGTGGGTTGTGTTCCCTAGCCCAAATTTGACCACTGGGGGATCTGTAACATACGGATGCCGCGGGAAAGCATTTTCCAATGGGTTCATAGCTGTTCTGGACATAATTATTCAATTTTGTATTTAACGATATATCAATTTTGCAACCATTGCCATGTGTGCAGGCACCCGTGGTGGAATGACCGCGCTCTGTTCCTCCTGATATGTTTACGGTACATTGACCGCCGCCGCATTCTTGCTTGAAAGCAATAATTCCATCAATGGTTGATTGTCGTACTCCATCAAGAGATGTGCAGTGTGAATTGTTTTTGTCTGAACAGTCACCTGTTGATGAGGTGGTAATGCCAGCATCTGCCAACTTCTGTTTTGCTTCCTCATGCGCAAGTGTGCCACTTGGTGGTAGAGGCGGTGGCGGTGTACTCGGACAAGAAGTCCGACATGTGCCGTCTAGACAGCCTGGGGGTCCTGTTTCGCATGCTTCTTGAGTTCCCAAATCTTGACAGCTTTCCGGTACACCCGCACTTGGTGATGGCTTATAACAAAACTTTTTAGCAATAGGTACTGGTGGAGGCGGTGGTTGTGCCACTAGAGGTGGTTTACATATGGGGGGCTCGTTCCACGCGGCGGTAAACCCTCTATAGCCAAGCGTATTGAGAACGGTTGCGATAATAAGCCAGGCGCCAAACGCGATAAAAATGCCTATTGTGGCGTTTGTTATGGCAGTTTTGCCTGTCTGCAACATTTGCGGGTTTCCCGAAGATGCAAGCATAAAAATACCGCCGATAAGAAACGCGACAATAGCAAGAGGTAGAATGAAGTCAAAGAGCAGGAAATCAACAATATTTTTAGCGCCCGTATAGAGATGACAGAGGTTGCAGGGGTTGCTGACGACTCCGTCTGGACCTTTTTCAGTACCACAAGGAACGATGCCTGCGTTGGCAAATGGCGCGAAGGGTACGAAAATTGCGAAGAGTAACACTATGACAATGGCGTATCTCATATATGGGTTACTTCAATAAATCATCGAGTCGCGTGCTTGCTTCTGCCACAGTTGCATGCGTATCGCGGCCTGCCGCGACTGACTCGATCATGTTAGCAAGAATAGGAAAGGAACGGGCGGGATCGGGGTCGTACCATGTACGCGCGCGGAGGGCTTCTTCGTAAAATACGGAATAAGGTGGAAAACTGTGTCCCGCTCCCAACACATCGCGCCGCGCGGGTGCAAGCCCCATATCATTCGCAATGGTTAAGGCCGGCGCGTTTTGTGCTAGAAATACGGCTACTTGCCACGCGGTTGCTTGGTTGGACGATTGTAGAGGAACGGTAAATGCCAGTACGTGGCCATAGCCTATTTTTACGGGTGCCTGACTGTATTGGGGAATGGGCGAGATGCCTATGTTTATATGAGGTGAACGTTTGGATAGCGAAGCGAAAGCACTTGCGCGTCCTATAAACATGGCAAGATCCTCGCGCACAAACGCCTCATCAGGTTTTGGAAACGTATGACTCCATGTGTAAGATGTTTTTTCGCGACGAGAGAAGTCCGTGTAGTATCGTAGCGCTGTTTCGGTGGGTGATGTAGTAATTTTATTTGTGGTCTGGGTTTTGCTAATGGTAACAGCATGTGTCGCGGGGTCTATGATGCTTATGCCGCCTTGTAATGTAAGGAGACTGACAATATCAACGGCATCCGGGATATTGGTGGTAAGACCCATCGCCGCGCCGGAACGGATGATGTTTCCTGTTTCCGTGCGTTTGGTGAGTCTGCGTGCGTCCGTGAGGAATTCATCCCATGTAGAAGGTGGCAGAGCTATGGTTTCGCTTGCAAAGAAATCACGGTTCCAATAGAGCACCAACGGGTCAATAGCAAAAGGAATGCCGTATATTTGTTTGTTTTGTAAAAATATATCAGTGATACTCGCGAATGTTTCTTTGTATTCCCGCTCGGTCATGGAGATTACAGGTACGGGGGAGAGTTTGTTTTGCATGGTGTGAAGAAGAGAATCCGGCAAGAGAATGATATCTGGGGCGTTACCGACCGCTAGAGCTTCAAGAATTTGAGCACGGTACCCATTCGGATTTTTTTCTTCGTACGTAAGCGATATGGTGGAATGTTCTTTGCGCCACGCGGCAAAAGCCGTTTTAAACATGTCTTCCGGATACGCGCCCCATATAATAATATCACTTGTGGATGTTTGATTACGAAGTCCGGGGATGACGCCTAAGAAAATAAAAACTACTACAAGCGTGATGAGTATCACTCCTATGTAAATTCCTACCTGCAGTTTTGTCATGCTCTGCATTATATCCGAAATATAAGCCCGTAATGATGTGAACCGGCGTTAAATTCCTTTTCAAAGTGAAACCCTTTTGAAGTAAAAAGTTGTTCGGCATCTTGTCGTGTCATACGTTGTGCGAGAGGCGGTCCCAACGATGGAGTTGTTTGTTCTGTCGCGGGGTCCCAATCTATAAGAAATAACCGGCCGCCAGGCTTTATGATGCGGGCGGCTTCTCCCGCAACCTTCTCTTTTTCATCCGCCTGAAATAACATATTTGAAATCATA
>MHNO01000004.1:0-31100 GCA_001819815.1 Candidatus Ryanbacteria bacterium RIFCSPHIGHO2_02_FULL_45_17b | reverse complement strand
CTGTACATCTATGGCAAATACAGTACCGGAAGATCCCACAGCGCGCGCAAGGATGATTGCCCAATGCCCTGATCCACACCCAAAATCGGCTATGCGCATTCCCGGAAGTATTTCCAGATATTGAGTTACAATGGAAGGGTGCAAAAAAGGCATGTGTATATTCTATCAAACATAAAAAGGATAACGCAAAGTGTAACGTTTGTAAGGAGTGTGTTTTTATAGAAAAAACAGCTGACAAAATCATCAGCCGTTAGCTCCCTTGAAGTATCACTTTTATTAGGTATTATTTTGACTACCAAAAACTTCACGCGCCGCCGCTCTCTCAGTAGCAGCCCGCTCCTCTTGTTGACTTTTTTCCACTAAGTTCTGCCATGTATGGAAACTTGGCATTTTTTTTCTTCTCTCTTCAGATCCCCATACATCCATTACATTCATAGATGGTACACTCACTGTTTCATCTTTTTCCATGCCTGATTCTGTATCTTGCATTTGTTTACGTACTTCTTCAGATGCCGGTATTATATAGATTCCACCCTCTTTATCAGCATATATGATAACTCCTAAATTTGACAATATCACGAATCTATGATAGTAGTTACTTAACTTTTGGTCTTTGTCACATTTAGCGCATATCATTCCTTTATCGAAACCCCAAAACAGTAGGCGATGCGCAATCGCATTTGCAGGCAATGTATGAGGCGTTCGACTCTATTGTCTCACAGTTACCAGAAGCGACTTTTATACATTGCAATCACATTTTCGATAAGCACACGCAAGCATACAGGGCTCTCTTTAATTTTTTGATGAGTCTCAAGGGATGGGTTCCTTCGGAATTGATGGAGTAGTTGCAAACATTACGACCAACAACAAATGGTAAAGGAGGCGAATATGGATGAGCAAGCGCGATACGACCTTGAACGGCGTTGTCATGAATCAGTCGGCGCAACAGAACCGGGAATATTGACTACCGTGTTGAGTTATTTCCCGGAAACAGCAGAGTTGTTTATCCGAACACAGGATTATGCTGCTTCAGTGGAAGGACGTCGCCACCTGTGGTACAACGTCCGTCATCAAACCGCCGGGTATGGTTTAGATAGGTCGGAGTATTACCAAGCCGACCAAATCGAACATCTCTATCTCCGAGGGTTTACTGGTAATGACCTCATCAATATCATCACCGAAGTTAATGTGATGCGTGGTCTTGAAAGAGGGCACGATAATAGATCGGTTGAAAAAATCATCCACGTTGCGCGGAAGATACCGGGCTTACGGGAGATGGACAACACACCATTCGACGACACGCCACTATCTTATTATGAGCAGATGGTGGCAAAAACCCTTGAGGTGATGAAGGTTACGTGGCAGGAAGTCAGGCTGTTGCGAGCGTACCAAAACATGGGTAAGCAGGCGGATGTTTACCTCGTTGAGATGGGACGTCTCAATAGAAGGGTTGCGGCGCTACGCACAGCATGTCATACTGTATTTCCTTCCATGGGTTTAGAAAGAGAACCACCTTACGAACAATGGCAGAAGCTTCGGCAAGCGGTGAAAGAACAAGGTATTACCATTTCTCGGGGTGATGATCGTGCCAAATTTGTGCTCGACGCTGAATTTGGCGAGATGTGTGTTCTGGCAAATGCCGCCGAGGTGTTCAAGCTGATTGTTCTAGCATTTCGTCATGGACGAGGCACTGATGGCCCGTGTGGAGTCTTACTTAATCTCTATGCCTTTCGCGATGAACTCGCGAGTGGGAAGGCAGGAGGAGTTATATGGCATAGGCATCTGTCGGATACTAAAAACTTTTTGCCGGAGCAGTATGTCACATTCCGTTGTTGGCTGAAAGAGGAGGGGTACGATGTTGAGCAGTTCCTAAGCTACTAGGGGAGAAGGCAATGAGCAGAGTGACTACGGCGTTACAACGTGATCTACTTCAGCGACTGGCCAAGTTCTTGTGCCGAGTCTCGTTGCATACGTCGGCTCACCGCTCGTTTTCGCGTAATGAAGATTTACGGCGCGGTGTGTACGAATTACAAGCCCCATCTTGCTAATGAGCAGATGGGGTATTCTATTTTTTATTTCACGCGACAAAAGCCGTCTTAAACATGAAGTATTAGAGTGTCGTTACAGACGCGATTTTGTCTCCGGCTTCAAGGCGCATAATGCGTACACCTTGCGTGGAGCGGCCTAAAGATGGAATATCTTTCAAAGGCGTGCGAATGACTTGCCCCTTGGTGGAGACCACGATCAAATCTTCTTCGTCGGGAAGAATAATGCGGCTTGAGACAATAGAACCTGTTTTTGGTGTTACGTTCATGGTTTTTACCCCTCCGCCTCCGCGGCGCTGGAGTTTGTATTCTTTTATGTTTGTTTTTTTACCGTAACCCATTTCCGCGATTACCAATAACTCCTCGCCGGCTGATTCTTTGGAAATGATATCCGCACCCACAACAGTATCGTTTGTCTTGAGGCGTATGGCGCGTACCCCCGAAGACGCGCGCCCCATCGGGCGTACATCCTGTTCCTTGAATCGAACGGACAACCCGCGCCGCGTGGCAATGATAATTTCTTTTCCTTTGCCGACGAGATGCACCCATCCCAGATGGTCGTTTTTTTGCAGTTTTATGGCGATGATTCCCGATCTGCGAACATCAGTAAATTGCCGCGCGTCTGTTTTTTTGATGACGCCCTGCTCCGTTATCATAGTGAGGAATAATTCTCCTTCTTTTCCGCCAGCTGGCGGATTTTTAGGAACAGGGAGAATTGATGTTACTTGTTCGGTGGGGACAAGCGGGAGAAAGTTTGCGATTGCTTTGCCTTTGGAAATACGCTTGCCTTCCGGCAGTTCAAATGCGCGCATCTGGTAAGCTTTGCCCAGGGAAGTAAAAAAGAGAAGCTCGTCATGGGTGTTCACGGTTACAAACTGGTCTACCACGTCTTCTTCTTTTGTCATGATGCCAATAGTGCCCTTACCGCCGCGTTTCTGCATGCGATATTCTTCCGGATTCACCCGTTTTATGTAACCGCTTTTGGTGAGAATTACTGCCGATTCTTCTTCCGGTACGAGATCTTCCATTGAAATTGATTTTGCGGCTCCTGCCACCACGCGCGTCCGGCGTCCTTCCGGGTAGAGTTTTTGAACTTCTTCAGTTTCTTTTACGATGATGCCGCGTATTTTTTGCGGGCTCGCCAAGATGCCTTTCAATTCTGCGATGAGCGCTTTCTTTTCTTTGAGCTCGTCTTCCAATTTTTTACGTTCAAGCCCCGCAAGGGTCGCAAGGCGCATCTCCAAAATGGCGGTTGCTTGAATCGTGGTAAGCCGGAATTTTGCTATAAGATTTTTGTGTGCCGTTTCTTTATCAACTGACGCTCTGATTGTTTTTATAACCTCATCGATGTGGTCGAGCGCTATTTTGAGGCCCTCCAGAATATGCGCGCGCTCCTCGGCTTTTTTGAGGTCGTAGCGGGTGCGGCGTTCAATAACGATTACGCGGTGTTTAATGAATTCTTCCAGCAGGTTTTTAAGCGAAAGCACCTGGGGCTGTAAGCCGTCCACAAGCGCAAGCATATTAACGTGGAATGTGCGCTCAAGGTCTGTGTGCTTGTACAAACTATTGAGAATTTTTTGCGGGAATGCTCCATTTTTGATGTCTATGGCGATGCGCATGCCGTCTTTATCGGATTCATCACGCATGTCTCTTATACCTTCAATGCGTTTCTCATGCACGAGTTCCGCTATTTTTTCTATAAGTGTGGATTTGTTTACCTGAAATGGAATAGACGAGATAATAATTTGGAAATTGCCCTGTTTGGTTTCGATGATTTCCGCTTCTCCGCGCGTTACAATACCGCCTTTGCCAGTGGCGAAAGCTTGGTGAATATCTTTTTTATTATAAATAATGCCGCCCGTGGGGAAGTCGGGACCTTTTACGAATTCCATCAAATCTTCTGTAGTCGCTTTTGGATTTTCGATGAGATGGCGTATGGCAAGCGCAAGTTCACCGAGGTTATGCGGCGGAATGTTTGTTGCCATGCCTACCGCGATGCCTAAAGAGCCGTTAAGAAGCAGTTGGGGCACGCGCGTGGGGAGTACTACAGGTTCGGAACGCGAGCCGTCATAGTTGGGAACAAATGGCACGGTTTCTTTTTCAATGTCGGCCAGCATGAGTTCCGCGAGGCGCGCCATGCGGCATTCGGTATTGTGGTTGATGAACCCATTCCCCACAAATGAATGACATTCACTGTCTACTTTAAGAGAGTATACGTTTTGAATACCTGCATCTTCTATTTTTGTAACGGTATCAAACAAGTAGTTTGTGGTAAGTAATTGAGAAATGAGGAGCTGGATGTCTGTTTTACAAAGTGGTGTTACCGCTTCTAAAACCTGGGTTCCACGGGTTTTTAGATTGGGATAGCGGTCAAAATTTTGTTTTGATGCAAATTCTTTTGAGGGCCAGGAAGCTTTGCTGTCCATGTTTCCACGAATAAGGTCGCTCAAAAATGGCACAAAATCAGTGGTTGAATATTGTTTTTTATATTTTGCGATAGATGTTTCCAGGGCGGTTTTTTTTCTTGTAGAAACAAAGTTTATTTCTTTTTGAAATAAAAGATAGTTTTCTAGCCCGCGGATGTAAAGTTTGTGTGTATTTCGATACGCATCAAACCGTTTGGTGCCGGTTATGCCAAAGCGCAAAAAGAGCACATGCATTTGCTGAATGAGCTTTTCGCTTGTGGAAATGGCGCTTAATTCGGTAAATTTTTTCCCACTAGAGCTGATACTTCCAGCACCTTCAAAATATCCGCGCAAAAACGCGGCGGCAACTTTTTTGGGAGACTGCAATAGGGTGAAAGGTATTGTTTTGAATTTTGCGGTAACGGGCGCAAGGCCTATATTTCTTAAAAATTCTACTATATGTCTAGAGTGAATTTCATATGTCTGATAAGATTTTTTTCCATAGGAACTTGCGTTTCTTGTGAAATGATGAAGCCGGCAGTCAGGGAATGTTCGTTTCCAACGCATTTCAAATTCCCGTAAAAATTCTTCATCACTGTTGCAGAATTCTATCTCATTTTTTTGAACTGTTCCTTCAGAAACAATGGCGCCAAGAATAAACGCAAGATCTTCCGTAAGTGTTTTCGGTAAAATTTTTAACTCCCGCCGAGAATTAGGTGGAGTAACAGGGTGAAACTTCTTTAGGGAAATCGGTTTTGTGGGCCACAAAAAGCTGGGGGTTCTATCAATTACCACAACATCTCCGATGGTAACCCTGTTTAGTAATTTCCAGTGGAATTCAGGCCAGTTTGTAGCAGGGTTTATCCTCCAGGTAAGCACGGGGTGGTTATGGGAACCTGTGAGCGAAAAACCATGGGTGCTGGTTATGGAGATTGTGGGGTGATTGCCGCTATCAAACCATTTTATTGCCTTGTGAGTTTTGCGATCTTTTGACAATACCCGGATATTTATATGCTGATCTTTTGATTCACCTTGCGCAATACTTTTAATTGGCACGAGTCCTTTATTAGTTGGAATGAGCGTATCGCCTGTAACACAATATCGCATAGCGGCCGCGCTGTCGCCGTCAATACTGCCCCAATTCCCCTGACCTTCTACCAACGGATAACGCAAGGAAAAATCTTGCGCCATACGCACGAGCGAGTCGTACACGGCATTGTCGCCATGCGGATGGTACCCTCCAAGTACCGCGCCTACCACATTTGCCGATTTTTTTAATTTTGCCGAATGGGTAAGTCCCAGCTCATGCATAACGTAGAGCACGCGGCGATGCACAGGTTTTAAGCCGTCACGCGTGTCGGGAAGTGCGCGCGCCACAATTACCGACATTGCGTAATCAAGGTACGACTCTTTCATTTCCTGCGTTATTTCACGGTCATTTTCCCCTGCCGAAACTAAAGACACTCCCGCCTGTGATTCATCGGGAGGCAGGGTGCTTGCGGGCTGGTCTTTGTTGTGTTTGTTATTTTTTGGCATGCGCTTTGATGCTTTCTATGGTTTCAGCGAAGGTTGTTTTAAGAATCTCAAGCGGAGAAGCTCCTGCGGATGTTACTATTTCTTCATATGGGATGTTTGTCATTGTTCCGCTTATGCGCCGGCTCGTGACCATCAACCAAGATATGATAATAACTACCATACAAATAGCTACGGAAATAAATAGAATTCTCTGGCGAACATGCCGAGGTTTTTGTTGGATGTTTTGTATGGAGTTTATGAAGTCCATTGGTATATCTATATATAGTAGACCAAAAAGTTATTCTGAAACAGTCTTGACAATATATTTATAATATAGCACATGCGCATAATGCAATTTCCAATTTGCTGTGGTTATGGTATAACTGTCATCACATAGTTCACAATCATAGTGTTGAAACGTAAATGGTGGCCGTAGCTCAATTGGTAGAGCACTCGGTTGTGGTCCGAGCGGTTGAGGGTTCAAGCCCCTTCGGCCACCCAAAAATAAGGAGTGAAGCGAGTATCTTTTTGGCTTGTGCCCGTATGGGTGCACAAAAAAATTGGGGACTGACCCCAATACCCAATACCTTTCTGCAACGCTTGCATGAAAAGCAGTTGATTATACAGCGATTTCATGAAATCTTGATCTTGCAGGATGGTTATAACAACTTCCTGCTGTGGACCCATAGTAGGGCTTATTATAACATCCCCATCTCCCGAAAAATCCCTCATATCAAAGGGCTTTTCGTTTTCAGTGTGTTTCATGGACGAATAGCAAAAATCGCGATAGTATCACAGGTATGCGTACGGGAACAATCAGTGACATTATATCGTACTTTTTTAATAGTAGCGCGTATAAGGCGGATATAGAGCGTGCTCTTTGTCAGTTTTTTGGAATTCATTCAGTGGAGGAACTGCTTATTGGCATACCCGAATTTGCTAATGTCGATTCGCCCGCGCATCGTCATTTTCACGAATGGTTCGTTTTCGATTTTAAACTTTCAGACGGAAAAACGCCGCTTCAAGAATGGTGTGAGAAAAATCCTATGAACATACGTTTTTCCGACATGACGGAATGTGCTGATTTGTTGCGCTGGAATGAATACGGCTTTTTTATAATCATATCGTCAGTGCCTGGAAAAGTGGAAATAGAAAGCATCATGTCGAAAAAAAGATATGCTGTCCGGGAATATAAAGTAGCCCCGTTTCTTAAACCGAAAGAAGTCATTGTTGCGCGCATAAGTTTAATCGGACAAAGGTATGAATTTGTAAGCGGCATGATTGAACCGACCGATACCGAGTTTAGCGACGAAGCGCGAAAGACGCTTACTCGTTTTAGAAACGCACTCACACCGAAAGAAATATATCACATGTGGCATACTCGTGATACGGTAAATCATTTCGATCCGGAGGATAATGGGCACGAATGGTTTGATGAAAGCCCACAAGCGACAGTGGCAGAAGCTACCGCGCGTTTACGAAAAGCGATGAAGGCGTGTGATATACTTCCGTTTGTTTCCTTGGGGCGCGTTTCTCGATGGATACGCACTGTTTCAAAAGATGATACATTCACTCCAATGAGTTTGCTTATAGGACTTGCGAGTGATGATGTTTCAGAGTCGGAGGTAGATGAATTAATGCAGGCAACAACGACGTTGAATAATGTAGCACGTGCAACAGAAAACCAAGCATCGGTTGGAGATTCCCATGAACTTGAACAAGCGCCTCGTTTCTATCATGATGTTATAGAACCTACAAAATGGCACCCACTTTATTTTCGTGGCGTAGCACAGATGCAAAAAGGGAATTTCAAGAAGGCGCTTACGCTATTTAATCAGGCATTTACACAATTGTTTCAGCAAAAAACGACTACGCGGGAAGTGTATAGATTGTTTGCAAACAAGGGAGTAAGCATGATTGCGCTTTGTGATTTTAAGGGGAGATATTTTCTTGAACTTGCGCTCAAATTAAATCCTCGGTATGATTTTGCGCGTGAATCGCTTGCAAAGCATGATCGTGAATTTTCAGTTCTCCGCCGCAAGGGCGCTACGGAAGAAGAAAAAACGGCTGGCATAGTGGGTATGCTTTTTGCAAACATGATGAAGCCACGTCGATATGCGCCAAGAATGATAGAAGCAATGGGTATCACAAACGATCCCGCGCACCAATATTATATGTGGCTCAAACAATTTGGAATTAATTTCTCACGACATGAACTTACCCCCACAAAGCAAATTATTATTAAGGGAAAGCACAAGACATGATTTTTTAGTTCCAACACGTTGAGTAGCAGGATTACATCCTTCTTGTTTGTCTAGACAATTCCCATAATAATTCTGATTCATAGGAATAACAAAAAAGTGTTGTAAAATAACGGTTTTTAGGCATTTTTACTACATGAACTGCATAAGGTCAGATACACATAGTTGACAATACACAGAAATTCCATTATCATTTCTTTGAAAAAATCTTTTCCTAATCTGTGGGGATACATTCGCGCTTGACAAAAATATAGAAAGCTGTATGTTTAAGCGCAGAAAGGAGATTGCCATGGATCAACATAAACCGAAATGGAAAATTGTGGAAAGACCTGGATGGTTTGGCGAAGATAGGGACGTGAGAATACGATCCTATGATGAGAAGTATGGCTCTGGGAATTGGAGGATTAGACACATCTTGGGACCACGCATTATGGATTTTAAGGAAGCCGTGATGCTCTATGAGATTTCATACGAGCTACATTTTTTAAATCCGCATACGCGTTATCTCTGGATTAATCTCTTCAAGATGGCTTCAGATGTCTGGACAGAAGATATTTCAGATATAAGTTCTGGCACAGATTACTCTGTACAGAGAGCGAAAGCCTCTCATTACGAGGACATGGCTGTACGATGTATCATGCAAAAGTACGGCTTCAAGTTTAAGGGAGAGAGGCTCATCAGAATTCGTGCGGACAGCCAGGATGTTGTTGGGGTGGCCTTGAGTTCAATTCATATTCCGTTCGTTTTCCCCGAGTTTATCGAAGTTCCTCAACCAGAAATACTCTGGTGGAATCGGCACAAAAGATCACTAGAGGAATTCTGGCATTACAACAAAGTGCTACAGATCAGAGATGATTGTCTTTTGTAATGTTGTAGTCACACCTTGTTTGGATACCCGGCTCACCTGATACAAACAGAACGGTGAGCCTTTTATTTTGAGGAATAACGGGTCAATAACGGGATAACGGGGTCAGGAGTGCTCTGTAGAAAACACCTATGTTTACAAGGGGCGCCAAACAATCAGACTTTTTCTACGTTTAAAATATAAGCCAGCCGCTCCAGCCACGTCTCCATTAGCTCCTTGTCGCAGAGGGTGGTACCCGCCTGCCTTCGCTATGCGAATGCATTGCGGGCAGGTAATATCATTCTGGGAGTGACCCAAATTTTTAAGGATATAGAAGTATGGGGACTGACCCCAATACCCCCAATACCCTCGTACTGAATTTGAACGAGTTATTAAGAACATTATGGAAACCAGCGTATAAGAGATACAAGTATGTTCACTCTTTACCAACTGGTCCCTATAAATCGGTTCAGATGGTTGTGACAAACTTGGAAGAACTTTGTGAGCGTGGTGAGTAAATTTCAGGACTGGACCGGGGAAATGTGAGCTTATTGACAGTTATTCTACGACGTGATATGTGTTACGTGATTCTGTTGTTTAATAAGGAGAGGAGACATAATGCAGGACATCTCGTACTTTTTTACCTCGGGCAGACGTAGTATTCTCGCCGATATTTACTTCCCTCTGCGTATTGCCACGCAAGGTACCATATACACTGCTCTTGAAGAAGGATTAAGAATTGATGTGGTACGCACATATCTTCGGAAGAACGCTGTAAATATCAAACGCGAACTTGCCGCCTATCCTCATTGGTTTGACCCGAATCGGTATGGAGACACGAGAGCATATCGAAGCGAGCATAGAGCCGCAGAAGCGCGTATGGATATGTGGAGCCAAGTGTTCTTTGGCTGGTCTCTAGACGAGGTAAAAGGCGTGTTCCTTAAAAAAGACGGCAAAACCATTGACGAAGAAACCACGCAGATAATCAAGCTTATGTTCAAGTTTGAAAACTCACGGATGGAAAACCATGCCCTCTGTGCCGGATACCCGGATGTCTATCGCGCCATTCTTTATTGGGTTCTTTCCCAGTATGGACAGGCAGATGATTACCGCCACTGGAATGTGGAAGAACGCCGGTTGTTCGTAGAGCGTCATAGCTCGTGGTCTTCCGAAAAGAGAGCATACGCAGATGATGCGTTTATACGGATAGCCCGCCGAATTGCAAAATGGATTGATGATTGTGGACTATTTATATTTGGGTATCTTGTGCGTCTGTTTTGGCAAAAAATCGTAGAGCTTCACCAAAAAAGGCACACGTCGCTTGAAGATGAGATATGGGTAACAAGCATATTTCACATTGACATCAATGTTCTTAGACCGACAAAACGCATAGTATAAGCCCGGACACGGGAAGGAGAGATGCGCCATGCCGCAAGCAAAGAAACCCCGTAGAGTTGTGGAGTTATCGAGAACAAATCGTCGGCTTCTGGAGGAGATTTGCGAGGGATATGGTTCTCGCAAGGAGGCACATAAAGACCCTAATTTTGTTCTCCAGATATTACTTGAGTATATCAACCAAAGAAAAGGCAGTGTAAGTGCCATGCTTTCTTTCATGTTAGACGATATCAAACCTCATGTGCTTGAATACTATCGCGAGAGACAGCAAGAACGACGATACAAATTGCCAGACCGCCGCAAGAAAGCCGCGTAAATCATCTGCGGCAACAGTATCATAAGCTCTAACGGAAACATTAGAGCTTTTTCTTTTGGAAATAGTTATGCGCATAGTGGGTATACGGCCAAAAAGTTATAACAACCTCCCGACTGGGTTCAAAGGCAAAAATCACGCATTCCGCGTTTCCTCGTCCTTCCGCAAGGCCTGCATAAACGTCATTTGCTGGTAAAGGTTTTTCATGAAATTCTGATCTTGCAGGATGGTTATAATAACCTCCTGGTGGGGACCCAAAAATAAGGAGTGAAGCGACTATCTTTTTGGCTTGTGCCCGTATGGGTGCACAAAAAAATTGGGGACTGACCCCAATACCAATACCAATACCCACCACAATACCAATATCAACTTGTCGTCTGCCGAAAAATAGGCTATCCTTTCCGTAAAGTTCAAGTGTAGAAAAGGAGACCATCATGTCAGGATTTCTTACCCTGCCCTCCCGTAGCGCTAAACCTCGCGATGTCGGCATCACGCACGTGATCGACAAAGGCATGGGTGTCCGCCAGCTTGAAGACTTGCTGGAAACGGCTTCAGACTATATCGATATCCTCAAATTGGGCTGGGGCACGGCATACGTGACGCAAAATACCTTCGACAAAATCCGCGTGTGCCACAAAGCCAAAGTGCCGGTCTGCTTCGGAGGCACGTTTCTTGAGTTGGCGCTCCTCCAAGGGCGATTCGACGAGTATCGGGAGATGGCACGGAGAGCCATGGTGACTTATGTCGAACTTTCGACCGGAGTCGTCAACTTGTCCCGTCAAGAAAAGGCCCAGTATATCCGGGAACTCGCCAAAGAGTTTATCGTCCTCTCAGAGGTCGGTAGCAAAGACGCGGAGAAAATCATTCCCCCGTATCGCTGGGTGGAGCAGATCGAATCCGACCTCGAAGCCGGAGCTTGGAAAGTTATCTGTCATGGGAGCGAGAGCGGTACGGTCGGGATCTACTTCGGTACTGGCGAAGTGCGTTTCGAGCTCGTGCCGGAAATCATTGAGAAGATTGATCAAGCCGACCTCATTTTCGAGGCACCGCTCAAAACGCAGCAAGTATGGTTGGTGAAGAAGTTCGGCACTGAGGTCAATGTGGGCAACGTGGCCACGACCGACGTCATCGCGCTTGAGACTTTCCGGCTTGGGCTTTACCAGGACACCATGTCGCACTTTCATAATGCGGCGGGCTGGAATGACAAGACTCAGGAGCATAGCGATCCAGAACCGACCCGTCCGAAGCGGCGCTAAAGGTGAGACAGCGCACAAACTTTATGAGAGCAAAAGACAGGAAACAAACCTGTCTTTTTTCTTTAGTTGCATAGGGCTCCTTGCGGATGTGTTCAAAGTTGGCTATTTTTAAAGAGAATAAATTTGAAAGGAGTGGATATGAGACAAAGTTTACTGGAAGGACGCGCGCTTTCTTATATAAACTCTTCCAACCCAGAAAATATCCAGAAGCAAGTGGACGCCATTCTTTTTACAGAAGAGGGGTATTTTTCCGGAAGAGATTTTCCTGAAGAACGCAGGGTGGAATTTTCTTGGGCGCCGCGGCTGGGTATAACAAGTATTTCTTTTCCCTTAGGGAACCGTCTTGCGTCACGAGGAGCATCTATGGGTTTTGAAAGAGGTCTTTGGGTTGAAAGTTGCAACTTGGTTCGTTGGGTGCTCATGGTTCCGGATGATACCACGGAAGTTCACATGTGTTTATTTTCTAATGAGCGCGCCATTGCCGCGCGCTCAGTGCTTTACGGAATTGTTTCGGGGCTTAAATCACTTACCCCATTTTGCAGGAGTGGTTGGGGAAGCACTCCCGACATGCAATGTATAGGATGCGGGCGGGTGTATGCTATTGGGTTGGGGTGGAGTGATGTTTCATGCATTCCACTGAAACCAACACCCAAAATTATCTGTCCGGAATGTTGTCCGTGAAAAACTCTTTCTAGGCCGTAAGGCCTTTTTTTTCTGACAGAATAAAAAGAAACCGCAATGGGGGTACTACCTTGCGGGTGTAATTTATTCACGAAGTTTTAGTACTTGAGGGGATCCAATCCATGAGTTTTTTGTGGTGTTTATCAATAGCGAAAAAATATCGTTTATGGTATGATTTAAAGGATTCTTGATAGTGTGCTCTTTAACTTTTCTGACTCTATGAGTCGGATTCATATAAAAGAAAGGAGAGAAACATGCCACATGTTCTGTTGGTTTACCCAGAATTTCCCCTCTCTTATTGGGGGTATAATTTTGCTTTGCCTTTTGTGGGGAAAAAATCAGCCATGCCTCCCTTGGGGCTTTTGACGGTAGCCGGAATGTTTCCGAAGAATTACCAGCTCAAAGTCGTTGATATGAATGTCCGGCCGCTGAGAGATGCAGATGTGCGGTGGGCAGATCTTGTTTTTACGTCTACCATGATTGCCCAGAAAGATTCTCTGCAAACAGTGATCGAACGATGCAATCGCGCCGGTGTTCCCATTGTCGCGGGAGGCCCCCATCCAACCTCGTTCCATGAAGAGATAGGCAAATCTTTTTCCAAAGGAGAAGGCGTCGATCATTTTGTCTTAGACGAAGTTGAAGATATCTTCCCTGAATTTTTGCAAGACCTGCAAAATGGAACTGCCAAGCATATCTACCGGGCAACGAAAAAGCCTGATGTGACGAAAACGCCACTGCCGCGTTATGATCTCATCAAGTTGCATGACTACGGTTCCATGGCACTCCAATTTTCTCGGGGGTGTCCGTTTGACTGTGAATTCTGCGATATCACGAAGTTGTTTGGCCGTGTTCCTCGAACTAAAAGCCCCACACAGATGATTGCGGAATTTGATATGCTCTACTGTCTTGGTTGGCGCGGTTCTCTTTTCGTTGTCGATGATAATTTCATTGGGAATAAACGAGATGCCATGCGTTTGCTCCCGGAAATTAAGGCATGGCAGAAGGAGAGGGGGTTTCCGTTTTCTTTGTACACCGAGGCGTCGGTGAATTTAGTTGAGATTCCCGATATGCTGGACGCCATGAGCGGCGCGGGATTCAATATGGTGTTTTTGGGTATTGAGAGCCCAAACAAGGCAGCGCTTTTGGCGACGAAAAAAAAGCAGAACACCAAAAAAAATGAAGCTTCAGGAAGCTATCTCCTTGGCGCTGTCAGGAAAATTCAGGAGAAGGGCATGGAGGTAACGGGCGGGTTCATCATCGGATTGGATGGTGATACCGAATTTGATTCGCACATCACGTTCATTCAAGAAGCAGGCATCCCTGTGGCGATGGCAGGGCTCTTGACCGCTTTAAAGGGAACGAACCTGTATCATCGCCTCGAGCGTGAAGGACGTTTACTTGGTGAATCCACCGGTAACAACACAGATATTACGTTGAATTTCGTGCCACAATTGCCGCGAGACCAACTGGTTGCAGAATATAGGCGGGTGGTCTCTACCCTGTACGACCCGACGTTAGAGAACTACTTTGAGCGTTGCTTGACAATGTTACATCACTTGAAATATAAGGACCATGGCGTGCGGCGGGTTGGAAAAAGAGAAGTGGTCGCATTTTTCAAGTCAATTCAGCGGCAACTTTTCTCCAAACAAGGCCGCGCTTATCTCCGATTTTTAGCGAAGGTTCTTAGAGAGTATCCTAAGATGTTCCCCAAGGCGATAGAGCTCGCCATCTACGGATACCACTTTCAAAAGGTGACATCGCATACAATTGCCACCTATGATTTTGCGCAGTACCTTGAGGGGGAATTCGATGTTTTTAAGAAAACAGTGTCTGGGTTCGCAAAAACACAAAGTGACCGAGTGGGAGAAATTCGGGTTCATGCTCAAGCCCTACTCATTCGTGCGCAAGCGGCCTATGAACGTACCGACAAGAAGTTTCGCCACAGCTTGCAGAACGTTCTTCGTGAGTTTCAACAATCAGTGCAATCGTATACCAGTAGCTCTTTAAGTGCGGAAAACTGATATAAAGATATCGCACATCCAAAACCTGTCCTTCGTTCGTTTTCGTTCGCGGGACTTTTTATTATCCAAGTTCCATAATAAATGGGCTGTGGATAATGGCGCTTGACGCTATTTTGTTAGTGTGTATAATACACTAATAGCAACCAAATATGCTAAAACCAAAGGAACAATTACGCTTTGCGGTGCTTGCTACGGATGTGGTCCTGTTCGCCATACAAGATAAAGCTCTAAAGGTTCTTTTGATGGATGTCCATGTGCCTCCTTGGTTTAGGCATACACAAGGCATTCCTGGCGGCTTAGTGCTTCCAGATGAGACAACTGATGACTCGGTGAGGCGACATATGCGGATGAAAGTAGGCATCCAGTCCAAAGATGTTTATGCAGAACAGCTGTATACCTTTAGTGCCATCAAACGGGATCCACGAGGACGCGTGGTTTCTGTGGGATATCTTGGATTGGTGCCACCTCCCATTGCCTCAAATATATTTCTTCGGAATGTGCATTGGCAGGATGTTACAGAATTGTCCCCGCTTGCCTATGACCATGATGATATTATAAAAACCGCCATCCGCCGTTTACGGGATAAGATTACATACACAACACTTGTGCGCTATCTGCTCACAACTGAATTTACTCTTTTTGATCTCCAGCAGGCGTATGAAATTATTCTTCGATGCACATTGGATAAACGTAATTTTCGTAAAAAGATGTTGGGTCTTGGTATTGTCAAAGAGTTGCACCGACAAAAACGGGGAGGGGCGCATCGCCCCCCATCGCTCTATCGTTTTGTAAGCAAAGACGCGCGCGTTTTTAGATTGATATAAAGAACGTTTATTGTTTTTTGCACTTAGTTAGTGTATAAAATACATTAATAAAGAATCCGGGTGCTGAACCTTCTCCGATGAGGAGATTCAGCACTCTGATTTTTTCTAGAACTAATCAGAGGTGTTCATTGAAAACTACATAAACAACCGAAAGGAGCTCTATATGTTAGGAAGTATTATTCGTCGGACGGATTCCTATAAAGTAGGACATTGGAAGCAATATGAACCAGGAACCCAGTTTATCTACTCATATCTTGAGCCACGAGCCGGTGGAGAATACCGTGAAGTCATGTTCTTCGGTCTTCAGTATTATCTTCGGAAGTACTTGAGCGGTCAGGTGATTGCGTATCTTTCGGATGCATTGGCGGACTGGCGCAGAGCTCGGGCAGGGTTGATGTTAAATTTGTGACGTGCGAGTTGACAGCTTCTATAAATTATGGTAGCTTTCGGCTAGTCTTGCCACAGTTTTACTGATTGAATGGAGGGTCCTTGAAAACAAGCAAGATAAATACTATCGGAAGAGGAGGGTCACATATATGGACGAAGAGAACTATGTTCTAGAAAGTCCGACGAATATCTACACCATAACCAAAGTGCTCGGTGGGACGGATAGCTTTAACCTCTACCTTTGTCAAGTTGGCACTGGGCAGCAGTTCATTCTAAAAATTGCTACTTCAGTTGCAGAAAACGGCGTTCTTGATCGGGAAGCTGTGCTTCTTGGCGATATGCGCGAGGAAGCGACGCGGCTTGAAGAAGAGTACGCTAGGGTTACACAAGACCCAAACAAGGCGCTCAACTACCAGCTTTGCTTTTGGGAGTTGGTGGAGAGTTTTATTTCTTCCACCCAAGGTAACAGGCGCGTGAACATTCTTGGCTATCCAGCCGTGGATGACCTAAGTACGTTGGTGCCTGTTGGCCACATTACTAGCCGGGATTGTGTTCGTGTGGATCCAAAGACGAGTGCGTGGATGTTGGGCAAGCTACTCAAATTATTGGTTTTTTTGCACAGTCAAAATATTTCTCTCGGTCCTCATGTGACGGGAGAGAATATATTGATTGAACGTCATGAGCACTACGTCATAGTGTTTGACCTTACAGGAGCGGTTTTTCACTCAGAAGGTATCCCACAGGAGATCGCTCGGGAAGAAATTTCACAAGCCGCCCGCGAAGTCATATACGTCTTAGGAGGAGATCCTGATATGGGAGTACTTCCAAAAGATGAACAGGACGCCGATGGTCGGTATGCGAACTATGTGCTTGGGCTTGCTCGCGGCGGTGAATGCGATGCCAAGGAAGCCCATGCCAAATTCTATGAGCTTGTAAGGTCGTTGTGGCCTCGCGAGTATTGGCCATTTACCTCACACCCTTTGAATTAGAAAGGAGATAGTTATGGGCTATAAAGTGCTTTCTGATGCAGCGTATACTGTGGTTGCACGTCGTGCAGGAGCCGCAGGTTCTGCCACTCATATTGGCGAACAGCGAGAAAGGGAAGGAAAGGGGCTTCATCCATTGGTT
Source organism: Candidatus Ryanbacteria bacterium RIFCSPHIGHO2_02_FULL_45_17b (assembly GCA_001819815.1). Classification (GTDB taxonomy): domain Bacteria; phylum Patescibacteriota; class Minisyncoccia; order Ryanbacterales; family 2-02-FULL-48-12; genus 02-FULL-45-17b. The sequence goes on along the minus strand of MHNO01000004.1, from coordinate 14,025 downwards.
GACCCCAGCGGGTATGATGTTATCCGCAGATCAATTTCTCGGTTCAATCCGGAAGATGATCACTTTGTTCTTCCTTGCGGTGTTGCGATGCTCGAAGAGACTCGGTTGGATACAACAGGATCTATGGGCAACAATGTCGAGATTGCTATGCGTGTTTTGCCCGCAACATATAAGTTGTTGGCCGCAGGCGCGAATGCTGTTTTGGGCAGATATGATACCCAAATGATAACCTCTATCTTTGGTGATGTGTGTGATAAATACGTCCTCTGCCGTTCTCAAGCGGAAATGGATGAGAAAATCGCGGAACAGATGACGTTTATGGTTCCAGAAGGTGACGGGGGAGATGCCACAGAGGACCCGCAATATGGATTTTTCGGCGGAGCATACCTTACATGGTCTAACATCAACCCCTATGGGTTGAAGTATTATGACTTTACGGTGAGTGATGCTGACTGTCGTATGCGGCTCGATCCGGAGACTTTAATCAGGGTTTTTGGAAGTTCTGTGTTTGAGAAGGCGGTTGAAAACGGCCACCAGATTAGTCGCAAAAACATTCCAGATACGAAAGAAGTTGTGGCAGATTTGCAGAAGAGGGCGCACGCTTTCTTTTTGCAAGTTGGGGCTAGTTCCGGTATCACTCGTTTTTGGAAGGCGGTTTTCGGCGAGGATCATGTGATCATTATCCCCCGGACGGAACTTCTTCCCCATGTTAAGGCCGCAGTCATTGGCCTTACAGAAGGAGTTCTTGATCTTCAAATGGTTGAAGAATTCTTGTTGGGGGCCCAAGAGGACGAAAGTTTTATTGGGTACACAACTAAAATCGATCGTGGCGATGCACGCAAAATCCGCGACGCCATCAGAGGTATTCCCATCGGAGCGCAAGCGGCGCTTTCGAATTTCAGCAAGATTCCTCTTCGTGGGGCTCGGTTTGCCAAAAAAGGCGATATCTGGCCTGTTGGCAATACAGAGGAGGTAAAGAGGGAGAGTGGTGCGAAGGAGAAAAAAGCACCAGGAGGAAAGAAAAAAGGTAGTATGTGGCTTTAAGGAGGGTGTCGCAATGGCTAGAAAAATGATTTTCATTGTCACCGATCTTGGTGGTGGTGATGGCGGAAAGGGCGGTGTGGTGCACAAAATATGTACCATGAAAAAAGCTCATACCGTGGTCAAAGTCGGTGGAGCCCAAGGGAGCCACGGCGTGCGGACGGCAAGTGGACAATCATTCAACTTCAGCCATTTTGGCTGCGGAACATTAGAGGGTACCCGAACGCATATTTCACGAGCCATGGTCATTGATCCGCATGCGCTTGTATATGAAGGCAAACTTCTGCAGTATGCGCATGGCATTCGGGACGTTTTCGATCTTCTTAGCGTGGATCAAGACGCTCTGTGTGTTACGCCTTTTCACCGGATGGCATCACAGCTTCGTGAGTTGGCTCGTAAAGACAAACCCAAAGGCACAGTTGGCACGGGGGTTGGTGAAGCAGTAGTAGATGCCGAGAGATTCCCGGAACTTACGATTCATGTGCGGGATATCGGGAAAGAAGAATTGGGTGATGTGTTGGAAGCAGTTAGAGTGCAAAAGCTTCGTGATCTTGCTCCCATTATCGCAGATGTTGGAAATTTCTGGGAAAGCGACCGGGCGCTTGCACGGATTCTTATTGCATCACTTCAAAACCAAGGGTTCGTGAGTGCGACAGTGGAAGGGTTTAGGGAGATGTTGTCATTGGTGAACATATGTGATGGAGACTATCTGGGAAGAGAAATTCTTTCTCGTGATGGTACAGTGGTGGTGGAGTGTTCACACGGAATACTCACCGACCGATATCATGGTTTTCATCCGCATACAACCCAGCTTCGCACGTTACCAAGTGAGGTGCTTCGTCTTTTAGAAAAAAGCGCATACACGGGTGAGGTGGTGAAGTTTGGTATAACCCGGGCGTATCAGATCCGTCATGGAGCTGGCCCGATGGTCACCGAATGTCCAGATATGCTAGATGATCTGTTGCCAGGGAGTCATAAAGAAAATAATCGCTGGCAAGGAGAGGTTCGTGTTGGTCCGCTGGACTTGGTTGCCTTGCGTTATGCGATCAGTGTATGCGGAGGTCCTCAGGCATTTGATGGCTTGGCAGTCACATGGTTCGACCAAATCCATGCCAATCGAAAATGGCATTTGTGCGATAGCTATATCGGCGCAGATAATCCTTCTTTTTTTACCCCAAAGGGTGAGATAAAAGTTCGTCGAGGCTCCGACGCTAGCCAGCTTGCCTACCAAGAGAAACTTGGCGAACTACTGGAAAGTTGTGTGCCAAAACTGACCACGTACGATGTCCCAGCAGGGGCAAGTCAGGGCTCCTTGGTAGACCTTTGTAAGGAAGTTTTAGAGGAAAGACTTTGTGTCTCGGTGCACATGGTCTCACTGGGACCAACGGAAGCAGATAAGGTCTGTATATAGCCTTCGCAAGTTATTGAAACACTAACATAGAGAGGAGTTATAGTATGGATGCAGGATTGAAAGAAAAACTAGTCAGGCTTGGTCTTTCTGAAGACCAAATCTTGAAACTGGATGTCGAAGGAGTGCAGAGTGAAGAAGACCTCGGCTTGCTCAACGCGCATGACATCAAGCAGGCAACGGGATGCAATCTGCTGCTAGCAGCAAAAATAGTCAGAGCCGGTGCTCCCTCTGTGCCGGTTTTGGACCCTATAGAGGTTGCGCCAGATGCAGAAATTCCAGAAGGCACAAAACCTTCGCCCGCACAAGTGAACACATTTGCTGCTTCAATGGGAATGGACCCGAACATGTTGTCTATATTTATGGTTGCTGGAATGGCAAACAATGCTGGTGTGGGGATGGATCTTTCAGGGATGATCCCGGTGCCACAGATTGTAGCCGGGTATAATCCAAAAATCCGGAACATGTTTCTCATGATCATGGATCAGGTCGAGAATAGACTTGGTGTTCCCATTGTTGTTATCGACAGTGATGGAGGTATCAACAGAGATTTGACAGTAGAATATATCATGGGGCTCGAAGAGGGCCGCGATCCTGCCGAGAACAATGTGTATTTCGACTCAGCTGGAATGCCATACCAAGTTATCCAAGTGGGAGTGGACGCTCAAAGTATCTATGATGCTGATCCTCTCGATTCCACCCGTGCTTTGCAAAAGAATGGCATGGGTACAGGGAGAATTAACTGGATAAATGTTTCTGATGCGGTTCGGCAGACTGCTTATTATGCAGTAACCCGGACTCACGAGATTGACCCTAAGAATGATGCGCATTTGGCATGGCTTCGCGACCACATTAAGCCATCGTCTAACCACTTGGTTTTCAGTGGACAGGCACCAAACGCAATTTCGGAATTTAATGAAGGTCGGCGCACTGGTTCTCTGCCGACATTGCGTGTTATGTTGACTCGTGGGCCACGTCGGGTAGAGTTGATGCCTCGCCGCCGCCGCGTGAATCCTCGAGATCCCAGAGATCTCGCTGGTATTGGCAAAGAAGAGCTCTAGTTCTTTATTCGAAAACAACAACAACGGGTGACTCACAAGGTCACCCGATTTTTTCTAATTGGGGTAGGAATACTTTTTGTATAAACAATTTTATGGCGAGTCGCCGGTATCCAGAATCCCAAAATACACTTTTTCCATCTATAGCATCCGCGTGTTTGGCATGCATGCCGCCTTGCTCCGGGAAAAATTGTGCGTATCCTTTGTGCATGAGCCGATATTGCAATGTATCTCGCTCCATTTCTTCCAGCCATATCTTGCGAGCATCGCGTCCGTCAACGGTTTTGCCTTTTGAATATAGATATCCAGGGAGAAGTTTTTCATGCAGTTCTTTGATGGTGGCTTTATTTCCAGACCATGCGCCATTGAATAGTACATGAGGAAGATTACTGTCGCCAAGAGATGTATCAGGGTTAGGGAAATCTTGGATACACAGGTTGTCTCCCTCACGTGCGAGCCAGAACTCAAGCGCTTTACCTTGTATTTTTTCTCCCGCGAGAATTTTTGAGAGGAGCTTTTGTGCTCGGGGCCTTTCCTCTATGGGCGTATCTGGCCGCACAAATACCGCAACATCCAAATCGGCAGTGCGGGTGCCATATCCTTTCACGCGAGAACCAAACAGGATAGCCGCGGGATAAAAAAATTTTGCCAGTTCAGGGTTTAGTTCAATGGCTTTTATGATAGGCGATATTTCTCGTAATTCTTCTTTTATTTCTGCGTTGTCGGCGGAAAAAGGCAAATCAAATTTTGGTATCCGAATGCCGAATTGTTCGAGGTATAGCTTATCAACCACGCCAGCCGCGTGCCAGCGAGATAGTATGCTTGTGAGCGCATCTTTTGTTTCTGGTGTGGCATTTTGCCACAGCTCCTGTATAAGCGGGTCGTATGTTTTTTGTATTGTCTGAGCTTGTTCGGTATCAGTGTGGGCCAAGGTCTCAACCGTTTTTCGTATTGCGTTTATTCCCGTAAGCGTGGACAATCTATCTTTAGAAGTGCTTGCTAATTTTTCTATGTCGCTTGGCATCAAAGAATTTTGAGCCAGAGCGTCTGCAATTTCTCCCGCGTATTTTTCAACAATCTCCCGTTCCCGTTCTTTTTTGAGCCACCGCGTTCGAGCGACAGGCAGTTTCTTGGGTAATTTCCTGTTGGCTGAAGCGAGTTCCTGTTTCATACATGAAGGCAAATCATGAATCCAGTTTTTGTTTTTTTCGAGGGCTTCTGTAGGTAATTTTTCTATTTCTAGCTGTTTTTTTTCGATAAATCCCATATCAGCAAGCACAGGAAGAGTGTTGGCAATACTTTCGTGCAGTGTGCTTCCTTGGTTGTCTTCCATAAGTTGAATGACTTCGGATACAGAAAGTAGGCCTTTTTCTACGAGCTTTGGTATAAGATGTGCCGCTTTTACTACTCGCGGTAGCGGAGCCTGGCGGAGTTCACGATCGGGAATGTCTCCATCTACGAAATTTGCACGCACATCCCGCACAGAAAGCAGTCTGTCCCAACCTTCCATGTAGAGGCGAGTGAATTGTTGTGTTGCCTCTCTAAGTTCTTTTGATTCTGGTTTCCATGTCTGATCAGGAACGAGTTCAAAAGGAACGTAGAGAATTAACCTATCATTGGATGGGTCTTCCAAGAGACGAGATAGCGACTCGTAGGTTGCGGTAACATCTTTTTCTTCCAACAGGTTTGTCTTAATAGCTGTTTGGATTTCCATGTCTGCCAGTGGTATATGGGTGAACAGAGATTCTAAGTTTTTGTTTGCTACATCGCGCAGACGGGCTTGTTGTTCGAGCTCCTTATTTTTTTTGATTCCTTCCGGCCATGCGGAGCTGTTGTCTTTGTTGTGTAAGAGAGATTCTGCTGGTGGAGATACAACCGTTATGTCGGGGGGTGATTCGTAGGAGTTTAGAAATGCTTCGTTCATGTAAGAAATTGTAGTCTAGCTGTGGCATATGCACAAATACGGAGGAATATTCCTGTGATGTATTTAAAAAAGAAACCGCAAGGAGGTGCCTTGCGGGGTTGTGGTAAACATCATTTGGGTGGTGATGCTGTATGTTGGATTATATAGTGCCCAAGTAGCAGGATCGCTCCGAGCCCGATCAGAAGAATAGTGTAACCAGCCATTTCTTCCATGGTCATGATGACCTCCTTTTTTACCTTGAGGCAATTGTACCATTTTTTATAGTTGTTGTCAAGTTTTTTCTTTTATGAAAACACCCCGCAATAGCGGGGTTTGTTCACGAAGTTTTAGTACTTGAGGGGAGCCAATCCATGAGTTTTTTGCGGTGTTTATCAATTGACCACTCATCACCATTTTTGAAAAGGATAGGATGGAGCGCCTGAAATTTTTTTAGGATGGGAACCGATACCACGGGAAAACTAGTCGGGATGCTCTTATTGTATGTTTCCATAAAAACAGACATAGTCGTCCCTATTTGGTTTATTTCGAGGTCGCGATTTCGTTTTCCTATCATGTAGACATACTAGCACGCAATGTTTCTTAAATCAATGTATTGATTTCTTGTTCCCATACTTCTATTATGTAGCTATATGACTGAACAGATAACAAAACAAGAGATTGAAGGGCTTCTTTCCGAACAAACAAAGGTTATTTTAGGTGCGGTTGACGAGCGTTTCCAAAAGATTGACGAGCGTTTTCAGAAAGTTGATGATCGTTTTCAAAAGATTGATGAACGATTCCAAAAAGTCGACGAGCGCTTTCAGAAAGCAGAGGGCATCTCACAGGTTATGAGCGATCGTATTGGCGCTTTGGAGTATAGAATGGATGAGTTTAATAAAAAGATTGATCGCCTAACCACAACACTTGATGTTTTTCTTAAGCGTCTTACTGATCGTGAAGATGAACTCACATTTTTGAGAGCTGATATTGATAAAATTAAAGCAGTTCTCAAAGAAAAACTCGGCGTGGAAATATTGATTCAAGGGAGATAGGTTTAATGAGTGCGCGGGGAACGGCCAGTTTTCATAAAAGAAGGACGAGGTGATCCGCTATGGGCGTTTCGTGTCGCAAAACTTTTTTTGTTTTGCCATCCGCCAAAAGAAGACCGATTGCTGCCTCCTCGGGAGTTGGGGCGTTTGCGGATGAGTTTTTGAATTGCCAAAAGTTCCTCCGAAACGCTCTCGTGCCGTTTTATGGGAAGTGTCTTTCGGATTAAATGCTCAATGGCGCGAATATCACTTTGTTGATCAGGAGTGGCAAGTGATATGGCTTTGCCTGTTTTACCCGCCCGACCCGTGCGTCCGATGCGGTGCACATAATCTTCGGAGTTTTCTGGAATATCAAAGTTAATTACAAGCTGGATATTTGCGACGTTAATACCGCGCGCGGCAATATCGGTGGCGACGAGCACGCGGTATTTTCCTGTTTTAAATCCTTCCAATGCTTCACGCCGCTGGCCCATAGATTTGTTTGAATGGATATCGGTGGCGCGTTCGCCTTGCATGTGAAGATGTTTTGCGATTTTACTCGCGCCATGTTTTGTGCGCGAAAAGAGCAATACAGAACCGGTGTGTTCTTTTAGGATTGTTTCGAGGAGCGAAAGTTTTGATTCTTTTTTTACTATATATATTTCTTGTTCTATTGCTTCTATAGTGGTACCTGCGGGTGCAACTTCTATGCGCACAGGCAAGGTCATGTGGCGCGTTGCTATTGAGACAATGGCATCAGGCATGGTTGCTGAAAAGAGCAAGGTTTGCCGCGCACCAGGACCTGCCATGTGTTCAAAAATTTTGTTTATTTGCGGAGCGAACCCCATATCGAACATGCGGTCTGCTTCATCAAGGACGAGGATTTTTACATTACCGATGGCAACTGTTTTTTCTTCAAGATGATCTATGAGCCGCCCGGGAGTTGCGATAATAATATGAGGGTTTCGTTTTACTTGTTCAATTTGCCGTCGCATGGATTCACCGCCAATTAACACCGCGGTGCGTAAACCAAGGGGCCGCCCGATGCGCTGGAGCATTTCGTTTACTTGCTGAGCAAGTTCGCGCGTGGGGAGCACCACAAGTCCGCGTCCGTTTTGTTGAGCAACGCGTTGAATCAATGGAATGCCGAATGCAAGCGTTTTACCGGTGCCTGTTTGCGCGATGCCAATGATGTCTTTTCCTTCAATGGCAGGGGCTATGGATTGGTGCTGAATGGGTGTGGGCGTGGTAAATTTGTTTTGCTGTAAAATCTGAAGAAGCCGTGGCGCAATACCAAGACCATCAAAGTCTGTCCCGAGCGAAGTCGAGAGACCGTTTTTTTCAGCGGTTGTTTGTGTCATATAATGGTGACCCGGCTTCCTTTCGTGGGTCACACATCTTTCGAGAGATGACACAAATAAGGTTCGAGTCTTTTAATGCTTCCCATTATACCATACACCTATATATTTTGCAAGACGATTGATTTGTGGGTGCTTTTATTGTCTAGTATATGTGTATGTCTGATGTAGATATGCTTGCGAAAAAATTGTGGGATTATCATCACATGAACCATCCGCTGGAAAAAGCTGATGTGATTTTAGTTCAAGGCAGTATTGATATTCGAGTGGCAGAGTATGGGGCAGAATTATTCAAGCAGGGTTGGGCGCCATGGATCATTTTTTCCGGTGGCATCGGTCATTTAGGAGATTTATTGGAAACCGGTTGGGATAAACCAGAAGCCGAGGTTTTTGCAGATGTTGCTAGAGAGCGAGGCGTGTCGGAAGACCATATAATAATTGAAAACCAATCAACAAACACGGGTGAAAATTTTTTGTTTACCGCGCGTGTGCTTGCAGAAAAAAATCTTATCTGTAGCTCGTTTATCGTAGTTCAAAAACCTTACATGGAGCGCCGCACGTATGCCACCGGGAAAAAACTTTGGCCGGATAAAAAACTTATCATTACTTCACCGCCTCTTAGTTATGAAGGGTATATGAGTGGTTCAATTCCTAAAGAGACTATTATCAATATAATGGTAGGGGATGTCCAGCGCATAAAACTCTACGCGGAAAAAGGATTCCAGATACCGCAAGAAATTCCAGCCGACGTGTGGGAAGCATATGAAGAACTGGTGCGGCGGGGGTATACAAAGCATTTAGTGCGTGAATAATCTGAAAAATTTTACTCCGACCTACTTGTGTGAGAGGTGTTTTTATGTTACCTTTTTCTGAGATATACAAACGAGGAGGAAATGAGACATGCGCATTAAACCGTTTTTGCTGGAAGAGTTTTTTGAAAAACATGAATTTACGGTGGAGCATCTTTTGTGTGCATCCGACTGTGAACCACTGCTCATGCGTGAGCTGTTAAATTTTGCGGATACTGAAACAATTTCCTTATGGAATGATTTGAGATTTTCATATACCGATCCGAAGGGTCATCTCTTGTTGCGGGCTGAAATAGCGCAGCTCTACGAAGATGTTACTGCCGATGATGTGCTTGTATTAGCGCCGGAAGAGGAGATTTTCCTTTCTATGTTTGCGACACTGCAAGCAGGTGACAAAATTATAGTCCCATTTCCTGCGTATCAATCTTTGTATGAAATTGCTGTATCACTCGGGTGCGTGTTGCTCACCTGGTTGCCGCATGAAAACTACGCAGAAGCAAAGTGGCAGTTTGATGCGGAATATGTTTGTGATCTTATGGAATTGTAGCATCCCAAGATGCTTGTCCTTAATTTTCCGCACAACCCGACGGGTGCGTTGATTACCAGAACTGAGCTTGAACAGGTGGTGAAGGTTGCGGCAGAGACAGGTACCATGTTGTTTTCCGATGAAATGTACCGCTTTCTTGAAGCGGATATACATATGCGGCTTCCATCAGTTAGTGATTTGTCGGAGAACGTAGTTTCTCTTTGTGGACTATCAAAGTCTTTTGCGTTGCCAGGGCTTCGCATCGGATGGCTTATAAGTAAGGATAGAACGCGTCTTAGAAAAATCCAGCAGTTTCGTGATTACACTACTATTTGCCCACCCGCGCCGAGTGAGATTCTTGCTATTATGGCGCTCCGTGCAAAGGGAACCATTTTGGAACGAAATCGTTCGCTTATTGCAACAAACAAAGATTTTGCACGCGATGTGTTTAGCGTAGGATGGCGTGAGCCACTCGGGGGATCGGTTGCGTTTGTCCGGTATCATGGCAAAGAGGGCACGATAAAATTTTGCGAAGATCTCTTTCGTCTAAAAGGCGTTCTTCTTGCCCCGTCATCCGTTTTCGGTTTTGGTGATTCTCATTTCCGAATTGGATTGGGCCGCTTGGGTTCAAGGGTCGGCTTTGAGCTTGTAGCCGATTACATACGAGAAAAGAGATAAACAAAAGGTGGTCAGCCTCTCTGATTTGCAGAGGGGCTTTTATATTAAAAAAAATGAGAGCACGAAGTTACTAAAAGTTATAACACCAGCCTTTGTTGCTGGTTGATGAATATGACATAGTGTTATTGCTGTTATGAATAAAGTATTTCGTCATTGATAGAAAATTACGACCTTATAAGGCTGACATATTCATCTTACAGGTGCAAGATGCAATCTAGTCATTTCAATAAATCCTTATTTTGTAAGGGTTTTAGGTTATTTAGTCTTTTCACCCGTGCGCTATTGACTTTTTTATATATAAATGTTAAAATGATGCCACGATCAATTGTTTGCATAAAGTAGTTTGTGCGTATTGGTTACTGAAAATCTGAAAGGGAGGTAAGTTATGAATCAAGATCAAACTCGGATGGTTGACGTTGTCCGGAAGGAGTTAGCCGGTGGATGGCCCTGTGGGGCGTATAATCAGTTGGCCTACCTGACGACTGACCCCACCATAGCTGGCCACCCTGATGTCCAGGCGCTAATAAAGGAGTTTGCATGCACCTTTTTTGTCGAGCCCTGTGTCTTGTGCGGTGACATGATTCTCCCGCATGAGAAAAGGGGGCACGGGTATCCGAGTGGGTATTACCACGAGTGGTGTTGGGCAGTCTTCAGCCGGCTCTGCGTGCAAATATGGGAGGCGTTGCCGGCTGAAGACGGCGACGTCCTGGAAATGGGCGTTCTGCCAGTCTTCGTTCGCGGGCCCTTAAAGGTCCGGCACTCCTGGAATGACTGTGCCCGCATGTGGGTCGCCACTGCGGTCACAGCAGACGAGCGGGCTGTAGAAAGTAGGGTCATCCACCGTTAGTTCTCGTCTTTGGGAGGGAAATGACTTTTGTACAAAGCATTTACCCTCCCGACTTCAACTAAATTTTTAAGATAGCAAACTTGAAGGTTTTGAGAAGTTCTTTGAATGAAATAATGCAAGATTCTAGCTGCTGTCGGCGAAGAATCAGAAAATAGAAGCAACGCATGGTATAAAGTTCCTTGTTGGTTGATGTTTATCTCTTCGGGATAAGCGTTTTTTTGTTTTTATAATGCTGGATGCAGCCTCATGTTATTGTATTTTGATTACCCGTGTGGTACGGTTTTGGGTGAAATTACCTAAAGAGGAAGGGGGTTAGCATGACTGATTCTGTTGAATTGATTTCGGAGCCTGTGTTGTTTTACGTGCAGGAGTTCTATTGTTTTGACAACTTTTCGGCGTTTGCTGTTGTGTGGCGGGGGTCATTATGGATGACCGCGGAACATGCCTATCAAGCTTCAAAATTTGAGCATATTTCTCCTTTGTGGGACATCATTCGTGATGAAATCTCTGCGCATCAGGCAAAGAAAACAGCTGAAACATATAAGCATCAGATGCGGCGTGATTGGCTCGATGTACGGCTTGCTATTATGGAAGAAGTGCTACGAGCAAAACTTGCGCAACATGAATATGTGCGACGGAAACTGTTAGAAACAGGTGAACGTCGCATAATTGAAAGTTCGCCAGATGATTCGTTTTGGGGTTGGGGACCCAATAAGGATGGTGAGAATCATCTTGGTAGGATTTGGATGAAGTTGCGCGGAGAGTTACGGGAGGGTCGCATATGAAAGTTTTTGTGATGTGGTCTGATGGCGAACAATGGTCACGCTCGCGTTTTTCGGTGGTGTGGGGTGAAACCGCCTACATGATAAAGACATTTCGTCAATGTGGGTGGGTCGCGGACTTTGTTCTTGAAGGTACATACATGGAGGACGCCGATTGTGGCCGTACATTTGAAGTGGAGAGTGTGCTTGAAGGCGCAGATGATCCTTTGTTGCCATTCGTGATTCGGTATCTCCGGTGTTCCTGATGTTCTGAGAGAAATATTGAAATACAGAAAGGAGAAGTTTTCATGGATAAGAAACAGGTTTTGATTGGGATAGAGCGAGATCTTATGGATGTCACTATGGTCTATCAAGCGCTTAATGATGTGTTTGATGTAGGATATGATTTCTCCGAGTGCGCGCGGGGAATGGATGTGGTTACGCGCGCCATGTATGCGAATCACTTTGGTCGCCCGTTTGAGCTTCTTATTTTTTCAGATTTTAGAAATGCCACTGGTCGGTCTATTCACCAAGAGCTCAATCTTGGGGAAGTCGTTGGCATGATCCGTTCCATGCGAGCATACGAAAAAACTCCCCTGATGCTTGTTTCCGATTACTATCTCGATTTTCCCTATAAAAACCTCGGGGTTAGCGTATGGGTGGAGTTGCGTGCAAACAGAGAAGAATGGGAGAATGCGATACAGTCTGCTGTCGGCGAAGAATCAGACAATAGAAGCAACGCATGGTATAAAATTCCTCTCGGTTAGATTTGTTTTTATGGGCTCCCATTGGTGGAGCCTTTTTTGTTATACTACAAATAGTACTATGTTTGGTTTCGACAAAGAAAAATTTCAGGAACTTTTTGATCGCTACGAACGCTTGGCATTTTCAGGTTCCATGCTGTTGGGATTTATCGTGGATAACCTCACACTTACACGGATTGATTTACTGTTTGACAATCTTGTTCTCTTTTTTTATCTCGTGGTTGCGATTATGAGTATTGCGATAACTAATTTGTACGACACGGGTGTGTGGCGAGGAACGCCTGATGGCGTGCGCTTGCTTCACCGTATTCCATTGCATGCACGGACTCTTTCACCCTTTTTGATGCAGTACGCATTTGGAGGACTTCTTTCGGGGTTTTTTGTGTTTTATTCGCGTGGTACTTCTCTTTCCGCCAGTTGGCCGTTTTTGGCGCTCCTTTTGTTACTTTTGGTGGGGAACGAATTTTTTCGCACGCGCTACCAACAATTCACTTTTCAGGTAAGTATTTTCTTTTTTGTTCTGTATTCGTACATGATTTTCTTTGTGCCAATTGTGGTGGGTAGCATAGATGTATGGGTGTTTTTGTTAAGCGGGGTGGTGAGTATTATTGCGATTGGAGCGCTTCTCTATGGTTTTTCGTATCTCATGCCTTCCACGAAACACCATCTTGGTATTACGGTTTCGGCAAGTATTGGCGGTATCCTTCTTGCGGTGAATGCGATGTATTTTTTGAACATTCTTCCGCCGCTTCCACTTTCTCTGAAAGAATCGGGTGTGTATCATTCTGTTTTGCGTACGAAGGATGGTATCTATGTGGCAGAGAGCGAAGACATCTCGTGGTACGCGGCACTCAAGCCGTACACAAGCGTACATGTATTGCGGGGCGGCACTCTTTATTTTTACAGCGCGGTATTCGCTCCTACGCGGCTTGCGGAAACGCGCATTGTCCATCACTGGGAATATTTTGATGAAAGCCAGAACGCGTGGGTGAGCAGATCACGCGTAGTGTTTTCCATTGTGGGCGGCAGGGATGGCGGATATCGCGGCTACTCGTTAAAAACAAACATGGAGAGCGGTTGGTGGCGCGTGCGCGTAGAGACCACGCGTGGGCAGGTGTTGGGGCAGGCACAATTTACTGTCGAGACCGTATCTTCATTGCCTGTCTTGGAGAAAAAAGATCTTTAGTATGCACGGGTTTGATGCAAAAGAAATCAAGGTATTACGTTCCCTTCGCACGCCGGTCATGGTACAGGATTTTTTGAATTTGATCCCTGGGAATTTTGAGGAACAGGGAAATACCTTGATGTCTCCGCGCCGCGTTATGCGCGAGAAAAAAGCGCACTGCATGGAAGGCGCGCTTTTGGCAGCTGCTGTGTTTTGGATACAAGGAAGAAAGCCATTGCTGTTGGATTTGCGCGCGGCTCCAAATGACGACGATCATGTGGTTGCGCTCTTTCAAGATCGCGGCTTGTGGGGCGCGGTGAGTAAAACCAATCACGCGGTGTTACGATGGCGCGAGCCGATTTTTAAGACAGTTCACGCGCTCGCGGCATCCTATTTTCATGAGTATTTTTTGGATGATGGCAGACGTACCCTTCGCGAGTACTCCCGGCCGTTTCGGTTGGATGTAAAAAAATACGCAGGGTGGACGGTCGCCGAAAAAGATTTGTGGCACTTGTCGGACGCGCTTGACGCATCACGCCACTACCCGCTTTTGCCCCGCGGCGCATTTCGTTATACACGCTTGGCTGACAACATGGAACGTAAAGCGGGAAATATTGTGGAGTGGAAGAGGCGTAAAATCAATTTAGAAGTGCAACTTTAAGCACTATGCTTAAAGTAT
>MHNO01000003.1:12167-55569 GCA_001819815.1 Candidatus Ryanbacteria bacterium RIFCSPHIGHO2_02_FULL_45_17b | reverse complement strand
ATCAAACCAAAAAGTAGGAAATTTTAGCGTGGTGATTTTTCCAGTATCTATGAGATAGATTATCCGTCCGCCGTCTATGCTATTTCTTACTAATCTATCAGATGGCAGATTTCATACCACATTCGTATCATCCAAGATCGTTTTTCCATTTAAAAAAGCTGCAATAACGGCCATGAAAGATTCTGTGAAAAAAAATAAGAAAAACAAAGTGACAGATGAAAAACATCCGGTCTCATGGGAGACGGGTGTATTTTTTTATTTTTTTCGCAATTTTTTCTTGAGCTCGAGTTCTTTCGTGGCAATACGCTCGGTGTCTCCTCGGCGCGCAAATGAGTACTGGTTCATATCTACTTTCATAAAGCGTGCAATGCGGGGAAACTTTTTTGCGAACAGGCGGTATTTTTCTTGCTCAATGTGGCGGTAATCTGGGTGTCCTTGGGGGCCGGTGCGAAGCTCTGTTTCCCAGAATAAAGATGCTACATTTTGCCATTGGTAAAATTGCACGCGATACGCAAGTGGTACTACGTACTGCGCCAAAAGAGGGTTTTCACGCTCCAGTTTTTTAAACAGAGGCATCACGGAATCCAATGCTTTTGTGTACATGGAAGCCATACCTGCTTCGGTAATTTCAGACGGAATACTGTATCCATGGTGAATACTGAATAATTGACGGTCTTGGGTAAGCATGCGGTGTCGGTGGATGTCCCGGTAGGCGCCAATATCCATGACGATATCAAATCGTACATATGCATTTTCAAACGCACGGCCAAGTTTGTACCACCGCTCATTGCGGTTTGTAAAAAACGTTTCTAGAATATGTGCCTGTGTTTTCTCCGGCATACGGTGAACAGAATCCAGAATGACTTTCCAAGACGTATGGGTGTCGGGCAATCCATACAGAATACCCGCAATACATTTTTCTTCCAGATTACGATCATGCTCCACGAGGGCAACAGTTGGTTTTGATGCGGTTGCCGGCTTGGAAAGGAGCTTTTGTATATGTCGCGGCAGTGCTTCTTGTACATCCGTATCAATAGAAGAAAGATGTTCCTGATAGGTAACAGATTTTTCTTCCTCGGAACGCAGCAACAGTGAGGGTATTTCTGTATCCAATTCTTGCTTTATCGTTTGGGCTATCCAGCGCAATTCGCCCAATTCATGGAAGCGGGTGCGGTTGATGAGATACTCAAACGCCTGCGCGTTTCCGCGGAATGCCACTTGCCCCACGGTAGCCATGGGAAGAAGTCCCCGAAGCGTGTCAAACGCTTTTTTTTCAAGAACGGCATCTTTTTCGTCATAATGTTCTTTGAGCCACTGAGTAAATTGTGGAATAAGTATGTTATATGTTTCAAAAAGCCCGTCAAGAACTTTTTTGTATTCCAGAAGGAGTCCAAGCCGTTTGAGATCAGGCATTGGGGTGTAGTAAAGATAGCGGCCATTTATTTTTTCTCCAAAGTTAACATAACGGGTTGATTTCTCAATGGGTTCCAGGCCAACGCGCTGGTCTTCCAAAAATTTCATGGCCACTTGCGAGATGCCCCAGAATAGCACATGGGTGCCTGTCATTTGCGCGATGGAATCGTCGCCGTATTGCGAAAGCCATTTTGCGTAAAATCCCTGGGCACGCTGGTTGTTGAGGATATTTTTAAACCCGTGTTTAGTGAGAAATTCAACAAGATAATCAAGTTCTTTCGCAAGCTGTGTGTCATCGCCTTCAAGGATGGGGTATATATATTCGTTCAAAAGTATGCGAAGAAGGGAACCTTTTGCGCGGCTTGCGCGTGAGCAAAGAGCGCCCACAATTTCAGGTGGCAGGTTGTGGAGCACATGCACAATACCGTCAATATTGGTTGCAAATGGGGCCAAATACCGCCGGTCGCGTTCCGACCATTGTTCCGGTTTAAATGGTGGCTCATATTGCTTTGTATGTTTGGAATCCATGGTATGGTATTGGTTAGATGGTAAGAAGTGAGTCTATATGTTTTTTTATTTCTTGTCGCACTTCTTCCATGGAACGAGTTGCGTCTATTACGCGCCACCGCGCGGGATCTTCTGCCGCTTGAGCAAGAAATCCTTGTCGTACTTTTTGGTGGAATTCGATTTTTTCGGCATCAAACCGACTAGTTGCTTCTTCGCGAGAGAGTACGATGTTTGGATCCGCGTCTAAAAGGAGAATTAAATCTGGCCAGATGTTTTGGCGCGCTTGTTTGCTTTTTTCTCGGATATGCGCGATATCCATACCTCTGCCATGTCCCTGATAAGCGATAGTGGAAGGTTCAAAGCGGTCACAGAGCACTATGGCATCTTTTTCGAGCGCTGGTTTAATAATATTCTCGACATGAAGAGTTCGGTCGCGGCAGAACATATCTAATTCTTCTTCAGGAGTAAGAATACCTTTTTTATCAAGAAGTTTTTTTCGGATATCCGGATCACCCCCGCCCGGTTCATGTGTGAGAACAACAGCATGTCCTTGTTCTTCCAAATATGTTTTTAAAAGTTGCAGCTGGGTTGTTTTACCGACTTTTTCACCACCCTCAAACACTATAAACGCGGCTTTTTTCATGGTATCTTCATCGTAAAGGTTCACAGTCGATTGTATAACTTTTTAGACCTGTGTTTCAGTCTTGTCAGTGGTAACACGTCCACCTTGCCATTGCCCACGATATTGGGCTCCCTCACCCAGTACTTGTTCAAATTGCGCATGAATTATGCGTGCGCCAAGTTCAAGCGTGACTACAGCGGGACCTTCATTTTTGAGGGCGAATGTGAGCTCCCCTTGATATCCAGGCGCCACGTTACCTGTTCTCAAGAAGAGTCCAGAACGGAATGTGGTTGAGCGTGGTTTAAAATTTATAGTGATATCCAGGGGCGTGTTAACTTTCTCGATTGTTTTTACCAGATAAAAATCTCCGGGCCGGATTACTATTTTTTGTTTATTCTCGGGGTCATATTTAGCTACAAGTTCAACCGCAGGTGTTTTTCGTTCTGTTACCCCTAAAAATGCTTCCCCCGATATTTTATATATTTCTCCTAATCGCAAATCAAAACCAGCTCCTTCAGGGTTTGTGAGTTCGCGCTCGGATAAGTTTTCCACAAGTTTATTCTCTCGTACAAGCTGTAAGAGGATTTCTGGTCCAAGGATCATGTATCTATGATATATTTTCAAAGCACGGAAGTCAAAAAAAGCCGGGGTGGGTTCGGGAGTACTGGTACGAATTAACTACAGAGAATAATTATCAGGAAGTGACTCTTTTGTAACCTTCAGACGATAACCGGCATTTTTTAACATGCCGCCCTTTTGTGTAAGCAGATCAAAAAGCTCTTGGAAAAAATCCGCCCAGTCCACTTCGTGGTTTACCAGTTCAATTCCTTTTTGTTTTGCCAATTCCGCAAGATGCTGTTTGCCAAGAGAGTTTTCATACCTTCCTACATAATCAATACGGCGTATCCCTTCTTCAGCAAGATCTTTCGCACAGTCAAGACAGGGTGTGGCGATAACGATTGCCTGACCATCACGGATATCCTTGCGGTCGGTGTTGGTAATGGCGTTTACTTCGCCGTGGCGCGTGCGGATGCAATGATTGTCTGCCATCAGATGCCCTTCTTCATCGCAATGCGGAAGGCCGCTTACGGAGCCATTGTAACCAATACCCCGCAAGCGTTTGTTGTTTACGATACCACAGGCTGTGCGGAGGCGGTCGCAGGTGCCAAGAGTCGAGTGGAGCGCAACAGAAGCCAAAAATACCTTAAAGCGCAGATCATCGCGGGAAGGGGGCATAGATTGTTTTTTTAATTTTGATGCTGATTTTTTCATGTCAAAACTCCTCACACTCGAAATCGCAGACTCTTGCATGCTATACTTGTTAGTATGGCAGTTTTGGGGAAAAAAGAAATAGAGCAGGCGATACGTGAGGGCATGATTGAATTTTTACCCTCTATTGACCGGTTCCAGCTCCAGCCAAACTCGGTGGATTTGCGCATCGGTTGGGGTTTTTACATGCCGCAAAACTGGCGCCTCACGCAAGAAGGACGTGTGGCGGTGCGGCCGGATTATCTGGGCAATACATTTAATAAAGAGAATTTTACATTCATTGAACTCTCGCCCGGCCAATATTTTGAAGTATTGCCGGGAGAGCATGTGCTCATGTCTACATTCGAGCAGATTCAGTTGAATGCCGGCAATATTATAGCTATTTTGCACCCGCGTAGTTCCATGATTCGCAGGGGGCTTATTATAGAATCGGGCGTGGTAGATGCGTATTATAAAGGCTCCATGCTTATTCCCGTGTTTAACGGTACGAACCATGTGATCCGTTTGTATCCGGGAGAGCGTTGTTATCAACTGGTGTTTGAACGGCTGGAAGGTAGTATGAGCGAAGAGGAAGCAGGCAAGCATGGCGTTGTCGCGGCTAAGTACACGGGATCCACGCCGGGGCATTCGAGCGCGCGTAAAGACAGCGATGAAGAAATCAAATTTATAAAATCGGGGGACATCCAAGGCCTTAAATCCAACTTTCCGGTCGTGACGCCGTAGGGATCATTCTGAACAACTTTGAATAACGAAATATAATGCCCTCCACATCCGAGTTTAGTATTCTCAATAGTAAATTCAGACAGTGGAATACTTTGAATTACGAAACTCCTCTAAAATCCCTCCCAACCTCCCTTTTTCAAAGGGAGGAGTATTGGTTCCCCCTTTATAAAAAGGGGAGAAAGGGGGATTTCGTAATTCAAAGTGGAATAATAAAAAACTATACCCACTATAAAGCTTTTTTTATGCTATGATAGTTGCATGGAGATTGCTACTGTATCGCCAACCACGTTTGTTATTTTTGGCGTAACGGGAGATCTAAGCAAGCAACGGCTTATTCCCGCTTTGGTTGATCTATACGCAAAAGACTTGCTTCCCAAAGAGTTCCGTCTTGTGGGGTTTTCGCGTGGTGCCTACACTGCCGAGGAGTTTCGGAAGTTTCTTTACGAGACCATAGTTGCAAAGGGACATAAGCATTCTTCAGACCGCATTACGCGTTTTATAGAACACGCGCATTATTGCCAGGGTACATTTGAAGAAAAGGATGCTTACATTCGCATTGCGGAAAAGCTTGCTTCTTTGGACGAGAAAGAAATAAAACAATGTTCCAACAAACTTTTTTATCTTGCAGTGCCTCCCATTTATTACGGGGCTATATTTGATCATTTGGCAAGTTCCGGTCTTACCATACCCTGTGGTGGCGTGGATGGATGGACGCGGGTGCTGGTGGAAAAACCGTTTGGGAAAGATTTGGAAACCGCTCAAGAATTGGAAAAGCGTCTTTCCACGTTATTTCAGGAAGAACAGATTTTTCGCATTGACCATTATCTTGCCAAAGAAACGGCGCAGAATATCCTCGCGTTTCGTTTTTCAAACATATTGTTCGAGCCTTTGTGGAGCAACAAATGTATTGAGAAAGTAGAAATTAATCTTCACGAGCAATTTGGCATACAAGGGCGCGGCGTCTTTTATGATGGCGTGGGAGCGCTTCGCGATGTGGGGCAGAACCATATTCTCCAGATGCTAGCGCTTGTGGCAATGGAAGATCCGAAAGAACTCAATGCGGCTTTGATTCGCCGTGAGCGCTCTCGTGTTCTTGCTTCGTTGAAATTAAGCCAATCTGCAACACAAGATTCATTTCGCCGTGGTCAGTATGCGGGATACCGCGACGAAGAACATGTCGCCAAAGATTCCGAAACGGAAACATATTTTCGGATTATTGCGGAAGTAGATAATGAACGGTGGCGCGGGGTGCCATGGGTGTTGGAGGCAGGGAAAAAGATGCCCGAGACGAAAGCTGAAATTCAGGTGTATTTCAAAAAAACTGAAACGTGTTTGTGCCCTCCCGGAGCAGAACACCATCATCAAAATGTGCTTACGTTTCGTATTCAGCCCAATGAAGGCATTTCCATAACGTTTTGGGCAAAGAAGCCAGGATTTTCGACGGAGCTTGAACCGCAAGTGCTTTCGTTTAATTACAAAGATTCTCTGCTTGAACAACAATTACCTGATGCTTATGAACGGGTGCTTTATGATTGCATCCGCGGAGATCAAACACTGTTCGCAAGCACCGAAGAAGTGGAAGCGGCATGGCGGTTTGTAATGACCATAATGGAACAATGGAAAAATGAACCTTTAATGGAGTATGATAGGAACATATGAAATTAGGATATATAGGTCTTGGTAAAATGGGGGTAGGAATGGTGGAACAGCTTTTGGAAAAGCGCTACTCTCTTGTACTGTTTGATAAAGATCAAAAGGCCGCGGAACAGGAGATGTGGAAAGGAGCAACTATGGCGCAATCATTGTGGAATGTAATTGAAATGCTTGAGCGGCCGCGGCTTATTTGGCTTATGGTGCCGCATGCGGCGGTTGATGATGTATTGAAAGATATTATTCCTTTATTGCATGAGGGCGACACCATTATTGACGGAGGAAATTCGTTTTATAAAGATTCACAGCGCCGGTACAAAGAACTAGCTGAGCGTGATATTCATTTTTTGGACGCGGGAGTATCGGGAGGGCCGCGAGGCGCGCGGGAAGGAGCGTGTGTAATGGTAGGCGGCAATGAAGAAGATTACAAAAAGTACGAGCATTTATTTCGGGATATCGCGGCGGAACGCGCATACGCGTACATGGGGCCCGCGGGCGCGGGGCATTTTGTAAAAATGGTTCACAATGGCATTGAATATGGCATGATGCAGTCTCTCGCAGAGGGTTTTGAAGTTTTGAAAAAAGCTCCTTACTCGTTAAACCTTTCTGAAATTGCCCGTCTTTACAATGAAAGAAGTGTTATTGAGTCGCGATTGGTAGGATGGCTCAAGGAAGCATATAAAACATACGGGGAAGATTTGACCGAAGTGTCAGGGTCGGTAGGACAAACAGGAGAAGGCATGTGGACGGTACAAACCGCTAAAGAGCTTAGCATTCCCGTTTCTGCAATAGAAACATCGTTAGCGTTTCGAAACCAATCGGCAACACATCCAAGTTATACGGGCAAAGTGCTTTCAGCTTTGCGAAATACGTTTGGAGGACATGACATCAAAAGTTTGTAATTTTTGAATATTGCCAAACAGATGCATGATGTGCTGGTATTATATCTATGAAGAGGGAAGTCCCAAAAGATGTGTCTCACACATACGCAGTGGTATTAGCCGGAGGCGCGGGAACGCGCTTATGGCCGCTTTCACGCAAAGAGCTACCTAAGCAAATGCAATCGCTTGTTTCTGAGCGCAGTTTAATTGATGAAACCATAGCGCGTCTTAAGGGTGTGCTTCCGCGCGAGCATATTTTTGTATCCACGACGCAAAACTATGCCGAGAAAATTACGGCAATTCTGCCTGACCTTCCGAAAGAACATATTATTATCGAACCCGTGGCACGCGGAAAAATAGCCGCGCTTGCGCTTGCGGCATCCACCATTCAAAAAAAAGATACACAAGCGATACTTTTCGTACTTGCATCTGATCATACCATTGCGGGGATAAGCGCGTTTCAAAAATCCATCCGAAGCGCATTTTCTTATATTGCTTCTCATCCGCGCGATATTCTTTTGGTTGGTATTACCCCGACCAAACCGGACACAAGTCTCGGATATATACAACGGGGAAAAAAAGCATCGGGTGGTGTATCCCATGTGGAAAAATTTATTGAAAAACCTAGCGAGCGTGTTGCGAAACATTATGTGGACTCGGGGGAATATCTTTGGAATACATCATATTACTGCATGCGCGCTTCAACTCTTTTAGAAGCATACGGCGACGCGGATCCTGCTATTATTCGCGGTATTACGGCGTTTCTTAAACAAAAACGGGTTTCCGATTTTCTTAAAATCCCAGACAAAGCGCACGAAATGGAATTTCTTAATCCAGCACGCCATCGGCTTATGGTAATGCGGGGAACATTTTCATGGGCGGATGTGGGAACATGGGAATCGCTTCATCATGTGCTCATGAATCTCAATAAAAATTCCACGTTAACAAAAAATACGCAACACGTGGATATCGCGAGCACGGGATCGCTTGTTGTTTCTACCGCGGATAAACTTGTGGCGACAGTCGGTCTTAATAACGTCGTGGTGGTTAACACGCCGGATGTTCTTCTTGTGCTGAATAAAGAACGGTCGCGTGATATAAAAAAACTTCTCCTCACTCTTAAAGAAAAGGGAATGGGTAAATATCTCTAATATGAATATTCTCATTACCGGAGGCGCAGGCTTTATAGGTTCCAACACGGCAAACACATTCGCGCGTGAAGGACATAGTGTAGTTGTATTAGACAATTTTTCTTTTGGATCAAGAACACATCTTATCCCCGCGGTACGCATTGTGACAGGAGACGTAACATACGCCGACCATTTGACGTCGCTCGAAACCCCTGATGCCATTATTCACCTGGCAGGCTCATCTTCTGCTCCCATGTTTGCGGATAATCTTGTGGGGAGTTTTTCCAACAATGTTATTGGACATCTCCATATTCTGGAGTTTGCCCGCGCGCGGGGAGTAAAAAAAATTATCTTTGCATCCACTTCTTCGGTTTATGGAAATAACCCTTTGCCGCTCACGGAAGATCAGGCGGTAACGCCGCCGAACTTTTATGCCGTCACAAAATACGCGCAAGAAAAAGCATCGCACATATTTTCTCAACTGCACGGAATAGAAATCATAGCGTTTCGATTCATGAGCGTGTATGGCACCCATGAAGAACATAAAGGCAGGTTTGCCAACGTGCTTACGCAGTTTATTTGGGGTATTGAACAAAAAAAGAATCCCGTTGTTTATGGCGACGGCACGCAAACACGGGATTTTACCCATGTTCGCGATATTATACAAGCGTTTCGTCTCGCGCTTGAAACAAAAAAACAATTTGGATTTACCGTGTTTAACGTGGGTACCGCCGAAAAAATAAGCATAAACGAAGTTATTAAAACCATTAACAATGTCATGGGCACGGACCACAAGCCCGTGTATATAGAAAATCCTATTACAAAAGGGTATATTACCCAACAGCAGGCTGATCTTACTAAAATTGCCCGAGAGCTTGGATACCAACCAAAAGTCGCGATAGAAGACGGTATCCGCGAGATAGTGGAGTTTCGGAAAAAAAATCCCATCATGCCCGCTTCCTTTAGTTTTTAACACTCCATGCCACTATGCCAGTCAGCGCATCTTTTTCAAACATTCAAGAAAACCTTTTAGCATGTACCGCGGAAGAATCAGCCATGCTTTCCAAACAGGAAGCACCCGCGTTTGAAACGCATCGCGAAGATATCAGCGCGCTTAGAAAAACACTCGCTACGGTTCAAGCCTACACAACTATTCTTTTATTAGCGAACGGCGGTTCGTTGTGGAGTTCAGTCGCGTATTTCACCGCGCTCGGAAAAAAAGACGCAAAAAAATTGGTACTGCTCAATGATATGGATCCGGAACGTATTCTTCGCCTGCGGCAAGAACATGCGCCCCAAAAGACGCTTGTGCTTGTAATAAGCAAATCAGGTTCTGCAATCGGTATTTTTGAAACATTGTTTGCCTTATGGGACTATCCAAAACTTTTTGTTACTATGCCGAATACGCCCCTCGCACACATAAGCGAACGGGAACATATCACCACCATTCCTCACCCCGAAGTTTCCGGTCGCTATTCAAGCTTTACCAGCTCCGCGTATGTTCCTTCTATTTTGCTTGATCTCTCCGTGGAAGAAATCGAAAAAGGCGGCAGGGAAGGATACGCCGCATATGGCGCATTGCATGAAGAAAACAACGCGCTCCGTCTTGCGGTGGCGCTATTCCGCTTGGAAAACAACGCCTATACCGAACTATTTTTGCCCCTGTATTCTCATCTTCTCTCCGGATTTGGCATGATCATAACACAGCTTTTTCATGAATCATTCGGAAAGGACGGAAAAGGACTTACAGTTCTTGCCACAGAAGCTCCGGAATCACAGCATCACACCAATCAGCGATTTTTTGGCGGAAGAAAAAACATGATCGGTTGTTTTCTCCATGTACATAACACTCCGCACGATATACACATTACGGTACCGACATCTTTGCAGGATATTCCTCTTCGAAACAATACGCTTGGCGCTCTAGACCATCAATCTCTCGCGCGTTCGTTTCAAAGTGAATACGAAGGAACGGTTGCTCATGCGAAAGAATCTGGCATACCAACTATGGAGATTTCTCTTTCCAGCATTTCCGGATACGAAATTGGCAATCTTATGGCATTTTGGCATTATGTCAGTGTTTTTTCCTCTCTTCTGCGCGGAGTAAACCCTTACGACCAACCGGAAGTAGAACGGTCAAAGGAAATCGCGTTTGAGCGCCGGAATGGAACAATTTTATAAATAAAAACAACACATACCATGTTTTTACTTTTTGATATCGGCGGCACCCACATGCGGTTTGCGGTCTCAAAAGACGGCAAAGAACTAGGCGAGCTAAAAATTATCCCCACGCCAAAAGATAATTTTGAAGAAGGCATGCGGATAATTCAGGAAACTGCCAGAGAGTTATTGGGAGAAGAAAAAATAGAAGCGGTGGTTGGAGGTCTCGCGGGTACGCTAAATAAAGAACGTGCTGTTTTCTCGCGCGCTCCCCATATGCGCGGATGGATTGAAAAACCTTTAAAAAAAGAACTCGAGATGCTGTTTCATGTTCCCGTATATCTTGAAAACGATGCCGCACTTGCAGGGTTGGGAGAAGCAGTGCGGGGCGCGGGGCAGAGTTACGGAATTGTCGCTTATGGTACGGTCAGTACAGGCGTGGGAGGTGCACGTGTTGTGGATGGCAGAATTGACCGCAATACGGGCGGTTTTGAACCTGGGCATCAGATTATTAATTATGACGGAGAAGCGCGCACGCTGGAAGAATGCGTATCAGGCTCCGCGTTACTGCGGCGTTTTGCTAAAAAACCCGAAGACATTACGGATCCGGAACTATGGGAAGAAATGGCACGATTACTTACACAGGGCATACATAACACCATTCTCCATTGGGCGCCGGATGTGCTGGTGCTTGGCGGGCCGATAATTCTCCGGTCTCCGTTTCCGTTTGAAAATTTCAAAAAACAACTTAGTGAAAGCGTCCTTCAAGTGCTTCCTATTGTCCCGGAAATCAAAAAAGCAGAATTAGGAGACATGAGTGGGTTGCATGGCGCTTTAATTTATGCACAACATCTGTTGTAGCAGTGTTTTTTTTGCTACACTAAGGATATTATCAGTTTTTATAATAAACCACATATGAAGAAATTCATGATGGCTGGTCTTTCCGTTATTATGACTGGCACGTTTGTGTTTGCTCCGTTTGTGTCCATGGCGCAAACAGACAACATGGCAAATGTTCTTGCTGGGCTAACACAGCAAATACGGGTATTACAAGAAATAGTTTCCTCTTTGCAGGCGCGATTCGCCGCGCTTGGAAGAAGTTCAATGGCGCAAGTGGGCGCGGGAGTTATAGGCGTGGCAGAATCACATGCCACATCTTCTCCGGATACGACATTTGTCATTAACGATACTACTACAAGCACATTTCGATTGGGAGCCGCCAACCCAAGCCGTTTCTATACGCAATCATTCAAAGCGCCCATGGACGGCAAATTAAAACAAGCGCGTTTTTTTGTGGCGGCTCCACAAAACGGCAACCCAACGAAACCCATAACAGTTTCTGTGCATACCACCTTGACGGGTTCCGCGATAACAACCGAGACCATAATTCCAGCCTTGCCTGTAAGTAAACTTATGGATATTCCGACAGATGTAGTCGTGAATTTTGCAAATCCTGTCACTTTGCAAAAAGATTCCACGTACTATGTACGTTTTTCAGTAGCCGCTCCGTACGATTCAAAACATTATTATCGCCTACTAGTAGGAAGTAGAGACCCATATAAAGATGGTACGTTTTACTATGCCAATGGACAAAAATTAGCAGTATATGACATGATCATGTCTGTGGTGATTGGATCAAGCGTGGTAACGGGTGGTGAGTTAAAAATTTCGCCTGTCCAAGGACTTGATAAAACGGTTGTTGCGGGTAGCAGGAATGTTCTTCTTGCTGGTTTTGGTGTAACAGTGGGAAATGAACCGGCAGTCATATCAAAAATTTCTTTGATTCCATCAGTACCACTACCTTCACCCTCAACAGTAACAAATCTTAGTTTGTATAAAACATCTGGTGAATTAATTGCAGGACCTTTTGATATACAAAATGGAATACTTAGTTTCAC
This sequence comes from Candidatus Ryanbacteria bacterium RIFCSPHIGHO2_02_FULL_45_17b, assembly GCA_001819815.1. Classification (GTDB taxonomy): domain Bacteria; phylum Patescibacteriota; class Minisyncoccia; order Ryanbacterales; family 2-02-FULL-48-12; genus 02-FULL-45-17b. The sequence continues at coordinate 43,316 of MHNO01000003.1, read as the reverse complement.
TGATCAATTTAAGTTACCGATTGGCACTTCTACAATTTTAGTGAAAGGTGATGTATCAGCAGGAACTCCTAGCGGCACTATTCTTGGATTTGGCACGAATCCTTCAACAGACTGGCATGCGAAAGGTGAAATATACGGAGTTAGTATTATTGCAAGTCCTAATGGCATAGTAAGCTCTGTGCCTATGACCGTTGTGCATACTGGCGGCTGGGCTGTGTCTCTTGCGCCTTCTGCGCCACCAGAAAAATGGGTAGTTGCGGGGAGCGTAAACGTTCCAGTAAATGTTCTTCGGTTTACAGCTACTGCCGAAGATTTTGCCTTGACGGACATGCGACTTCAATTGAAAGGACCGGCAACTGGGGCTGATATAGCAAAAATATCGCTATGGAACGGCGCAACGAAAATCGCAGAAAAAGTGCCATCATTTGTGAACGGAGTTGAAGATTTTACATTCCAAATAAGCGGAGTAAATTCGTTCATAATACCAAAGGACTCGTTTAAAGAAATGACTATAAGGATTGACGTGCCCGGTATAGACGCAACACTTTCTGGGACTGCGGGCAGGGCGGTAATTATTGATTTTGACGGCAACGGTACGCCGCTTGGTAAAAATAAAGCAGTAGGGCTTTCCTCGGCCAATGCAACACATTCAAGCACACTTGCAGACACAAGTTCCTCCGGCATACGCTATTTCCGCTCGCTTCCAACCGTAGAGCGCGTAGCACTTCCGGTAACCGCTTTGACATCTGGTAATCAGGTTCTCTATAAATTCAAAGTAACAGCAAATCCCGCATATGATGTGGCATTGCATAAGTTTACATTCTCAGTCGCCACAACTGGAATTACTAGAATGTCAGCTTATCCGGCAAATATTACTCTTTGGAATACCACGGAAAATAGGCGAGTTGGCGCATCTGGTCAGGTCTCCGATGATATTGCGAAAGCTACCTATGGAAGTGCTGGGGAATATATTCGGACAATTTATGCGGACAGCACTGATCTTCCAAGCGGTCAGTGTACAGGTGCCGCGTGTTGGGATATAGTTCCGGCAGGTTCCGTCCGCACGTACGAACTTCGAGCAAATATTACAACCGATGGTTCCGGAGATTCTGTCTCCACAAAACTCTTGGGTGATTGGAATAGTATTAGTATGGGAAAAGCGAGCATTGTTGATGTGCTGGGAAGTCAGTTTATCTGGTCGGATTTTTCAGCAAACGCGACAACAACGCATAGCATTAACACTGCCGACTGGATGAACGGATATAAAGTTCCCGGGCTGTTGTCTACCGGACTTGATTCTTCAACACTGTCGAATTGATTATCTCTGTGTGTGCTTGGCGACCTGACCGCCAAGTGGCGGTCAGGTCGCCAAAGTCACCAAATACGGGTATCGCTAATCTTAATTTAACCATATGCCTCCAGAATCAATGAATTCACAAGTAAAAAATGGGGTTGGATACGCGCTTGTTTTTGCGCTCGTTGTCGCGGGTATTGCGTCGTTGTGGTATGTGCGCGCGTATAGCCGCGCCACAGAACCGGCATCATTCCGAAGTTTTTCGGTGTCAGCGGATGGTAAAGCAATTGTTATTCCTGATATCGCGGCGTTTACGTTTGAAGTAATTACCGAAGGCGGCAAAAACCTTGCAGATTCTCAAACAACAAACACGAAGAAAACAAACGATGCCATCGCGTTTGTAAAATCAAAAGGCGTTGAAGCAAAAGACATAAAAACACAAAATTACAATGTGGAGCCCCGGTATCAGTATTTTAATTGTTCAGCGTCTGCGCCTGTATATTACGGCGGATCTGGCGCTGTAATACCACCGCCTTCTTCATGCCCGCCGCCCGAAATTGTAGGCTACACAGTTCGGCAAATTGTTTCTGTAAAAGTGCGGGATTTTGCCGCAGTAGGTGATATTCTTTCAGGCGTGGTAAGCAATGGCGCAAATTCGGTTTCCCAGCTTTCGTTTACAGTAGATGACCCAACAGCGGTAGAAAACGAAGCCCGCGCCCAAGCACTTGAAAAAGCAAAAGCAAAAGCAAAAGCAATGGCTGACGCGGGCGATTTTAAACTAGGAAGACTTCTGAATATCTCAGAAGGTGGTGCTGATCCTTATTACTACGACAAACGCTCATACGCGGTGGAAGGCTACGGTATGGGAGGAGACGCAGTACCCGCAGTTCCTTCGCCAACAGTAGAAGCAGGATCCCAAGAGTTTCAAATAACCATGATGCTTACATACGAAATACGCTAGTAGTTCGTATCTTTGACGACCTGCCCGCCAATTGGCGGTCAGGTCGTCTCTTTTTTTATAGCGGTTTTTATGATATCTTTAAGGAAACTTTTGAAAAAAGGAGGCATCGTATGGTACACATGCTCGTGTTTATGGGTTCGCTTCTTCTCGCGTTTGGAAGCACAATACTTTTTGCAGACGCCTGCAAAAAAAAACTTACCGAAATAGGTATACCAAGTGTGTATTCCAAGGGTATGATTTTTTTCTACTCTATAATAACAGCAGGCGCGCTTTATGGAGTTTGGTATGGTATTACGGAGGGATACTCGTTTGGGTCTTTTATGCTTGCGTTGTTTTTCTCACTCATCACCGGACTTGGTATAAGTCTAGGCTTGCACAGGCATGACACTCACCGAAGTTTTAAAGCGCATTCTGTAATCTTATTTGTGCTTTCTGTGGGAGCATGGATGGGTGGCATGAGAAAAGCGACATGGGTATCTAATCATGAACTCCATCATGCCAAAGAAGATACCGCACATGATCCCCATACTCCCTATTTGTTCAACAAGGATGGTGATTGGTGGGGGTTTGTGTACAGTCATATCGGATGGATGCTTGTTCCAAGACCTTACCTGGAGACATTGAAAAAAACTGATACTTCAAAGATTCCTTTCATCCAAACCGAACAGTATTTGTTTTTACCTTGTCTTATTCTTGGCTTTATTATTCCCGCCGCGCTGTTCGGCTGGGAAGGCTTGTGGATCTCGTTCTTGCGGATGTTTTATGTATTGCATATTACATTCAGCATTAACTCCGCAGGACATCTATTTGGGGTACGTTTGCAAGGCAAAAGTCTAAGCAGAAATGGAACATGGATCGGCGCTTTATTTACCATGATAGGAGAACGGTATCACGCCAATCATCATGCTGATCAACGGTGCGCATTTTTAGGATGGCGTTGGTTTGATGTAGACGCGGGGAAATGGTTATTGATTGCTCTAGGAAAATTGGGGCTTGTCTGGGAAGTAAAATACCCAAAACATATCCCACCTAGTCATGATAATTTTCCTTTGGCAGCCTGACAAGCTCTAAAAACTCGCTTAGAGGACGCGTGTTTAACGACGTCCTCTTTTTTTGTCAGAGTTTTGTCCCCATCTTTTTTAAGATAGCGGCTTGACTGGTTAGCGAGACATGCGTATATTTAGGCTTTGTTGTTCTTTGTTATCAACACTTAAAAGGAGGCCTCTTGTGGGAAGAGAGAAGCGTGGAATGGACGCGACCAGGATGGTTGTGGAAATTGACAGACGGTGGGATCCAACAGCATTGTATGCCCGTATACGATCGACTGGTCTACCTATACTGGGTGTAAAGGCAAAGCTGGTGGGTTGCAGACAATGTATTTTGTCTTTTGGAGAACCGTTAACGAGTGAGGCCATATCAATGCTCCAAAGAGAGATTCTGTATTTTTTTAAGAGTGATACGCCGGAGGTGCCACAAAATGGCACAGGACGAACCCCAAAAGAACAACGGCGTAAGCTCATAAAAAAAGAGCCCTATATTCGCCATCGTTTCTAGAACGTATCTCTCATTTTCCATCAAAGCTATTGGGGCATACTCCCGATAGCTTTTTTTTAATAAGCTCACTAAAACTAATTAAACTATAAACTTAACGAGCGGTCGCTCGGTAAGTTTATAGTTTTGTTTTTGTAAAAAAAGCCCTCCATAGAAATAGCTCTAAACACTAGAACTATAACTATGGAGGGTGGTGCAAGCGCCATGTCATGTACTTGCAAAGGAGGGTCGGAAGGAGTTGGTGGCCCAGTAAAAAAGGCTGCCGTGCGTGTGTTGCACGAACCAACTCCGGCCGATTTCCACCAGACAACTTTGCTATCTTCAAAAGAAAAATCATTCCCACTATTGGTGGGCGAGCAAACTTGCCGGTGGAAAAAAAATTAAAAAGAACATGGACGCCGCGGGGCTCATGGAAAACCCATGAATGACCCCGCGGAGGTGTAGTTGCCAGATCTCGAGGCTGGATGCCTCTACAGGGGCAACCACAGCAGTGCATGTTACATCAATGAGGGGAGCCCTCTCCGCAACATGCACTGGGGAGGACGGCGGTGCCGGGGCAATTAACTATAAGGGGTGGAAAACACCCCGGGACCATCTCTGGTCATATAGCCTCCTACCAGCTTGATTTCTTTAGATTTGCCCTCGAAGAGGACGAGAAACCAAGCGTTTCGGCGTCTTGTGATCTTCTAGGTAGAGGATCACAAGATAGGGCATAAGGCGCGCGCTGGGGTGGGAGGGTTAGAGCCCTCCAAAAGGCCCTCTGGCCGACGCCTTTTTTGAATTTACCCCCATTATACTCGATATGGGTTTCCGTGTCAAGTACCCGACTACATGTGTAATTTATTCCTTATTTTTAAAGGGTTTTTTAGCCTAACCCATCAGTACTCTCTTTTATCAACAAATTTTCCCGCAAGATCACGGAGTGTGAGCGTTTCGTGGATGTTGCGGAACATTTCCGTATCACGATTCAACCACACAAACCATTGATTTTCATAAAAATCTTCGTCATAGCGATGATCCCGCACGCATCCGGCATAACTCATGTGTTCAATCATGTAACTGGAACACGCGCTTGATTGCGCGAAGAAATGAGTAGCTGTGGGAATGGTACACCGGGGAACTTTATCAATAGTAGCAATGCACTTGTCGCCGAGGTACAGGAGATCAAACGAATCTGTCTCCGGACATTGCTTTGAAATGGACGGGGTAAATTTTGTCTGCTCCACAAAATATCCCGTGCAGATGTTTTCGCGGAATGCGGAGTACTTCTCTTGTTTGCCAATGGTAATGCGTACCTGCCCGCCGGGAACGATTGTAATAGGTCCAAGGGATGTATCTGGTATGCCGGGGAGGTTATAAGCGGAAGGAATGGTAAAACGCATGCCAAGCGATGTTTCAAATTCCCATCCGGTGACTGCTATGGATTCCGATTTAGAACGGTTAGTCAGAACAATTCGTTCACTCAATGGATTTGTGTTTTTGCCGCTAAAACTTGATATGTCAATAACTTTATAGAACGTGGATGTCGCTGTTTTAGGCGGAGGCACTACTTGGGCGGAATTGTCGGCAGGGGTGGTAGATGTGAGAATATCTAAATTAACGTAGGCGCGCGTAAGTGTGTCTAGTGATCCTGATGATGGAATCTTTTTTGTAAGTTGGTATGCCTTGACTGCTTCTCCTGTAACAGCAAAGTAGTTACCGGTGGATGCGGGGTACGTAAAAAATCCCAGGCTTCGTAAAAATTCCTGCAGGCGGACTACGTCAGGGTCGGCGCGAAGGCCAAAGAACAAATCGCGCAGGAACAGCGAAAACGAAGCGGACGCAGATGGTGTTTGTGGCTTTAGTGTTTGATTAAGGCGGGTTCGCGTTTCGCCGGCAACTATACCATTCGCGGGTAGTATGTTTTGGGCTGTTTGGAATTTTACTACTGCCGCGCGGGTAGATGAAAAATAGTGTCCTGTTATTTCAGAGTAGGTATAGAAGCCTTCTTTTCGCAAGTATTCTTGAAGTCGTTTTACATCAGGATCGTTTTGAAGTCCCCAGGAAAGGTCGCGGGTAAAAGGTTCTGCCGCATATGAGGCGAATGGCAGAAAGAAAAAAGCGACAACAAGGAAAAAAACATAACGCATGTATGCATTATAAGACATGTGTTATGTTGGTGTACATGGATAAGAAAATTCTCACGCTTTGTATGGTATATGATGATAAGCGCATTCTTCTTGGCATGAAAAAGCGGGGGTTCGGCATGGGTAGATGGAATGGGTTTGGGGGCAAAGTGGAACAAGGAGAATCCATTGAAGAGGCGGCACGTCGGGAACTTAAAGAAGAAGCAGGTATCGTGGCGCATAATATTAAAAAGCGTGGTGTTCTTACGTTGATAGGAGAAACAGAAATTCCTTTGAAAGTGCGCTTGTTCAGTGTTCACTCTTTTACCGGGGAACCAGTTGAAACAGAAGAAGTAAATCCTCAGTGGTTTTCTCATGCTGATATTCCATACGAGGCCATGTGGCCGGATGATAAATATTGGCTGCCAAAAATTCTCGCAGGGAAAAACGTGGAAGGAGTATTTCATTTCAAGGATACGGATACCATTTTGAAAATGGAGGTAAAAGAAATACGGGTATGTGTTAAAGGCTCTGACATGTTAAAAATTTTTGCGATATACAAACCGAAGGGGCTTACCTCAAACGCAGTGCTTAACCGCTTGCGGCGCGCGGCTCATACCAAAAAAATAGGTCACGCGGGCACATTGGATCCTCTTGCAGAAGGTGTGCTGGTGGTTGGTGTAGGGCGGGAAGCCACAAAACAATTAGCAAAAGAAGTTGCCAAAGAAAAAGAATATCATGCTTCTCTTACCCTTGGCATATCAAGTACTACAGATGATGAAGAAGGAGAAAAAACAATTCATGCGGATTATGATATTCCCACAAGCAAGGACATAGAAAAAATTCTTGATCAGTTTACGGGGAACATATTACAAACACCCCCATCGTATAGCGCAATAAAAATAAATGGTCAGGAAGCATATAAACGCGTTCGCAAAGGGGAGAAGGTTTTAATGAAGCCGCGCGAGGTTATGATAAAATCAATTTTTCTTGAATGCTATGACTGGCCTCATGTTACATTGAAAGTTGTTACCGGTCCTGGTGTATATATTCGTTCTCTTGCGCGTGATATCGGAACAGTTTTAGGCACGGGAGCGTATCTTTCCGGCTTGGTGCGCACGCGGGTAGGCTCGTGGACAAGCAAGAACGCGCTATCCCTTGCGGAGGCAGAAGCAAAATGTATAGAATAGTAGTATTATTTTTTACTGCATAATATGAATGAATCGAACCATAATCCCTACACTATACCGCTATCTATTTTAATTTCTGGCATCTTAATTGCTGGCGCTGTTATGTATGCGGGAGACGGCGGGTTTGCTAAACCAGGAAACAATCTCGGAGCAAACGTGGGCGATAGTGTTCCAACGCCGCCTGAAGAGAATGGGACTCTTGAGGCGGTATCGCCATTGGCGGCAACTGATCATGTGCTAGGAAACCCATCAGCACCCGTTAAAATAATTGAGTATTCAGATCTTGAATGCCCGTTTTGCGCTAGATTTCATGAGACCCTAAAGCAAGCAATGGACGAATATGGCAAAGATGGAAAAATTGCATGGGTGTATCGGCATTTTCCACTTGAACAAATCCACTCAAGCGCTCGGCTGGGAGCAACAGCATCCGAATGCGCCGCGAGGATAGGAGGAACACAGGCATTTTGGAGTTTTATCGATGCGGTGTTTAGCCGACAGGAAGAAGGGTTAGGTGATAGTTTTTTTTCACAAGTTGCCCGGGACATGGGTCTTGATGAAAACGCGTTTAGTTCGTGCGTCTCTTCCGGAGATTATAATGGCGTAATTGATGCGAACGCAGAAAATGCAATCGCGAGCGGAGGTCGCGGCACGCCATTCAGCATCATCATAGCAAAAGATGGATCAAAGCAGGTGGTAAACGGAGCAGTGCCGTACGCAACACTAAAAACTCAAATAGAACAAGCTCTCGGGAAATAAAAAACAATATTTATAATCAAGATGAACAAGTTGCAAAATTATCATAGGTGTGGTAGAGTATTTTTGAAGTAATTTTCCCATAAGGAGGGAATACAATGGTCATGATGCAATATCAGTTTGGAACCCATATTTGGTTTGGGGGGTATGAGGTTGAATGGATCTTTAGTGACAACATCATCGTTCCAGCAGGTGTCGTTGTCATGCTTCCAGATGGTACTATTGCCTTCTATAATGGCGCTTACAGTTGTTTTCTTGAAAGAGAGAGAATAACACAAATAAAAATGTTGGGTGTTTCTCCAGGGGAAAATAATATTTTTTGGCAACACCCAAATTTTAAGGAAGGAGTTTGTTTTGACAACCAATAAACATGATGTTTCGTTTCCGATAGGTACCTCTGAGTGGTTTGGTACCTATATTATAAGATATGAAACTAACGAAAAGATGGTGGTTGAGGCGGGGCATGTGGTTATGTTGCCCAAGGGAAAAATTCAGTTATTTGATGCAAAAAGGGACCCTGTTGTGCCAATTTTCGGATGCAGTTTTAGTATCATAATTGGCAGAAGCTTAAATGAGGTTTTTTGTTCTTTCGTGCCTGTGGTGGATGAAAAAGTCCCCATTCAGAAAAGAATTCGTGCGGGATAATATTGGGGATGGAGTATCTGTTTAGATGCTCCTTTTTCTTTTATTTGTGTTAGTATAAAAAAAGCTTTTTATGTCTCGCGTTGAACTTCTTCAAAAATTAAAAGCAAAACGGAAAGAAATCGCCGACCATGAAGGTTGCGAGCTTTTTATGGTGTTTAGCAATAAGACTCTGGAAGAAACAGTAAAAGCTATGCCAGCAACGCTTGCTGACTTGGCGCTTGTAAAAGGCTGGGGGAAAACAAAAATCGCAAAATACGGCACAGAAATGCTGGATGTTCTCACAAACTCCAAACAATCGGAAGTTGTGGTTCCCATTTCTGGAGTGGTTTTTACGGTGTCTGAGTTTCTAGAAACAGCAAACATGACACTTTCGCAATTGGGAACTGTCCGCATTCAGGGTGAAGTAAGTGAAATGCGTCATCGCGGGTCGGTGGTGTACTTTACATTGAAAGATACATCAGGGGTGGAAGGAACCATGAAATGTGTCTTATGGGCTTCGAAGTATGAACGTGAATACCATTATCTTGAAGATGGTATGGAAGTTGTAATTGATGCATGGCCCGAGATATACGCGAAATTTGGCGCCTTTAATGTGCGTGTGGAAAAAATAGAACCGGTTGGCGCAGGCGCGCTCCAAAAAGCATTTGAGGCGCTAAAGAAAAAACTGGAAACCAAAGGTTATTTTTCTTTTGAGAGAAAGCGCCCCTTGCCGTACCTTATTCAGTCTATTGGTGTTATAACATCTGAAAAAGGAGAAGCAATAAACGATTTTCTAAAGAACATTGGTGCCTTTGGTTTTGAGATTACACTCCGCGATGTCCGCGTGGAAGGAGATAGGGCTGAAGATTCTATTGTCTCGGCGTTTCGCGAATTTAACTCCGCACGGGTTCGAACCGATGTGCTGTGCCTTATACGTGGCGGCGGCGGGCTTGAAAACTTACAAGCGTTCAACACAGAACGGGTTGCCGAAGCGGTTGTCTCTTCGCGTATTCCGGTGCTTACCGGTATTGGCCACGAACGCGATGTAACGATTGCTTCACTTTCTTCTGATGCGGATTTTTCAACTCCTACCAAAGTTGCTGATGCAATACGCCGGAGCCGTGAGGAAACACTGCGCGCAATAGAAAAAGAGAGCGATGTACTGATACTTCACATGGGTGATATAGTACGAGAGACTTCACGCGCGTATTCTATTCTCGAGGAAGACATGCAACAGCTTCCTGGTCGTATCTTAGAACGAACACGGGCACGCGTATCTGTGGGAGCGCATCATCTAGAAATGGCGTTAGAAAAGATTTTTACGGCATTTCGCGTGTTAGAGAACGCGTTTATAAACACGGCTCACAAACTTCGCGCGCGCATGCAAAAAATGGAGCATACATTTTCCGTGGGAGCTCAGCGCATGGGAGAGTTTATAGAACGCCGATTTCGGCTGGGAGACAAACGAGTTGCCGTTGCCGAAGCGGCATTAACACCGCTTGATCCTATTTCACCGTTGCGGCGCGGGTACAGTATTGTATATGGGAAAGCCGGCAGAGTGCTAAAAAACACGGAAGATGTTACAGTGGGAGAACACATAGAAGTGCGATTATACAAGGGGACACTTACATCAAAAGTAGAACACACATCATAGCGTCTTGCGATGACGCAAATTTATGAAGTTGAATTTGCGTCATCGCAAGACGCTATATTGCAAGAAAACAATACTATGAACCAGGAAAAACAAACAATCGAACAATCTCTCAAACGTCTTGAAAAAATTGTAGAAGAACTTAACGCGCGTGATGTAGACGTGGAAGAAGGCCTCAAGAAATTTAAGGAAGGCGTTGAGTTGGTGAAGATTTGCCGTAACCGTTTGGGTGAAGCGGAGAATGAATTCAAGAAATTACAGGCAGAACTTACTGTGGATAGCAATAAAGAGTATGTCGATAACGAAGTTTAACAAGAAGGAGAACTCGTATGGAAACGCATAATTTTGGAATAGTACCCTCCTGGGATTTGTCCGCCTATTTCAGCGGCAAGAATGATCCGCGCGTTTTAGCTACTCTTGCAGAGGCAAAAAAGCATGCGGAAGCATTTGAGCGGAAATGGCGCGGCGCTATAACAAACGATTCTGCGCCGGCGAATGTTTTTTCCGCGTTTCAAGAATATGAAATGATTTTTCAGGAGGGAATAAAACCGCTCCATTTTGCCTCGCTACTCAAAGCAGTAGACAGCGTGGATACCGATCATGGAGCGCTTGAACAAAAAACACAAGCTCTCTACGCAGAGATCTATAATCAGATCATATTTTTTGAACTTGAGTTGTTGCAGTTGTCGGAAGAAGGACTTCAAAAACTGGCACATGCGGAAGAGCTTTCCCATTACCGGCATTTTATACTGAATCTTCTTAAAACAAAACCCCACAGGTTATCCGAACGCGAAGAACAGATATTTGTTGATCTTTCTTTGACCGGCAATAATGCATTTACGCGGTTGTTTGACGAAGAGCTGTCGCAAAAAAAGTTTTCTGTTTCTCTCGGTCAGATCAAAGAAGAATGGCCGGAAGAAAAAGTATTGAACTTATTACAGAACAGAGATCGGGATACGCGTAAAGCCGGAGCAGAGGCGCTTACCGGGGGTTTGCGGGAAGATCTGCGCCGGCTCACATATATTTTCAATGTGCTGGGAGAAGATAAGCGCATCCGCGATAGGTATCAAAAATTTGAAACACCCGAAGCATCCCGGCATCTCGCGAATGAAGTTACGCAGGAAGCGGTTAATACTATGAGCGAAGTAGTAAGCGAACACGTTGAGCTTGTAAGCGATTACTATAATCTAAAACGGAAAGTGCTGGGACTAAATGAACTCTTTGATTATGATCGCTACGCGCCCGTGTTGGAAACAGAACAGACATATACATTTCAAAAAGCAGAAAACATGGTGCTTGAGGCTTATGGCATATTTTCACCACGCATGCGAGAATGCGCGAATGAATTTTTTGAAAAACAATGGATAGACGCCGAGACAAAACACGGCAAGCGTGGCGGAGCGTTTTGTTCATATGGCACGCCCGACTTGCATCCAGTTGTGTTCCTGAATTATCAAGGAAACACAAAAAGCGTTCTTACGCTTGCTCACGAGCTGGGGCATGGCGTACATGGGTCGCTCATGCGCAAACAAACACTTCTTAATTTTGATACGCCGCTTACTATTGCCGAGACTGCCAGTGTCTTTGGAGAAATGTTGGTATTTGAAAGTCTGCGAAATACTATGAAGGGCAAAGAACTTTTGGCGCTGTTGATGGGCATGATAGAAGAGATATTCGCTACGGTATTCCGCCAGCATGCCATGTACAAGTTTGAGCAAGATTTTCACGCGGCGCGCCGAAGTGAAGGAGAATTGAAACCGGAACGTATAAGTGAATTGTGGATAGCCCGTCAGCGCGAAATGTTTGGTACCTCCGTTACGCTTACCGAAAACTACCGCATATGGTGGAGTTATATTCCGCATTTTCTTCATACTCCCTTTTACGTGTACGCATATACGTTTGGCGAACTCCTTACGCTTTCATGGTATGACATGTATAAAAAAACGGATACAAAAGCTCGTTTTGCCGAACAATATCTTGCTATGTTAGAAACAGGCGGCACCAAAACCCCGGAAGAACTGGTAGAGCCGTTTGGTATTGATTTATCCGCGAAAGAATTTTGGAAAGGCGGATTTCGGATTATAAAAGCACTTGTGGAAGAAGCAAAAAAATTATACGGGGAAATCTAAGGTGTTCATATATCGGAAACTCTCCGGTATTTTCTATTAGAATTTAGTTTAGTAAAGAAAAACCCTCTCAGGAGAGAGGGGATACTGAAAGTGTTAATACGTTTATAGGACGGGATATTCACCATTCCAACACGCGAAGCACATTTCATGAGGCGATGCATACGCGCTTTTTAGTCCTGGTAGAGAAAGAAATGCGAGCGAATCAAGTTTGTACGTTCTTTCTTTTTGAGGGTAGCGCTTTGTTATTATGTTATTGATCGCGGCGAGAATTGATGGAACGTATCCTTTGTAACGGCGCGCAATAAGCTCTTCCGTAATACGCCATGTGTCAAAACCATAAGCACACGGGGCTATGGTTGGCGGGCTACTCACGCGCATGTGCACTTCTCGGGCGCCATGATGTTTTAGTAAGTAGACTATCCGTGGCGCCACGTTTCCGCGCACTATGGAATCATCCACAACTACCACCACTTTATCATGCAAATACTCCGGAATGGTACCCAATTTTAACTCGATGCCTTGTTGACGCAAATCATTTGCGGGTTCCATGAAACTTCGTTCGGCGCCATGCGCGCGAAAAAGCGCTTCTTGTACGTACGGAAGTTTTACTTCTTCCGCGTATCCGCGCGCGGCATGAATACCGGAGTCAGGAACAAGCTCTTGACTCCTATAAAAAAAACTGCTACCATCTCTAAACCTGTGGATAACGTGTGAGTGGCATGTTGTTGACGAGAGAGTCCTGTGGTACTGTTTACATATAAACTAAACCACGTGGGTTTTTGAATACTCTAGCGGCAAAATAAAAAGGCCAAAAAGTCCTGTCGGTAAACGGGGATAGGGCTTTTTGTGGCTTTTTGTAGAGTTTTGCCTCTTATCTTAACCCAATCCTTAAAAAGAATGGGTAACCCATAAAAACAACATGCAAAAGGCCTATTTTTCGCGGTATAAAGAGCCGCTAATGCCCTTGCCCGACCTTCTGGATATGCAATTAGGTGCTTTTCAGTGGCTGGTACATAAGGGATTACAAGAGCTTTTTGAAGATTTTTTCCCGGTGGAAGATTACTCCGGAGATTTGCGTTTGGAGTTTGTCAATTTTGTGGTGGAAGATCCAAAACACGATGAATATCATGCACGGGAACACAACTTAACGTACGAAGCGCCATTGCGCCTGCGTTTGCGTTTGGTGAATAAAAAAACAGGTGAAATGAAAGAACAAGAAGTGTTTTTGGCAGATTTCCCCATAATGACAAAACGCGGTACCTTTGTTATTAACGGCGTAGAACGCGTCATTGTTTCACAACTTGCGCGTTCGTTCGGTGTCTATTTTACCGAATATTATCTTCGCGGTAAAAAATATTTTGGTGCAAAGATCGTGCCTTCTCGCGGCGCATGGCTAGAATTTGAAACAGACAATGACGCCGCCTTGTATGTAAAAATTGACCGCAAGCGCCGTATACCAGTTACATCGCTTTTGCGAATTTTTGGTTTAAAAACAGATGAGCAAATTAAAAATGCTTTTGAAAAAATCGATACGCATGAACCTTCCTATATAAAGCAGACATTAGAAAAAGATCCTGCTAAGACAGAAGATGAGGCTTTTGTGGAGTTGTATAAACGTATTCGACCGGGAGATCTTGCAACCGTGGACAATGCGCGAGACTTGTTACAAAGCATGTTTAGCAGTGACCGCTATGACTTATCTATGGTCGGGCGATACAAGTTTAATCAGCGTTTGCAGATTAAAAACGATAAAAAATCAACGAGTCGCGTGCTTGATGCGGAGGATATTGTAGCAGTGGCTTCTGAAATTATTCGCATGAACCAAAACCCACTGCTTACCGCAGATGACATTGATCATTTGGGCAATCGGCGGGTACGCGGCGGAGGTGAAATGCTTCAAACACGGTTGCGCATTGGGTTAGCGCGTATGGAACGCATTATCAAGGATCGCATGTCCACCCTTGATGTGGAAACCCTTGCGCCTGTGCAACTTGTAAACGCGCGGCCTTTTATGGCAGCGGTAAAAGAGTTTTTTACCACAAACCAGCTTTCACAGTTCATGGATCAAACAAATATTCTCGCGGAACTCGAGCATAAGCGCCGCGTTTCAGCTCTTGGTCCGGGCGGTCTTACCCGTGAACGAGCAGGTTTTGAAGTGCGTGACGTACATCCCTCTCACTATGGACGCATTTGCCCCATTCAAACACCAGAAGGTCCGAATATTGGATTGGTAGGACATTTGGCAAGCTACGCGCATATCAATGAATACGGCATCATTGAAACACCGTATCGAAAAGTAAAAGATGGCAAGCTCACAGATGAATTCGAATATTTTACGGCATTTGAAGAAGCGCGTTATAACATCGCGCATGCATGCGTACCTTATGACGCACATGGTGTTATTACGGAGGAACTTGTGGATGCCCGGATTAAAGGACAACCGGGTGTTATTGCGCGGTCAGAAATCCAATACATGGATATTTCTCCCCAAGAAGCAATTAGTATTGCGACATCTTTGATCCCTTTCTTGGAGCACGACGACGCAAACCGCGCGCTCATGGGTTCTAATATGCAACGTCAAGCTGTGCCGAATATTCTTGCACAGGCCCCTATCGTAGCAACAGGCGTGGAAGATCGTGTGGCGAGCGATTCAGGTTTAGTGGTTCTGGCAGAAGGTGCGGGAGTAGTAACGGAGGTGGACGCGAAAAGAATTACGGTCAAAGAATCAAAACATGAACATACCTATCCTCTCATCAATTATCTTCGCTCAAATAATGCGACGGCTCTCCATCAGCGTCCTATTGTAAAAAAGGGTGATACTGTAGCAAAAGGTCAGCCTCTTGCCGACAACCTTTCCACACAAAATGGCCAACTTGCGCTTGGACAAAACATTTTAGTTTCCTTTCTTTCTTGGGGAGGTTCTAATTATGAAGACGCCATTATTCTTTCGGAGCGGCTTGTACAAAGGGATGCTTTTTCCACGATACATATAGAAGATTTTACGATAAACGTGCGCGATACCAAGCTGGGGCCGGAAATAACAACCCATGATATCCCTAATGTAGGCGAGGAAAAATTAAAAGACCTGGATGAAGAAGGTATTGTGCGAATCGGCGCTGAAGTACGTCCGGGAGATCTCTTAGTGGGAAAAATTTCACCAAAAGGCGAATCGGATCTAACACCCGAAGAGCGATTGCTACGGGCAATTTTTGGCGAGAAAGCCCGCGACGTAAAAGACGCATCGCTTCGCATGCCCATCGGCAAGCAAGGCCGCGTGGTAAACGTAAAAGTATTTTCGCGCGATCAGGGCGATCGTTTGGAGTCAGGCGTTATCAAAAGCGTTCGTATAGAAGTAGCGCAGTTGCGTAAGGTTCTTGTGGGCGACAAACTCGCGGGGCGCCATGGAAACAAGGGAGTTATTTCAAAAATTTTGCCGGTAGAAAATATGCCGTATCTGGAAGATGGAACTCCTGTTGATATTATTTTGAACCCGTTGGGTGTTGCTTCGCGTATGAACATCGGACAAATTTTGGAGACACATTTGGGTTGGGCGGCCCACAAGCTTGGATACCAAGCCATTACGCCGTCTTTGATTGGCGCCACGGATGAAGAAATTCAGAATGAACTTGAAAAAGCAGGGTTGCCGCGAAATGGCAAAGTAACATTATATGATGGGCGTACCGGAATGCCCTTTGATCAACAGATTACCGTGGGCATGATTTATATGATGAAACTGGTTCACATGGTAGAGGATAAAATTCATATGCGTTCTATTGGTCCCTATTCCCTTATTACCCAACAACCGCTTGGCGGTAAGGCGCAAGGGGGCGGTCAGCGATTTGGAGAAATGGAGGTATGGGCATTGGAAGGGTTCGGCGCGGCTCACACCTTGCAGGAGATGCTTACCATTAAGTCCGACGACATAACGGGGCGTGTATCCGCGTATGATGCTATTGTGCGGGGTGAATCATTTAAGACTCCCAATATTCCGGCATCTTTTCATGTATTGGTAAATGAATTGAAAGGTCTCGCGCTTGATATTGATCTTGTTCATTATCAAAAAGACACCTATAAGGAATAACATCACAAATCTATATGGATACACACGAAAAGGAAAATACAGTTGATCAGGATTTTGATGCCATTGGGCTTCGCCTTGCTTCTCCTAAACGCATCAAAGAATGGTCGCATGGAGAAGTAACAAAGCCGGAAACAATTAATTATCGAACCCAGCGTCCGGAACGTGATGGGTTGTTTTGCGAGAAAATTTTCGGGCCGGAAAAAGATTATGAATGTTATTGCGGGAAATATCGCCGTATCCGGTATAAAGGAATTGTGTGTGATAAGTGCGGCGTGGAAATAACCCGCGCTATCGTGCGGCGTGAACGCATGGGGCACATAGAGCTTGCAACCCCTGTTTCGCACATTTGGTTTTTGCGGGGGCTTCCTTCCAAAATGAGCTTATTGCTCAATGTCTCTATGAATGATTTGGAAAAAGTCATCTATTTTGCCGGATACATTGTAAAACAAGTAGATGAAGTCAAACGCGCAGAAGTGCTCGCAGAGATAGAGCGCGAGTATAAGTCAAAACTAAAAGCGGGTGTGCGGGATAAAGAATCGCTCAAAGAGGCATCAGACCAGGCAAAAACAGAGGTAAAAAGTATAAATCGAATGCAGGTATTATCTGAAGTAGAATACCATCGATTGAGTTTAAAGTATGCCGGTCTTTTTACTGCGGGAATCGGCGCGGAAGTACTGCGAGAAATCTGTGAAGGACTTGATTTTGCCGTCATGGAATCTGCTCTTTTAGTTGAGGCGGAAGCAATTACAAATCCTGTGCAAAAACGTAAAGTCTTACGGCGAATTCAATTGGTGCGTTCCATGCGGGATGCGGGAGTGCGTCCCGAGTGGATGTTTCTTACTGACATTCCTGTGATACCGCCCGCGCTCCGTCCTATGGTTCCTATCGATGGAGGACGGCACGCCACAAGCGATGTGAATGATCTCTATCGCCGTGTTATCAACCGCAATAACCGACTGAAACGTCTCTATGAATTAAAAGCGCCGGAAGTTATTTGTCGCAACGAGAAGCGTATGCTCCAAGAAGCAGTCGACGCGCTCATAGACAATTCCATTCGGCGAGGACAAACAGTGGTTACTTCGCAAGCGCAAAAACGTCCCTTAAGATCGCTTGCCGACATGTTAAAAGGCAAGCAAGGCCGTTTCCGCCAAAACTTGCTTGGGAAGCGTGTGGATTATTCGGGGCGGTCTGTTATTGTGGTGGGCCCGGAGTTAAAATTGCATCAATGCGGATTACCCAAACATATGGCACTGGAACTATTCCGTCCGTTTGTGATTCGAAAAGTAATTGAGCGCGGACTTGCTTTCAATATTCGCGGCGCGGGACGCCTTATTGAAGAAATGACGCCTGACGTTTGGGCAATTCTTGAAGAAGTGGTGGAAGGGAAATATGTGCTGTTGAACCGTGCGCCTACGTTGCACCGGCTTGGCATTCAGGCATTCCAGCCATTGCTTATTGAAGGACGCGCCATACAGTTGCATCCATTGGTGTGCGAGGCGTTTAACGCTGACTTCGACGGCGATCAAATGGCAGTACATGTTCCGCTTACGGAAGAAGCGCAATACGAAGCGCGCGAAATAATGGCCGCGGACAAAAATTTACTTAAACCTGGCACGGGAGAAGCAATTGCAGGTCCTCAACAAGACATGGTTCTTGGATGCTACTGGCTTACGCAATTACATGAAGGCGTGGCAGGAGAGGGTAAGATTTTTTCCGATAAAGAAGAAGTCATGTTAGCGCACGAGTATGGTGTGGTTAATTTACACGCGCGTATTAAAGTGCGGCTTGATGCAAAAAGCTCTCTGCTTACAGAAACTTCAGCCGGACGCATTATTTTTAACAACATCCTTCCCAAAGGACACGAGTTTGTTAATGAACTTCTCAATAAAAAACTCCTCAAGGTTCTTACGAGTAAGATTATTCGTTTGTATGGCGCTAAAGGGGCGGCTCCCGTACTTGATAGTATTAAGGATCTCGGTTTTGAATATGCGACACTCTCCGGTATTAGTTGGGGTATAGCTGATTTGCCGGCGCTTCCGCGAAAAGCAGAAATCATAAAACAAGGGCTTGCTGATACACAAGTGGTACGCGATCAGTTTGAACGCGGTCTTCTTACTGATGGTGAACGATACGCAAAAGTAGTTGAAATATGGAATGCAAAAGTAAAACCGCAGATTGATAAGGAAGTGCGGGAAGCGATGGATCAAGAAGGCCCTGTTTTTTCCATGGTCAATTCAGCCGCACGCGGTTCTTGGGTGCAGGTAAACCAGATGGCAGGCATGAAAGGAATGGTGGTCAATCCTTCAGGCCGGATTATTGAGCTTCCTATTATATCGAGCTACAAAGAAGGGTTGAATGTGCTTGAGTATTTTATTTCTACGCACGGCGCGCGGAAAGGCACTGCTGATACGGCGTTAAAAACCGCCGCCGCCGGATATCTTACCCGTCGTCTTGTGGACGTGGCACAGGATGTGGTGGTGGTTGAAGAAGATTGCGGAGATGAGAACGGGATTGTGGCGTATCGGCGTGATTCCGAAGAAGTAAACAAAAGCTTTGGATCTCGGATGTTTGGCCGCATATTGCTAAGTAATGTGCTTCATCCCGAAACAAAGAAAATTATCGTTAAGAAAGGAACCCTTCTTTCCACGGATGATGCCGATGTGATTGATAAAGCCGGTGTAACTGAAGTACACTTGCGTTCGCCT
This sequence comes from Candidatus Ryanbacteria bacterium RIFCSPHIGHO2_02_FULL_45_17b, assembly GCA_001819815.1. GTDB lineage: Bacteria > Patescibacteriota > Minisyncoccia > Ryanbacterales > 2-02-FULL-48-12 > 02-FULL-45-17b. Next base: position 24,272 of record MHNO01000003.1, on the reverse strand, counting down.
GTTACGTGCAAAACACGCCGGGGCATTTGCCGTACGTGTTACGGATATGATCTTGGTTTGAATATGTTGGTGCGCATAGGAGAGGCAGTGGGTATTGTAGCCGCCCAAGCCATTGGCGAGCCGGGTACACAGCTTACCATGCGTACGTTTCACATCGGAGGTGTTGCGGGAGGAGGTGATATCACGCTGGGGCTTCCGCGCGTGGAAGAAATTTTTGAAATCCGCACACCAAAAACCGCTGCTATTATTTCAGAAGTACATGGAAAAGTTTTTGAAATAAAAGAGGAAAATCGCGACCATGTGGTGCGGGTTCTTCCTGATGACGATGATGGCACAAAGCGTGACGTGCAGGAATACACAATTCCGTTTGGAAAGACCGTTGTTGTAGCTGTGGATGATGTTATAACAAAAGGCCAGCCCTTATCTGATGGCGTGATAGATGCGAAAGAGCTGTTTCGGGTAGCAGGCACGGGGGAAACTCAAAATTATATTATTCGCGAAATTGGAAAAGTATATGCTTTGCAAGGATCTCCCATCAATGAAAAACACATTGAGGTTATTGTGCGTCAGATGTTTTCTCGCGTACGCATCAAGCAAGTTGGCGATACGCGATTTAGTGTGGACGAAGTAGTGGAGCGCGAGCAGTTTTTAGAAGAAAATGATCGCGCGCTCTCAGCCGGAAAGGAATCGGCAAAAGGTTCCCGACTTCTCATGGGTATTTCAAAAACAGCCTTATCCATTTCTAGCTTCCTTTCGGCGGCATCCTTCCAGGAAACAACCCGTGTCCTTATCAATACGGCAATCGGGGGGCAGGTAGACCGCTTGCGCGGTTTGAAGGAAAATGTAATCATCGGACGTTTAATTCCCGCTGGTACCGGATACCGCAAAGACGTGCCAAAAAATAGTTCTTCTGCTTCCAAGGTTTCGGAAGACGCTATGGATGTTGAAGTGATTGACGAAGTTGTGATGGAAGAAGTGTAACTAACTACCGTGAATTACGAAACACACCCTCATCCGATGACCGCCACACGAATTGATAATGAGTTGAACAAGATGTGTTAAAAAACAAAGGTACTTGCGCATGCAAATCGATGGGAGGTCATCAGATGAGAGGAATACATGTGTTTCGTAATTCAAAGTAACTACAGTTTATAGTAAAAAAGCCCTTATGAAAACGGGGGCTTTTTGGTAAAGTCATTGACAGAAAAACAATATATTGATATTCTATTTAAGAAAAGGGGGTTCTATGAAAATAGTTGTTGTACAGAGGTACGTTGAAGATCTCGATCGCATTAAAAAATCTCTTGACAGGAAAGATCCTGATCGAGGATCTAAGGATGTTGTGTTTACCACTTCTCCAAAGACAGTTCTCAAAAATGTGTTACCAGATGAAAAACTGCTCGTGTTTTCGAGCTTTGTCTTCGATAAAGAGACAATACAAGGACCAAGGTTTGCCAAAAAAATAAAGGAGCTCAACCCAACTGCAATCTTCATCCTGTTCACCGTCTTGGCGGAAATTGCATTCAGTGGTAGGGAGTTTGTGGATGGAGTGATATCAAAAATGGAGCAAAAGGCTTTTGAGTCTGTCGCTGATATTTTGGCCTCTGATCTTGAGAATGCCACGATTGAATCACTTGGACGGGATTTCCCCATAATAAACTTTAATAAATAAAAACAACTCTTTATCTACAGTCTACCTGATTGGTAGGCTGTTTCTTTATTAACGAACGTACTCACTACTCACTTTTTTTGTTTCCTGGTATACTATCCTATATGTTCTGGAGCAGAAGTAAGACCAAAACGAAAAAGAAGGCGCGGGAAGAAACAGAAGAAAAAGATCCTCGTCCAAAGTGGCATGATGATCTAAAGCCAGAGACCAAGCAGTCTGTCTGGGCGGTGCTTTCGTTTGGCGCGGCAACTCTCTTGTTGTTGGCATGGTTTGGAAACGCAGGTCTCGCGGGAGACGGTATTTCAACTTTTTTTCGGTTTCTTTTTGGGAAAGCGTTTTTAGTGGCGCCCATCGCGTTTGCGCTCGCGGGAATTTCGTTTTTATTTGGCATGCGCCAGCGGATATTTGGCGGCACATTTTTGGGAGCGTTTTTATTTTTAATAAGCGTTCTAGGGCTTGGAGATATTTTTGGAGAAGCACAGACAGCAGGCTATGTAGGCTTTGGCATTGCTTTCGTACCGTTGCGCTTTTTTGATAGGACTGCGAGTATAGTTCTTTTTGGCGCGCTTTTACTTATTTCTTTTTTGCTGATGTTTAATAGGGCGTTAGTTTCCCCGCGTAAAGAAAAGGAAGAAGAAGAGTTAGAAACAAACGAACCACCAGAAGGGTTTTTTCTGCGCATAGTGCACTTTTTCAAAAAGCCGGCGAAATTATCCGAGGATGCTTTGCCGCCTGTAAATATGGTATCTCCTGATCCAGTGGTACTGGAAAACAAAGTACCTGCGGCGGTTGTTCCTCAAGAGTATATTTCTGACAACACAGCACCCGTAGAACAACCAAAGCCGCTTGTTTCGCGTCGGCGTGTTTCTACCAGCTACAAACCGCCAGACATGGATATTTTGGAAGCGGACAAGGGCAAGCCCTCAAGCGGGGACGTGCGTGCAAACGCGAATATCATTCAGCGCACCCTGCAAAGTTTCGGCATTGATGTTGATATGGGAGAAGTACATATCGGTCCGTCCGTAACACAGTACACATTAAAACCTGCTGAAGGCGTGAAATTATCGCGTATTACAAATCTTATAAGCAACCTCGGCCTTGCGCTTGCCGCGCACCCGCTGCGGATTGAAGCGCCTATTCCCGGAAGATCGCTGGTGGGAATTGAAGTGCCAAATAAATCCATTGCGTTCGTGGGTTTGCGAAGTTTACTAACAGAACTCAATGAACGGAAAAGGGAATTCCAGCTGGGGTTTTCGCTTGGACGTGACGTTACCGGACAGGCTGTATTTGCTGATCTTGCGCGGATGCCGCACGTGCTTGTAGCCGGCAGTACAGGGTCGGGAAAATCAGTTACTATTCATTCGCTCTTGATGGGGCTTCTCTTTTTCAACCCTCCGGAATTTTTAAAATTCATTATGATAGATCCTAAGCGTGTGGAACTTACATACTACAACGGTATACCGCATTTGATGTCTCCGGTTATCACTGATCCTAAAAAAGCGATTCAGGCGCTTCGCTGGGCGGTGAGTGAAATGGACAAACGCTATACGCAACTGGAAGCCGCGGGGGTTCGTGATATCGCGTCGTATAATGCAGATATGGCAGAAGAAGACATTATGCCGTATCTAGTTATTATAGTGGACGAGCTTGCGGATTTAATGACCACATACCCACGGGAAGTAGAAGCATCTATTGTACGGATCGCGCAGATGGCGCGGGCAGTGGGTATTCATCTTGTCATTTCCACCCAACGGCCATCGGTGGATGTCATCACCGGACTTATCAAAGCAAACATTTCAACACGTATCGCGTTGCAGACCGTTTCGCAGATTGATTCGCGAACTATTTTAGACATGGCGGGTGCAGAGAAACTGCTTGGAAAGGGAGATATGCTTTATTTACCGGCAGATGCCGCGAAACCGCGCCGTATTCAGGGCGTGTACGTATCGGACGGTGAAGTAAAACGTGTAGTAGCCTATTTGGCAAATATGTCTGAAGAACATGAGGACACGGCTATGTCTGAAAATATATTTGCGAGCGCGCCTGTTTCGCAAAACGGCTCATTTGAAGAAGATGATGCCGACAATGAGCTTTATGAAGAAGCGCGGCATCTTGTAGTGGAAACCGGTAAAGCGTCTACTTCCTTTTTACAGCGACGGTTACGCTTAGGTTACGCTCGTGCGGCGCGGTTGATGGATGTTTTGGAAGAACGTGGAGTGGTTGGTCCTTCGGATGGCGCAAAGCCACGGGATGTTCTGGTAAGCAGAGACGCTGGAGATCCGCTTGGCCGCGAAGAAGTTCGTGAATCATAGGTTATGATATGATTGTATCCTCTGATTATTTAGAAGAAACGCATAAACGCGCGCGCAATAAGCAATATGCCATGGCACTGTTTGTGGGAGGCGGATTATTACTGGTGGGGTTTTATTTTATATATCAGCTGCGCGACTGGATTTTACTTCCAAAACTCACAGTGGATGTACCCGCGGATGGCGCATTGCTTCAAGGGCCGGATGTCGTGGTAGAAGGAAACGCAACACCCAGCGTGCGGTTGACAGTAAACGGGGTCGTTGCCTACAATGAGGAGAATGGTCATTTTCATACGGTCTTACTTCTTCCCGCAGGATTACATACCATAGAAGTAGTCGCGGAAAATCGTTTTGGCCGCATTCGCTCCGTTATGCGGCAGGTTGTAGTTGAAGAATCAGAACGTAACTAACATGGAGGGTTTTATTAACCTAATTATCTAAAGCCTAGCACATAATCAAATGCCAAAAACAACGCAAAAAGAAGAAGGGGATAAGAAAAAAAACGAAGCTTTTTCCAGCGCTACGGTGGCTGTGGAAGAAGTTGTAAAGGAAATACAAAGCCGATATGGGGAAGGGTCGCTTATGCGTTTGGGGGGCATGCGTAAAGTTGATATAGAAACCGTATCCACCGGCTCTTTTGCGCTCGATATGGCGTTGGGAGTAGGGGGCATCCCGCGCGGGCGTGTTATAGAAGTTTTTGGTCCGGAGTCATCAGGCAAAACAACGCTTGCTTTGCATGTGATAGCAAACGCGCAACGAAAAGGTGGTGTCTGCGCTTTTATTGATGCCGAACACGCGCTTGATCCAGAATACGCAAAACGGATAGGTGTGCGAACGGAAAATCTTCTCATATCCCAACCGGATAGCGGCGAGCAAGCGCTTGAAATTGCGGAGAGTTTAGTGCGAACGGGTGGTATCGCCCTGGTAGTCATCGATTCGGTGGCAGCACTCACGCCGCGCGCAGAAATTGAAGGAGATATGGGTCAGCAACACATGGGTTTGCAAGCGCGGTTGATGTCGCATGCGCTTCGGAAGCTTACGGCTGCTATTTCTCGCACAAACACAACCGTCATATTTACAAACCAAATACGCATGAAGATCGGTACGGCAGCCATGTATGGTAATCCAGAAACAACACCGGGAGGAAATGCGCTAAAATTTTATGCTTCCGTACGAATTGAAATTCGCCGCGCCGCAAAAATTTTAAAAGGGGAAGAAGTTATCGGGAGTCGGACGAAGGCAAAAGTGGTAAAGAATAAAGTGGCGCCGCCTTTTCGCACGGCCGAGTTTGATATCATGTATAACCATGGTATTTCCTATGAAGGCGATATTATCACTCTTGGAGCAAAATGCGGACTTGTAAAGAAATCCGGCGCATCATATGCGTATGGCGATGTTAAATTGGGAGTAGGTATGGAACATGCGAAAAGTTTCCTGAAGGAGAACAAAAAAACAGCGGATGAAATCATCCGCGAGATAAAAAAGCAAGTGGTTGAGTTATAATCTATTAACTGTGAATAACGAAATATAATGACATCTGATGACCGCCACGCGAATTGCCGAAGAATTGAGCCGAGATTTGTTGCAATAGAATGATATATGCGTATACAAATTGGGTGGAGGTCATCGGATGTCTATTTCGTTATTCATAGTATTAACGTAGCGTAAAAGGCAAGAGCGCCAAATGGCGCGCGTGTTTAATGGCAAGCGCAAGCTGACGTTGGCACGAAGCGCATGTTCCTGTTTTTCGACGGGGGGTTATTTTTCCCTGTGTATTAATAAATTTACGCAACTCCTCGGTATTTTTATAATCAAATACCTTTGTGTTATTTACACAAAATTGACACTGTTTCGCGGCGTATGAAGGTGTTTGGTTAGAAGGGTATTTCATTGGGGTTTACATCATCTTCGGGATATTCGACTGTTGCAAGATCTTCTTGTTGCTGAGGTTGTTGAGTTTGGCGCGGAGCGCTTGAACCTGATCCTTGCGAATAATTTCCACTCTGCCCACCGCCTGGACGAGGGCCGAACTGCACGGTTTCCGCTATTATTTCCGTTCGTGACTTCTTGGTGCCGTCCTGGGCATCCCAGTTGCGGGTGGTAAGGCGGCCTTCCACATAAATCATATTGCCTTTTTTCATATATTGATTTACGGTTTCCGCGAGCTTGCCAAACGCCACCACATTATGGAAATCAGCTTGTTGTTGTTTTTGACCTTCTTTGTCGCGCCATACGCGGTTTGTGGCTATGCCGAAATTTGCTACGGGCTGACCTGACGGCAAAGAGCGCATTTCAGGGTCGCGTGTAAGGTTTCCTATGAGTAACACTTTGTTTACATTCATACCGTTAGTGTCTTATACCATAATACTAATAAAAATTCTATTGTCCCAAAATCTCATCTAATTTTTTATCTAACTCTTTTTCATCAAATTTTTCCGCAGGCTCCTTTGTTTGTACCGGAGAATACAGAGCAGGCGTTTCAGATGTTCTGGTGCGCATGGGTTTTTCGAGAACACGTTGAACGGGAACGCGCGTCCATGACAACACCAAACTTCGCAATATGTTTGTATGCGTTGAGATAGTTTTCTCAATAGTTGCAATGCGTGCGGGAGATACAGAAAACTGGAGCGCGGCAAAGTACGCCTGGGAAATTTTTTTGATAGGATAGGCAAGCTTTCGAGGCTTGGGATCAGTGGTGCGTTCAAGAATGCCGTTTTGTTTTTCTATTTCCAAGCGCACATTACCAAGCTCCGCCGACGCTTCCGTTTCCGAAAGCTCGGGTTTTATAAGCAGACCTATTTCATATAATTGCGGTTCTCTTACCATGTGGGCATTGTACAATATGGTAGTTATGATGGCAAGGTATTGACATTATGATATATAATTGCGTTTTTATATCTTAAACTCAATTACATCTCCATCTTGAACTATATAATCCTTACCTTTTGTCTGGAGTAGTCCTAACTCACGGGCTTTTGCGTATGAGCCGGCTTTCATTAAATTTTCATAGCTTATTATTTCCGCGCGAATGAATTTTTCTTCAAAATCAGAATGAATCGCTCTGCCTGCACGCGGTGCAGTTGCGTCTTTAGGAATTGCCCACGCGCGGGTTTCGTCTTCTCCTGTAGTCAAAAACGTAATGAGTCCAAGCACTTCATAGGCTTTTGTGATGAGATCATCAAGATGTGATTCATTCTTGAATTCCCCAGCATCTTCTCCTAACTGTGCTATGTCATCTTCTAATTTAATATTGAGCGCGACTGAACAACTTTCGGAGGCGAAACCTCCGACAAAATCATGTCGGAGGTTTCGCCTCCGAAAGTCTTTTTCTGAGTTTTCGTTGATATTAAACACGCATATAATCGGTTTTGAGGTAAGGAGCTGAAGTTCATGGATTACTTTTATACTTTCTTCGTCTTGTGCGAAAAAATCTGTCGCACGTTTGCCGCCTGCAAGATGGTCTCTCATATTTTTATAAACTTCGAGTTTTTTTTGTCCCCGCTCACCGCCTATTTTTGCTTCTTTTTCTTGTCGCGCGACCGCGCGTTCTACGGTATCCAAATCGGCAAGCACGAGTTCGGTGTGAATGATATCCCGATCTTCATTGGGGTTAATGCGGCCGGAAACATGATGAATATCTGCTTTTTCAAATGTGCGTACCACCTCTGCAATGGCATCTACTTCACGAATATGAGAAAGAAATTTATTACCAAGGCCTTCTCCTTCATGAGCGCCTTTTACTAAACCCGCGATATCGACAAACTCAATAGTAGCCGGTATTGTTTTTTTAGAATGAGAGAGTTCCGCAAGCTTTGCCAATCGAAAGTCAGGCACCGCAACTACACCGACATTGGGGTCAATGGTGGCAAAGGGATAATTTGAGGTATCCACCTGTTTTTTAGTAAGTGCCTGAAACAGCGTTGACTTGCCAACATTAGGAAGACCCACGATACCAATCTGTAACATGAGCCTATAATAGCAAAAATCATTTTAAAATAAAGAATCCGGGTATCCTTGACTCTCTTCATGCATCTATGGTACGCTATAGATATCATATGACTCAAGAAATTCTCTCCTATTTCCAAATAGGGATTGCGATTTTCCTAGGTGTGACTATCCTTCTTCAGCAAAAGGGACAGGGTCTTTCAGGCGCTTTTGGGGGTGAAGGAGGTTTTTATCGCACCAAACGAGGCTTAGAAAAAACACTACTTATCGCTACAGTAACGCTTGCGACATTGTTTGTGGGAATAGGCATCTCTCGCATAGTATTTTTCCCGACAATATCCCCGCCTGCTCCGTCAGAACAGCAACCTGCGGCTGAACCTGCTGTCGATGGAGATGTTGTTTCTGTTCCTAACATTGACTTTAAAACAGAACCGGTGCTCCCTAACATTAACGAAGGTCAATAGGATTTAGGCGCACCCCATAGTACGTCTTGCGATGACCCCATTATTGCATGCGCTGTAGCGCATCATTATATAGTTCTTCATATTTTGGTTATCGCAAGACGTACTATGCAACCGTAATCTCATAACATGGAAACAACTGATTTTGAACAAAAAAAATCTCTTTGGATTTTACTCCGATCTTTTTCACCGGCACAGCGTCAAATTTTGCCACGGCTTCTCACTAAAAAAGATCGTATACTTCTTTTGATATTTTTTACAACCTTTATTATCTCTTTTGGATATGGCGTTCGTTCTTTGGCAAATCAATATTCAGTTCCCATACCAACGGGAGGCGGCAGTCTACGAGAAGGCATTATAGGGATTCCGCGGTTTATTAATCCTCTGCTGGCAAGTTCTGATGCAGATCGCGATTTGACGGCTTTGGTTTATAGCGGACTTTTGCGTAATGACGGAAAAGGTGAACTGGTGCCATCCTTGGCGGATCGCTATGAAATTTCAGATGATGGCCTTACCTATACATTCTACTTGAAGGATAATCTTTACTGGAGCGATGGAACATCTCTTGGCGTTGATGATATTCTCTTCACGCTGTCGCTTGTAAAAGATCCAAATTATAGGAGCGTTTTGCGGCCGAATTGGGAAGGTGTTACGGCAGAAAAAAATGATGATAAAACTGTTGTATTCAAGCTTACAAAACCCTACGCCCCTTTTCTTGAAAACGCAACCATGGGCATTCTTCCCAAACATATATGGCATGATGTTTTGGCGACAGAATTCAGTTTGAGCGAACATAATTTACGCCCCGTGGGCGCAGGACCCTACCGTGTTGTCTCATTTGAACAAAATGCAACAGGACGCATATCTTCATACATGCTCGAACCAAATCCACGTTATATGCCGCATCCCCCCTACATCAAAACGCTTGAGTTTGTTTTTTTTACGTCAGCTGTTGAATTGCAAGACGCCTACCAGAGCGGTCTTATTGATTCCGCAAGTATTCCCGGGATGATAACGCTTCCTCCATCCGATGCGTCGTCTGTTCTTTCTTTGGCGCTTCCGCGAATCTTTGGAGTCTTTTTTAACCAAAATACTTCTAAAGCGCTTGCGGATGAGGCAGTGCGAGAAGCTCTTACCTATGCCGCGAACCGCGCGCAATTGGTTGAGTCCGTATTACAAAATCAAGGAGTTCCCATTTCCACACCGTTACCACTGAAAACTTCCACAAGCTCCTTGCCTTTTGATCTAAGCGCTTCTACAGAAATTCTTACACGCGCGGGATGGGTAGATTCAGATGGAGACGGTATACGAGAAAAAGAAATCAATAAAGCGGCAGTTCCTCTGTCATTTACCATAAGCACTTCAGACGCGCCGGATCTGGTCGCAACGGCGCGACTGCTTCAAGAAATGTGGCGCGCGGCAGGAGCAGACGTACGTCTTTCTATTTTTGAAATTGGAGATTTTGAGCAAGACATATTACGCCCTCGGAAATACGAAGCCATTTTATTCGGAGAAATATTTGGATTTGATCCTGATCCGTTTGCCTTTTGGCATTCTTCACAGAGAAATGATCCCGGGCTGAATATCGCGCTTTACACGAATCCGCGTGCAGATATGTTACTGGAACAAGCGCGTACCCAAATCGAACGTGCGGAACGAGAAAAAACATATCTGGAGTTTCAAAACATCGTGAATGAAGAACGTCCTGCAATTTTCCTTTACAGCCCCTATTATCATTACAAATTTCCATCTGCCGTCCACGGACTTGGTATTACTCGCATCACGAATCCATCAGACCGTTTTGGAAGCATACACGAATGGTTTATTAAAACAAAGAATCAGTGGGCGCTATAGAACAAACTCACCAATGTCTCTGCCGAAGTGGTGAAATTGGCAAACACGCAGTGTTCAGAACGCTGTGCCCGAAAGGGCTTGTGGGTTCAAGTCCCACCTTCGGCACCTTAGTATCTCTAAAACTTATTAACTCATTACTATAAATGATTACAAAAACAACACTCGCATCGCGTCCTACGGAACGCAGGCAAACTCGTCCATCCGGACAAACTAAATTACCAAACCGAGGCCGTTCGGCTTATCATCGGCAAGCACCCCGTGAAAAATCATATGATTCTTCGCCTGCCGCGGCTCCCGTTCTCCCCAGCATTATCGAAAAGGGGAAACTTCGCATAATTCCTTTGGGTGGATGTGAAGAAGTTGGTCGGAATATAACCGTACTTGAATATGAAAACGATGTCATTGTTATTGATATGGGGCTTCAATTTCCGGAAGAAAATATGCCGGGGATTGATTATATTATTCCCAATATTGCGTATCTTATGCCACGCCGCAAGAATATTCGCGGTGTTATTATCACCCACGCGCACTATGATCACATCGGCGGTATTCCGCACCTAATGCCACGCTTGGGAAAAGACATACCGTTATTTGCCACTGACTTAACGCTCGCCATTATCAATAAGCGCCAAGACGATTATCATGATATTTCAGGACCTCTCAAAACCCATGAAATTACCAGTAACACGCGGGTAAAACTTGGGGTATTCGAATGTACATTCTTTGGAGTTTCGCACAACGTGCCTGCGTCAGTAGGCGTTGTTATAAAAACACCTGTGGGGATTGTTGTTCACACCGGAGATTTCAAGCTTGATCTGAAATCAGACATATCAGGAAAAACCGAAATTGATAAAATAAAAGCGCTTGGTGAGAAAAATATTCTTGCGCTTATGTCCGACAGCACAAACGCCCGAGAACCCGGGCATCAGTTCAGTGAGCAGGAAATTAAAACAGAGCTTGAGACCATTATCGCAAAATCAAAAGGCCGTCTTATCATAGGAACCTTCGCGTCGCTTTTGGGCCGCTTGCAACAAATTATTCAGCTTGCCGAACGCCATAAAAAGAAAGTTGTCATCGAGGGCAGAAGCATGCGCACCAACATTGAAATTGCGAGCAAGTTGGGGTACATGAAGTTCGATAAAAATACCATTATTCCGGTGCAAGAAATAAAAGACTATCCCCCGCATAAAATTATCGTTTTGGCGACGGGCGCGCAGGGCGAATCAAACGCGGTCCTTATGCGCATTGTAAACAAGGAACATAAATTCTTACGTATTCAGCCAACCGATACGGTCGTGTTTTCCTCTTCGGTAATTCCGGGTAATGAACGTTCAGTCCAGTATCTTACAGACAAATTGTATCGCGATGGCGCGGATGTGATTAACTATAAGATGCTTGATATCCACGCGGGAGGGCATGCGAAACAAGCAGACCTCCAGCTTATGATTTCTCTGGTAAAACCAAAATATCTTATTCCTATCGAGGGCAATCATTCGTTTCTTAAAATTCACGCAAAAATCGCGCGGGATATTGGTTTTCCGGCAGACAAAATTATCATAGCCGATAATGGACAAATTATTGAGTCGGCCGGCAAAGAGGAACTTGTGCTTACCAAACAATCTGCGCCCGCAAATTATATCTTTGTGGATGGCTTAGGCGTGGGAGACGTGGAGGAAGTGGTGCTTCGCGACCGCCAAATGCTAGCGGGAGACGGCATGTTTGTTATAATTGCGGTAGTGGATTCACAAACCGGCAAAGTACGGGGCAGTCCCGACATTATTTCACGCGGGTTTGTGTATTTGCGCGAATCACGGGATCTCCTGCAGGAAGCACGAAGTCGTATTCGCCACACCATTGAAGAAACAAC
>MHNO01000003.1:11919-12152 GCA_001819815.1 Candidatus Ryanbacteria bacterium RIFCSPHIGHO2_02_FULL_45_17b | reverse complement strand
GTTGAATCTTGCTTATGTAAAAGACAAAATCCGTGAACAGGTAGGGCAGTTTCTGTTCTTAAAAACCCAACGCCGGCCTATGGTTCTGCCAGTTATTATAGAAGTGTAAATGTGTCATCCCGTGCTCCCTCCGACACAGGATCCATTTCCCTAAAAAATATATGACAATAAGAGATTAAACACTGTGAATTACGAAACACATGTTCCTCTCATCCGATGACCTCCCATCGATT
>MHNO01000003.1:0-11903 GCA_001819815.1 Candidatus Ryanbacteria bacterium RIFCSPHIGHO2_02_FULL_45_17b | reverse complement strand
CCAAATTGGGTCATCGCAAGACGTTATTAATTCGCGTGGCGGTCATCGGATGAGGGTGTGTTTCGTAATTCAAAGGAAACAATATGCATCAGAATAATAAACAAAAACCCGTACTATTAAGCGGAGCAAAACCATCCGGCGAGATACATATTGGCAATTATATCGGCGCTATCAAACAATGGATTGCTTTGCAGGATACCCACGAAACATATGTTCCTATTGTTGATCTTCATGCGCTTACCGAACCGCAGGATCCCACAAAACTGCGCGAGCAAATTCTTACCACTGCCGCCGATTATGTAGCACTTGGTTTAGATCCCCAAAAAGCAACGATATTTTTGCAATCCACTGTTCCCGAACACACACAGCTCATGTGGGTTTTAAACACCATAACCAGCATGGGCGACCTTGAACGCATGGTAGTGTATAAAGAAAAAATAGCAGAAGGCAAACAAGCGCTCGCGGGGCTTTTTACCTACCCGGTACTCATGGCGGCCGACATTTTGCTCTATAAGCCAAGCGTGGTTCCTGTAGGTGAAGATCAGCGCCAGCACGTTGAACTTACGCGCACTATCGCCCGTAAGTTCAACAAACGGTTTGGGCAGACATTTCCTATTCCCAAAGAATTGCACCCAGAGGCGGGCAAAAAAATATTGTCACTGCAAGACCCAACTAAAAAAATGTCAAAATCACATAGCGCATTATCGTATATTGCCATTGGGGATGCGCCTGAAAAAATCGGCCAAAAGATAAAATCAGCAGTAACCGATTCCGGAAATGCTATCAAACATGACCCTATAACAAAACCAGCAATTTCAAACTTGATGACTATATATTCAGCATTCTCCGGAAAAGAATTCAAAGATATTGAAAAAGAATTTTTAGGCGCAACTTATAAAAAATTCAAAGAAGCGCTCGCGGAACTAGTGGTTGAGAAACTAAAACCTGTGCAAGAAAAACGAAAGGGACTTTTAGAGAACAAGGAAAAATTGTTTAGCATTCTGGAAGAAGGGGCGACTAAAGCACGCGTGAAAGCATCCGAAACATTGCGCGAGGTGTATGAGAAAGTTGGCTTGACAATTCACTAGCATATTGCTATTATATGGAAAACAAAACAGGGGGTAGAAGAAATGAAAGAGCCTTATGAAAGCATGGCACGGCCTAGTTTCCCACGTCAGATCCGTGAGATTTGGGATCTGAAGGTTGGTGATTGGTTGTTTGCTGTAAATAGAATTGACCATGTGTCGATTTCATTGATGCAAATAAAATCGTTCCAGGCAGACGCCTTCATGACCTGCAGATATTTCCCTGGTGAACTTGGTGAATATGTAAGGTCCGTCAGTTTGCGGGATAGTTCCATTCTTCCGTATAAAGATGGTATGTGGAATTGTTCTAATTTTTTGATCTCTGCAGGAGAACAAAGAACTCCTCTTACAAAAGAGGAGAGTCAAGCTCTCATAGCAGAGTTGGGCATCACTCCTCTTCCTTCTAACATAGGAGGAGACATCCATTGTCAGTAAAGAAGTGGGTATCGGCTATTACTTAACCAACTCCATGACTTCTCGGAGGCGCGCATCCAGCGTGCCTTTTTCTTTTGCTTCCATGGTTCATATAAAATATCAAAAAATAATTATAAACTTAACGAGCGGTCGCTCGTTAAGTTTATAATTATGAGAATCCATCAGTTTCCGTTCATAAGTTCCTCACAAGATTTAAAATATCTGTAAGTTGTTTTTCGAGAACGCCTTTTTCTTTTGCTTCCATGGTGATGCGCAATAAGGGCTCGGTGTTTGAAGGTCGTACATTAAACCAAAAATCTTCATATACAATTGAAACTCCGTCTATATATTTTACTTCCTGTGCGTCTTTGTAATGAACAACGACATTATCAAGCGCTTTATCCTTTTCTGCCACCGACACATTTACTTCCCCCGACGACACATAGCGCAAAAAAGGCTTCACCAATTCGTCTGCTATTTTTTCGTTTTCAGAAAGAATTATTAATAGCCGCAACATAGACAATAATGCTGATTCCGCAAAAAAGAAATCACGGTGGCAATAATGGCCAGATACTTCTCCGCCGAAAATAGCGTTTTCTTTTCTCATGTGCTTCTTTATAAAGGTATTTCCTACACGAGATTCAACCACGATACCGCCTGCTTCTTGGACACGTTCCGTAACAACTCTGCTGGACCGCGCGGAATCAAAAACTATTTTTTCTCCTGGATGATTCTGAAGAAAATACTCCGCGAAAAGAGCTATAGTGATATCACCACGTACCGCAAAACCAGACGATGTCATAAAGCGTACGCGATCACCGTCACCATCGAAGGCAAACCCAACATCAGCATGTTTTTCTATGATAGTTTTTTGTAATACGTGCAATGTCTCATCTTTGACAGGGTTTGCTTCATGGTTGGGAAATGTCATGTCAATATCTCCAAAAAGAATAGTTGTTTCCAGATGAAGGCGTTCTAAAAGTTTTGGGAGAATAAGCCCCACCATACCGTTCCCCACATCAAACACTACCCGCATATTCTTGATTTTTGAGATGTCAACCAAGGAACAGAGATAGTCAAGGTATGCCATTTGTAAATTATCTTCCGTAACAGTTCCTTTTTCATCAGGCACGGGGAAAATGCCCCTAAGCACGGTATTGCGAATTTCTTCCATACCAGTCCCTTCGCCTATGGGTTCGGCTCCCCTGCGTGACAATTTAAACCCATTATATTTTGCCGGGTTGTGGGATGCCGTAACCATAACACCCCCGTCTGCTTGTAGATGATTTATAGAAAAATAATGCAAAGGAGTTGTGGAAAGTCCGCAATCAATCACATGACACTTCTCATCCAATAATCCACGGAGAAGCTCTGCTCTCAATTCCGGCGAAGAAGCACGCGCATCAGCGTTAACCACAATAAGAGGACTGCGTTCCTTGTTAAGCACGGTAACCCAAATGTATTGCGCGAATGCCCGCCCGATGCGATAAGCCGCTTCTGGTGTGATTTCATCAAGGTAGACACCCCGAATATCGTAAGCTTTAAAAATGGATGGGTTTATGTTCATAAAGGAGTAGTAGTCAGTCAAAAATAACATCATTTTCTGATGCTTGCAAACATGCGAACTTAAGTTCTAATCTGAACTGCAACAAGTAAAAACATAAACGCCTGTGGAGTAAAATAGTCAGTAAGGCATTACTAGACTAAAACCACAAGCGTTTATGTATAAACAGTTTACCAAAGAAAAGCGCTATGGGAAACGCCGGTATTGATCGCCGCGCTTTGGTAACACTTTGCTATGATCTATAGCGTCTTAAGCCTGTATCTAAGAGATTTGCACTTTATTATGGCTTATAGTATAGTATTCCTATCATGTCAATTCGGATGCGTCACACAAAGGGGCATAGGAACGAGCGGCGCCAGCATTTAAAGCTGAAGCAAGTTCATGCCGCGCTCTGTCCTAAATGCAAGTCTCCCGTACAACCCCATGTTGTTTGCGCCAATTGCGGTACCTATCGCGGGCGGCAGATGATAGATGTGCTGGCCAAGCTCACTAAAAAAGAACGCAAGCAGAAAGAAAAAGAATTGAAAGATCAGGAATCAGACGACAATGCCACAAAACAATTGACCCCTGAAGCGTTATCACGTAAATGACGACAAAAGGGTATATCGGTTAAAAACTAGCAGTTCTTTGTAAAATGGCATCTCGACACCTCGCACGTTCTATCGCAATGCAAACTCTCTACGAATGGGATTTTAACCTTTCCATGGGCAAAGAGGTATCTTCCGATATGATTCATGCTATGCTGGAGCGCAATATCAACGAGTTTGGTCCGGGTTTGGAAGATACGTCATTCGTGAAGGTTATAATTGATGGCGTATTGGATAAAAAAGCAGACCTTGACGCTATTATAGAAAAAGCGGCGCCCGAATGGCCCATACAGCAAATCGCGATAATCGACCGTAATGTGTTGCGAATTGGGTTATATGAATTACTCTTTGGCACGTATAAAGAAGTGCCGCCAAAGGTTGCCATCAATGAATCTATTGAGCTTGCCAAAACCTTCGGGGGCGCGAATTCCGGCAAGTTTGTAAATGGTGTATTAGGTACAGTATACCGCGAAATGGGAGAGCCCGGAAAAGAAGATAAAGCAAAAAAAGATCTCACAACTGAAGAAATTGCAACGCTTCCCGTGGAGCACAAAGTAGGCGCGGTGGTGTTTCAAAAACCAGATGGTCATATTTCTTTCGCGCTGGTACATGATGTGTTTGGCTATTGGACGCTTGCAAAAGGAAGTCCGAAAGAAAAAGAAAGTCTCGAAGATGCGGTGCTTCGGAAAGTGCAGGAAGAAGAAGGCTTGCTAAATACAAAGATAATTCAGAAACTGGGTGAAAACGAATATGTGGCTCATGATCCCGATAAGGGTAATGTGCGCCGAGGCGTGGTATATTTTTTGGTAAAGACAACAGACACACAACTCCAACTAGGCTCAACCGGCGGCTTGGATGATGTTCGATGGTTTCCTGAGTTGGAACTCGCGGAATTGAAAATGTATGACGATGTAAAAGGGTTTATAAAAAAGGCAATAAAGATTATTAAGTAAGGCACTAGGCTTTAGGCATTAGGAATGCGCTATCTTTCCTAGAGTCCAGAGCCTAACGCCTACCTCTTTTTATGGAAAAACTTGCGGAGTTAGAAAAAACTCTTGGTGTGTCTTTTCAGGATAAAGATCTGCTTCAAACTGCTCTCACGCACCGTTCCTATCTTAATGAAAACCCTTCGTGGCACCTGCCGCAAAATGAACGTCTCGAGTTTTTGGGAGACGCTGTTTTGGAGTTAGCAGTTACACGCTATCTCTATCTTAATTATGAAAACCAAGAAGGAGAGCTTACCAGTTACCGCGCCGCGCTTGTAAATTCAATTATGTTAGCCGATGTGGCAGCGACACTGAAGTTTGGTGATTTTTTGCTTTTAAGTCGCGGGGAAGCAAAAGATGAGGGCAAAGCGCGCATGTACATTCTTGCCAATACGTTTGAGGCGATTGTAGGGGCAATCTATTTGGATCAGGGGTATGATGTGGCCGCAGGGTTTATAGAGCGTGCGCTCCTTACCCGCATGAAAGAGGTGCTTGATAAAAAATTATATCGAGACGCGAAAAGTTATTTTCAAGAGAAGGCGCAAGAAATAACAGGCGTTACTCCAACCTACGAAGTATTAAAAGAATGGGGGCCGGATCATGCAAAAAATTTTGTGGTAGGGGTATATATTAGCGAAGAATTGATAGCGGAAGGGCAGGGGTCTTCCAAGCAGGAAGCCCAGCAAGACGCGGCAGAAAAAGGCCTTGCCGCTAAAAAATGGGAGTGACGCGAAGCGTCATCCCGCACGTGATGCGGGATCCAAAAAGATAAGAAGAGCGTCATCCCGCACGTGATGCGGGATCCAAAAAGATAAGAAGAGCGTCATCCCGCACGTGATGCGGGATCCAGAATTACATGAATACATACTATGTGTACATTCTTGCAAGCAATCGTAACGGAACTTTATATGTCGGAGTAACAAATGATTTAATTCGACGAGTTGATGAACACAAACGTGGAAAAATAGGAGGTTTTACTAAAAAGTATGCCATTAATAACCTTGTATATTTTGAAGAAACATCAGATATTCTAAGCGCGCTTGCAAGAGAAAAAGTACTTAAGAGATGGAAGAGAGTTTGGAAAATAGAACTTATTGGAAAGAGCAACCCAGAGTGGAAAGATTTATATCAAACATTATTGTAGTGGATCCCGCATCACGTGCGGGATGACAATGGTGTAGTTTTTTTCTCTTCCTTTAAAAACCCACTTGATTTTAGAAAAGCAATAACTGGCTTACCACAGTTTTCACAAAATGTGTTGTGTCCCAGCGAGTATTCACTATAACCAGCCGTAACCATTTTCCCTTTTATAGTTTTCTTGCAGGAGTCGCATTTATGTACAGTCATAAGTTGTTTTTATGTTGCTAATTTCTGTATGATAGAGTAGGAAAGGTTGCTTGAGAAGTGGATAAAACGAAAAAGAAAAGCCCCGCTCGTGGAATGAGCAGGGCTCGTAAGTGTGGAAGGTGCTACTCTTTGATGTAGAAAACACTAGTCAAGTAAAACTCCGTTTCTCTATACTGAACATGTACAAGTTGTACCCGTTGTCCGGGTACAATTGCAGTGTGCTTTGTGCTTAGCACACTCAGAATCATCCCATCATCAACCCTTTCGACAACTACCCGCACTAATTGCGAGTTGGGTATGTCCTCGAAAATGGCCAGAACTTTTGCATTCTCTTGCTCCGAAGGTCTCCCCCTCCCCACATAGGGCTTTGTAGAAACGTCTGCTATGCGTCTCTGGACAATCTGCTCCGTCGTTAGTCTACCAGGGCAACCCTTTATCCCAAAAATAAGCGCCCCGAAAACCAGGAACAAAGCAATTACCACAAAAAGACCTTTCATTCGTAAACCCTCCTCCTGTAAATTTGTCTACATTATACCGTATTGTTATTATTATGTCAAGTGTTACCAGAAAAATCGTTGTGAAGTAAGGATATTTGTTTCCCCCCTTTGAAAAAGGGGAATTAAGGGGGATTTGTATCAATAAATCCCTCCTAACCTCCCTTTTACAAAGGGAGGAATAAAAATATGATATTAAAAAAACTAGAAATAGCGGGATTTAAATCATTCGGCAAAAAGGTGGAATTGGAATTTGATTCTCCTGTAACGGCCATTGTGGGGCCCAATGGGTCGGGGAAGTCAAACGTTTCTGAAGCCATTCGCTGGGTGTTGGGTGAGCAATCCATGAAAAGTCTTCGTGGAAAACGCGGAGAAGATTTGATATTTCATGGCTCGGGATCTGCCGCGCAACTTGGAAAAGCGCGCGTGGGCATTACGTTTGATAATGCCGCGCAAACGTTTCCAGTGGATTTTTCTGAAATTGTTATCAGTCGTGAAGTATATCGTGATGGGGTAAATGAGTATCGCATAAACGATTCGCAGGTGCGTCTGAAAGATATTATTGAACTCATGAGTAATGTGGGTGTGGGTGGTTCAGGGCATCATATTATCAGTCAAGGCGAGGCTGATCGCGTGCTCTATACGTCTCCGAAAGATCGTAAAAATATGATTGAAGACGCTTTGGGCTTACGAATTTATCATATAAAACAACAGGAAGCCGAACGCAAATTGGTGAGCACAGCCGAGAATATGCGCGAGGTCGGCATGTTGCGGCGGGAAATTCAGCCGCA
The DNA here is from genome assembly GCA_001819815.1 of Candidatus Ryanbacteria bacterium RIFCSPHIGHO2_02_FULL_45_17b. Lineage (GTDB taxonomy): Bacteria > Patescibacteriota > Minisyncoccia > Ryanbacterales > 2-02-FULL-48-12 > 02-FULL-45-17b. The sequence goes on along the minus strand of MHNO01000003.1, from coordinate 4,635 downwards.
TATGCGGTTTTTGGCAGGAGAGGCAAAAAAAATCGAATCTTCTCAAAAAATGCGAGAAGAACTCGTCGGACTTCTTGGGGTATACATGAATCGCGAAACCGCTTCCCTGGAAACGCTTCGGCGCACGTTTGAAGAACACGAGGAACCTTTGAAAAACGAATTAAAAGAGGCGGAGCAACTAGCTACCGCTCTGCAAAATTCACTTACAAAAAAACAATCATTGGCAGTGTCTTCTACGCCCAAGGATGTGGAAGAAGCGATACGGCGGCTTCGGGTGCTGGATGTGAATCGGCCTGAAATTGAACGTGAGATCGGACGTGTGGAAGGGCAACTTGTGGTATGGGGGCGAAAAGAAGCCCAACCAAAAGGAATGCGCGCTTGGTCGGCACAGGAAGTGGAGACAGAAATGCAATCCATCATCTCAAGCATCGATATTGCCATTGCGTTTAAAACAATAGAGACAATTCATGCCAAGCTTTCTGAACTAAAAGAACGCATCACGAGATTTTTAACTGGTGGGCATAAGGTCAATGTCGTTCTTGATATTTCCCAGGAACGGCGCGAGTTGGAACAAATGCAGGAAGCATTACAACAGCAACTTCAGGAACACGAGGAAGAAAGGAAACAGCTTCTCGAAATAAAAAACAAGTGGGATGATCTTCGCCGTGATTCACAGAAAGGTTTTTGGGAGGAGCAAAAACTGCTTCGGGTGGGTGAAGAACGCGTGTATGCCGCGAAAGATGGACTGCGCTCGCTTGAGTTGGAGCGCGAGCGCTTACGCGCCCGGGTAGATGAGTTTAATTTGGAGCAGACGCTGGCGGAATCATTTCTTGAATCGGTCATAATTGAACATGCCGAACCATGGTCGCAAGACGAACGTCTCAAGGAGTATCAAAAAATTCAGCGTCTTCGCATGAAATTAGAGGAAGCGGGTGGAGTTAATCCGCACATCTTACAGGAATACCAAGAAGTCCAACAACGCGACGTATTTCTTGCCAAAGAACTGGACGATCTTCAGAAAACGGAAAAATCACTTGTGTCATTACAAGAACAATTAGACACAGATTTACAACAGAGTTTTTCAGAGGGAATAAAAAAAATAAATACAAAATTCGACGAGTTATTTCAAGCCATGTTTGGGGGTGGAAGCGCAAAGCTTACGCTTGTAAAACTGCAAAGCCGGGAAGAACATGAACTTGGTGGTCCGACCGCCAAGTTGTCTGAAGAAGTTGGTGTTGATATTACAGTAGACATTCCACGCAAGCGTGTAAAAAATTTGGATATGCTTTCGGGCGGTGAACGGGCGCTTACGTCCATTGCGCTGTTGTTTGCCATGAGCTTTGTAAACCCGCCTCCCTTTTTAATTTTGGATGAAACTGATGCCGCCCTTGATGAAGCAAACTCCCAACGATATGGCGCTATGCTAAAAAACTTAAGCGACAAAACCCAGCTTATTGTAATAACCCACAACCGCCAAACCATGAAAGAGGCAGGCGTGCTCTATGGCGTTACCATGGGGTCAGATGGTGTTTCTCGATTGCTTTCGCTCAAATTTGAAGAAGCAACAGAAGTTTCTAAGACTTGAAATTTAAAACAGGATATAGTAAGCTTTTCTTATGCTTGCAATTCGGCTACAACGAGTGGGAAAACGAAATAACCCCGTGTTTCGCGTGGTTCTTACCGATAAACGGAATGCCACCAAGAGCGGCAGTTTTTTGGAAATTCTCGGCTCTTACAATCCTCAACATGAAGGAGTGCTTTCACTTAAAAAAGATCGGATTTCTCATTGGCTTTCCAAAGGTGTTCAGCCATCTGATACCATGCATAATCTGCTTGTGAAAGAAAAAATTATTGATGCGCCGAAACGGAACGCGGTAGCGCCCTCAAAACTTAAAAAACCAGAACCGATAGTAGAAGTTTCTGTTGAACCTGTTATAGAATCGGCAAGCGCGATGGAAGAACAACCAAAGGAAGATGAAAAACCAGCAGACCTAGAACCTGTTCCAGTAGCGGAAGAACTACCCGAAAAGAAGAAAGATGCGTGAGAACAAAATGCATATATAATGGGGTCATCGCAAGAGGGTATTTTGTTCTCATGAATTATAGTCGCTTGCACATTACCGGCAGTACTTGCATTTTCAAGCTTAATATGCTATAATCGCAATATCAATACAGAAATGGTCGAAACATTCAGTATTTACAGGCAATTAAGCGTTACGCAATACTTATGGAATTTTCCGACAAGGAATTTCTTGAATACGTAATCAAGTCTTTGGTAGATAATCCAGAAGCGGTAAAAGTTGACCGCAAGGTTGACGAAATGGGCGTTCTTTTGACGCTCAAAGTTGATCCAACCAATATGGGTCAAGTCATCGGCCGCAACGGAAACACTGCTAAAGCGATCCGCATGTTGCTTCGGGTGGTGGGCATTAAAAATAATGCTCGCGTAAACCTCAAGATTGAGGAACCAGAAGGTGGACGCGTTGATCGTGATGGAACTGCACGCCCTCGCACAGATCGCGGGGACCGCAGAGGCGTTGACGAGGTAGTTGACGATCTCAAGCTCTAAATTAAAATTTTGTTTTTAAAACGCTGAAAATCGCTTGCACATTGCAGGCGGTTTTTGGTTTTCAAAAAGAAAAATCCGTGCTACTCTAGGGGCTAGAATCTTGAAATCAGATTCTGGAAGCCAAGAGTGAGCACGGTTTTTTGGTTAGTCTTTTTTTAAATCTTCGATTGTCTCCCTCAACACAACGAGGGTTACTGCTGACCCCAAAAGGAGTAGTAGGAACCCCCCAGCCAAGAGAATTAGATATTTTAAGACCCCTACACCCCCCGAAAAAATTTCTCCAAAGGACCCTAATCCTAATGCCACCAAGCATATGGCAATCGATAGTCTATATGCTTCTTGTACTTGACGTCGTATAGACAGGTTCATATTAGCATCCCCTTTCTTTAATTGCTTACTTTACTTTGTATCACACATAGTTCATTGTTGTCAATATGCGGTTTGATATCATAACCATATTCCCACATATCATCGAGAGCTATCTCAACGAATCTATCATAAAACGCGCCATCAAGAACGGGCTTTTGGATGTGCGCGTGCATAATTTGCGAGATTTTACAGAAGATAAGCATCATAAGGTTGATGATAGGCCGTTTGGCGGAGGCCCGGGCATGGTGATGAAGATAGAGCCAATTATAAAGGTTCTTGAAACAACTTTCGGAGGCGAAACCTCCGAAAGTATGTCGGAGGTTTCGCCTCCGAAAGTATTACTAGTTTTGCTTTCTGCCAAGGGGAAACAATTTGATTCCAAACAGGCTGCTCGTTTTTCAAAAAAGTATGATCGTATTTTTCTTATTGCAGGCCGTTATGAGGGTATAGACGCACGTCTAAAAAAAGTACTTCAGGATTCAGGATTCAGGATTCAGGAAGTTTCCATTGGTCCCTATGTCCTTACTGGCGGCGAATTACCCGCGCTTGTGATACTGGATGCTGTCAGCCGCCATATTCCTGGTGTGCTTGGAAAAGAAGAATCTCTTGAAGAAAAGCGGCATGGGATTGGGGTGCCGACATATACGCGCCCAGAGGTGTTTGAATACAAAGGTAAAGAATACCGCGTCCCAAAAGTGCTTTTGTCGGGGGATCATAAACGAGTGCAAGACTGGCGGAAATCTAAGAAATAGGGTATAGTGTTTTTGAAATCAAAATGGAGGTGCATAATGAAAATAGTAGTGAAAACTGTTGAACTGCAATGCAAAAGCTTTAACAATGAGAAATATCCAAATCCGGATACAGAGATAAAGCAATTTGTTACCGTTTATCTCGACGAAGAAAATCCGTTTGTACAGGCAATGGAAATGTTAATTGTAAATGCAATTTACCACGCTGTGCAAGAGAAATACATCGGCGACTCGTTGTGGAAGCTTGAGGGCATTGAAGGTATTGAGGTTTTTATTGAAGGGAGGGTTAATTCGAATACATTAAAACTTCCATAGCTTTTTAACCATAAAGTTTGTAAGGGGTGTGCAGTTGACACACCCTTTTTTCTTTCCTATAGTAGATAAATCCCTATTTGACTGGACTTTGACAATCTATAACCACAACCTATCTAACAGGCAAGATGCCGTTTAGATAGGTAAAGCACACAAAAAAATTAAGTTGAAAATCTGTCCTATTGTTCCGGTTCGAATTTCGCCACGCTTTGCGTGGTAATGAAATTTAGAATCTTGGGCTTATTGGAGGAAATTCCTTCAATTTGCTCATGGTCAAATCAGAAAAACATCTTCGATGTTTTTCTTTATTGAGAGTTTGATCCTAGCTCAGGACGAACGCTGGCGGCGTGGATAAGGCATGCAAGTCGAGTGGGTTTAGACCCACGGCAAACGGGGTAGTAACACGTGGGTACGTACCTCGGAGTCGGGCATAATTAGCCGAAAGGTTGAATAATTCCCGATAGTCTCGCAAGAGTAAAGTCGTAAGATGCTCCGAGAATGGCCTGCGGGCTATCAGCTAGTTGGTAAGGTAACGGCTTACCAAGGCGATGACGGCTAGGGGGGGTGAGAGCCCGATCCCCACCAATGGTACTGCGACACGGACCATACACCTACGGGTGGCAGCAGCCGAGAATA
>MHNO01000002.1:5153-38090 GCA_001819815.1 Candidatus Ryanbacteria bacterium RIFCSPHIGHO2_02_FULL_45_17b | reverse complement strand
GGTAGATGTAATGATCACCGATGACTTAAGCCGACCTAAAATTTGAGGGCTTAGCCTCAAACTGCCATGCCAAAGACCCTTGAACTCGTCAATTTTAGCGATCTTGCCAAGTATCTCCTGGCTTAGTTTTATTCGTTTGTTGAAGTTGTTTTCGCTCATATTTCTGATATATTTTGATGCTATATAGATAACTATATCCAATTATATACGAAAGCATCTCAATATGTCAACAACTACTTCCTTGGTATTTCCGGAATAGTACAATTTTGTACTATTGGCGAAAAGCCGATTTTGTCCAGTTGTATCACTGTAGTGCACAAAAACGGGACTTTTTGTGCACTACACTATGCTAAAAATCTCTTTTTTGCATAGTGTAGTTTACAAAGTATGCAAAATCGGCATAAGGCTCTTAAATTCGGTCAAACCAGTGGGATTGGATTGGAAGTGGTATCAATGGTGTATCGGTGTCGCAAAGCTCGCCACCCCAGTACCACAGCAAAGCTGGCTACGGGGCAGGCAAGGGAAACAAATGGCGAATTCGGGTAACACTCGCCTTCGCCAAGGCTACAGACGGGCAGGCAAAAACCGCCTTTCGGGCGGTCTTTGGTTTAAGTCGTAGCATGGTTGCTAAATTACGCTGATAACTATTTGTCAGTGTACTTCAGACTCCGTGTCTAGTATATGGGGCGTGGTACAAATACGTTTTTTTAGATTCAGACCGCAACATTCAGATGTTGTGCGGAAAATAATCATTCCGGTAAACCCAGGTCGCAAACCTACTGCAAATAAATTTGCTTCTTTTCTTTATGTTGCTCAAAGGTAGTGCTGTAATGGATTGTGTAGTGACGATCGGAGAGATAATAAAGATAATTTGTTTTTTGTGGGTTTAGCACCGCTTTAATGGAATCTATACCCGGGTTTGCGATGGGCCCTAACGGCAGACCTTTGTGCTCGTATGTGTTGTAGGGTGAATCAGAATCCAAGTCTTCTTTCGTGAGAAGTAGACTTCCCCGCCCCGTTACATACATAAGCGAGGCATCAAGTTGAAGAGGCATATCGCGTTTAAGGCGGTTTTCAATAATACCCGCGATGATGCGTTTGTCTTCATAATGTATCGCTTCTCGTTCCAACAGCGAAGCAAGTGTTACCACTTCGTAGAGCGACAATCCTTGTTTTTTTATTTCTTCAAACAATCCTTCTTTTTGCATTCGTGTTTCAAAATTTTGCAACATTTTGTGTACTACTTCTGTCGGCTTTACGTCATCAAACAACTCGTAGGTGTCAGGTAGAAGAAATCCTTCTAAGGTGGCATGCGAAGGTAGTTCTTGAAGAAATGAAAACTGTTTTTTGAGTTCGCCAAAATCAGGCAAAATGGCATTCCCATCGCGATAGTCTTGGGCAGGAATGCCGGTAAATGCCCATAATTCTTCGCTTGTAAACAGATTACGGCTTTCATATTCGGAAGCGATGCCGCGTAAGGTTGATCCTTCCGGTATGCGCATGGTCAAGATTTTTCTGGTTAGCGGGTTAGTAATGCTTTTTGCGATTGAAAATACCCAGCGTGGCTTATCAAAAAAATAGGTTCCCGCTTGAATATGCCCGACATCTCCTGAGATAAGGAGAGAAAAAAGCACCGCATGGCGAGACCGCACAATTCCTGTTTGCTCCAAAAGTTCCGCAGATGCGCGCGCGGAACCCGATCCGGGGATTGTGATTTCTTTCGGGAATGAATTATTTAGTGGCGGTGAAGAAAAAAATAACACAGTTCCCGCAAAACATATCAGAAGCAGAACTCCAGTGTATATAAAAGAGAACAGATTTTTGTGAATCTGTTTCCAAAAAAGCGTTTTTTTCTGTTTATTTTTCTTTTTTTGTGATGACACAAGCGGAACGAACGCAAACCCCGGGTATTCTTTTCCATCTAACTCATGTGGATTTTTCTTAGTGAATACCCAAAGCGATCCGCCCACAGGCATTACTATATTGCCACCAATTTTGAGATGCTTCTTCCACGCGCGCGGAATAGATGATTCTATACTACCCTGTTTGGTGGGTGCCGCCGCAGCCGCAATAATGCTATCAAACCCGCCGGATGCTTTTGCCACATCATCCAGCTCAACCACCGCATCGTGGCAATACGTTTCCACTATACCTGATGTTATATAACTATATTTCGCGATGTTTGCTTTGCCAAAATCGCAAAGTTTTTGCAGGCGCTCAATAGCAAACACACGGCCGGAGGTTTTTTTATTGTTGCTCACGATATGCGCGAGAAGTGCCGATTGCCATCCTGATCCAAATCCCACATCAAGAATATGCTGACCAGGTTTTGGGCTAAGCAGTTCTAGCATGAACGCGACGGTATAGGGTTGAGAAATAGTTTGACCTTCACCAATGGGAAACGCTTCATCAATTTCTGCCAGCGGACGCTCGTCTTTCGGCAAAAAATCCGCGCGATTCGTATCGCGAAAAGCCTGAATAATGCGCGGAGTTTTTAAGACACCTTTTGCAATGAGATCATCAACAAGACTCATACACTATATTGTAGCAAGAAAAAATACATGTTCCAATCAGCAGTTATCAGTTGGCTTTCGAGGTAACGTTTTTATATACCACCCTGTAACAATCAAGATAGACTAAGCGAGTTTCGCTATTTTGAATATGAATACATGGATAAAAGTTTGCCAAAAATTATGATCCCAAAACTGCCAATCCATTATAAAAAGTATTATGAGCGGGCGCACTAGGATTCGCCCCGCAACTGCGGGGTTGGAGATCTTCAGCGGGGGCACAAGGACTTGAACCTTGATCGCTGGTTTTGGAGACCAGAATTCTACCGTTGAAATATGCCCCCTTATTGTTGATTAATTCTTCAAGTAACTTGTGTGCCTTACCTCCTCCTTTAAAATATTTCTCTCGTTGTAATGCTTCTTTTTTTGTTCCAAATTTTTCTGTGTACACAAGTGTAAGTGGTCGTCTATATGCTGTCGAGCGGACTTTTCCCGCAGTATGTTCTTTTAATCTTCTTTCCAAAGATTCTGTAGAACCAATATACAGCTTATCATCTTTAGTGCTTTTTAAAATATAGACGTAGTGCATACTGGGATTCGCCCCGCAGCTGCGGGGTTGGAGACCAATATTCTGCCATTGAACTATAGGCCCTTTTTGTTCCCTAAAAACAAAAAGCAGATATATCGATTATACCTGCCTTTTTCAAAGTTTCAATCCTATTATGTACCTTATTTTTTTATTCGTTCCAAACGCGCAACACGTGCTTCTAAGAATTTAAACTCATCACGAGTAACTTGATTATGACGAATCAACGCAAGTTCTTCTTTTACAAACTCAAGATCAGATCTTACTCCCTGTAATCCTTCGCCAAAAATTCTAAATTCAGAACGTAGATCCTCCAACACCACCGTGTATTCGTCCCTTGTCTTTTTTGAGGAAACAGCTTTTTTCATTTCTATTTTTTAGATTCTTTGTGAGAGGTATGTTTCCGGCACCAGTTGCAAAATTTGGACAGCTCAATTTTCCGCTCAACTTTGCGGCGGTTTTTGCTTGACCAGTAGTTCGTGCGTTTACACGCGGAACATTGAAGTTTTATCAGATTGTCTTGTGACATAATTACTTATTATCCATACCATACCATTTCTTACTTTGCAACTTGAGCTGTTGGCCGGAATTCCTGCCTGCCATCACCCGAGCCCACGAGCAGATTTGAACTGCTGACCTACTCCTTACCATGGAGTTGCTCTACCAACTGAGCTACATGGGCTCAGGCAAGGGCGGGCAGATCTGCCTCCGCCAGCTGGCGAATGAGCTACAACGGCAATTTGTATTGGTGTCTCTATTGTACCAAATCCGAACCTATTTTCAAAATCGCTGATGTGCCTTGAAACTAAATCGTACGCTCGACGAAAACCCCACGCACTGGCGAGTACGCCAGCAACCCCGAAAGAAAAAACACTCCTTGCATTTCTGTTTTGGCGGGGGTGGCTTTTTTCTGAAAAAAGGAAAGGGTGTTTTTCTTTCGGGGTTCTGCCCTCCAAGTATTCGGGCAGGTGGCGGGGCTTCAATGCGGACGAAGTTTTGGCAAAACTATTTTTTGGGGAGGAAAGGATTTGCCAAAACTTCGGCTCATTTGTTTTTGAATTTGGATGTCGCAAATGGAAAAGGAGGAATGCGGACGGGTTTCGGCTTTCTTTTTTGAAAAAATTGGCGACTATAAATTGAGAAAAAGATTAAATTCATGTTAGTATAGTTGTGAGGGTTAGTTTCAACGCTCATACTTATACTATCATACTATGGAAAGTAAACAAAATAGACAAATTGGGGATAAAATAAAAGTCTTTCGAGCAAAGCAAGGATTGACACAAGACGCTCTTGCGAGAAAGTGCGATATTCCCTATACAACACTGACCAAAATTGAGTCAAATGTCATAACAAAACCGTCAATCCAAACAGTAACCAAGATTGCCGAAGGGCTGGGAATAAGTATTGATGATTTAATCAAATAAAAAATATGACAATACCAGACTATCAATCAATAATGCTCCCTCTCCTAAAATTCGCAGGGGATAATCAAGAGCACACAATAAGAGAAGCAATTGACCATATTGCTGATACTTTTAAACTGACCGAACAGGACAGAAAAGAGGTTTTACCAAGTGGCTCGCAATACATTATTGATAATCGTGTTGGTTGGGCTAGAACTTATCTTAAAAAAGCTGGATTGCTTGAAACTCCAAAGCGATCATATTTCAAAATAACCGATCTTGGTCTTGATACTCTAAAGAAGAACCTACCTGAAATTAATATAAAATTTCTTGCGCAATTTCCTTTATTTATAGAATTTCGAAGTACCAAAAAAGAAAAAGACGAACACGAGGAACAAGAAGCAGAGACTAGCTCGACACAAACCCCTCAAGAACTTTTAGAATATGGCTATCAAAAAATAAAGAAGGATTTATCTCAAGAACTACTAGGTTTTGTAAAACAAAGCTCGCCACGCTTTTTTGAAAGATTAGTTGTTGAACTCTTACTCTCAATGGGATATGGGGGTTCACGAAAAGATGCAGGGCAAGCGATTGGTCAAAGTGGCGATGGTGGAATTGACGGAATTATTAAAGAGGACAAGCTCGGTCTCGATGTTATTTATCTTCAAGCAAAACGCTGGGAGGGTGTTGTCGGGTCAAAAGAAATAAGAAACTTTGTTGGTAGTTTGGTCGGACAGAAAGCAAATAAAGGTGTTTTCATCACTACCTCCGGATTTACAAAAGACGCTTTGGAATATGTAAAGACAATCACACACAAAGTTATTCTAATTGACGGCGAAATGCTTACTCAACTTATGATTGAAAATAATATCGGGGTTTCAAAAGTGATAAGCTACGATATTAAAAAAATTGATTCAGATTATTTTGTTGAGGAATAATTATGAAATACACAGATAGAGTATATGGAAATTTTGAAATTATAGAACCAGTAATTTTAGAATTGATAAATTCCCCAACACTTCAAAGATTAAAAGAGATAGATCAAGCTGGATATTCTGAACCCCATTTCCCCGGCACCGCACATTCACGTTTTGAACATTCAATCGGCGACTATTTACTTTTGAAAATTTATGGAGCGCCAATTGAAGAGCAAATTGCTGGACTAATTCATGATGTTTCTCATTCGGCATTTTCTCATTGTATAGATTATGTCTTAGATGCTGGCTCTGAAAAAGAACATAATCATCAGGATAATGTTTTCGATGATTATGTTAGAAAATCAGAAATACCAGAAATTCTTAAAAAACATAATCTTGATTTGGATTACATTCTTGATGATAAAAATTTTCCTCTTAAAGAAAACGATTTGCCAGATTTATGTTCGGATAGGATAGATTATTCGTTAAGAACTGCTATTGTTTTTAAGGAAATAGAAAACGGAAAGTTTTTTACTGATAACCTCATAGCGAAAAAGGAGAAGTGGATTTTTAAAGATTTTGAAAGCGCAAAAAAATATGCGGAATTGTTTCTAAAACTCAATACAAACTATTATGCCGGATTACCTTCTGCGGTTATGTTTCGAACAGTTGGGGATTATTTACGGTATGCACTTTCAAAAGGATATATTTCTGAAACCGATTTATACACGACTGATAAAATCGTTCTTTCAAAAATAGAACCTCATATCCACAATGACCCCAAATTGAAATTGCTTTTTGAAAGAATGAACAATAAAATCGGTTTCAGAAATGACCCAACCAATTACGACGGAAAAGTATTTTGTAAATCACGAGTAGTTGACCCACTTTGTTTGCACAAAGGAGAAATAAAAAGAGTTTCAGAAATAGAGCCAAGTTGGTCTGATATGATTACACAAGAATCAAAACCGAAAGAATACTTCTTAAAATTTGATAGATAGTCGCCAATTTTTTCAAAAAAGAAAGCCGAAGCCCGCGCCTCCTCCCCCCAGACCCAGTAGATTCTCTCATACTGGGGTTTGGGGAGGAATTTTCCATTTGCTCCGCTGATTTCTTTTGGCGAAATTCGGGCGTGCAAAATGGGGCAAAATGAAAATGAAAATGGGGGTCAGGGACACTTTTCTATTCCTCGGGATAATGAAAATCTAATCTGCCTTTGACGAAAAGGTTTTCTATAAACTGACTGCCGCATTGGACGAAGTTAGAAAGCTCGCACCTCATCCTCGGTGAAAAAACACTGCGCGCTTGCGTGCCAGAAATTCTGAATTCGTTTGGAAAAATGGGGGGAAATCAGTGGGACGCGCTTCGTGCGTCCCACCTTCTGGCTTTGAAAAGGCCGTTTAATTCGTTTGTGTGCCGGAGGTGGGATTCGAACCCACAACCCTTTGCGGGCAAGGATTTTAAGTCCTCTGCGTAAACCATTCCGCCACTCCGGCAATATTTTTTATATGAGGCATGGGGGGGAATCGAACCCCCGTATAAGGGTTTTGCAGACCCTTGCCTTGCCACTTGGCTACCATGCCAACTAAAAATCATTTTCAGTATATATTATTTTCCTTCTCCTTCCAATAACCTCTCAATCCGTTCCTGCTTCAACATGGCATCGTCCAATGTAAAACGTACCGCTGGGATGTGTTTTAACCGTAATGCTTCTTTCGCGTATACATTGAACTCATGTTGCCATGTTTTAAATTTATTCAAAAAGACTCCCACGCGGGTAGTGGGAAAAATGGAAATGCCTATATCCGCGTAGCGGCCGTCCGGAGAGAGCGTCACCTGTGTTACCGTGCACAAGATACCAGGAGGAATCTCCACGCGCATTTCCAAAAAAAGAGCGGCTTCTTGGCGGATTAACGAAGATAATTTCTCATTTCTATGTTTCATCTTCTTCAAATACGTCAATAACATCACCCGCCGCCATTTTACCCGAAAACGCCGCGGCCAAACCGCATTCAGAACCAGCGGCTACTTCTTTTACATCCATTTTACTTTGTTGTACATTCGTAATGGCGCCATTCCCCACAATTTCCTCTCCCTTCTTTATTTCAAACAAGGCGCCTTTTTTTACCACACCGCGCACAACTTTACCACCAAACACAATCAACTTTCCTTCTTTCTTGAACACTTTTAAAATTTGCAAAGCGCCTATATCCGTTCGCGCGCGTTCTTTTGGTAGGCGTTTATCAAGTTCCAAACGAAGCCAATCAAGCAGTTCATACATAATGTCTGCCGTATAAATGGTAATACTATAGCGTTCCGCGAGAGTTTTTGCAGAAGATGATACTTTCACTTTGAACCCTACAATAATAGATCCCGGCAATCCCGAAGCAGTTTTTACATCATCATCCGCTATATCGCCAATATCGCTTCGAAGAATCTTTATACCAAGTGATTCGTTGCTTATTTTTGTGATTTCCTCTTCCAAAGCTTCGCGAGACCCCGCGACATCCGCTTTGATGATTAAAGGCACCACCATACCGCCTTCTCCCACAACAGGATCGCCACCATTTCCGGAAATAGCCACAGACATCGCTGATTGTTTCGCTTGTTCTTCGGCTTGTTTTTTATCCACGCACATCTGAAATACATCGCCAACCACCGGCGGCAAAGAAAACCCCAGTATCTGCACAGGGCTTGAAAATGATGCCGACTCAATCACGTTCCCCTCGCTGTTTTCCATAACTCGGATGGTAGTACATTCCGTGCCACTTTGTATCCAATCACCCCGCCGAACCGTGCCATTTTTTATAAGAAGCGTCGCCACCACGCCACGCTTCCGATCTCGGTGTGACTCAATCACCACACCGCTTCCCGCAGAGTCTGGAGAAGCGGTAAGTTCTTCCATCTCAGAGGCAAGAAGAATAAGATCAAGTAGTTCGAGAACACCCGCGCCTGTTTTTGCTGAGAGTTCACTGATTGGTATAGTACCACCCCATCCTTCCACTAACACGTTGTTTTCCGCAAGTTCACCTTTTACACGGTTTGCATCAGCTTCCGGCCTGTCTATTTTATTCAACGCCACCAAAAATGGAATACCAGCTTCCTTTGCCGCGCGAATTGCTTCCGCTGTTTGGAGTTTTACACCTTCATCCGCCGCCACCACAATAACCGCTATGTCGGCGACACGGGCGCCGCGTTCCCGCATGCGCGAAAATAATTCATGACCGGGCGTATCAAGAAACGTAATACGCTTTCCGTTTCGTTCCACTTCATACGCCCCGATATGCTGAGTAATATGCCCCGCTTCTCCAGCCGCAACTTTTGACGAACGGATATAATCCAACAGGGTAGTTTTTCCATGATCAATATGACCCATAATAACAACAATGGGGGGGCGAGTTATAACGTTTGATTGTTGATTTGTTTCTCCGTTCATAAAAAAATAAAAAATCCTGAATCAAGAATCAGGAATTGTAAGGCTTCATGACTCTTTGACCGCTTTTTTGATTGCTTCTTCTTCCTCGGAAGAAAGCTGGTAAGTGGACTTGCCGGCAGAAATCGGCTTTCCGTACACGCGCACGCCATCACGAGAGTATAAGCTCGAAATCACAACTCCGTTTTTTCCTTCATCTAAAAGCGCTATGCAAAAACTTTGATCACCACCCGCGTCACGAAATGGGTTAAACCGCACAATACCCACATTCTGCACGCTTGTGCGCAACTGTTCACGAGCTTCGCGTATGCGCGCGTCTAGGTCTTGCAGGGTTCTGCGCGCTTCCATCATTTCTTTCCGGAGCAACACAAACACGTCTTCCAAACTCTTGGCGTCTTTTCCAGAAAAAAACAACCGAAGATTTTTTTGCATTCTCCAGAGCCACCAAGCAAGCGCCACAATGCTGATAAACAAAAGACCTAAAGCACTAGAGATAATTGTCTCAAATGACATAATCATAAAAAAGAAAACGATACTGCACATTGTACAATATCGCTTTCAAATAAACAAGGATTTTATTTGGATTTCAGAATACTAGCGTAGACTCACATCGCGCACTACCGTTGCGTCAATGGTCGTGCCGTCAGCGGCTCCGTACACACGGACATGATCACCCGCCTTGAAATCGGAAAGGTTTACTTTAGCCCATTTAGAATTGAGCACCGATGTATCCGAACTTATATTCACCGTGTAATCAATCTTGCCAAAGGTAACTATGATAGTGGCGGGAGTGCCCGAGCCCGTGTAGGGAGTTTTTAAGCGTCCTCCTTCAAATACTCGCCTATCCTGCACACGAACTTTCACATGATTTGCCTGCAATGTGTTGGTGCTCTGCTCCCAAAGACCATTGACGGAAAGCAGATCTCTTACTTTCAAGGCAGAGAACGTACTAGCGGCATTGCCCTTGGTAAAGACTGTCTTTTCGTTTGTGGAAACTTTTATATCACCGCGTTCTTGCGTCTTTAATACAAACGTCTTTGCGACAGCATCAACGCTTGATATCACACCAAAAGGATTAATCTCTGTTTTCACCACAGACCAATCACGAACAACCTTCGCGACTACCGTTGGTTTTGAAGCCGACGTGTCAAGCATGCCCTCTACATTGATGTAGTGCCCTGGCATAATTTCTGACAAACTTGTTTTGCCGCCGCTACGACGGAGAAACTCGGTTGAAGCGTCTGTTTTAATAACGCCTGCGAAACTCGCCGAACCGCCCCAAGAAATAGTCGCATTAATAGTACTGCCATCAATGCTTACAACTTTTGCTCCTTGTAATGACACCTTGCCGTTTTCGTTAATCATGAGCGATTGACGCGGCATATCGGATCCTGTCTGCGCAGAAACAAAACCAAAACCGAGAGCAAAGAATGCCCCCAAAAAAACTCCTAAAAGAGCTATTTTCTTAATCATAATGGCTTATAATACTTTATTAATTAATAACAACTCCATAATAACACATAATATGAAGAGAAACAAGTCTACCTTTTATAACCATGCCTCTTTTGAAGCTTCTCGCACAAGAGTTCAAAAACAATTACATGCGCTGTATCATCCAACGAACGACCATCCGCGCGACTTCGTTCACAAAGTTTCGCTATGGGAGCCTGCATAATGGCACGGAGCTCGCGTTTTGTTGCTTCATATATTTGTTCTATTTGAACATTATGCGCCATAGCGCCTAAATTGCGCGACCACTCTAAAAACGACCCAACCACACCCCCAGGGTTCATTACAATACCAGGAAGCGCGGGAATACCACGATCCGCAAGTATATCATACGCGGCAGGTGTAACCGCTTCATTCGCAAGCTCCACTACGAGTTTCGCTTGTATCCTAGAAGCATTCTCTTTCGTAATTTGATTTTCAAGCGCGGCGGGTGCTAATACATCAACCGGCAACAGTAGTAGGTCTTCATTAGAAATAACTGTCGCCTGCGAATAGCCCGCAAGCGTGCGGTTCTGTGAAAACCACGCGCGCACCGCCGGAATATCCAAACCATTTTCAGCATACAGTCCGCTATTTTTATCACTTACCGCAACCACAGTATATCCATATTCTTCTGAATACGCGAGGCGTGCAAGATTTTCCCCTACATTTCCAAACCCCTGAATCGCAAGCGTGGGTTTTTGAGAAAACATCTGCGTGATGGCAAGATACTTTTCAAGCGCGTCAAGCCCTCCGCGCGCGGTTGCTTCTTCTCGGCCGGGCAACCCGCCATGTTCCACCGGCTTACCCGTAAGAGCCTGATACGGCGGCGACCCCGTATCAATATCTCCTGCTTTATTGAGCATCCAATACATAACCTTCTCATTCACGCCCATGTCTGGGCCCGGCACATCTTTATGCGCGTGAAGACAATTGTTATTCGCAAGCTCCACGGTAAACTGCTCGGTAATATCACGAAGTTCCGCTTCCGTGCACTCTGAAGGATCAACCGGCACGCCTCCTTTCGCCCCCCCAAAGGGAATATGCACCCACGCGCATTTATACGTCATATCTCGCGCAAGCACCTGCAGTAACTCCTGCGTCACAGCTGGATGAAACCGCAACCCACCCTTATATGGATATGATCCTTTCGGATGCGGATTGACATCATGCACGCGCCACGCGGGCATAGAAACCTTTTGCCCCTTAATCGTGGGGCGGATTTTCATCTGATAGACATGTTTGGGTAATTTCAATTCCTCAAAAAACCACACAGGAGCATGAATCATCTCGCACCAGCGCAAAAGCCGCTTTGTATTTTCTTCCAGCATAAGATTCTCCTTCTTGATTGGTGTTTCATCCATAGCAAGCATTCGTTAGTTATGATAAACATTCACGAATTTTATTATATCGGTCTTCTTATTATATGTATACATAACGGCGTCTTTGGAATACATGTCACAAAAATCACATCTCTTCAACCTCTGATAACTTTTGTTCAAGAATGCGATCCAATTCACCAAAAAGAAATCTCCCTTTAAATTTTTTTCCTCTCAAAAACAACGGCATCCAATGGATGTCATCAGACCACATGTCTTTGAATGGAATTTCATCGACATTGAACCATTGTGGCTTCATTTCTTCAGTCTCCTTAGGCTCTCCTTTAAATTCATTAACATGGAAGATATGCACTTCTAGGATGTTAGAATCACCTTGAAACTCAAAATTAATTATTCCGAATTGAGTTATCTGTAATGCCTCAAGCCCAGACTCCTCAACAAGTTCCCGTTTTGCCGCCTCCTCAATTGTTTCTTTTTCCTCCACTTTTCCTCCAAATCCATTCCATCTTCCTGCGCCAAATCCACGCTTTTTCATTCCAAGCAATATCCTCGGATGCCGGTAGATTAGGCATAGAGTCATTACTTTTTTTTCTTTACTTTCCATGACACTTTTTATATTTCTTCCCGCTTCCGCAGGGGCAGGAATCATTTCTTCCAACTTCTGCGAATTTGGGATCCTTCGGAGGCGATGAGGTCTGTGTAGAGGTAGCACTTTGTGGAGGTAACACTCCTACAGTAGACGGGTGAGTAAGTGTAAGATTGCGTTGTTGAGGTGTTTGCGCTGTCTGTCCCGATGCCGAAGAATTAAATTTAAGGATGTTCGTCACAATAACATGTCCAACCGCGGTATTGAATTGCTGGAACAATCGCAACGCTTCGTTTTTATATTCAACAAGCGGGTCTCGCTGGCCATACGCGCGAAGACGCACGGAACTTCGCGTGTAATCCATAACTTCCAGGTGATCAGTCCATAAATAATCAATCGTTTGTAAGGCGAAGTACCGAAGAACATTTTTCATATTCTCGCCCATTTCCCCTGCTTTTACGGCGAACGCTGCATCCGCGCGTTTTTGCAAAAGCGTGATCATTTGTTCTCGTTTTCCTTCATCCACCGCGTCCGCGTTCTGTATAAGCGACAATTCTTCAGATAACCCTTCAACTGGAATATTCATGGCGCGCGCCTGTTCAACTATTTCCGCGCTATTCCATCCGCCGGTTGATAAACCAAGACTCTGATCTCTCGTATGCCCCTCCACCAGGCTCCGCATTTCTTGATCCATCATATCTTCCACGCGCTCCCGGATAACTTCCGGCGAGTCATGTAAAAAATCTCTGCGCATGCGGTAGATCGCTTCCCGTTGCTTGTTCATGACATCGTCATATTCAAGCAAGTGTTTACGAGCGTCAAAATGAAACCCCTCAATTTTAGATTGTGCCGACTCAATAGAACGGGATACCATGCGGTTTTCAATCGGCTCGTCTTCCGGAATGCCGAACGTCCCCATAAGCCGCTTAATTTTATCCGACCCGAACACGCGCATCAGATCGTCTTCCAAAGACACAAAAAACTGCGACGCCCCCGGATCCCCTTGGCGCCCCGCGCGGCCGCGCAACTGGTCATCAATCCGCCGTGCTTCATGCCGCCCCGTGCCAAGTACAAAAAGCCCTCCTGCGTTACGCACCGCTTCTGCCTCATCGGGCACAAGAGGATTTCCTCCTAAAATAATATCCACCCCGCGGCCTGCCATGTTGGTGGCGATGGTTACCGCGCCCTTACGCCCCGCCTGCGCGATAATAGCGCCCTCTTCTTCGTGATGTTTCGCGTTAAGCATTTGATGCGCAATGCCTTCGCGTTTTAACATAGCGCCCAACAGTTCATTTTTTTCAATGGAAACAGTTCCTACCAATATAGGTTGGCCTTTTTCATGGCATTCTTTTATTTGCTGAATAACCGCTTGATATTTACCCGCGGTACTTTGATACACTTTATCAGGACGATCATCCCGAACAAGCTCTTTGTTGGTTGGAATGGTGGTAACATCAAGATTATATACTTTATGAAATTCTTCGGCCGATGTTTGCGCGGTTCCTGTCATGCCCGCTATTTTTTTATAGAGCCGGAAATAATTCTGGAATGTGATAGAGGCCAGCGTTCGTGATTCCCGCTGTACCGCGACTCCTTCTTTTGCTTCCACCGCCTGGTGTAATCCTTCCGACCACCGCCTGCCCGGCATCAAGCGACCTGTAAATTCATCCACAATTATTACTTCGCCATCTTTTACCACATAATCGCGATCGCGCGCGAAAAGAGCATGCGCTTTTAACGCATGTTCCAAATGATGCACATATCGAATTCCTTTTTCCGTATAAATATCTTTTACCCCCAATAGATGCTCTACTTTTTCAATACCCACCTCGGTAAGCGTGATTGCTTTAAATTTTTCATCTACATTATAATCTTCGTTTTGTTTTAATTTTGGCACCAAGGTGGCAAACACTTTATAGAGTTCACCCGACTCTTCATCAGGCGCGGAAATAATAAGGGGTGTACGCGCTTCATCAATCAAAATGGAATCAACCTCGTCAATGATGGCAAACACATGTTCTCGTTGCGAAACTTGATCCGCTTGATACGCGAGATTATCACGTAAATAATCAAACCCGTATTCATTGTTCGTGCCATATGTAATATCTGCCGCATACGCTTCTTTGCGGGTACACGGACGCAAATATTCTTCCACCACCTCGAAATTTCCTTTTATATCACGCTTTTCATCAAGAGTATCTTTTGAATCAATCTTTTTCTGCGCATCCGCAACGTGATCAGAATCATACACATAACTTGCGCTATGCGTAATGCATCCGGTTCCTAAGCCAAGAGCGTGATATACTTGCCCCATCCACACCATGTCTCGGCGCGCGAGGTAATCGTTTACCGTAACCACATGCACGCCTTTTCCTTCAAGCGCGTTTAAATAAATAGGAAGCGTGGCGGTAAGCGTTTTTCCTTCGCCTGTGCGCATCTCCGCAATTTGTCCCCTATGAAGCACTATGCCTCCCAATAACTGCACGTCAAAATGCCGCTGACCAAGCGTGCGACGCGCGGCTTCCCGCACCAATGCAAACGCTTCCGGAAGTAGATTGTCCAAAAGTTCCCCCTTGGCAAACCGGTCTTTAAATTCTTGTGTTTTCCTTGGAAAATCCTCCAGCGCGAGTTTCTGCATCTCGGGCTCAAGCGCATTAATCCGCTCCACAACCGATTGTAACCCCTTCAAAAAGCGTAAATTCGCATCTCCAAAAATAGAAGAGAAAATTGACATAGTTCCTGCATTATAGTACGAATGAGGGGAAAAGCAATTGGAGGATAACATCTATAGCTGGGACAACAATCCTAGCTCTTTTTATTTTCATGACTGGAGCATCGGCGCACAAAAAGCAAAAACAAGCGACCCTCTACCACCCAAACAATTTCCCAATCTCTTCCGCCGTTTCCCGCTTGCGAGCTATAGTCACGATGCCGTTTTGAAGCACAATTTTAAGTGGCGAAGACAATAAACAATGATGCGACGCGAACGCGTCTTGATACGCGCCTGTATCAAAAATGGCTACATACAAATCCTCCCCGTGGTCCAAATCTTCCAGCCGCGGAAGCATGAGATATCCGTCTTTCGCCGTATACTTGTCGTCCGAGTCGCATGACAGACCCGCAAGCCACACGCGATTTTTCTTTTTGGCATCCATTTTATTTACCGGCACCACATGCCACTTCTGGTGAAGCGCCCATGTATCCAGAAGATCATTCATAAAACTGCCATCAATTACATACCAGAACTTGGCAAGCCCTTTCGGCACTTCTTTAGCCGAAACTATTTTAAACAACGTAATTTGCGCGGGAGCCACCAAATACCGCCCCCATTCTACAATAATGTTCGGATGAGGAAGAGACGCGTCATCCGCCAGTTTTTTTAACGTTTGAACAATACGGCGACTAATCGCATCGGCACTATACAACCGCTTTTTTCCGTACGGAATAGCAAACCCGCCGCCCATATCAATCGTATCAAGTGAAGAATGCACCGCGCGCAATTTTTTATATACCCCAAAAGCTTCTTTCAGCGCGCGAACAATATCTTCCCCCACTTCAATTTGCGAGCCGATATGATAATGTAATATTTTTAAATTGCGGATTTTTCCGAGATCCAGTAATTCCTCCGCGG
Source organism: Candidatus Ryanbacteria bacterium RIFCSPHIGHO2_02_FULL_45_17b (assembly GCA_001819815.1). Classification (GTDB taxonomy): domain Bacteria; phylum Patescibacteriota; class Minisyncoccia; order Ryanbacterales; family 2-02-FULL-48-12; genus 02-FULL-45-17b. The sequence continues at coordinate 22,196 of MHNO01000002.1, read as the reverse complement.
TTAACCCAAACCGATCAGCTTTTTTATCCCAATGAGATTTTACTTTTGTCTCCAAATTGATGCGGATTCCAATATCTCCGCGAAATTCTTTAAACAAGTCAAGTTCCTGCAAATCTTCAATAATAGGAACAATGCGCAACTGACTTGCTTGCATGCGAAAAATAAGGTCAACATACGAACGCGTTTTGGGGCCATTGCACAATACGCGAATATTATGATGCACTGAATTTCCTTCCCAAAGCTTGCATACCAACGTGAGTTCGTTTACTGAACCCACTTCCAAATGCGCTCCTTCCGAGACAAGCGGCAACACCGCTTCCTTATTCTGATTCACCTTCATGGGATAATGATAAAAGAATTTTCCTTTATATCCCGTTTGCTTCATGTGCCGTGTAAACACGTTTACTAGTTTATTCAAGCGCTCTTCCACCACAAATGGCATAAAAATTTCAAGCGATGTACCGAATTTTCGCGCAAGATCATACACATTGTATTGATAGTGACCTTCACGAATAACAAGCTCTCCGTCTTTATTCACATCAAACATCTCCGTGTCCACTTCACGGTTGCCAAGCTTCCAAAATTGTCTATATGCTTTTGAAACCACCATGAATCTTGTTATTACACACCAAAAATATTTCCGCAAGAGCGCGAATAATAAAACACCCCTCGATAATGGTGTTTCGACGCTATACTTATACTCCTTCTTCTCTCGTTCGGCCCTTATGAGAAAACTGAGCTATGTTTGCAATAGTTGCCTTTTTCTTGGCACGCCGGGCGCCTCTGCGTTCTTGAGCATATTCTTTCCCTTTAGAATTTTTTATCTCTCGCATAAACTCTTCTTCAAGAAGATCAACAACTTCATAAAAACTTTCACCCGCCGTCTCTGCGCGCAATAACTCATTATTCCATTGTATGGTTGCTTTTGCTTCCCACACGGATCCTTTTCGATGATGCCGCGTACTTCGCCCAACCTCCAAGGCAAGCACCATATCGGGCATATGCTGATCTCCAAAAACCTTCTTTACAGGTTTGAATATTTTTTCTTCCATATACAACCTCATTGCGTCTGTCAGAGATATGTTCTTTGTTTTAATTGTTGTCTGCATACTTCCAGTATATCACAGAGTTCGCCAAAAAAAACTCCCCCGATAGTATCGGGGGAGTAAAGAGACTACATGCGCTTCTTTGCTTTCTTCGCGCCTCCTTTCTTTGGAGCTGCTTTCTTTGCTTTTTTTCGTGCCATGAGTATAAAAAATATTATCGTAAAGTAATCGACCTTTTATATATGCATATCAAATTTCAAAAAAATATTTTTTGAAATCTTTTTTCATTATCGCACAAAAAAAAATCTAAAAAATATTTTTTAGGTAAAAGGTGTGGACAACTTTTTATTTTTTACTGAAAACCGATGTATTGAATTTCTTCTTCAAGCATGACACCGAATTTTCTGTGCACATATTCTTTCACAAATGCAATTAATATCATCGCGTGTTCCGCTGTTCCTGTTTCATCTCGCGTAAAAAAATTCGCGTGCTTATAAGACACAGAAACACCGCCTATTTTTTTTCCTTTTAATCCTGCCTGCTCAATAAAAAAACCCGCCGAAATCATTCCTCTCCTGTTTTCAAAAATCCAGCACGCATTGTCAGGCTTTTGAAAACGCACATCGTGTGTTTGTATACGCGCCATTAATTCATGAGAGAGAACAATACCTTTGAACGTACTTCCCATGGTGTGTTCGCCAATTGCCTGTTCTGCCACACGCTCACGCATCATGTGTTGTACCCATGCCTGTTTTTCTTTTTTTTCTTCATCTGAAATATGTCTAAGCTTTAGAGTGACGCCAAGAATAACCAAATGCTTCTGTTTTTTAAACATGCTTTCACGGTAGCCAAAATTACAGCTGTGAGTCGATAATGTATAACTTAGAGAGGCATTGATATCGAAAACAAAAACGTCCTCCAGAATATTTTGTATTTCTCCACCAAAACAACCAGCGTTTCCATACACAGATCCGCCAATTGTTCCCGGAATACCCGTGGCCCACTCAAAACCAGAAAGATTATTTTGTAAAGAAAAAGCCGCTACCTGCGCCATAGAAACACCAGCACCCACGTACACACGTTCTCCGTTTTGGGAAAGTTCGGAACAGCGCACGCGTATTACCAACCCGTCAAAACCTTTATCAGCAATAAGAACATTTGATCCCATACCCAATGCAACAATAGGTACATGACTGTTCTGTGCCCAGATGATTGCTTCCCGCAATTCTGTTTCTGTTTTTATTTCGGCAAAAAAACGAGCTGGTCCTCCCACCTTCATATAAGTATACGGCGCCAGCGCAACGTTTTCATAAACATTCAACATCTTTCCATGCTAACAAAAAAACCCGCCATAAAGCGAGTTTTTTTGCAGGAATCGGCGGAGTAAACCCCAATCTACATCAAAATATGGGTGCTGCCGCCGATCCCGCGTTTATTGTAACATAAGAAGTATCGCAAACACAAAACCCCGCCTAAGCGGAGTTATGTGCGATGCAGATTAGTGTTTTTAAACACCCAATATCTTGAGTATATCAGATGAGCCATGTAAAGTCAAGAAAAGTAGGTACAACGGGACTATGAGAGCTTATGTAACTCTTTCAACGCTCTAATGCCATCGGTAAGAATTACGTTTGGTTTCCACCCCAACAAACGCCGGGCGCGCGTATTATCAGCCAGTGTTTCTTTTGCTTCACCAAGCCGCTTGGGAATAAACAGAGTTGGGCCGCCAATGAGCCGCGCGACTTCTACAACGGAATAATTGCGGCGCGTGCCTAAATTTATAACTTCCCCCTTGCCCACTTTTTTACTTTTCATAGCGCGCATATTTCCATTAACAATATCAGATACATGCGTATAGTCGCGCCGTTTTATACGGCCGTCCTGCACAATCGGCATGGAACGTCCTGCTGATAGCTCGCGGAAAAAAATCCCGATTACGGTGGCATAGGCACCCTCCGTAAGCTGGCGCGGACCGTATACGTTGAAATACCGTAAAGAAACAGTCGGTAATCCATACAAACTGTTGAAGTTCTTGCAGTACATCTCACCAACTAATTTTTGTATTGCGTAAGGACTTTGTGGATTCGGATTCATATCTTCACGAAGCGGCATATGTTTTTGAGTACCGTATGCTGAGGATGAAGCAGAGTAGATAACTTTCTTTACTTTTGCATCGCGGGACGCAACTAACACATTCAGTGTTCCGGTGATATTGGTTTCATTGGATGAGCGCGGATCAATAATGGACGGCTGAATGCGGGCATTTGCCGCCGTATGAAACACATACGCGACTCCCTTAAAAAGAGGAGCAATGGTCTTAAAGTCGCAAATGCTTGCCTGATGAAATACCGCTTTTGGATGTATATTTTCTTTTTTGCCTGTTGAAAGATCATCTATCACATGAACTTCGTATCCTTCCCGTATAAGAGCGTCTGTAAGGTGAGATCCAATAAAACCCGCGCCTCCCGTAACGATTACTTTTGTTTTCATATATCTCTTATTGTTAATTTATTATTCTTTTACTCTTTTTTGTATCCATTCTTTATCATGCATGCTTACATCATTGATGGTAAGGTTTTGTCCGGCAAGTAATTCTTCATTATACTCCCACATGGCTTCCAACAATCGAATACCTTTTTTGTATTGGTTTTTGTGCGGATGACTTTCGGGAAGCTTTTCCAAGAGCTCCTTTCCATGCGCAATGATTGCACTCACGTCTTTCGGAAAACAATACCCCCCAAACCCCCGATATAATCCGTGTGTCACATCAAGCCACGCGTCCCCAATGCGATGGTCGTGGGCAAGCATCATGCGAACATTATTATATTGCACGGGCACATCCTCGCCATTCCTTTTATATTCAGCTTCCATGAGCTCGCAAAAATCCGCAAGCACATTCCCAAATGTAACCTTGAGCGCGCCGAATGTGTTTCCCGCGTATTTACCCAATTCCGCTTCCGTGGCATTCACACGCGTGAATGTGTAGGTACCCAATGTGCCTGGTGAAGAAAAAAACGCCTTGGGAAGAAGTTGCAGTACCGCGCTTGCGTGTTCGAGAGATTTTGCGGTATAGCCCACCACTTGCCTGTCAGGCCGAAGCATATCTTCCCATGCCCGCGATTCTGTAAGAAACTCCGGATTAAAAAGAAAAGAATGTTGGGGATATACACGTTGCAGATATTCGGTAGTACCGGGCGGAACCGTGGATTTCAAAACAACCACCTTTGGTTCTTTTAACATATGAATCGCGCTTTCAAGAATAGAAAGATCACACGCGCCCGTATCGCCGCGGCGAGGTGTTGGTACGCACACAAAAATAATGGATGCTGCATTTACATCATCGGTGTATGCTTTCGCGGGATCTTTATCAAACAAAAAAACCTCCTTACCGCGCTGGTATTTTTTTTCGTCCAAAAAGTAGCGCATAAGTTGCCCCCCCACCATACCAACTCCCACAATACCTATAGGAATACGTTCCATAATCTTGTAACGATACAATAAAGACTAAAGTTTGCAAACAAAACACATCACGGCAATATGCTTAAAAATGCCTCGACCTCATCTTTTTTCTTTGGGTCAAGTTCTAAAACCTTGTATGCCGTCATGCGCGCGCGCTCTATATCGCCCGCGTATTGATACAGCGCGGCAAGATGCGCGTAAAATATGGCACGATAAGAAGGAGACGACGCGTATTCTTTATCTATAAAATGAACAACATTCTCCTGAATGATCACCGCGTCTTGGTACCGGCGCGCCTTCACATAAGCGTCGCGGATCGCTTCGTCGCGTAATGTACCCGTGGCATCAGTATTTTCTAACCACGTATACTCTTCAGTTTCACGAAAAGTATTTCCAGTCTCAATTGCAAGAACAAGCGCGTTCAGATGCCCAAAGTAAAAATTCGGCGCCATGCGTATTGCATAGTCAATATACTCCCACGCCTTGGCGGTATCTCCCTGCATCTTACGCGCCTGGGCAAGTTCCAAATAAATCTGCGGCCTCCCTGGAGACATATCCCGCGCGCGCGTAAAATCTTCTTCCGCTTTCTTGGCAAACGATACATCGAACTTCTGCGCAAACAAACTATGTAATTCTCCCCGATACATAACCCATTTTACGTTTTCGGGTTCTGTTGCCATGCTTTCCGTCATCTGTTCTATCGCATACCGCATGAGTCGCGCCAATGATTCATCGGGGCGCTTTCCGTCTTGTTTGAGAAATTCAAACACATATTCCGCGACAAATCTTCGGGCATCCACAGAATAGTGTGTGTCATATGAAATGCTTTTTTCAAATTCAGCGATCGCCGCCTCATCTCCGCCACCGGTACGGAGAAGCTCCCAGCCGCGATGCGCGGACGCATTCGCCAAAAACGGACGCGCCGCCGTAACATACCCCGCCGTCCCCATAACAAGTACAGCGACAACTCCCGCCACAAAAACACCACGCCCTGCCGCTCGGGTATCATGCTGAATACCTTCCCGCGAACTAGTAAAGCCAAGAACCACGAGTACCACAAGCAACGAAGAAATAGTATCAAACGTAAAAAGATTTTGCGCGAGATGCGCGCCTATGATTGAACACACCATGACCATATACCAAAACGGCATCACTCTCCGCCTCCATTTGTCTATAGCCATATAACAGGCCGCGCCAAACATACTGACATATGCAATCAAACCTGCTATGCCCATGGTAGAACCATAATCGAAAATGAAATTATGCGCGCGATCAAACCATGGCTCCACCGCGTATAGTTCTGGTTTGTAATACGCATTAAAAAGAATAGAAAATTGTTCCGGCCCCCAGCCAAATAAAAATCGTTCCTTCCACCCTTCCCACGCGATACTCCACACCAAAAAACGTCCCGCAGTTGTTCGATTCTCGAGTGAAAAATCAAGAAGTCCGGCAAAAGGTCCGGGAAGCTGATACCCATCAGCGGAAAACAAAAACACCACCATACCAAATACCATCAGTATGCAAAGAGCTACTGCTCCCATATATTTTTTAAGCGTATTATTTGGCAACCCAAGCGTGCGTTCTTGCGGGTTTCCAAAACATATAAATAAGAGCACGCCGATACCGCCGCCGACCAAAAGCCCCACAACTCCCGCGCGCGCCTGGGTAAATGCAATCGCGAGTAGAAACAACAAAAGAAACCCCACATAAAGCCATACACGTTTTGTGAATTGTTCTTCCCGTAACAAATACATGCACGCAAGAAAAAATATAGGTACCAGGTACGACGAAAGATACGCGGCGTTTCCGATAGTTGAAATACTTAAATCGCTTGTAGTGAATCCTTGCCATACCGCAAAACCAGCGACCGCGACCGCCGTACCTATAACCGCTCTCCATATCATACGCCACTGTGCATCCTTTTGGACGATGCTCGAGAGTACCAAAAAAAACACGCCCGCGTGCAACCATGTTATAAATCCCATCATACGTTCATATTCGGACCACACACTTTTTGAGTCGTTGATACCGCTATACGACGCGATACCCATGCAAACAAGAAACAGAAGAAATGCTCCCATAACAGCCGAAAACCGCGGACGATATTCCTGACGCGCCACCGCAAGAACAATCCACATCGCAAATAAAAGTTCCATGAGAACATAAAAAACAATAGTCTTTATGAACGTGTGTGGGAAAAAAACACCATGCCAAAATACCAGCGGCACCGCCACTAAAACAAGCGCGATGCCCCACGTCACATAAGAAGAAAGACGATCTGCCATCATAAAAGTCTGTGTTATTTACGAAGTTGTTTTTCAAACTCCTCAATAAGCGGAAGTTCTGCGGGCCTTGCAACTTCGCGCGCGCGCGATACATACACGGTAACGTCATCCCATTTTTCAAGTTCCGCCGCTGTTTCCGCGAGCCCTAAAAGAGTGACAGATTCTTCCTGCACTTCGAGAAGTGTTTTTAAGAATCGTTCGCGTCCCACCGGATCATTAAGTGCAAATGACCGTTTTATGACTTCATCCAATTTTTCTGGCTCGAGATACACATGCGCCGGATAAAGTGGTGTATTCCCCAACGACTCGTACCGCCGCACCTGCTGGATCGCGCGTTCCCAATCGCCATCAAGAATACTTACAGATAAAAGAGGATAGATAAAGGTATTTGGACGAGTCATCTCCTGGAATATCTCATTCATCACATCTGACGCTTTCTTTGTATCACCCGTTACCAAATACACTTCCGCGAGACCAATATATGAAGACGGGTACCGCGGAGCTTTTTTGATTGCCTCTTCGTAGACAACAATCGATTCATCGCGATCCGATTGACTACCGGAAACAGTGAGACGGAGCTGTAACAATTTTGCAAGAGAAATAAGAGACCTGACGTTATCTGGATTCCGTTCCGCTTCCGCCCGTATTTGACTAATGCCGTGGGTAAGGAGAAACAGCAGGTCTGATGCAGACGCCTGATCTTGCTGGCGCGTAGCCGCAAGCAACACATCCACAAAACGCTCGCGCACTTCCCCGGTGCCAAAGGTATTTTTTGCAACCATTGCGTCTACGTTGTTTGTAAAACCTAACGCGGTACCGCCAGCAGACGCGCCATTCAACATATCAATAATCCCACCCGCAACTTGAATAGGTTTCGTATGTATAGTCGCGGCTAACACAATACCACCAACAATACAGAACGACGCAATTATCACAGGGTATCCGCCATTTGTTCGCGAAACGTTTTTTTTCTTGGCGCTTTGAGCATCTAAATCTGGCGTTAGTGACACCGACATACTCTGCACAAACGCAAGAAGCAACACAAAAAAGAGAAGCGTAATAACATTGTCAAATACGAATGTGTTCTGGGTAAGATACGCAACAAGAAAACCAACCAGTATGGCAACCGCAGCAGGTTGTGCCGCGCGAGTTAACCATATCCGCCAAAGTCCGTACAAACTTGATCCTATAACTAGAAGATAGGCTAAAAATCCCATGATGCCCGCAGCCACCAACCACTCCAAATGCATATTATGCGCGCGATCAAACCATGGCTCATTTCCATATAAATTGGGGTTATAATACTTGGCATACGGAATAATAAAATTTTCAGGACCCCATCCCAAGAGAGGCCGTTCCTGAAACGCCTCTTTTGCGATACCCCAAATCATAAGCCGTGATCGGGCGGTAGAAGACTGCACGCTAATATCGGCGAAACGTTGGAGTATCGGATAACGAGCCACAAACGCGCTGTCGCGTATCATAAAAAAAACACCCATAGTGGCAATACCAAAAACCATAACCCCGCTCATATACGCCGCGAGTCGCTTATTATCGCGGAGAGAAAACAAAAAGAGCGTACACACAGTTGCCGCACATCCCGCGACAAGTCCAACCAAAGCACCGCGCGTACTGGTAGCAAAAAAAACATACAACCCTGAAAGAAAAATGAAACTATAGAGAGTGTAAAAAGAAACTCTATTGTTCTTCCATATATACAATAAAGCAATAATGATTATATGGGCAAGAACATATATTCCTATATATCTATTTTGGATTAGATATTTGAAATTAATTAGCTCTTGAACTTGATCAGCCAATAGAAACTCATATATAACATATAAAGAAAATAATCCTCCGGAAACAGTTAATGTGCTGAATATATATGTTCGCCATTGTTTTCCCGCTTCATTAACGAGAAATCCCAACATAAAAAAGTGTACTAATAAATACGCCGCAAGATAGATGGGATTTCCAAGACGCGAAAACACACGTCCTGGTCCAGAACCGGGTACATCTATAATTTCAGCACGTTCTAGTAATCCATATAATATAATAATTGCACTTACCCCTAGAGATATGGAAAATAACATCATCCAATCTTCTTTCGTGCGAAATACAGAAGATGCCATAAGAAAAAGCGCCGCCAAATGGAGGTATGTTACCATGCCGTCCATCCGCTCAAAATTTGACCAAAAACTATGATAGGGATCCGCGCCAAAAATCGTAGCAAGTCCCAATATGCCTATAAACCCAAGGAACGCCCACAACACATATCCCCCGCGCGGCCGAAAACGCGCATCCAATATAATAAGCGCAAGCCACACGCCAAAGAATAGCTCGACAACAATACGGAAGAAAAAACCCTTTCCTGTAATGTACGGAAAAAACCACATAGGAGCAACCACTAAAGGCGTTACTAACAATAACCAAACACCCGCACGAACAGTCCATAAAAGCGTTTTTGAAACCGTATTTTGTTGCATATGCGTTAAAGTGTAACACGCCACATCACAAAAAGAAATTGCGGATATAGGACGACCCTTTCTCCACAACTAGCAACGCAGTAATCTTTTTGATAGGATGTCAACATAGAATTACGCCAGCGTAGTTCAACGGTCAGAACAAGGGACTCATAAGCCCTGGACAGAGGTTCGACTCCCCTCGCTGGCACCAGTAATAGATAGATCATTACAAACCATGCCTACCAAACAAGAACTTCTAGACACGCTCAAAAAGGAAATAGAGGCGAATAGAAAACTGCCGCTTTCAAGTACGGCAAACCTTGTGTTTGGGGAAGGGAGCCCTAACGCAGAAGTTTTATTTATTGGTGAAGCTCCCGGGTTTCATGAAGACAAACACCAGCGGCCATTCGTGGGCCTTGCGGGACGACTCTTGGATAAACTGCTTTTAGAACTCAACTGGCCACGGGAGTCCGTTTACATCACAAACATTGTAAAACGACGGCCCCCCGAAAACCGCGATCCTCTGCCTGAAGAGATAGAAGCGTATGCTCCCTACTTGAAAGAGCAAATAGAAATTTTACAGCCTGCAATCATAGCCACACTCGGTCGGTTTTCCATGAATTATTTTTTGCCGGATACAAAAATATCCCGCGATCGCGGGCGGCTATTTCATGTAAACAAGCATTTCATCTACCCCTTGTACCATCCGGCCGCCGCGCTTCGTTCCACCACAGTGCTTGAAGAACTGCGAAAAGATTTCCACCGCCTACCACAAGCACTGGAACGCGCAAAAAACGGCGTGGTTGTAAAAGAAGATCCTCCAAAACAGAAAGAGGACCAAGGAAAACAAAATTCCCTCTTTTAACTGCGCGGGCGACCGGACTCGAACCGGCGACCTTCTCCGTGACAGGGAGACGCTCTAACCAACTGAGCTACGCCCGCATCAATGAATAGTGTAACAATTTTCTTTTATATTCTCAATATGTCATTACTTCTTCACATTTCTTCCCCACCTGAAACAACGTATTCTCCTCCAACCACCTCCCCATAAATTGAATTCCTATTGGAAGACCTTCGCTAGAAACTCCGCATGGCACGGAAAGCGCGGGGATTCCCGCAAGATTTGCTGAAACCGTATAAATATCCGAGAGATACATTTCAATTGGATCATTTGATTTTTCGCCAAATTTGAATGCGGGCGTAGGAGTGGTGGGAGAGGCAATCACATCAACTTCTTCAAACGCTTTTTCAAAATCGCGTTTTATAAGTGAACGTACCTGTTGTGCTTTTATGTAGTATGCATCGTAATATCCCGCGGATAATATATAGGTACCCAACAGAACGCGGCGGCGCACCTCATCACCAAATCCATTGCGGCGTGATTTCATGTACACATCCAAAAGATCGTCTGATTGTTCCGAAAAGCCATAACGAATGCCATCAAACCTCGAAAGATTCGCGGAAACTTCCGCCGGCATAATGATGTAGTAGCACGGAAGCGCGTAATCAGTATGCGGTAATGAAATAGCTTTTAATTGATAGCTTTTAGTTTTTAGTTTTTCAAGGGTAGATTCAACTGCTTGTTTTACTTCAGCATTCAAACCCGCACCAAAATATTCTTTTGGAATTCCAATACGAATTTCTTTTATGGGTTTTTCAAATACGGCATCTCGTTCAACAGTAGTTGAATCCAGTGAATCTTTACCTTTTATCACATTGAACATAATTTCCGCGTCCGCCACGGTCTTTGTGATGGGGCCAATGACATCAAGAGAAGATGCCATCGCAATAAGTCCATGTCGAGACACGGCGCCATACGTAGGTTTGAGTCCTACCACACCACAAAGCGCGGCAGGTTGGCGAATGGATCCGCCCGTATCGGAACCAAGCGCCCCCATACATTCACCAGCCGCAACTGCCGCCGCCGATCCTCCTGAAGACCCGCCGGGAATACGCGAAAGATCATGAGGATTTTTTGTAACGCCAAACGCCGAGTTTTCCGTGGAAGAACCCATGGCAAACTCGTCCATGTTTGTGCGACCTATAATTATTGCGCCCGCTTTCCGAAGCCGTTGAATTACCGTAGCATCATAGGAAGCATAATAGGTCTCAAGCATGTGAGACGCGGCTGACGCAATATGTCCGGAAACCAATATATTATCTTTTATCGCGATAGGAACACCCAAGAGCGGTTTTGCATCTCTATCCGTCTTATCTGCTTGGTCAACAGCGCGCGCTTCTTCGAGCGCCGATGATTCATATAATTCCAAAAACGCGTGAATATCGCCCTCCCGCGCGCTACACTTTTCAAACGTCTGCCTTACAAGCGTTTCAGAAGATAGTTCGCCGTTTGCAATGGCTCTCACTGTGTCTTTGATTATAGATATCATTTCTTTTTCCATACGCTAGGAACCTTCACAAATGATTTATCATGATGCGGCGCGGCGGAAAGCAGTTCTGCCGCATCCGCTTCTACTACAACGCGCGCGCCATCATCCGCCGCAATATTAAAAAGTTCGTTTGCGTGTATTAGAGTTTCAGCTGTTCCTGTTTCCGCCCGATTTAATCGTTCTACATACCCTAACACACTATCCAAATCATGTTGCAGTTTTTCAATTTCTGATTCGCTTACTTCAATACGCGCGAGTTTTGATAATTTTTGTATGTCTTGTTTGGAAATCATGTGATTAATTTTAAAAACTCCTTTTCATTAAGGATATCTACTCCAAGATGTTGCGCTTTTTTTAATTTTGAACCGGGATTTTCTCCCGCTATCACGTATCCTGTTTTTTTGGAAACCGACTCTGATATATTTCCACCCAGCTCACGTACTTTTTGTTTTGCTTCGTCGCGCGTAAGAGTTTGGAGCTCGCCGGTAAAGACGAATGTTTTATCCCGAAACGTGGATGATATCATGCGAACTTTTGGTACCACAACAACAATACCCGCTTGATCAAGTTTTTTAAGAAACATGATATGGTGCTTATCATGAAACCACGAAAAAATACTTTCGGCAACCTTTTCCCCTACACCAGATATTTCTTTAAGACTATCAACCGGCATGTTTTGGATGATAGTCGTCAATTCCAAGATAGTATACTTTTGAGCTTTCAGATTATATGTTGCAGTGATATATGACGTTACAAGCAGTGCGTTTTCTTCGCCAACGTGCAAAATGCCGAGCGCGTAGAGAAATCGCGAAAACAAAACCTGCTTCTTCTCCTTAATAGCTTTTACAAGATTGGAGGCTGATTTTTCACCAAACCGTTCCAGCAGTGCCAAGTCTCCTTCTTTCAATTCAAATAAATCCGCCGCGTCTTGTATAAGCCCCTGGTCGAGAAGTACATCAATTATTTTGGGGCCGAGCCCATCAATGTCAAAAGCTTTTTTTGAAACAAAGTGATACAACCCTTCCCGCTTGCGAGCAGGACATTTTTTGTTTACACATCGATACGCAACTTCTCCCTCTGCACGCTCCACTGAATTTTCGCATACCGGGCACTTGGTTGGCATATGAAACGATTTCTCTTTTCCCGTCCGCAAATCTTTGAGCACCGCGCGTATGTCGGGAATTACATCGCCCGCTCTGCCCACCACAACGGTGTCCCCTATTTTTACGCCAAGCCGTTCTATTTCATCGGCGTTGTGAAGCGTGGCGCGACTCACCACAACACCCCCGATACTCACCGGTTCCAAATGAGCAACAGGAGTCAACACACCCGTGCGCCCCACTTGCGCTTGAATATCAAGGACGCGGGTTGTTGTTTCTTCCGGCGGAAATTTAAACGCAATAGCGCCTCGTGGCGCTTTTCCCACCACACCAAGTTTTTGCATTAACACATTATCATCAACCTGTACCACGATACCATCCACATGATAATCAAGCGCGTCCCGTTCTTTCGCAACACGGTTCCGAAATACTGATACGTCATCTAGACTTCTAAGGCACACAGCTTTCGGATCAGACTTAAATCCGAACGCCGTAAGCAACGCGTGTTCCTCACTATGTGCTTGTTGACCAAAATCGGTTACCAAATCATACGCAAAAAAATCAAGGTGTCGCGATGCAGTAACCGCGGGATCAAGCTGACGGATGGAACCCGCCGCAAGATTCCGCGGGTTCGCGTATATTTTTTCGTTCTTCTTTCTTTGCACAACATTTATTTTTTCAAAATTCTTTTTAGTGATAATTACCTCTCCCCGAACTTCTACCATACCTGACGTGATGGCGCGACTTATTTCCTTTTCATATAGAGAAACATGTTTGGGAAGCTTTCCGTGAAGTTCCAATCGTAACGGAACAGACTCAATCGTTTTTATGTTTTGCGTAACATCTTCTCCTACTTCTCCGTCACCGCGTGTGGCAGCCTGTACCAAAAGACCTTTTTGGTACGTCAGACTTATCGCAAGCCCGTCAAATTTTAATTCACCAACTAATTCCGGAAGCTTAGCTTCCGGAATTAGTTTCTGGAAGCGGGTTGTCCAGTCGGAAAATTCTTCCTCTGAAAATACATCTTCCAAGGAAAGCATGGGCACGGCATGGCGCACTTTTTGAAACTTGTCTAGTGCCAAACTACCCACGCGCTGGGTGGGAGAATCGGGGGTTATGAGATCTGGAAACGCATCTTCGAGTTTTTTTAACTCGTGCTTAAGCGAATCAAGAGCCGCTTCAGACAAATCAAGACGGTCTAAAACATGATAGAGATACCGTTGATGATTTATAACCTGTCGGAGTTTTTCTATGCGCTTTTTTGCTTCCTGTTTGTTCATACCCCGCTATGGTAGCATTTCTTGATTGATCATTTCCATATGGGAAATGAGTTTAAAATACATCAGGACACTCAACAGGATCTTTCCATAAAAGCCCACGCTGTACTTTAACACCGCCACTCACGCAAGCATTCCCTCCAAAAGAATCTATGCGCAAACACCGTGGAAAAACATTTCCATTAGTATCTGTAACATTTTCACGCACTTGAACCGTAACATCAACACAGTTTCCATTATCAAGTTCCATTGTATCAAATGTATATATACGGGTTAAATTACCGACACCACCAACACTATATGTTACGTCTATATTATTTGTATCTAGATCATCCTCCCCTAAGCATGTAATAGAAAAATTACTTGTCTGTGTCGGTCCATATTTAGATAGTGATGGATCCTGATCGTCCCAATAATACGCGCATTCCACTCCCGCATCAGCAGCATAAAACGCTTGAAACGAAGGTAAAATTGTGCGTGTTATGCGAAGTTCACGAAAAGAAATAGTAGAAACACCAATACCTACGGCAAGCGCTATGCTTATAATAACACCGGTAAGAAAAAGAGCTGTTCCTTTGTTTTTATAGTATATATTCATTAGAATGCCGCCCTTCGTTTGGTAATAGCTGTTTGCATTCGCATGCGCGACTCGCCACCAGGACGATTAAGATCACCTGCTTCAACTTCAATAAGAATCGTCACGCGTTGAGGAGAACCAATACCCCCGGTTGTATAGAAGATAAGATCTGTAATAGTCCTATCAGGATCGGTTATGGGCACAAACCCACTAGTATTAACCTGACGTTCCACGCTTCCATTATGTAGACGGTAATAAATAGTATCACCACTAAGTGATTGGCGGAATGAGAATAAATTACACCCATTTGACCAATCATTACAAGAGCTCACCGACATGCCATCACTTTCTCTCTCACAACTATTACCAACACAATAACTATCACCTGTGCGAATTTCACGAGAAATAGTATCTAGCGTATAACGTATATTATCATGGACATTTTGTAAATTTATCGCGTGACTTTGCGCGGTTTGTAACATAACAAGCGCGCCTGCACTCACAATTATAACAATAGAAAATATAGAAAGCGCTATAAGCATCTCAAGTAGTGTAAACCCCAATGCAAATCTTCTTTTTATAATCATAATTGCCATTGAAATAGGTGAGTTTCAAGTACTAAGTTTTTTACACCTAAAAGGCCCTTCCATTCTATCCGTACTCGCACCTCTGCTTCATCTGAACCAATTGGTTTTATGTAAACTGATCGTATAAACTGCGTCAGACTTCCTCCGGAATCATAACTAAACACCCCACTCGTTGAATCAAAACGTAAGTTGTCACAAGAACCACCCGTACACCGCTCAAATAGCACTGATCCATTATTTTGTAATTTTACAATACAACCCTGCGGGTTGTTGCAAACAGGAGGATTATCTACGAGACCCTCAAGCCATCTGCTCGGATCACCTGTTTCTATATTTTGATCGCGCCGTTCTCGAACCATTTCCATTGCTTCCTGTGCCAACATAGCGGCAGTTACACTGTCTTTATAGTCGCGTGCTATCTGAAATGAATTCTGTAACAAACCAGCAACACTTGCTAATACAAGCGAGAGCAATAATGTGGCGACTAGAGTTTCTAAGATGGTAAATCCTTTATTATATAAATTCATGGAACTTTTTTTATTGCTACAGCCCCTGTAGTCCACATAATAACCCGCCGCGCAAGAGAACCGTCTTTAGATTTAATTTCTATTGCGTAACTTCCAGCACCCAAAGGAGAAATTGTACACGGACCTGGATTACAGGAAGTAACAGTAGCGCCACGCATTTCAATAATAGGATTAGGCCTTTTATACGTTACACTTAACTGCTCAAGATCTCCAATATTGATATCACAAGCATCTGCACTATTTAATTTACAAATTCTATGAATATAAACACCACGCTCAATTGGCACTATCTCAACCTCTTCCCCTGCGGTAAAAAAATTATCTTGGGTTATAACATCAGAAAAAAGTCTATAACTCCTGGGATCCGCCCTGTTAAAATGCACACCAAATGACGCTTGATATTGCCCTGGTGGTCCTATGGGGCTTTCCAAAGTAGAGACTGCGCGTTGCTCAATATCACGTATGGCAAGCGCTATTAATTGCGTCTGATTTTCAAGCACAAGCAGCTCTCCAAAACGCGGAAAACCTGAAACAAGTATAGTGGTTATAATACCCATCACCGCCATCACAACAAGAAGTTCAATGACAGTGAAACCTCTATTAAGTTTAGAGTGCATATCTACAAAAAACATTACTGTTCGCCACCTCCTGGATCCGATGCGCGTATTATAAGCGACAAGACAATATCATCCCTTATGGTGGAATTTCCCGTATCTACACCCCGCATCGTAACGGTAAATGTTTTTGACACAAGAGGGTCTGCCTCGGAGGTTTTAACTCGCGCTTTAAAGAATGTGCCTCCTCCATACTCACTTGACCCAATAATACCATCAGGTGTATACACATCAAGAAAACCAATGGGAACTGATGGACTCACATCAACAACAGAGAGTTGCACGCTTCCATTATACCCGCCAGATGGAATAACTTTTATTTCAGCTAATGTTGAAAATGAATAGAAGAATGATGAAGCAAATACGGTAACGGTACACGGCGGATCTGGTTCCGGATCGAGATCACTACACGAAAGAGAGAAGCCTGAAGGTACGACAACACTAGCCGTAACCTGCATACCATCATCATCAGTAAGCACGCCGTCGCTTACCGTAAGACGAACATTATATATTCCTTCCTTGTCAGCCGTGAAGGATGGTGTTTCTGAATTTGAATTTGAAAATGTAGCGGTACTTCCACCGGGTTTTGAATCAAATGACCAGCTATATGTTAGTGGATCGTTATCAGGATCATATGAAGCAGAACCGTCAAGATTTACCAGTGTGCCCACGTCAACATTTTGGTCAAGCCCCGCGTTGGCAACTGGAGCATTATT
>MHNO01000002.1:882-5132 GCA_001819815.1 Candidatus Ryanbacteria bacterium RIFCSPHIGHO2_02_FULL_45_17b | reverse complement strand
CGGTGCCGAGTGGCAGTTGTTCGTTTCATCTGATTCTATGACTACATTTGTAACATCCGCGCACCACCAAATGGTGTATGACTTTGCGATTGTTGGAGTCCAGCCGTTAGACGTACGTGAGCTGGAAATCAGGCCGGGAGTAAAACTGCCATATGTGGGGGTAGCAAGATTCAATTGAGAAGCCGGATTTGTTGTGCCAGCGCATTCGGCTCCCGTACCGTCTATGCACCATCTACCCAGGGCGCCAGAATTAGCAGAACCACTGCCCTGGTTTTTCACGTTGCTCATAAAGGTAATGGTACTCCCTGTGGTAAGCGCGCCATTTATGGTGATGGGTTGGTGGTTTGTAATGAGGTCGGGTAAATCGGGGGTATATTTAAATACGACTTTCGTTACTTGCCCTTCAGTAACCATAATAGCTTGACCACAATCATCACTCGTACAGCCAATAGTAGGATCGGAAAAAGTAGTAACGGAACACTCGGAGCCTCCTACTGGATACGTACATGTTGCCACAGTTTCATTGTATCCAGATAAATTACTCGCGTGTGCTCCGTGTCCGCTTGGATCCACGCCGGAAAAAAGAGAAGGATTATCTGAACACACAGACCCCTCGGCGCATGATTCGCTTATCAAGCTATCCACATTTGCTTTTGTGGCAACACTCGCGCCCACGCGTTCAATTTGGACTTTACCAGGCGGTTTACACTGAAGAATTTTTGGAGTATTTTCATTATTCCCAACCGCAAGTGGTACCCAAACGCCCGTAGAAACGCCCGCGGAATCAACATCTTCCGCCTCCACTAAAATGAGATGCGAAAGCCCATCAGACATTGAAGAATAGATGCTCATGGGACTTGCCACACCGAAATAACAAGAAACAGAATCACCTGCCGCGGCGGCACATCCATTACCAACCCACCAGTCATCGGCAGTTACTACGTTGCCATCACCATCCACATTAAGCTGATCCGCGGATACCGGCCCCGCGACAACAACCCCATCTTTTTTAACCCGAATGTTTATATCACCGGCTGGATAATTAGGGTCGCCCGCCCATCCGTTAACCTTACAATCCGATGAGCCTACATCGATACCACTCGCGCCCCAATGGTCTCCTTGGGGAATTCCAAGCGGTTGCACCCCAAACCAAAGCCAGCTGTCATCGGTCGCCACCCAATTATTTCCTGCTCTCACCTCTGCCGTCTTTGGATCGGTCGTAGATTTCCAGCCCGGTGGTGCCGCGAGAGAAACGGTGTACGTGCCAGGTTTCAAATCCGGCGAGCTATACCATGGCATTTGAGAACCAGAGAGACATCTATCAGCCTCGCTGGAAAAATTAGTTCCCCCAACTCCAGAGACAACAGCACCCGAGAGAATAATTTCCGTAGCATACCCACAACCTCCGGCTTTGGCAGAAATTAATGTTTGTTCTCCATTATCGGGAACACCATTGCCATTATCATCACGAAACACAATGCCATTAATAAAACTCTCACGCCTGATACCAAACCACGGATTGGGATCTGCTAACTGCCCCCCTGCAACACCTGTAGTAACATTTGGTGTGGTGCGAACCCAGCCTGAAGGAGGAACTACGGTAACCTCATACTGACCCGCCTGCAAAAGACCGGTAGCATAAAAAGGACCCTCTTCGTTGCAATCACGTGGCTTAACTGAAAAATACGTCGGCCCGCTAACCCGCTCAATTTTTACGTCATCCACCATTTCAATGGGTACGGTACCATTACCAACACAATCAATTCCAACATCTTGAATATTGGGCTCCCCTGCATCACGAGAGCCGTTGCCATTTTTGTCATTAAATACACGTCCTATAATGTACCCCGTAGTGGGAGGAGTACTTGCAACAGTGAACGTAACGCGTCTCTCAACCGATGGGGCACTGCCGCGCTCTACCACTACTTTTGCCGTATAGGTACCGGGAGCGTATATATGTTTAGCAGTTGTGAAACTGGCATCGCCAGAAGCAGGGCCCTGGTCATCGGCCTTCTGACCCACGGATGAGTCTGTAGTAGGATCACCACAAGCATTTTTAGCATCATCAAAAGTTGAAGCAGAGCTATCGCAATTCCACCAAAATGTGTAGTTGATGTTGCCGGTAGCACCCCCTGTCACATTAGCTGTTAAATCTCTGTTTTGTTTGGCACTCAACGGAAGCGGTGATGGGTTTACAGAAAGAGAAAGGTTGATGGAATCTCGCTGGATACCGATGGGTATGGATAAACTACCGGTAGGACTAGTACCACTATTGTGTATTTGTACTGGGCAGACTGATGAATTCGGAGAACAACGCCAACCTGAAGGAATCTGTGCGGTTATCTCTGTGTCGCGAGTAGGTAAATATGATGTTACGAACGTGGGAACAATAGGATCCCCTATAAATCCATTTAAAAACATACACTCATCCGGAGGATAGCTAGTCCCAGCTATACGAGCAGAAAGCCCCGACACATTCATCTGAGCTCCCGTATATAAAGAACATGCCGTACCATCAGAATAAATCCACTCTTCGAAATCTTCCTTGGTTCCGTTGCCATTTACATCATTGAAAAACCTGCCGCGTATCAAAGTTTGTCCTGAACCATCATCGATAGGACTGAAACCGTCTCCTCCACCTCCTTCGGGTGCGGCGGGTCCACCATCCGCGAGTGTGCTATTGAAACTTAAAAACAAGCCAACAAAAACAACAGCAACCAATAGTAACGAAAATGTAAAGGCTCCTCTAAAGCTAAACGCTCTCATATATTTATAGTACCACTCTTTATAGAAACCTTCTTTTTAGAGTATATCAACCTTGTGGATAACGCCTTATGGAATCGGCCGCGCGCCCCATCGCACATACGGCGTTGATATATGCAAAAGAGGCACATTATAGTATATGACACCATTCCCATTATCCTTTTTCACGCGCACCCGACCAAGACTATCTATGATTGCTGTTGGTCCTGCGTTGGATGCGCGCACTACAAACCTACCGGATTCTATGGCACGCACCTGCGCCATGGCAATCATGTACTGCGCGTAGAGAAAATTACCTCTAAACAACGCGTCAGACGACTGCAAAAATATCACTTCAGCACCAGCTTTGGTGAGAGATCGGATACTGTTTGGATTTAAGACTTCTGAACATACCACCGATCCGTATGTTCCTCTAGCATCCGTAATAGGAGAACCTTTTTCAGAAGAAATTAGCGCACGTGTTTCTTCATAAGTATCAATTGTATATTGATAGCCAAAAAAACCAAGAGCCATCTTTACAACCGATGGCAAATATTCACCGATAGGCATTAGTATGCGCTTACCTTGAAATCCGATAATTCCCCTGTCGGGTCGCCAATAAAACGTGCGACTTTCTAAACCACCCGCTTGTTGCGCATAGATGTGATCCACCAGCGTAGTGCCATCTTTTTTCATACGATCAATAAGACGCATACCATTCAACGCATCAAACGACAGCACATTGGCACTTTCCGGAGCAACAAGCACGTCAATTTTCTGCGGCAGAGAAATAACGGCATCAATCGACTCGCGTAAGGGTATCACTCTTATATCTTGAGAATATAAAAACACACGCGGTATATCAGTACGCATGGCACCTATTTCATACGAACGTGCCGAGCGATATGCGTGCTCATGCCACATTGATACAAACACACCAAAAAACGCCGAAATACCAATCACACCTACAAGAATAGCAACACCACACAAAACTCCTTTCCTCGGTGTGCTTGCCCTACGCCATTGTAAAAATATCCAAACATTACAAATCATGATTACAAAGTTTACGAGATGCAAACCTCCAATAGATGCCAAAAGCACCATCCACCCATCGGTCATGGCATAGACCAAACTGCCCAATGTCCATTCTGAAAAAAGAGAACTGTGCGTGGGAGAAAATCCTAAAAAACCAATCATAAACGACCGCGCGTATTCAGTTACGACCCAAAGAACTCCAAGAAAAACCGCCGATACCACGCTGTGGTATCTCTCTATTTCAATTAAAAAATATCGCGCGCCTAAACCAAACACCCCCCACCAAAAAGCAAAAGAGACAATAATCAATAGCCACACTGGTAAAAATAGTCCGTAAGCTGTCCACACCGACTCAATACCAGCCCATTCCAAAGGCATAAGGGCAAACATCCACGCGAGCGTAGCCCCGAAAAAAATCATGCCGCCGAAGAAAAAAGAGAGAAAAGATTTTTTATATGACCATTGATCTTTTG
>MHNO01000002.1:0-865 GCA_001819815.1 Candidatus Ryanbacteria bacterium RIFCSPHIGHO2_02_FULL_45_17b | reverse complement strand
CGAGTATAATAACGGCAACCGCCACTATACCGATGGCGACAGGTGTCCTCATGTCGTGCTTGGATTCAGATTCTATATTCATGTTATTACTATTAAACTTATATTCCTCATAATATAAGTATAGAGTATTCATATCTTTTTGCAAAAAATTTTTTCCTGTACCATAACCATATCATGTGCAAACACGTATACGCCGCCGCGTTTATATCATCTATTCTTTTTGCGTTTGGTTTTTTTGTTCCGTATGTAGGGGAGCCACTCGCGCTTGTGGGATTTATTCCTTTGTTTTGGTATGTGTCACAAGAGGGATGGTCATACAAAAAATCTTTTCTTTCTTTTTTCTTGAGTGGTGTCCTTTTTTTTGGAGCTACGCTCGCGTGGATGTTTAGCCTTCTGCCTTTGGAATGGGCCGGTATTGAGTCGGTGTGGACAGCCTACGGACTATTTTTACCAGTGTGGCTTTTTATTGTATGTTTGTTTGCTTTTTGGTGGGGTGTGTTTGGTGTGGGGGTGGCATACCTCTCGATTCGGACACGTGATCATTTTCGTCTCGCGACTGTATGCTATGTCTTGTCTGTAGCGGGACTTTGGGTGTTATGTGAATATGCGCGATCATTTATGGTTGGCTTTTTTGGATTTTCCCCGATGCACAGTTCACTTTTTTCAGAATGGACGTTTGGCAGTTTAGTCTATACCATGACCGATGGGTGGATTGTTCTTTTGGCATCTATTGGAGGTTTGCATCTCGTAAACTTTGTAATCATGATTTGTAATGTTTGGATATTTTTACAGTGGCGTAGGGCAAGCACACCGAGGAAAGGAGTTTTGTGTGGTGTTGCTATTCTTGTAGGTGTGATTGGTATTT
>MHNO01000001.1 GCA_001819815.1 Candidatus Ryanbacteria bacterium RIFCSPHIGHO2_02_FULL_45_17b | reverse complement strand
TGGTCCTTTTTCGTTATCAAAAAATCGCCACCCCGCTTCTTCAAGCAGTTTGTTTATTTTTATGCGCGCTTTTGCTTCTTTAGAGTTTGCCATAATTATTTGAGTAAATCGTCAACGCTTACCTCAAGCGCATTGGCAATTTTCGTAAGTGTTCCGATGGTTGGATTCTTATTCACGCCGGACTCAAGGCGTACTATGGTATTCAATGAAAGATAAGCAAGACGGGCTACCTTTTCAAGAGAGTAGCCCTTTTGTGCCCGCAGTTTTTTGAAATTGGATCTGATTTTGTTATTTGACATTGCTTCGTTTGCCATATACCATTAAAAGGTATAAACTAAATAATACATCATGTTTGTTAGCCATTTTATGATAACTTATTCTTTCGCGTTTGGCAAACTCAAAGGGAGTTCCGCTTTGTTGCGCGCGCACGGGAAGGGTGGGCAAGCGCAACTATTCTTCTTTCGGTCCCGCCGTCCGAAAAAATCGCTTCCTAATGTAAATGCAAAAACCCCGTAGATTCTCTCATACTGGGTGTGGGGAGGAATTCCGCCACGCCCGAGCCTGCCTGTCCGGCAGGCAGGCGTTCCGCCGGAGCGAAGCGGAGGCGGTCAGTTCCGTTCAAAAAATGTTCGAGCAGAGTTGTATAATTCCACCACAATTAAACTTTCAGGAATTTTGCCAATAGATTTTGTCGCGCAAAGCACGTCCCGCATTTCAGCTTCTCAAAAAACCTTTACAGATCATTGCGGAAGCGGGAGGATTTCCTACCACTTCGTTCCAGGATAGACTTCTCATCCTCTCACCAATGTTTTTCTATCCCTCTTACGAGGGGTAGATCATTGCGGAAGCGGGAGGATTCGAACCTCCGATGGAGTTGCCCCCATACCGCTTTTCGAGAGCGGCCCATTCAACCACTCTGGCACGCTTCCATAAGAACAAGTATATTCTACACAAAATGGCTTGAAAAACAAAGAGTTTTGTGGTAAAAAGAAAAGATGCAAATTGAAGTTACCAAAAAACCAAAATCAACCGTTACCATAAAGGGGTCGCTTTCCGCGGACGAGTTTAATGTCCATATTCAACATGTGACGCGGCGTTTTGTGGAATCAGCCGAACTGCCCGGGTTTCGCAAGGGCAAAGCCCCTGAACGCATGGTGTTGGAAAAAATCGGCGAAGGCACCCTTTTAGAAGAAGCGGCAGAAGAAGCACTCCGTACAGCCTACCCCGTCATACTAAAAGAACACTCGATTGATGCTATCGGCCGGCCGCAGGTCCGTATTACGAAACTTGCACGCCAAAACCCGCTTGAGTTTGAAGCAGACATCGCCGTGCTCCCCGAAGTTTCTCTTCCTGACTACAAAAACATTGCAAAAACCCTAAACGCAAAACCAAAAGAAGAAATTGTTGTCTCCGAGGAGGAGCTGGAAAAATCACTGGATTGGCTCCGAAAATCGCGCGCTAAAAAAACAGCTCCGCCAAACGATGAAAAAAACGCCGAAGAAGCGTCACTTCCCGAGCTTACTGATGAATTTGCGCAGTCTCTTGGCGCGTACAAAACCGTGGAAGAATTGAAAAACGTTTTGCGTGAAAACATAAAGCTGGAAAAAGAACAAAAGGCGCATGATAAACGGCGGATGGAACTTTTGGAGGCAGTATCGGAGGCGTCCACCATGGAAATATCGGATATGCTGGTGGAATCAGAAAAAGACAAAATGTATTCCGAGCTAAAAGCGCAAATAGAACAAATAGGAATGCAGTGGGATATGTACCTTACGCACATCAAAAAAAAGGAAGAAGAACTGAGGAATGAATGGCAAAGCGACGCCGAAAAACGAGTTAGGAGCGCTATGGTACTTCGAGAAATTGCCAAAAACGAGTCCATAGAACCGACGGAAGATGAGCTAAACGCCTGGGCATATCAATATCTTGCACAAACGGAGGAAAGCGAAAAAAAGAATCTTGACTTGGAACGCGTAAAAGATTACGCTTATGGTGTTATACGAAACAAAAAAGTATTAGAATTTTTAGAAAATCAATAATATGCTTATTCCAACTGTAATAGAAAAATCATCATTCGGTGAACGCGCCTATGATATTTACTCCCGCTTATTAAAAGAGCGTATTATATTTTTGTCGGGCGCAATTAATGATCCTTTGGCAAACACGGTTATTGCGCAGCTGTTATTTTTGGAATCGCAAGATCCTAAAAAAGATATACAGCTCTACATAAATTCCCCGGGTGGATCGGTTTCTTCCGCGCTTGCCATCTACGACACCATGCAGTACATCAAACCGGCAGTCTCTACTATTTGCATGGGACTTGCGGCTTCTGGTGGCGCTTTGCTTTTGGCCGCGGGAGCAAAAGGAAAACGGTATTCGCTTCCCAACGCAGAAATTATGATCCACCAAGTAATGGCAGGCGGCATTGAAGGACAAGCAGTTGATATAGAAATATCCGCGCGGAATGTTATGCGCTTAAAATCAAAACTGAGCCAAATTCTTGCGCATCACACGGGAAAATCTTTAAGCCAAGTAGACAAAGACACCGACCGCAACTACCACATGGACCCGGAAGAAGCAAAAAAATACGGCATCATTGATGAAGTAATTAAGAGGAAGAACGGGAAATAAGTGAGTCGCCAAGGCTTATCCCGATCATCTCTCCTGGTTTTTCGAGCTCCATATATTCAAGGATCGTGGGCGCTACGTCCGCCAAAACACCGCCTTCCGTGCGGTATTGTTTTTTTATTTCTTGTTCCGTGCGAGGCTCTCCGCGACGGCAATCGCGCGCAATCAAAAAGAAAGGCACAGGATTCGTAGTATGCTTTGTGCGCGGCTCGGCTGACTCACGGTATCGTTTTTCTTCCGCATTGCCATGGTCTGCAGTTATAAGCAAAACGCCGCCTGCCTCAAGCACCGCTTCCTTCAGGCGACCGAGCTCGGTATCAAGCGCCTCAAGCGCTTTCACTGTTGCATCAAAATCACCCGTGTGCCCCACCATGTCACCGTTCGCGTAGTTAGCAAGAATAAAATCATACGTGGAAATCCCTGTAAGAATTGCATCCGTAACGCGAGAAGCGGCCATTTCAGGATGTGTTTTTAAATCTGAAGAAGGAGGTGAAGGAATAAGTCTGCGTTCTTCTCCGGAAAATGCATCTTCACGCCCGCCGTTAAAAAAATAGGTAACATGCGCGTACTTATCGCTTTCCGCCACATGCAATTGGGTACGCGCCGCTTCACTTATCACACGCGCGAGCGGCCAATTTACTTCAAGCGGAGGAAATGCCACCGCGACGGGATAGGATTTGTCATACTCGGTCATGGTTACAAAAAAAAGATTCTGAACATACTTGCGTTGAAAATGGGAGAAGTCATCCAGTACAAATGCTTGCGTAAGCTGGCGTGCGCTATCTTCGCGAAAATCCCAATACACAACCGCGTCCCCTTCCTTGATGCGACCACTAAACACTCCGCCTTCCTTTGCATAAAAACACGGCTCCATAAATTCGTCCGATATGCCCTTTTTGTATGACTCTTCTATATGCGCGTCCGCATCAGAAAACGGTGCACCCGTTCCTTCCGTGAGTAGATTATATGCACGCTCGGTTTGACTCCAATGGCCACTGCGATTCATGGCAAAAGAACGACCCATGATACTACCCAGTATTGCGTTTGGATAAGACTCGCGCATTATTCTTGCAAGTTCCACTATGTCTTGCCTGCCTTCATCGGGAGGCGCGTCGCGCCCATCGGTAAAGGGGTGTACTACCACATGCTCTATTCCCCCACGTTTTGCAAACTCCAACAACGCATATACATGATCCATATATGCATGCACCGATCCGCTTGAAAAAAGCCCCATCAAGTGTAATGTGGAATTATTTTTTTTCACGTGTTCCGCGGCGTCCTTAAGCGCTTTATTTTCAAAAAAAGACCCATCGCGGATTGCCGTAATAATGCGCGGTAAATGATTATAAACCACGCGACCCGCGCCCATGGTAAAATGTCCCACCTCGCTATTTCCCTCCTCACCCCAAGGCAACCCAACAGCAACCCCCGACGCGCTTAATGTGGTAAAAGGATAAAACTGCTCAAGCTCATGGAACGTGGGAAGATGGGCTTCCGCAAACGGGTGCCCCACACTTTCACGTTGTGGAATACCCACACCGTCAAGTATCACTAAAACTACTGGTTTATATGACATTTGCTTATTCTACCCTATCCTGTAAGATATAAAAAGAAATACTCTTTGGAGGTGTATTATGATGTACGATGAAAGAGGCCGTGTGATTATATCCCCAGAACGGGCTGATGAGATTGTGCAGGAAACTGCCCAGCGCATCAGAACAATCGTTGTAGAAACATTGGTAGGCCTTACTAAGCGTATCACTGAGATTTACGCCACCACAGGTCTAGACTCCAAAATCAAGGAACACATCGACCCAAGTTCATTAGAAGAACTGGATGAAGCTGAAATCATGGGAGAAGAAATAGCTGAAGTATTGAAAGAAGGTTTCGCTGAAGACGCCAGTAGTCGATATCACGTAAAAAGTGAGTAAACGAAGAAAAACCGTCCGTGGGAACCCCACGAACGGATTTTTTATGTACTAGAAATTATACAAGAAAACTCACCAACAATAACGCCACAATGTTCACCACTTTAATCATCGGGTTTATCGCGGGCCCTGCCGTGTCTTTGTAGGGATCTCCCACGGTATCGCCAATAACAGCCGCCGCGTGCGCAGGTGAGCCTTTGCCGCCATAGTTTCCCTCTTCAATAAATTTCTTGGTGTTGTCCCATGCGGCGCCTCCCGATGTCATGGAAAGCGCTACAAAAAGACCCGATGTAATAACGCCGACAAGAAGCCCCGCAAGACTCGCCGGACCGAAAAGAAACGCGACAAGTATGGTTGCCCCGATGGGCAACAACGCAGGCGCTATCATTTGTCGGAGTGCGGCTTTAGTAACTATATCAACCGCGCGTGCATAATCTGGTTTCGCGGTACGTTCCATAATACCGGGAATTTCGCGAAACTGGCGACGAACTTCTTCCACAATACTGCCTGCCGCTTTACCAACTGCGCGCATGGCAAGTGAACCGAATAAATACGGGAGTGCGGCGCCAAAAAATATACCGATAATAACAAGAGGATCCGCCAACTCAAAAACCACATGAGCGCCCGCGGCCACAAGCGCTTCTGTATAGGTCGCAAACAATACCAATGATGCAAGTCCGGCTGAGGCAATGGCATAACCTTTCGTAACAGCTTTTGTGGTGTTGCCAACCGCATCCAAAGCATCCGTAACCTCGCGCACCTCCGGAGGCAACCCCGCCATCTCGGCAATTCCCCCCGCGTTATCCGTGATAGGACCAAACGCATCTATCGCCACGATAATTCCCGTGAGCGAAAGCATGGCAACGCTTGCAATCGCGACACCATAGATCCCAAATAATCCATAAGCAAAGAACATGCCAAGCGCGATAATAATAACCGGCAGAACAACCGCTTCCATGCCCACCGCAAGACCCATAATGACATTCGTGCCGGCCCCCCCTTGGTTAGAAGCGTCTGCAATGGAACGTACGGGCCGAAAACGTTTTGATGTATAGTATTCCGTGATAAGAACCATAAGCACCGTTATCACAAGACCGATAAGAGTAGCATAATACATACTGCTCCACGCGGCAGGAATATGATCAGTTATGCCAAAATAATTAGCATCAGCCACTTCACCCGGAATAACCGCCACAGATCGCGTCACAGGAATAAATAACAAGGCAGATAGAATAACGGCAACCCCGAGCGCTTTGTAAAGCGCACCCATAATGGACCCATTCGGAGACATGCGCGCCGCGAACGCGCCCAAAAGCGAGGCGAGAATAGAAACAGAACCCAACAAAAGCGGATACATCATGGCGCCCTCAATACTCCCATAAATAGAAGATCCTAAGATCATGGCCGCCACCAATGTTACTACATATGTTTCAAAAAGATCGGCCGCCATGCCAGCATCATCCCCCACATTGTCCCCCACATTATCGGCAATAACAGCAGGATTACGCGCGTCATCTTCCGGAATGCCAGCTTCCAATTTCCCCACTAAATCAGCCCCCACATCAGCGCCTTTGGTAAAAATACCGCCGCCAAGGCGCGCAAAAACAGAAATAAGAGAACCGCCAAATCCTAAACCAATAAGCGCCGGTATGCTTTGAGAATATGCCCAAACCCCTGCCACACTGAGAAGCCCAAACCCCACCACCAAAAATCCAGTAACAGCGCCTCCCTTAAACGCCAACCGAAACGCGGAACGCACTCCCGCCCGCGCGGCTGAAGCAGTGCGCACATTCGCCCGAACTGCCGTTGTCATACCCACATAGCCGGCAAGGGCGGAAGCAACCGCGCCCAGTAAAAAGCCACCCGCCACCATACGGCCTAAAAACATTGCAAGAAAACCAGCTATTACAATCGCAACAACAAACACCACTTTGTATTGACGTTTTAAGTACGCGCGCGAACCTTCTTCTATAGCCCGCGCAATCTCTTTCATATCGTCAGAACCAGCATCAGCAGCCTGAATAGACCACTTAAGCAAAAAAGCATAGAAGATGGCAAGTAAAGAGATGCTTATGGCAAATGTCTCAATCATACAATTATAATTAATTTCTAATTATTCTTTAACCTCCGTATGTTCCTCAAGTTCTTCGACAATAGGCTCATCTGTTTCCCCGGATTCAGCACCCGTGCCCTCGTTCTTTGAGCGCACATCAATCCGCCAACCAGTCAATTTTGCGGCAAGCCGCACATTTTGCCCTCCTTTACCAATAGCAAGAGAAAGCTGATCTTCTGCAACAGTAACACGCGCTTCTTTGCGTTCCGTGTTTATTTCCACATGAACCACGCGTGCGGGCGAAAGAGCATTCGCGATAAAACGCGCCGGGTCTTGGTCCCATTCGATGATATCTATTTTCTCTCCGCCAAGCTCCCCAATCACCGTGCTTACGCGCACACCTTTCTGCCCCACACACGAGCCAACCGGGTCCACTCCTTCTTCGTGCGAGACAACAGCAACCTTGGAACGAGATCCCGCTTCGCGCGCAAGCGAACGCACTTCCACCACCCCCGTTGCAATTTCGGGAACCTCAAGCTCAAATAGTTTCATTACAAAACGGGGATGAGAGCGCGACAAATGCAATCCCAAACCGCGCGGGTTTTTCTCAACCGAAAGCAAGAGCGCTTTAACGCGTTCCCCTATGCGATAACGTTCAAAAGCAATCTGTTCTTCTGGCGGAAGAAGCGCCGTAGACCGACCCACGTCCACAAACACATTGCGACCCTCCACCCGTTGCACGGTACCAGAAACAATCTCGCCTTCGCGGTTTTGAAACTCATCAAATACCGCCTCGCGTTCTGCTTCGCGAATGCGCTGAATAATTACCTGCTTAGCTGTCTGCGCGGCAATACGTCCAAAATCCTCATGAGATTCCAAAGGAAACGCGAGTTCTTCTCCTGCTTTTACGTCTTTTTTGATTTCACGCGCTTCCGCAAGCATAACGTGCCGCTCCGGATTATATCGAACTTTCTGCGGCTCGCCTTCTTCACCCACGACTTGTTCTTCTTCATCCTCCTCTTTTTTTCTCCGTCTTTTAGGAAGCTCCTTTTCACTTTCCATTACTTCCGCTTCGGCTTGCCGAAGAGTTTCTTCCGCCGCCAGTTCTTCGTCTGTTTTTATCATCGTTTCATCCACCACCATCTTTATCTGTGAAAAGGAAACATCCCCTATCTCCGGGTTAAATACCGCTTTTACCATTTGACCTCGTTTTCCGTATTCTTTTTTGTACGCCGCGGCTAACGCCATTTCTATGGTTTCCATAACCTTTTGGCGCGCGATACCTTTTTCCTCGGCAAGCTGTTCCAAGGCGGAATGAATTGTTTTGAGATCCATCATAGTATAGTAGTGATAAGTTATAAGTACTAATCAGTAAGTTGATAAAAAGCTTATTTTAGTGAAAAGGTTCGCCCCCGCGGCGAACCTTTTCAATCACAACTGAATATGCTTTAGGATATCAAACCATATACCATTTTGTCAATGCGACAGCTAGACCTTCTTATGTGCGTTCATTTGCCAGATTCAATGCCAAGCTTCATCTCAACATATTTTACACGAGCCATCAGGTCTTCAAATTCATCTTTATACACCAAATTGCCGCGTATCTCCGCAACATCGGCTTCTATTCTGCCTAAGCGCGCGTCCATGTGATCAAGACGTCCGTCAAAACGATCCATGCGCTCGTCAAAACGATCCATACGCTCTTCAAAGTGATCCATGCGACCGTCTAATTGTTTGATATCCTCTTTCGTTGCCGTGTGTTCAAACCCCCGAGCTACCATCTCGGCTGTGGGAAACACATCCTTCATCGCGTCTATCAATTTTTTGATATCTTTATCATTCATAGTTTTATGGTATCACATCCAAACTTGCCGTTGCAACGGGATGTTCAACAATCTGATCCTCTGCAGATTCTTCAACGTCTGTCGTTGAGGAGGAATCATCAGTGTACTGAGCGGTTGAACCGCTAAGTACGTTCAGTCTAGTAATTACTTACTGACTATTTTACTCCACAGGCGTTTATGTTTTTACTTGTTGCGGTTCAGATTAGAACTTAAGCACCCTGTAAAGCTACCTCTAGTTATGGATTCTGTACAGTGATAATCAGGCTATCAGGCGAGCTCATATTTCCATTCATATCAGATGCAACTGCTTGCATCTGATATGTTCCATTGAGAAGTGTTGCGGTATCTAGTTCAAAAGTGAATGGCGAGCCTGTGTCACGATTTTCCGCTCGAGTTACCGAGAATGGCAATGAAGTAAGACCAACCCGTCGCCATTCAATCTCGATGAGTTTAAAATCAACATGCTTTAGCGCGTTTTGATTATCGCTCGCCTCGGCAACAATCGTTGCTTGGTCACGGAACACAGGCGCTCCGGGTACTGGTGTGGTACGTGGAGTAAATAGATATTGACTTCCCAATATCCTGGGGGAGACCTCAAGCAAAACTGTGGGTGGAACCCGATCATTATCAAGCCGTATTGGGACGCTCACCGATCCATAATGCCCTGCATCATCATAGGCAATCACTTTTAAGGCATAGGGTAGATTCCGAAGAAAAGATGTAGGTGATCCCGGAATAGTGACCTTATTTGTATCCCAAAGAAAATGTCGAGAGACAGTGCTATCCTTAGACCTTCCGAGAATGATATCACCAGGATTTGTGACATTAGAAATCCCAGCCACCAAACCGTTTGGATCAAAAATAAGTTCAGGGTTTGTAATCGCATAAACAACTGTTGTCTCTCCCTGATTGCCAGCAAGTGTTACATCTATATCTACCGCTCCGTTGAGCACAGCATTGGCAGATGGATTTTTCAGACTTACTGTAATCGGAACAGATTGCGGAGAGGTGGATTCAAAGGCTTCTAAATCAAAAAATTCTAAAATCCCGACCCTGCAAATTGTAGATAATCTTCTATCTTTACAACTCGAGAAAGAGGCTTTCTTATCTTCTAAAATAGCCGTATAAGCCTGCGTTTCTGTATCATGCAAAGCAACGATGGTAGCGGATTCTTTCTTACTCATTCCGTTAATCATATTTCCCGCTAGTCCATCACGCATTCTCTGGATAATACTTTTATCCTGCTGCATGAAATCATCGTTACCCCCAATTTTGGTCTGTCCTTTGAAAATAGAAAAGAGAGGATCTTTTATCGTGGAGAATGATGCATTCATACTCTTCCCCCTGCCTCTT
This sequence comes from Candidatus Ryanbacteria bacterium RIFCSPHIGHO2_02_FULL_45_17b, assembly GCA_001819815.1. Classification (GTDB taxonomy): domain Bacteria; phylum Patescibacteriota; class Minisyncoccia; order Ryanbacterales; family 2-02-FULL-48-12; genus 02-FULL-45-17b. The sequence goes on along the minus strand of MHNO01000001.1, from coordinate 9,073 downwards.
ATAAGGAAGGAACGAGATCCGGCCTGTTTTATCAGACCTCCGATCATTTGCTCGCCTCCACGCCCCACTAAACCTCTCCCCGAGACATTCACAAGTCTTGCATCGGGTGGAAGTTCACCAAGATACCTCTTTATGTCGAACAATTCAACAAGCCCTACACCCTTGTCTTTGTCTGCGGAAACTAAATGAATAGTATATGACCCGGGTGCTAGATCCATCGCAAGCGCGGACTCCTTGGGATCCTGGGGACGAAGTGCGTTAAGCAACGGGAGGGCGGATGTTGTGAGACTATGATCATCATTTGACGCAATAACACTCCCATCCTTAAACAGAACTATGCTTGGATTCTTAATACGATCCCCCACATCTGGAGGCAGAGATGGCCCTTGGGCACGAATAAAAATAGGCAGAGGTTCTGACCCTTGAATGGTAAATCCTTGAATAAGCGTTCCCGCGTCTGTTCCCACAAATCCACGTATGGAAAAACCTATACTGTCCCCTATATTTGCTTTGTATTTCTGGATCTCCTCTTTGACCACCTGGTACGGCCCAAAATCCCAAAGAGCTGTTGGTTCGATGTCGCCAGCTCTTTCTTCATCCCACCCGTCATCGGGAGGGGCAAAACCGTTCCAATACGTCAAGAAAAGGAAGATCGGCTGTAATCTACTTGCTATCTTCATGTATTCTCGAAATGTATTCCCTCGTTCTCGAAATGCGGCGTCTGGCGTTTTTTCCTGCAAATTGCCCCAGCTACATTGTTCGGCTCCCCGAATAGTAGCGCATGGCGGGTTTAAACCTGCCTGCATATTTACTGCTTTGCCCCGACCAGGGGACGCGGTAGCGGCGGTGAATGCTTCGACTCTCTTCCCGTTCTGATGCATCACAAAACTTGGTTCATAGTAAAATGGCGCTCCTGGCTTTAAGCGATCAATCCAGGTCCAGAATCCAAATTCTTCCCTCACTTGATTGCTTTGTGGCTTACGGAGATGCGGTTGGTCGTCAATAAAACCCGCCATCTGCCGGAGTGTGAGACGCCCGGAAAATCCCTTCGCCTCAAAAAACTCTCGCGTCTGTCGCCACCAATCATTCCCTACTGGGTTTATATCTTGCGGAGCACCGTGATAAGTTACCACCAAGGGCTTTCCATTATAGATAACATTCAGATCGGGGTAGAGATTAACCAACCCCTCGAAAAACTCCAAGGCAATTTCTGTTCCTGATTTTTCGGGAGACGTACGATCAAGTCCGCTACCTTCCTGCGCCCCTATCAAAGGAATAATTTTTAGCCGCGATCCGTTCTGTTTACGGATCAAATCCATCTCCTCATATAGTGTGGCGATATTGTTTTGTATGTATGCTACGAGCGCGGCATTGCCGCCACAATCTTTTTTACTCACAGTAAGACACGAGAGCCCATTCGTAAAATCAACCAGTAATGCCTCTACCCCGAGAGCTTGGATCCATTGAACGTGCTGTCGAATAACTTTGCGATCAGAAGAGTCATAGCCCTGTGATACTGAATCCGATGTGAGGAGGGGGGTCGCGGGGCTCGTCGAAAAACTGACAGCTTGCGATCCGAACCACGGCATGTATTCCATCACTACAATATGAGATGTTTCGTCCACCACCAGAGAATTTTCTGTCGCCGACAAGTTTTGTACTTCGCTACCGACTTGTTTGGCCGCAAATCCTCCTTGCAATGTACCCGAGCGGGAAGCGAGAAAACCAAAAGCCGCTACTGCTCCCACCATGAACATGCCAAACAAAGATAACGCGAATAACGACACGCGTCTTTTACCTACCACTACAAAATCTCCCTTGAGAAGGTCAAGTGAACGTTTTACCAGTTTGTCCGCGGGGCGAAGGGGATCCATTGTTTACATATAAAAACGCACTTCTTAGTACATATATGATAACACGAGAGATGGATGTATAAAAGATAATGTATATCTGGGGATAATGCGAGTAGTAAGTTCTCTAAACGTGTTATACTTGCGATATGTTCCAGGAATTAAACATAAAGGCGCAATGCGACAACTTGAAAATGCATTTGTGGGAATGTCCGCATTTTCTTTTTGTAGTAATGGGATTTGTTATCATTATCGCCATACTGGGAATCAACACAGCCGCTCGCTACTATACAGATCCTGAAGTGGCGGCATTAATTGTTATCGCCGTAACAGGATTGCTGCTAATAATAAGCCATATCATCGTGGGTGCGTTTGAACGCGTCGCGGAAGCATCCCGCGCGCGCATGGAATTTGTAAGTATTATATCGCATCAATTACGCAACCCCCTTTCTTCCATTCGCTGGCAATTAGAGATATTGCTTCGCGACAAAACAATCGACCAAAAAACACACTCGTATTTGGAAGGGGTAAACGAATACAACAACCGCATGGCAAAACTCGTCAATGATCTCCTTACCGTAAATAGAATAGAAAGCAACCGCCTGATACTCACCCCTGCATCATTTTCTTTGGTTGATCTTATTAAAAAAGTAATCACGGATACGGCATTTTTTGCGAACGCCTCTAATCTTACAGTTACGCTTGAAGAGAAAAAAAATATACCCTTCGTATACGCTGATAAAAACCACATTCAATGGGCGATGGAAAATCTTTTGAACAACGCAATTCGATACAGTAATCCGCGCACCGTTATCACCATCACTATAAGCAAGCAAGCCGCACAAACGCGCGTCGATATTTCCAACCATGGCACACCCATATCATCCGCTGATGCCGAACATATTTTTAAAAAATTCTTCCGCGCCAAATCTGCACAGCGCGCCCATACCGATGGATCAGGCCTTGGTCTTTTTATCGCAAAATCGGTTGTGGAAGCGTCCGGTGGTTGTATTGGATTTATTTCGGACAACTCTGATAAAACTACATTTTGGTTTACGCTACCGCATGCAAGAAAATCAGGTTTATCCACTAATACATAAGGTACTATCGTATGGCAAAAAAAATACTTTTTATCGAAGATGAATCAGCGCTCCAGCGCACAGTCGGGGATCTCCTTACATCAGCCGGTTACACAGTCATACCGGCTCTTACCGGAGATGACGGCATACGCTTGTGCATAAGCGAAACACCGGATCTGATACTTTTGGATCTCATTCTCCCACAAAAAGACGGATTTGAAGTGCTCACAAAAATTCGAAGCACCGACGAAACAAAGAACACGCCTGTAATTGTGCTCACCAATTTGGAGGGCTCCGAAGAAGTGGAGCGCGCATTGAGTTTGGGCGCTCATACCTATCTTATAAAACTCCACTACTCGCTCGACGAAGTTTTGGAAAAAATAAAAAAAGCGCTTGGTGATTAACCGGTTCTGGAATTTGCATGCCTTTTCGCATAGAACCCCAACAACTAAAAGCGTTCCTGCTTGATTCCGAACTTGTCTCCAAAACGGATATCGAGACAGCTGAATCCGAAGCAGAAAAGTCCGGCCAGCGGCTAGGCGATGTTCTTATTTCCAAAGGCATCATCAAAGAAGACGATTTTCTGCGCTTGCAGGCCTACATTCTGGGCGTTCCCTTTATAAACCTGGAGAAAGAAAAAATTGATCCGGATACTCTGCGCATCATTCCCGAACCTATCGCGCGGAGACACAACATTATCGCCTTTAAAAAAACAGGCAAAGATCTCGAAGTCGCCATGCTCGACCCGGACGATTTTGGCACCATTGATTTCATAAAAAAACAGTCAAACCTTCGCATACTGCCACGCCTCACAAACACGGCATCCATCAAACAAACGCTTCAGCAATATCAAAAGAGTTTGGAGGCTGAATTTGGCGAAATCATAAAAGAAAAAACGACGCAATTTATCACATCATCGGAAAAAGCAGAAACTAAAGAAGAAGACCAGGATCTGAAAAAAATTGCGGAAGATCTTCCCATTGTAAAAATAGTAGACACGCTACTCCGGCATGCCATTCTCCAAAAAGCATCCGATATACATATCGAGCCGCTGGAAAAAGAAGTCATTGTTCGCTATCGCATCGATGGAATTTTACGCGAAGCAATGGTGCTTCCTAAAACCGTGGCGGCGGGAATTGTAGCGCGCATAAAAGTTCTTTCAAATTTGAAACTTGATGAGCATCGTCTGCCGCAAGACGGCCGTTTTAAAGCGGAATCAGAAGAGTACAAAGTTTCATTCCGTGTGTCCATTCTGCCGATAACAGAAGGTGAAAAGGTTGTCATTCGGCTTTTACCGGAAGGAACAAAAGGGTTCACTCTTGAAAAACTTGGGTTTCATGGAAAAGGATTGGAAATTCTTCACGCAAATATCAAGCACCCTACGGGTATGATTTTAGCTACGGGGCCCACCGGTTCGGGAAAAACCACCACCCTGTATACTATTATGGATATTTTGAACACGCCGGATGTAAATATATCCACTATTGAAGATCCTGTCGAATATCGCATGCCGCGTATCAATCAAAGCCAAGTAAAACCAGACATTGGCTACACGTTTGCGAATGGTCTCCGATCACTTCTGCGTCAAGATCCCGACATTATAATGGTAGGAGAAATCCGCGACACGGAAACTGCTTCACTCGCCATTAACGCCGCGCTCACGGGGCATTTAGTATTTTCAACCCTGCACACCAACTCCGCGGCCGGCGCTCTCCCGCGGCTTCTTGATATGCACATAGAGCCGTTTCTCATCACATCCACCGTGAATGTTATTATCGCTCAACGCCTTGTGCGAACACTCTGTAAAGAAAAAACATCTTACACGCTTTCCAAGGACAACCTCGCCGCGCTCGAAAAAGAAGTTGATCTTGATCGCATCCACGCGTTTCTCGAGGAAGAGAACATTATTAAAAAAGGGACCGCGTGGAAAGATATACCGCTTTATAAACCAAAAGAATCAAGCGAGTGCGCCGATGGCTACCATGGACGAATTGGTATTCACGAGGTGCTCGAAATGAGCGCCGCCATAAAACAGCTCATCATGCAACATGCGACCGCGGATCAAATTGAACTTCAGGCAAAATCAGAAGGAATGATGACTATGCTGGAAGACGGCATAATAAAAGCCGTGCAAGGCATAACCACCATTGAAGAACTGTTGCGCGTAACAAGAGAGTAATGATATACACATTCAAAGCAAAAAAACTTTCCGGTGAAGAACTAAACGGCGAACGGGAAGCCCCGCACAAACGCGAACTTGCCCGTTCCCTGCGGCAAGAAGGATATACGCTTATCGCCGCCACGGAAAAAGGGGAACTTATCGCAAAAGGTATTCATATGCGCCTGCCCGTCTCGGCAGGAATTACGCGCCTGTTCGGACGTATTTCTCTTACAGAAAAACTCATGTTCGCGCGCAATTTGAGCGTCATGATAAAAGCCGGATTATCACTGACACGCGCCTTGGACACATTGGAACGCCAAACAAGATCATCCGCGTTTAAAATTGTTATTCATGACGTGATTGAGAATGTTAAAAAAGGAATATCTTTTACCGAGAGTGTGCGTAAACATCCGCGCGTGTTTTCCACCCTTTTTACCGCCATGATATCCGCGGGAGAACTATCAGGAAAATTAGACGAATCACTCATTATTCTTGCCGAACAAATGAAAAATGAACACGAGCTCCGCCGTAAAGTGCGCGGCGCGCTTATTTATCCGGCTGTTATTCTGTGTGTTATGGTTCTTATTGGAATTCTTATGCTCATTTATGTAGTACCCACGCTCACCTCTACGTTTAACGACCTCGGCATTGAACTCCCAGCTTCTACGCGCGTCATTCTTGGCATAAGCGGGTTTCTCCTCACTCACGGACTGTTCTCTTTTACCGCGTTCGTAGGATTCATTTCCGGATGCTACGCTTTTATGCGCACGCACATCGCGAAACAAGGACTCGACATATGTATCATCAAACTACCGCTTATAGGAAAAATTGCCAAAGAGGTAAATTCCGCGCGTACCGCGCGTACCATGAGCTCGCTTATACAATCAGGGGTCTCCATACTCGAAACGCTTGCTATCACGCAAGATGTGTTGCAAAATCATTTATTTCGCAATGTGCTTGTTGAGGCCCGCGATAGCATCCAAAAGGGAGAAACCATGACAAGCGCTTTCAACAAACATCCGGAACTCTACCCGATATTGGTAAGTGAGATGATTGCCGTAGGAGAAGAGACGGGAAAAACAGCTGAAATGCTTGAACGACTCGCGGAATTTTACGAAGGAGAAGTTTCCGCGGCCACCAAAGATCTCTCCAGTATTGTAGAACCGTTTCTTATGGTACTCATTGGCGCGGTAGTCGGGCTTTTTGCCGTCTCTATGATACAGCCGCTCTATTCTTCCATGTCGGCAGGGTTTTAATCACATACCAGAGAATAATAAAAAGTTACGTGTTCCATGTTCCGTGTTCCATGATATACTAAGCGCATGTCCTTCTTTTCTCGTTTACTACAACCTCCGTCCTATTTGAGCCTGCCTGTTTTCGCGCTTGATATCTCTGATAGATCTTTTAAGTACATTCAATTTGAGAAAACGCCACAAGGCCGTCGCGTATGCACGTTTGGATCCGGCGCCTTTCCGGACGGACTTATACAATCAGGCGTTATAACCGATACGTCAAAACTTGCCGCCCTGCTTCGGGAACAGCTTGCAGACAAAAAATTCCGCTATGTGGCGCTCGCTTTGCCGGAAGAAAAGGGATTTGTGCGCAGTATTCGCATGCCACGGGTAGCGCCAGAAGAATTACGCGAAGCGATTGCCTTACAATTAGAGGAATACGTGCCCCTACCACCGGAAGAAACTTCTTTTGTATATCACGTTCTTCCCGAAGCCACCCCGACCACCATGGAGGTGCTTATAGCCGCTTATCCCACAGAACTTATCAGCATCTACCGCGATGCCATGGAACAAGCAGAATTTATTCCGATATCTCTTGAAATTGAATCGCAAGCGATAGCGCGTTCCATCATTCCAGTCATGGAAGAAAAAGATGCAATCCTCGTGATAGATATCGGCCTCACACGCACCAGCTTTTTATTTGCAAAAAATGGCTACACGCAACTTACCTCCACCATACCCATCGGAGGTAACACTATGCATGAATCCATTATGAAAGCCCTTTCTGTCCCGGAAGCAAAAGCCGAGCAACTAAAAAAAGACTACGGCATGGGACACTCCAAAGAAGGTAAGCAGGTATACGACGCACTACTTCCTTTAATAACCTCCATGCAAAATGAAATACAGCGCCGGGTGGAATTTTGGCGAGAAGAAATGCACAAAGAAAAGAAGTCAAAAGAGACCTCCGAACTCAATCACATATATTTGTGCGGACGAGAAGCAAATCTTATAGGACTCCCCCAATACCTTTCCACCCAACTGCAAACACCCGTATCACTCCCGAATGTGTGGATAAATGCCCTCCCGAATCAACAGGTAGTGCCTGAAATAGAATTTCGGGACTCGCTCGGCTATGCCACAAGCATCGGTCTTGCGCTGGGCGCAGAAGAATAGACCATAGTAAAACACGCACCATGACATCTACACACTCACTCAATCTCCTGCCACCGGAAGACAAAAAACGCATTGGCTATCAGCGCCTTATCCGTTTTTTCGCTTACATGAATGTCAGAAGTATCATCCTTTTGGTTATAGGAAACACGCTTCTTCTGCCTACCTATTTCTTTCTTTTTTTTCAAAACCGCGGCACTCAAGAACTGCTCGCCGCACAACAACGAACCGCGCAAACAGAACAAACGCGCGAAATAGAAAAACGTATACAACAAACAAACACTACTCTCAACCACTTAGAAACAACGTATACCATCGCACAAGACTCTCTCACGGCATCCATAACAGACATTATTAAGGAAGCCCCCTTGGGTATAACACTTACGTTCCTCTCTTTCGAAAAAGAAACAAACCACGTATCACTGCGTGGTCATGCCGCAACCCGAAGCGACCTCTTGCAATTTATCTCCGCCATGCGTGAACATCCATCTTTTCATGACATAGAATCGCCTGTAGAAAATATCTTGCGAAACAAAAATATTTCATTTACGTTTTCCTTTACCGTTCATAGCGGAAAAAACCTATGACAGAAAAACAAACACTCTGGCGCGTACTTATAGGGGGTCTTATCGGCAACCTCTTCCTGATAGGCACGGGGTTTTCATTTTATTTCTTTTTTATTCAACCGACATTTGTTTCTCTTGCCAACGCAAGTAGAGAACTTGCCTTACTCGAAAAACGTGAAACATTTCTGCAGGCTTCCGAGCGTGAAATAAAACAACGAAGCAATGATCTTGGTACCCTGAATGCCGCATTTCTTGACTTGGAAAACGCAGTGCCCTTTGTAACACTTCTTGAAGCAATAGCCGCACGGAGCGGTGTAACTATTTCCATCCAAGCAAATTCAACCATCGACCCTGCCGCCAAACAAGCTGAATTTAATATAACCGCTCTGGGGACTCTCGCGCAGATTATGCAATTTATCAAGCAAGCGGAATTGATACCTTATTTCACAGACATAACGTCTCTGACCATTTCTACGAAAAATAGCCAAATACAAGCAACTATGCTCCTTACGGTTCTTACATTATGAAAGATTTTTTCAACACCCTATCGGCAAAAGAGAGGCGTCTTCAACAAGGCGCGCGGACAACATGGCAGACCTTCCTCTTCATGCCTACCCGTTACTGGAAGATCACGCTTATTGTATTTGGATCAATTATCCTTATAATTCTCCTTGGGGATGCGTGGTTGTTTTGGCGATTCGCCCATGCGCCGCAAAAGATTCCCGATGAACTTACTTCTGAACGATTCACCTTAAAACGCAATGAATTGGAGTCGGCGCTTCAGCTCCTGCGCGAGCGTGAAATAAAGCTCCTGCAAAAAAATGAAGAGCCTCCACTAAGAGAAATATTCGGCATGCCGCCAGTTCCTCCTTCCACAGAGTAACTATGTTCCTCCCCCTGTAGTTTAATGGATAAAACTGCGGACTTCTAAGCCGCTGATCGAGGTTCGATTCCTCGCGGGGGGACCATTACCTTCCATTTTGTTCGCAAGTAAACCACTCTGGACTAAAGTCCA